>NZ_VEGP01000069.1 GCF_007679495.1 Paenibacillus sp. 32O-W | reverse complement strand
AACTTTTTATGACGAAAATGCCTTGTCACAACGTGAATCTCTCAGATTTTGGCTAGGCTACATTCCGAATTCATGTTAAAGATTTGCGAATTGATCCAACTAATAAGGCTGGCGAAGTTGTAACGATAAGTAAAATTCTACTTAATAAAAATATAAAATTTAATTGGCATATCGGAAAAATATTGTTATCTATTTATCTAATTATCTTAGCGTATATTGCCTACTTGATAATAAATAGGCATATAGACTTTATTATTAGAAACAGGTATAGAATAGCCTTGGTTGTTTTTATATTACTTGTAGTATTTAGATTCCATGGTTCATCTATCGGCATGTGGGATAATTACATTACCGCAAAAGTTGATGAAACCAAGACTACAACAATAGTAGGTAAAAATAGAGCAATAAGAAGTGATGAATGGTTAGTTCAAAGTCCATATGCATTAGCTCAGAGTAATCATGAGAAATTTTATCCTAAAATTAATGATAATATTAGATCTGATGGGCAGAATATGGTCTTGGCTAATGCGCCCACGTTTAGTATTGAAACTATTGGAAAACCATTTAACTGGGGATTTTTATTGTTAGGTATGGAGCGTGGTTTATCTTGGTTATGGTATTCAAAATTATTAGCTCTAATATTACTTTCTTTCGAAATTTGTCGTTTTATAACTAATAACAGAAAGATTGCGTTGTTGGGTAGTATATGGATTACGCTCTCACCTGCAATACAGTGGTGGTACTCAACGGCAGTGGTTGAATTAATAATATATTCTCAAGGTCTAATAGTTTCCAGTTATTACTATACAACTAATAAGGATAAGTTAAGGAATAGAATTCTATTCATGTTTTTATTTACAATATGTGCAATAGGCTATATACTTACTCTTTATCCTGCTGTTCAAGTTCCTTTAGGTTTTCTTACTCTCATATTTATTGGTTATATTTTAAAATCGGAGATTAAGCAACTTTTAATTAATAAGAAAGAAATTCTAGCCGCAGCTACCTGTCTATCTTTACTTATTGTTACCATAGTTTCATTCATATACTCTTCTTACAATGATATTCAGTTAATGCTTGGAACTGCATACCCAGGGAAAAGAATTTCTCATGGGGGAGAGTTTAACTTAGCAGAACTGCAGTATTATCTAATAAGTTGGCTTTTACCTTTTAAAGAAGTAAATTTTAAGAACAACAGTGAAGTTAGCTCCTTCATTAATTTTTTTCCATTATTTATATTTATAATTATCTTCATTGTGAAAAAAGTAGGTGCAAATAAGGGGCTGTTTTATAGTTTATTTGGTTACTTAATTTTCCAATTTTCGTGGCTTATATTTAAATATCCCGAAATTATTGCCAAACTAACTTTATTTTCATTTGTTCCTGAAGAGCGATTAGCTGGAATAACCTTTGGACTTACTGCAACTTACCTATCAATATGGATGATTTCAATTTTAGTTAAACAGAAGCCATTCTCAAATATTCAAAGTTTAGTACTAGTTACTTTAATATGTGCGGTTTACTTAATTTCTCTCACCTTCACTGACATGAGTGATTATTTAACTAATAAATATATGATATTCACTCTCGGCTTCTTTCTAGTATTAAACCTACTCATTTTAAAAGGGAAATTGAAATATTTTAGTATGCTTATGCTTACTCTTATAATAATTTCTGGTGCAACTGTTAATCCTTTAGCAAAGGGAACTGATTCGATATATAATAAAGTTGCTGCTATGAAAATTACTAAATTATATGAAGAATTCCCTAAAAGAAAGTGGGTAGCAGTTGATAGTTTAGTTAACGGACAATTTCTTCTTTCTTTGGGAGTAAAAACATTTAATAGTGTGCATTTTTATCCCGATCTAGATATGTGGAGAAAACTTGATGAAAATATGGAGTATAGTAATATTTATAATCGCTACGCCCATGTAAAAGTATCAATAATTGATGGTAAAACATATTTTCAGTTGGATCATCCTGATGCCATTACCGTCTACTTAAACTATAAAGATTTATCAAAGGCAGACATTAAATATGTATTATCCCCTATTAGCTTAAATTATCCGGTATTACAACAAATTGATTTTATACCACAAGATAATTTATATATTTATCGGGTTAACGATTAAAATGAATTTTGTATGGAGGAGGATAGTAGTGAAATCATTAGTCATTATTCCTGCTTACAATGAAGCAAAGAATATCAAAAATTTAATAAATCAATTGAAGATAATAGACAATTTTAATTTTGATATTATCATTATTAACGATTGCTCGGATGATGATACCTCTACAATTTGTAAAGAACTAAATATAAAAGTAATAGATCTTCCATGTAACCTAGGCATTGGAGGAGCTGTACAAACCGGATATAAATATGCAGACGAAAACGGGTATGACATAGCCATTCAAGTAGATGGGGATGGCCAACATAGACCCGAGTATCTTAATGATATTATACAACCTATTCTACAAGAAAAAGCAGATATGGTCATAGGTTCTAGATACCTTGAAAAACAAGGTTTTCAATCTACCTTTTTAAGAAGATTAGGAATAAAATACTTTAGTAGATTAATTGAATTATTAACCCAACAAAAAATCACTGATCCTACTTCGGGATTTAGGGCTGGTAACAAAAAAGTAATTAAGCTTTTTTCACAACGGTATCCGGTTGATTATCCAGAACCTGAAGCAATAATTATTTTGTCGAGAAATAATCTTAAAGTATTGGAAGTTCCTGTGATAATGAGCGAAAGACGAGAGGGGACTTCCTCTATTAATTGGATACGTTCTATTTATTATATGATTAAAGTGACATTGGCTATTTTGATTGATATTTTTCGGAAAAAGACACCAGTAAACCAATTGGGTGATTCTTAATGATAAGTTTAAAATTGCAAGTTTTATTAATTTTATTCACGGGATTAAGTCTGTTATTTACTCTTAATTTGGTTAAAAAATATAGACTGGAATTAAAATATTCTTTGTTGTGGGTATTTGTAAACATTGCACTTTTAATTTTATCTTGTTTCCCTAAATTACTACAAATGGTCTCGCTATTCATGGGAATAGAACTTTCCGTTAATGCTTTATTTTTTTTAGGAATAGCATTTTCATTAATGATTATTTTCTCATTAACTATTGCACTCTCAAAAGCTTCTGAAAAAATTAAAAACTTAACACAAGAAGTTGGAATAATGAAAGAAAAATTGCGAAATTTAAGTGAGAGTTTTAATCAAAAAAAAGAAGATAAAAAGTAAAAAGTTAGAGAAGGAAAATTTTGCGGTAATTCCAATAAGAGTCTGCCGAAAGTGAAGATAATACAATGAGAACCAAAGGAATTTTAATAGCGATCCTATGTTACTTAAGTGCGCTTATAATTTTATTTGTGATTTATGGAATAAAAAAGCATGTTTTTATGGGACTAGAGTATTTTTATTTATTTCTAACAATAGTCTCATATTTGTTGGTAGTAGTTCTGAGAGCATTTAAACTAAGAAACATAGTAAATTTTTATAATAAGATTACAATTAAGGATGCTTGTTCCTTTACTGGAGCAAGCCAATTAACTGGTGCGTTCATTCCCGGAAGAGCAGGTGAGATATTATTATCGAGTATATTAAAAGCAAGATATGGCCTTGATATAAGTCTTATCCTACCAACATTATTTGTTGATAAATTAATTGAGTTATTTTTTGTTTTGTTATACTTTTTGGCAGCATATATTTTTTTTAACGCAGGAATGCTAAATGAATATTTTATTTTCAATCAGAATAGCCTCATTTACTTACTCGGATTTGTGATTCTTTTTTTTATAATAATATTCACTCTTTCGATAATTAAAAATAAAATACCCAAATTGGAAATGTTGCTAACAAATTTTAGAGAAGGTTTTTTGTTACTATTTAAACAAAAAAAAATAGGTATATCAAATGGAATCATTTCCGGTATTTGTATTGCATTAGAGTTTTATTTTTTGTTTACAATGTTTCAAACATTTAATATAAATATTGGTTTTTCAAAAATAGTTATCATTCATAGTATAGGTATGATAATTGGAATTATTAGCTTAATACCAGGGGGGCAAGGAACAACTGAAGTATCAATGTTATCGGTTTTAATGATTTGGGGATATTCTTCCACTGAAGTAATGTTTCCTATTATAGGAAGTAAAGTAATTGCCTACAGTTTGTTGGGTTTAATAGCAATACCTGCTCTACCCCATATAGTATTATTACTTAAGCAATTGAGTCGATCTAAAAGAAGTAAGAGTTGAGGTGGGTATAATGTCTTCTCCTCTTGTTTCCGTTGTTATTGTTAATTATAACGGAGAAAAGTTCTTGGAAGAATGCCTATTATCTGTTTTTAACCAATCATATAAAAAAATAGAAATTGTTGTCCTAGATAATAATTCTACGGACAATTCTGTACATTTATTGAAGGAATATTCAGCAAGAATAAACCTTATAACTTCTAAAGAAAACTTAGGTTTTGCTAGGGGCAATAATGTTGCTATAAGGAAATGTTCAGGTAAATATGTTGCCTTGCTAAATAATGATGCCGTTGCTCGACCAGATTGGTTAGAAAAGGTAGTGGCAATTATGGAAGGGAATCCCGCTTTAGGAAGTGCAGCATGTAAGATAATATCATATAACAATAGAAGTGTGATGGACTCGGCAGGGCTACTTCTTACAAATGATGGAATGTCAAGAGGAAAGGGTAGGGAAGAAGGCGTTGATTCTTTTAATGAAACAAGAGAAATCTTAATTCCCAGTGGATGCGCTGCGATATACAGAAAAAAAGCGTTAGATGAAGTGGGATTGTTTGACGAAGATTTCTTTTGTTATTGTGAGGATACTGATTTAGGGTTACGATTACAGTTGTTTGGCTGGCGATGTATTTTTGTAGCGGATTCAATTGTCTATCATCGCTATTCCGAAACGGCAGGAAAGTTTTCCCCATTTAAGGCTTATTTGGTTGAAAGAAACCATTTCTGGGTTGTTATGAAAAACTACCCGGGATACTTATTGTGGCTAAACCCTTTTTTTACTATAAAAAGATATATCTTCCAGATTAAAAGTTTATTGAAGAATGAAGGAACAACAGCTGAATTGGCAAGAGACGTTAGTATATTTAAAATTATACAAATAATGCTTAAGTCTCATATTGATACTTGGAAGAACATTATTCCGATGATGAATAAGCGGAAATTCATTCAAAAAAATAAAGTTATTAAGGTAAAACAATTTAAAGAATGGCTAAATTTGTATGGTGTATCCTTAAAAGATTTGTTCAGAGAAAGGAGCCATCCTGCTCAAGCAATTAACGATAAAAAATTTGGAGCATGAATTGAGATGTTTTATACGATGTACAATCTTCTATTAAATATATATATCTGATCAATGTGTTATAATATACTTTGGAGAATAGTATTTATGCAATAACTAAGTTATTTCTTTCAAGTCAGACAAATGGTAGTGCTTTTTGCTAACAAATCAGTTCCCATATTCAATAATCTCTTACTTATCTGCAATATGTTTAGTTGTAGTTATCGGAAGGAAACATGATGGGATCATAATTGACTTGGCGAAAGACTGAGTATGCTTTCTCGAAATTGTATATTTCATTTAAGTTATGGTGCTTAGGCTTTACACAGAGAATTAGACATGATAGGCTAATTTTACTACCTTCAGAGCGTTTTGTTTTTTTCTAAAGTCTTTTTTATAAAACATAACATAATATTGGAGGCCTTATGATGAAAGGAATCATTCTTGCAGGAGGAACAGGATCTCGTCTTTATCCTCTCACTAAAATCACCAATAAACACTTATTGCCGGTTGGCAAATATCCTATGATTTTTCATGCAGTTCATAAGCTCAAAGAAGCCGATATCCAAGATATTTTAATTGTCACAGGCAAGGATCATATGGGCGATGTTGTTAATCTTTTGGGAAGCGGGACTGATCTCGGCGTATCTTTTACATATAAAGTTCAGGATGAAGCCGGCGGGATAGCCCAAGCTCTTGGATTAGCTGAGCAATTTGTTGGAGACAGTCAAATGGTAGTTATACTGGGGGATAATGTTTTTTCCGATAGTATTGCTTCGTATGTACAAAATTTTCGGGAGCAGCGAACGGGAGCGAAAGTTCTCCTTCAGCAAGTTCATGATCCGCAAAGGTACGGAGTGCCTGAGTTAGATGGGGATAAAATAATATCGATTGAAGAGAAACCGGCACATCCTAAAAGCAATTACGCAGTGACTGGAATATATATGTATGATTCTAATGTGTTTAACATCGTCAAAACTTTGAAACCATCAGGGCGAGGGGAGCTAGAGATTACCGATGTTAACAATGCCTATATTCAGAGAAATGAGTTAACCTATGATATTCTTAAGGGCTGGTGGACCGATGCGGGGACTCATGCTTCTTTAGCTTATGCCAACGAATTGGCCAAAGAGATCGTATTTGGTGAAGAATTTGGTGTGCTAAAAATTTAAAGGGAGGGTAGAAGATGAACAAAATAGAGACCAAGTTAAGTGGGGTTGTCATTTTGGAACCTGCCGTTCATGGTGATCATCGTGGTTTTTTTATGGAAAGTTATAGCGACAAAAAATTGAAAGAATTAAGTTTAAATTATTCATTTGTACAGGACAATCACTCCTTGTCCGTTGAAGCGGGGGTGCTTCGAGGTCTACATTATCAATTAAATCCTAAGGCACAGACAAAATTGGTACGGGTTACTGCTGGAGCAATTTACGATGTAGTTGTTGATATACGGAAGAGTTCCCCAACATTCGGTCAATGGGTAGGTGTGATATTAAGCGCAAGCAACAAGCGTCAACTGCTTGTTCCTAAGGGCTTTGCCCACGGTTTTTGTACACTAGTACCTAATTCCGAGGTTCTTTATAAGGTAGACGAATATTATGCTCCTGAATACGACCGTGGTATTTTGTGGAACGATCCGGAGCTAGGAATTGATTGGCCAGTGTCTAAGCCGATTCTTTCGGAGAAGGATGAGAAGCATCCAGTATTAAGTAAGGCTGAGAATAATTTTGAGTAGGTGAGAATAATGAAGCTATTGGTTACCGGTGGAGCCGGCTTTATAGGAAGCAACTTTATTCATTATATGCTTAATAAATACCCCAGTTACGAACTAATTAATTTGGATGCTTTAACTTATGCCGGGAATCTGGAGAGTTTAAATGGGATTGAGGGTCGTTCAAATTATACATTCGTAAAAGGAAATATTGCAGATAGTCATCTGGTAGAAGGATTGTTTCAACAGGGAATTGATGTAGTAGTAAATTTTGCGGCCGAATCTCATGTGGATCGCAGTATAACCAATCCGGGGATATTTGTAGAAACGAATGTGGTGGGTACACAGGTGCTCTTGGAAGCGGCCAAAAAGTATAATGTTACTAAATTCGTACAGGTATCTACCGACGAAGTCTATGGCACTTTAGGCGAAACGGGTTTGTTTACAGAAGAAACGCCCCTAGCGCCCAATAGCCCATATTCCTCTAGTAAAGCAGGAGGGGATCTTCTGGTAAGAGCGTACCATGAAACCTACGGCTTACCAGTCAACATCACTCGCTGTTCCAATAACTACGGCCCCTATCAGTTTCCCGAGAAGCTAATTCCGTTAATGATCTCACGTGCATTGAATGATCAGACGCTTCCTATTTACGGTGACGGACTCAATGTTCGCGATTGGTTATACGTAGAGGATCACTGCTCTGCGATTGATTTGGTGATTCATAATGGAAAGAATGGTGAAGTCTACAATATTGGCGGCAATAATGAGAGAACAAATATAGAAATCGTAAAAACAGTACTTCGGGAGCTAGGTAAACCCGAGTCATTGATTACTTATGTAAAAGACAGGCCCGGGCATGACCGCAGATACGGTATTGATGCCACTAAAATTACAACGGTGCTTGGCTGGAAGCCCAAGTATCATTTTGAAACGGGAATTAAAGAAACGATCAAATGGTATTTAAATAATCAAGACTGGTGGAAAAATATAATTTCGGGAGAATACCAGGCTTATTATGAAAAGCAATATGGGACACGAATTGCGAATGAATAACATGAAGGTGCTGATCACAGGTGCGAACGGACAACTAGGGAAAGATCTGGTCTCTATTCTGGGGCAAAACGCCGAAGTTTACGGAATGAACAGAAACGATCTCGATGTAACCAATGCAGACCTATGCACGGAAATAATATCCTCCATTAAACCTGATGTGATCGTTCATGCAGCTGCGTACACGGCTGTAGACAAAGCCGAATCCGATGAGGATGCAGCATATAAAGTAAATGCAATTGGAAGTCGCAACATTGCAGTAGTCGCCGAGAAAATAGGGTCTAAAGTCTGCTACATTAGTACTGATTATGTGTTTGATGGGGAGTCTTCAGTCCCGTATCGAGAATATGATAATACAAACCCACAGGGAGTCTACGGTAAATCTAAACGTGCAGGGGAAATACTGATTCAAACATTATGTTCAAAATATTTTATTGTACGAACTTCTTGGGTGTACGGATTATATGGCCATAATTTTGTTAAAACCATGATCAAGGTTGGTTCGGAAAAAGATTCACTAAAAGTTGTGAATGATCAGACAGGTTCTCCAACCTATACAGTAGATTTAAGCTATTTTATCCAAGATTTAATTAAAACAGAGCATTATGGCATTTATCATGCATCTAATACCGGGGTTTGTTCTTGGTTTGAATTTGCAAAAGCCATTTTTGAAGAAGCTGGAATGTCTACTCAAGTTGAACCTTGTACAACGGACGAGTTCCCAAGACCAGCACCACGGCCTAAATATTCCGTAATGGAACATTTAGCTATTCGAACGAATGGGTTTAACGATCTTCGTCCGTGGCGTGAAGCGCTTAGTGATTTTATGAAACAATATAAGGGTCTAAAACCATGAAAACGGTCAGTATTCATATAGTTACTTATAATAGTGAATCTGATATTGAGGCTTGTTTGGAGGCAGTATTGCAACAATCGTATCCTATTCAACAGGTTATAGTAATAGATAATAATTCACACGATACCACCATCCAACTTCTTGAAAAGTATCTAGATCGAATTCACTTGGTGCAAAATAAAGTAAACGTAGGTTTCGCCCCTGCACATAATCATGCAATGCGAATAAGCAATAGCGACTATTGCCTAGTACTAAATCCGGATGTAGTCCTGCATCCGGATTATGTTCGTGAATTAATGGAGGAAGTAGAAGATAAACCGGAAATTGGCAGCGCTACTGGGAAGCTGCTTTTAAAGTCAACTCCTGATCTGGTTGACAGCACTGGCCTTGTTATGAATAAGGCGAGGAGAGCGTTTGATCGTGGGGCTGGAACATCAAGGTATCAATGGGATCAAAGAAAAGAAATATTTGGAGTGTCCGGTGCAGCAGCCCTTTATTCTCGTCGGATGATAATGGATATAAGTATAGAAGGGCAATTTTATGACGAGAATTTTTTTGCCTATAAGGAAGATGTGGATGTGGCTTGGCGCGCTCAAATATACGGATGGAAAGCGGTTTTCGTACCGGAAGCGTCTGCTTATCATGAACGTGGATGGAAGGCTGGGAATCGAAAGAAGCAGCCTTTGTTTATTAGACAGTATTCTTATATCAATAGATATAGAATGATGATCAAGAACGACCACCCGGCTTATATTCTTAAACACTTGCCTTTTATAACTTTATATGAGCTCGCAAGTTTATCCTATGTTATTCTTCGAGAACCAGGCTTGCTAAAAGCATGGAAGTCGGTATTAAAGGAATGGGGACCGTTAAGAAGACAAAGGTCAATAATTCAGCAAAATCGTAAAAAAGAATTACAAAAAATCTACTCTTTTTTCCAATAAGCCGAAATCACCTTCAATTCATGCTATAATGGATTAGGTGATTTTTAATGGATTTAAGTATTATTATATTAAATTACAATACCCGTGAGCTGACCTTGAAAGCGTTAAGGTCGGTCTATGCCTCGAGGACCGGGTATCAATTTGAAGTAATCCTCATAGATAATGCCTCTTCGGATTCTTCTGTCGAGAAGATCCGGGAAGAATTTCCGCAGGTTCAATTGATTGAAAATCAGGAGAATGTCGGATTTGCGAAAGCAAATAATCAAGGAATGAGGATCGCCACAGGCAGATACATTCTTCTTCTTAATTCAGATACGATTGTTCAGACAGATACATTAGAAATTATGGTTCGTTTTATGGATGAGCATCCGGATGTCGGAGCGAGCGGCTGCAAGGTAATACTTCCCGATGGTTCCCTGGATAAGGCATGCCGAAGAGGTTTTCCTACACCTTCAGCATCTTTTTACTACGCGTTTGGAATTTCCAAGCTCTTTCCGCATGTTCCCAGGTTCAATCAATATCAATTAGGATACTTGAATCCGGACGAGGAGTATCCGGTAGATTGTCTCGTCGGTGCTTTTATGCTTGTCCGGCGTAAAGCGATCGATGAGGTAGGCCTGTTGGATGAGCAGTTCTTCATGTATGGGGAAGACGTAGATTGGTGCTATCGGATTAAGCAGGCCGGTTGGACTAATTATTATTATCCCAAGACTCATATTATCCATTATAAGGGAGCCAGCAGCCGGAAGAAACCATTAAAGATTGTCTATGAGTTTCATAGAGCCATGTATTTATTCCATCGTAAGCATTTTCGTTTAAGATACTCCCTGCCAACGAATTTATTGGTTTATGGGGGAATCGGATTAAAGCTGGCTTTAGCTGTTTTAAAGAATGGTTTGGCGAGGGCGAGGTGAAGAAACAGTGATTCGCGGGAATCAAAGTGTATTGTCCAAAATTTATGCATTTTGCGATCTTGTTGTCATTCAAATCGCATTTTTGGCCGCCTACTGGCTTAAATTTAAGTCAGGTTGGATTGAATCCGGAGGCACTCTTTCTTTCCAGACCTATCTATTATGGAGCTTAATATACGGATTCCTTTGCATCGCTTTTGGTTTTTTTACCGGATTTTATACACCGAAACGTAAAAAGCGGTTTGCTTACGAGGCTTATAAAATCATACAAATTCAGGTTATCAGCTTCTTGGCTTTGCTCAGCTTCCTCTTTATTTTTAAAGAAGTACATATTTCCCGAGAGATGCTGGCTATGTATTTAATTACAAGCATTACTTTTCTCGGTTTCTACCGCTATTACATTAAGATCTGGTTAAAGAAGCTTAGGGAAAAAGGGTTTAACAAGCAGTTTGTATTGATTCTGGGAGCTGGAAGCTTGGGAAGACGTTTTTATGCTAACTTACAGAAATACCCGGAGCTTGGTTTCGAAGTTGTAGGCTTTTTAGATGATTTTTTGAAAACGCATGAAGATACCGCCCTAAACTACAAACCCATTCTTGGAACGATTGATGAATTAGAGGATAAACTTAATAACATGCCGATCGATGAAGTGATCATTGCGCTTCCATTGGCGGCCCATGACAAATATGGCAGCATCATTTCCACTTGTGAAAAAGCAGGGGTCCGGACAATGATTATCCCTGATTTCTTTGACTACCTGCCTGCAAGGCCCAATTTCGATAATTTTGCGGGAATTCCTCTTATTAATGTAAGGGATATTCCACTGGATAACCTCACGAATCGGATATTGAAAAGATCGTTCGATATCGTTTTTTCTCTGGCGGCCATCATGATTACTTTGCCGGTTATGCTTCTTATTGCTCTAGGCATTAAACTAACTTCTCCGGGCCCCATCATTTTTAAACAGGAAAGGGTAGGTCTGAATCGAAGGACTTTTCCAATGTATAAGTTTAGAACGATGAAAGTGATGAATGAGAAGGATTCGGACACCCAGTGGACGACTGAAAATGATCCTCGACGAACCGCGTTCGGTGCTTTCTTGCGCAGAACCAGCCTGGATGAGCTTCCACAGTTTTTTAATGTGTTGGTCGGACATATGAGTGTTGTCGGTCCCAGGCCGGAACGTCCGTATTTTGTAGAGCAGTTTAAGGAAGAAGTTCCCAAATATATGGTTAAGCATCATATTCGTCCTGGCATTACGGGTTGGGCACAGAGCAACGGTCTAAGGGGTGATACTTCCATTGAAGATCGCATTAATCACGATATTTATTATATAGAAAATTGGACATTCTTATTTGATATTAAAATTATTTACAAAACCATTTGGAACGGATTTGTGAATAAGAATGCTTATTAATAGAAAAAGAGACTCTCTTAAGAGTCTCTTTTTCTTTACCCCAACCCCCGAAAAAACTCATCCTCCCGAATCTTTTCGCCCAGAGTGAGGCAGGTGCTTTCGGCGGATTCGATGGTCCATGCGGCTATTTTAGTTCCGTATTGGACGGCAGTGGACAAGGGAAGGCCTTGGACGAGTCCGGATACCGTGCCGGAGAAGAAGGCGTCTCCAGCTCCGGTGGAATCGACCATTTGGACTGGCTGAGCGGGTTGGTGCCCGGACTCTCCGGCAGCGGAATCGTAGTAGATGCAGCCTTGTTCTCCCAAAGTAATGACCATGGAACGCATGCCGTTGGAGTCCACAAACTTCTTCAGCAGTGGAATCATTTCGTCCGGCTGCATTTGGGTTAGATCGCTTCCGAGCAGCTTGCCGGCTTCGTAATGATTACATATGAAGCATTCCAAGCTTTGCAGTAAATCAGGGTGTTGGCCGATGACATCCAGATTTCCGGGAATTCCATAGACAGGTTTGTTATGCGGTTTAGCCAGGTTTAGCATTTGACGGGAGATCGCTTCGTTCAAATCCAATTCCAGGACCAGATGGCTGCAGGAACGGACGATTTCCTCTCCGCTCTCTTCAATGATGCGAGCCAGATGCTGCAAATCCGGCATTTGCGAGATCGATCCGGCCAGATCGCCATGCTCATCTAGGATGGCAAGCCACATCCCCATTCCGCCGTTGTCCACTCCCTGCAAATACTTCAGGTTGACGCCGATTTCCTGCAAGCGGGCAGGCACTTCTTTCCCTACACCACTTAAGTCGTAGGTGCTTACGAACATAGTGGGGAGCCCGATACGGGCAATATTTTCCGCTACGTTGCGTCCGACTCCTCCATGCACGAACTGAATGGTCCCCAAATTCCGGGACGAGCTATGATAAGCTTCTTTAGCAAAGCCTTTGCAATCGACAAATACGGTTCCAATGACCGCAACCAGAGAATTCATAAGCCCTCTCCTTTTTCGATATACTCTTCGAGTTACTGACACTCCCTAACTAGACGATTGTGATGCTGTTTTAAAGGGTAAAAGATATTCGTAGATCAACCTTAAGATTACAAAAACAGGGACCCGGACTAGTGCAGGTCCAGCGGTTCGCTAACGTAACCTGGTTACTGACGCGCGGAAGTATGACATTATTTATCAACTGTATTATACCTGATAAATTCCGGATTGGCTTCATTTTTAAGTAAGAGCATCATTTTCAATCATTGGACGGACTTTAAAAGAAAATAATGAATATAATGAAATATAGTTATTTTTAGGAAAACGGAACGTATAAGCATGCGATCTATCCCAAAATGAATTTCAGGAACAGACTAACGGAAACGGAAATTGGATGATAGAAAAGACTTCGCGTATCGGACGAGCTGTCATTGTTGAGGCTTAAGGGTTGTTTTGTATTCCAGGGAGGGGTTTACATGAACAAGGAGGGCAAGTCTGGAACGGGAGCGGAAAGAGAAAAAGTAGAAACGGAAGTAGAAGCAGAAGCAGAAGTAGAAGCAGAAGCAGAAGGCAGAAAAATAGCGGGAACCGAAACGAATGCAGAGTTGGAAACAGAGGCAGAAGAAATAGTGCTAGAAACAGAATCAGAGGCAGAAGCAAAAGCAAAAGCAAAACCAGATGCAAATATGGTAAAAGCAGAAGAGACAGCGACGAATGCCGAGGCTAAGGTAGGAGTTGAAATGACAGACGGGGCCGGGGCAGAAAAAGCTGAGTGTGGAGCAATAACTGAGCTAGAAGCAGTAGCAGAGGCAGGAGAAGCAGAGGTGGGGTCTGAGGCAGAACGAAATGCAGAGCAAGAAACAGAAGCAGGAGAAGCACAGCTACAGCTAGAAACCGATGGGAGAGCCGGAGATGGAAAAGTAGCGGAATCGGCAGGGAACTCAGAGCTAGAATTAACAGCAGAAATGGAAGTAAAGCTGGAATCAACAGAAAAGCAGGAAGCGGTGCAAAAAGCGGAAGTGGAAGCCGGAGTGGGAGCAAAGATGGAACCGGGGGAACAGGCAGAAGGATCGGTAGGCAAAGGGATGGTAGCGGGTGTTTTGATCGGATTGATCTTGTGGGGGATGATTGGCTTCGGTTTATGGATATGGCTGAAAAGCATTTGACAAAAAGTTAAGCGATAGAATATGATGATATATATTTTAAAGGCTGAGATTAAGAAGAGTACGCGGGGAGCCGAGGGCTGGCAGAGAGCCGGTGGTGGGTGCAAATCGGTGCCCTGGTCCCGCGGAATGGACTTATGAGCCGCTTGTCGAACAGGGAAAGCTTAAGAAGCAGGCAGCAGCCCCAAGCGAGCCGGGAGGACCCGGTTAAACCCCAGTAGACCAAGCCGGGAATGAACTCCCCGTTATTCAGAGTCGGGTATCGAATCCGTTCCTTGTCATTCCGGATTCCGTACTTCAGAGTGCGCCTGCTCGGTCAGGCGAATTAAAGGTGGCACCGCGATCCTTCGTCCTTTTTATGGGACGGAGGTTTTTTATTTTTGAAGGAGGTGATGGCCAAATGGAAGATGGCTGGTGGCGGTCGTTGAGAACGTTGAAATCGTCAAGAACGTGGAAAGCAACACGGAGAGAGCAGGAAAGCAGAGGAACAACATTTTATTCGAGGAGGAATTCCATTGAGACAAGAACCGCAACGGGAACGTATTTTGACGGGCGACCGTGTCACAGGAAAATTGCATTTGGGCCATTACGTCGGGAGCTTGAAAAACCGGGTGAAGCTGCAGGAAGAGTATGACCCCTACTTCATTCTGGCGGATGTGCAGGCGTTGACGACTCACTTTGAACAGCCGGAATTGGTAAGGAAGCATTTGCGGGAAGTGGCACTGGATTATTTGGCCGCAGGGATTGATCCGGATCGATCGACGATTTTTATTCAGTCGCTGGTTCCGGAGATCGCGGAGCTGACAGTGTATTATTCCATGTTTGTAACCGTAAATACATTAAGGCACAATCCAACGGTCAAATCGGAAGCGGCCGATCGGGGGTATGACGATCTGTATTACGGATTTCTTGGATATCCCGTCAGTCAGGCGGCCGACATCACCTTCTGCAAAGCGACGCTTGTTCCGGTCGGGGAGGACCAAATACCGCATATTGAACAGACACGAAAGATCGTGCGCCGCTTCAATGAGCTGTACGGTGCCGTCTTCGAGGAGCCGAGGGCATTGGTGGGAGAGGTGCCGAGGCTTATTGGTTTGGACGGGAAAGGAAAAATGAGCAAAAGCCAGGGCAACGCCATTTCACTGGACTCGTCGAAGAGCGAAGTGGAGGCCAAGCTGAAGAAAGCCGTGACGGACCCCGCCCGTGTTCATAAAAGCGATCCGGGCCATCCGGACATTTGCCCTGTATTTGCCTATCTTCAGGCATTTATGCCTGAGGAGAGCGAAGATATCCGGGAACAGTGCACACAAGCCAAAATCGGCTGCGCAGAGTGCAAGCTAAGGATTGCCCGCCGGATTAACGATATTCTGGAGCCGATGCGGGAACGGCGCGCCTACTATGAGGCCAGACCGAAGAGGGTGGAGGAGATTCTGCAGTCCGGAACGGAGCAAGCCCGGCGCATTGCCCGGGAAACGATGCTTGAGGTCCGTGAAGCCATGAACATAAATTATTTTGCTGAGCGATAATATAAAGCAGGTTCAAGACAAAGGGTTGTCGATGAAAGTGGCCGAGACGTTGGAGTATCGTGGAGCAGACTCGTAAGCTGCTAGTAAGCCATATTCCGACGAACTGAACCAGTTGGAGAAAATAGACGGGAAGGGGTGCATATTAGCGGTCCCTTCCTGTTGTTTGTTAAAAAAGTATAAGTTTCCAAAGGACGGCGATAGCCGTTTATCCTTGAGGCAGATACTTATGAAAATGGGCGATAGGAACGGCAAGCCCGATGTTGCTTGTTCGGTCCCCCAGTTTCGCCTTGGTGGTAGCGAAGACAACGGCAATGACTTTGCCTTCTTTGTTGAGGATGGGACTGCCGCTGTTGCCCTTGTAGATCGGGGCTTGAATCATAAGCACGGGCACCTCCCAATCCGTAAGGAGGGTTTGACCAAGAACCGTTCCTTCGTTGGCCATCTGGTTGAAGAATAACGGGTTGCCGATCACGTAGATAGGTGTTCCCTCCTGAACATCGGATGCCGATTCGATATCAAGGGAAGGCAGGAGCTCGCCGGGCTCCCTTATTTGCAGGATGGCTGCGTCAATGGCGGGGTCGCTGGCCACTACGTCGGCAGTATAGTTTTGGCCCGATGGAAAGCTGACCAGGCTCGTACGCTCCCCTTCGATGACGTGATGATTGGTCAGGATTAGGCCGTTATCGGCAATGTTAAACCCGGTCCCCTTGCGGCCGCCGGCATTTACGACCACTACCGCCTGCTTGTATTGCTGAATCGCTTCATTCTTGGACAATTCCCTGTTTGTCTTCAGAAATTCTATCGCCTGCAAGCTGAACATCTGCGGGAAAAAAGCAACTATATTAGCCAATAAGCCCAGCACAAGCAAAAGAACGATCCACCTTCTCAGCTTCCGACGGGAAGGCTTCGGCTCCTCCTCTGAATCGTCATCATCAAAAAAGGAGGGGTCCTCCGGATCAAAATCTTCATATGAAAATTCGGCGTCCCGATCTGTATCCTCCGGTTTTCCGCTCTTGGCACGCGCTTCCTCAAGTGCCGCTTCATCTGCATCTTCGTGCATCTCTCTATGAGGTTCCTGGCCTTGATGAGGGCGTTTGGGCGGATCTTCCCGATTTCCCTTGGAGGCTTCATGAGGTACATTCCGTTCATCCGATTTAATGAGACTTCCCTCCCCGTTTCCTTGTGAACAGCTTATATGGAGTTGAACCGCCGATGCGCGGAGTTAGGTACTGTTCCTGCTGCAGCCGCTGATTCCTCTCGCTGCCATAGTTCTCTTCTTTCTATATTGCCAATCTTTGACTGGGCTTGCAAGACAAGATTAAGACACATTCTGTTACAAACGAATTATTTGAACCTCTTTGGAAAAAGACGGAGCACAAAAAAACCGGCCCTCTGCAAAACGCATCTTTTGCATAGAGCCGGGGGCGGCTTTTCTAAAATATTTAAGGTTGACTAAAACGCGCTTATTCCTTTTCGGTGTAGGTAAGAACCGCTTCGGCAAATCCGTCTCGCAGCTTATCCATGCTGGACTGAGGGGCTCCGAACATTATGCGGACGTACTGCTTGGGCGAATCCACCAAGGTGATCAGGAAAGCCATATTCATTCCGTTAGTCGTCACCTTGCCCGATACTTCAAATTGCAGTGCCGGATGGCCTCCGACGGTCAGCTTCACGGGCTTGGTAATCGTCAGATTCTCCATATCGGTCAGCCGGTTGTCCACAATAAACTGATAATATTGGTCCAGGGAAGATTCATTATTATAATCCTGTCCCAGGACGAATAGCACCGAGCTGGTTGCTGTATCGACGGCCTGAATATCCACCTCTTTCACGTTCATCTGCTCCCATTGGCCGGTTACCGTCAATTCCATGCTCTCATCGCTGCTGGCCAGCTTGACCTTGGCATCAGTCGGACTTTGAGCCCCGGCACCCGATGCCGGCTTCGCTTGAACGATTTTAAACGATTTAATAATTTCGAATAATTCCTTCTTGGTCGAATGGAATTTCTGATCCGGGGTGACTGCGAGAATTTGGTAGAAATGATCCCCCTGATCGACTATCGTAAGGATTCCGTGAATTAAATCCTTATCCAGCATGCCGGTGTATTCCGCTTGCTTGCCGGGAAGCGAATCGATCGTCACATCCTGAATCTCATACATGCGAAAAAGCTGGTATTGATTGCTGAAGCTGCCCTTCATCACTTCCATGAAGCCGTTCAGATCGATATCGTCGGCCATATCGGTCTTGGGCACGCTGTTTACCATTACAGCCTTGTCATCTTTCGGGCCGGATACGTTCAATTCCGCTCCGGATCCCGGATTCCAATCGGACGGGAAGGTCATCTGGACGTCTCCGTCGCCGCTGGTCAGAGTTTGCCCTCCTGCCGAGCTGCTGCAGCCGGTCATCAGGAGGGCAGTGATCAGGGCGGCGGCCGCCCATTTGTTTAAGTGGTTCATTATTTTCATTGTTCTGATCCTTTCTATTCTCCCTATGTAGAAGCACCCACTATTTTTTTCGGTATTGAAGCCGGGATAAATTACTAATTATTGGTAATTCACCAATTGTTCACAATTTATATGGATAGGAGACGCTATCCGCTGCAGCACTTCTTTGTAAAAATTAAAAAAACTCCGTCCGATAAGGACGAAGTTAGCGTGCAGGTTTGGGAAAAGAAGCCCTGAGGGCATTCTATTGCACAACTGAGATTGGCCGCAGCAACCGAGGCTCTCCCGGCGCACGTTGGCGGACTGAGGGTGGATATAGCTTTCATTCTCCTTCGGCGGTTATCCGTCTATCCGCGCAAGCTCCTTCTCGACTTCATCGAGCTGATCCTCGCCGAACACTTGGTACCCATGTTTGCGCAGCAGCTCTGTCGTCACCCCTTCTCCCGGCACCTTCGTATCGGTAAAGGTTCCGTCATAGATAAACAAAGTACCGCACGACGGGCTGTCCTGCTTCAGAATGACCAGAGCGACCTGATGCTCATTGGCCAAACGAAGGGCGGCCTGCGCTCCTTTCTCAAACTCGGCGGTGACATCCACCCCGGCTCCGGTAACGACCTTGTCGCCTTGTCTCTGCGCATCCGGACGGGGAATCGGCAGGCCTCCGACGACTTCCGGGCAGATGGGGATGAGGCGCCCTTCATCGTGCCACTTCAGAAAACGGGGGTCCAGACAAGGAACATCTCCCTCGTCATATCTGACCTTCTGGCCGAGCAGGCATGCGCTGACTAATATTTTCTTCATCGTAGTTTTCACTCTCCCGTAACCTTAGCATTATTTTGCGGCTGAATCCCAAATTTCCGTTGTATAGGCTTTGGACAGATCGGCTTCTTCTTTAATTACTCCGAACTGGTAGGCGATATCGGCCGTCTGCTTGAACAAGGCCGGATCGATGCGGCCGATCTGCGACGGATCGGTCCCCTTGGGCAGAATCAGCTCTCCTATCGCTTTCATCATGCTCAACTGGTGTTCTCTTGTCGTGCTTCCTTCATCCACGCTTTTCATGACAATATCGACGGCGGCCTCCGGATTTTCAATCGCATCGGCCCAGCCTCTGATCGAGGCACGCAGAAACTTGACCGCGGCATCCCGATTGTTCTCCAGCCATTCCGTGTTGGCGAACAGATTGTCCTGCAGCATCGCGACCCCTTCATCGTTCATATCGATGACATTCAGGTCCGATTCCGGAATGCCTTGACTCAGCACCAAGGGAAACTCATTATGCGTAAGGGCGGACGCCGTGTCCAATTGATCGTTGAAAAACTGATCCATCGTAAACCCCTGCTTCGTCAATTTCACATCGCGGTCGGCGTCGATCCCGTATTTGTCCAACAAAGCCAGAATTTCGAATTCAAGGCCGCCCATCCAGCTTCCGATTTTTTTGCCTTTCAAATCCTCCGGACGGTTAATGCCTGCCGATTTTTTGGAAACGAGCACCAGACCGCTTCTCTGGGAAATTTGGGCGATTTCCACCAAAGGAAAGCCTTCCTCTTGATGCGACAGCAGGCTCGCTACCCAAGAGTTCCCAATGTGGGCCGTGCCATTGGCAACCTGCTGCTCGGGGACGATGTCCGGACCGCCGGGCAATATTTCGACATCCAGCCCTTCTTCGCGGTAATACCCTTTCTCCAGGGCCACAAAATAACCGGCGAATTGAGTTTGCGGAAGCCACTTGAGCTGAAGCTTCACTTTGACCGGCTTGGTTTCTTCTCCGGCTCCGGTTGGTTTGCTTTCCCCGCCGCCGCAGGCGGACAGAACCAGAGACAGCGAAAGCAGCAAGCTGAGAATCCAGGCGGGGCGAATCCATTTAAAGTTTGATTTCATGTTATCATCTGCGCTCCTTCTATGTGGATGTTTTCCGGGAGGAATGCCAGCGGATGGCCAGCTTTTCTATTTCCTCAATAAGAATGTATAAAATAACTCCGACCGCCGATGCGACCACGATGCAGGCCCAGCCCATGGACATTTTGGCTACTTTAATGGAGTTGGAGAGCAAGTACCCGATTCCACCGGACGAGTAAAAAAATTCGCTCACTATAGCGCCGATCATACTGGCGGTCGCATTGATTTTCAGAGCGGTAAACAGATAAGGCAGGCAGTTGGGCAGCCTTACATAGCGGAACACCTCGCTCTTCCGGGCTCCGTAAGAATGCATCAGGTCAAGCGCCAGCGGATCGATCTGGGTTAAGCCTCTGTGAGCGTTGAATGCCATGGCCGCCATCGTCGTGATGGTGACTACCGCCACCCGTGAGCCGAGTCCGTCCCCGAACCATAGATTCATAATCGGCGCGAGCGCGATAATGGGGACGGCATTGAGGGCCGCGATGAAGATCAGGCCGGTCGAGCCCCAGCGGGGCCATTGAGTCGCCAAGAGGGCGACGGCAAAGCCGATGAGCGAGCCCGCCAGCATTCCCAGCAGAGCTTCCGCAACTGTATAACCGGCGTGTCTTGCCAGAACATCAATATTCGAGCTCAGCGCTTTCCAAATGGATGTGGGCAGCGGCAGTTGATGCACTTTGATATTCAGCAGGGTATGGAACCATTCCCACTGCCATAGAAGAATAAACAGTGCTCCGAATGCCGCCGGAACGGTATATTGTTTCAGGATGCGGACGGCAAATGTTATGACTCTGCGACCAATCGGCGGGTGTCCGGCCTCTTGGTTTGACGAACGGGCGGCAGCTCCCTCCATCAGCGCTCACCTCCCTTATTGCGATAAGCCGGCTGCCAGGGGGTCATGGCCCTCTCCAGCCCGCTGATGATTAAGTAATTGATTATTCCCGTTAAAGCGGCCGCCGCTACCGTGGACCAGAACAGATAAGTATTGGCCGGGCCGTAGTATAAATTGCGCAGCATAATAACGCCTAATCCATGCTGGGCGCCCATCATTTCAACCAAGATAGCCGCCGTAACCGAAAGTGGAGCGGCTATCTTCAACCCGCTGAACAACCCGGGCAGCCCGTTGGGCAAGCGCAGCTTCCAGTAGATGCTCCATGTCCTCGCGGCATAGGAGCACATTAATTCCAAGGCCTGGGGACTTGTGCTCCGCAGCCCTTTGAGCAGGTTTAAATTGACCGGGAAAAAGGTTATATACGCGGCAATCACGATGCGTGACCAGTTCTCGTCCTGCACTATTCCGTAAATGATCGGTGCCAGCCCGAGCACGGGAATCATTTGTGAAATAATGATGTAGGGAAAGCTGACCCGTTCCACCCAAACGGACAGGCTCATGATAATCGCCAGCAGGGAGCCGACGGCAGCGCCGAGCAGAAATCCAAGACCCGCATTCATGAACGTGGACCAGCCTTCGTGCAGCAGGGTAGGGCTGTAGGTGAACAAGGTCGCCGCCATTTCATGAAGATAAGGCAGCTTGGATTGAGCCATATTGGTATCAAGCACTTCCGTTAAGTACCAGGATGCCGTCTCCCATAACACGAGCAGAGCCAAGCCGATTACAAATACCGGAAACAGCCGGTTGTGAATGATTTTCATGCTATACCCCTTCAAAACGATCCCGGATTTCCGTAATCAGCCGGAAAAACTCCGGGTCATTTCTCATGCTCTGGGTACGGGGGCGGGGCAGCGGAATATCGACCACCGCGGACAATCTGCCCGGATGCGGAGACAGGACGAATACCCTATCCGATAGAAAGACGGCCTCCGGAATGCTGTGCGTCACGAACACGACCGTGCTCTGGATTTGCTTCCAGATGGCGAGCAGTTCTTCGTTCAATCGTTCTCGCGTAAATTCATCGAGTGCGGAGAAGGGTTCATCCATCAATAAAATTTCCGGCCGGATCGCCAGCGCCCGGGCGATAGCTACACGCTGCTGCATGCCTCCGCTTAATTGCCAGGGATATCTATCGCTGAAATTTCCTAGCCCCACCAGCTCCAGCAGCTCGTCGGCTCGTCTGTTACGCTCGGCCTTGGGGATGCTCATCATTTCCAGCGGCAGGGTAATATTCGCTTTAACCGTTCGCCAGTCATACAGCACGGGGCTTTGGAACACGATGCCGTATTTTTGCGAGAGACGTGCTTCCTTTGGCGATTTGCCGGCAATTTTGACTACACCGCTTGTGGGCTGCTGCAGGTCGGCCATGATTCGCAGCAGCGTCGTCTTCCCGCAGCCGGAAGGGCCGAGCAGCGAAACGAACTCCCCTGCGCTCACTTCCAGGCTTACCTGATGCAGGGCCACCACCTCGGAACCTTCCGTCCGGTAGCGCATGCTGACATTTTCCACTTCAATTTCGGGCAACAACCGGGGCCCCCCCTTTAGATGTTTTGTCTCTTTGATCCATCATTGTTTTTCCATATGTGCTTTTTCGGCGCATATTGCGGTATTGCGCAGGTGGCAGATCCGCACAACTCCATAGCCGCTTAATCGTCGGCTCAAGGAGCCCCTCTTTTCGCACCGGGTGCAGCTTCCAGCGGGCAGTATCGCGCTGCACGACGGCAGCTCATCGACCGCATGGGGCTACGCCGGTCTTGAATTGTCGGGATATCTGTTGTACGATTTAAACAATACTATACCTACTTATTTACTTGGTTTTAACTTGTAATGGTCATCATACTAAATTTATTCACGAAAGTATAATTGAAAATGGTAATCGAACTGATTAATAATCGTAAAGATGGTGACAGGGATGCAGGTTCGCTTGATTAAAACGTTTCAAACGATTGTCAGAGAGGGAAGCTTTCACCGGGCGGCGGAAGTGCTGCGGTATTCTCAGCCCACTATAACTATGCAAATCAAAAGGCTGGAAAATGAACTGGGCGTCACGTTATTCGAGCGGGGGAAAACGATGAAGCTGACGAAGGCCGGCCAATTTGTATATCATCGCGCCGGTGCCTTGCTGAAAGAATATACGGATTTCAACCGTTCCGTCGAGGAATTCCGTCAAGGGGAGGCCGGAGTCCTTCACATAGGCGCCTCGGAGCCGTCCGCCACTCAGCGGCTGCCGCAGATCCTGGCGGCCTTCCTGGAGCAGAAGCCGAATGTTCAAATCCAAATCGCCGTCGGAACTAATCAGCAATTGATGCAGATGGTGCTGGACGATCAGGTCGATTTCGCCCTCTGCCATCAGCCGGAGCCTCATCTGTTCGCCCTATGCAGACGGTCGGATGCCAATGTGGAGCTGGAGTTCCACCCGTTCGGCTTCGAGCGGTTTGTCCTGCTGCTTCCCGGGGATCATCCCCTGGCTGAAGAGCCTGAGCTTTCTTTGGAGAAGCTGGCCAAGGAGCGCTTTCTGCTGACTCCGGCGGCTTGTCCTTTCCAGATCAAGCTGGACTCGATCCTGTCACGCAAGCTGGGTATGACGCTGCAGAACCACATTGAAGTAGCCAGCATCACGGCGCTTAAGTATTACGTTCAGGCCGGGCTGGGGTTGGCCTTCGTGCCCGAGGTGGAGGCTTCCGTGCTGCCCTCCGGAACAATGGCGAGGCGGATGGATTTTCTCGAGGCCGGGCCCGAGCTCGGCATCCTTGCCCAGCGGAACACCTTCGTGAAGGACTCCATCTGTGAAGCCATGTTTGAAGTCTTCCGCCGGCATCTGGAGCAGCGGTAATTTACAGGGGGCACGGGTTGACCGCGAGCTTGACTGCAGGAAAACGCTGGTGCCTCCTGCCAGCCTGCAAATTAATCAGCGCACAGCCGTTCGTTGCTCGAAATTCCTTTGCGCCAAAGGAAAACTTCGGCCAGTCTTATCCGGCCAAGGCGCCCGGGTTACCCGTTATGATTTAGTAAGCCCATGGTCTGAAGACTGGTTATGGTAGCAGGGCACACCAACAAACGGCAATCAAGAATAAAAGTATGTTTATAAGCTTGTGACTAGAGCGTCACAAGCTTTTATAATCATTAAATCTATATAAATAAACATAAAGACGCGGAATCTCGAAAAAATATTGTGCATATATAATTGAAAATAAACAATTTTATTGACTGAATATTAAGAATCGTTGTATTATTACGATACACAAACGAACAATACTTGCTATGAAATGAACATAAATGAGCGAGGGGGTTGGATTTAAATCTGATTTTTTGACGAATATTAATTTGTCAGTCCGGGCGGAATTTTTATTGTACTAAAATTGAAAGCGCTTAAATTTACGGAAATGCAAACAAGGAGGAAAGAACTGTGAGAAAAGCACGTTTTTGGTCCGTTAGTATGCTTATCCCGGC
The DNA here is from genome assembly GCF_007679495.1 of Paenibacillus sp. 32O-W. Lineage (GTDB taxonomy): Bacteria > Bacillota > Bacilli > Paenibacillales > NBRC-103111 > Paenibacillus_L > Paenibacillus_L residui. The sequence continues at coordinate 6,724 of NZ_VEGP01000069.1, read as the reverse complement.
CTTATTGCTGGCTGTTGTCGGCTGTTCTTCGGGGACGAACGGCAGCCCCCAGGGCAATTCCAACGGAGGCTCCCAAGGCTCGGGGCAGAAGATTACGATCGAATATTGGCACGTCAATTCCAATGACTGGGGCGGTAATGAAGTCAAGAAAATTATTGATACGTTTAACGAAACGAACGAGAACATTCAAGTGGTAGGAAAGTATATTCCCAACCAATACCAAGGGGTCATCCAGCAAGCGCAGGCAGCCATTGCCGGAGGCCATCCTCCCGATGTGGCCATGATGGGCTACAATTATCTGTCCTATGTGAACGGCAACCTGCCATATACCCCAATAATGGAAGTCGCCGCGATGGATAAAGAAGAGCCTAATTTCATACAGGACAACTTTTTGCCGAATATTGTTGAGCTAAGCAAGGCGGATGACGGCACGATAGTCGGATTATCGTACGGTCTGAGCAATCCGGTTCTTTATTACAATGCCGATATGCTTAAAGAAGTAGGCTGGGACCCGGACAGCCCGCCCAAGACTTGGGAAGAAGTCATGGAGTTAAGCGAGAAGGTGCGGGATCAGACGGGCAATTACGGGCTGTATATTCAAGAACCGCCGGATAACTGGGCCCAATACGCTCTGGTCAAATCTAACGGGGGGGATTGGCAGGAAGGCGACGGAGGGAATAGGAAGGTAGTCGTAGACTCTCCCGAAGTTGTCGAGGTTTATCAAATGATGGGAGACATGGTCAAGAACAAGCTTGCTTTCCACGCCAAACAGGAGGAAGGCCAGCAGGCATTCGGCAACGGTAAAATCGCCATGCTGTACACAACCATCGGACGGATGAAAGGCATTCAAGAGCAGAGCAATTTCGATCTTCGCACAACCACATCGCCTACGTTTGGAAACAAGCCGAGATCGATACCGGCCGGGGGCAACTCTTTGGTCGTGTTTACCAAGGATCCGGATAAGCAGAAGGCAGCATGGGAGTTTATCAAATATTTGCAGTCTCCCGAAGCATTAACCCGATGGGTGGAAGGGACCGGTTATTTGCCTCCCCGTGAAGGAGTGGCCGAAGATCCCAACGGTCTGAAGCCTTTCCTTGAATCCAACCCTTTAATGAAAGCGGCAATCGAGCAAAAAGATTCTACGGTACAATGGGCCAACTTCCCGGGGGAGAACGGACTTCAGGCGGAACAAGCGCTTATCGATGCCAGAGATCAGATTCTCAACGGAACGAGCAGTGCGCAGGATGCCATGACCAAGGCCGCAGAGCGGATCAGGGAGTTGTTGAAATAAAAGTTAGGGGAATGGGGTTCGAATAATGACGGTATTCAAAAAACTTAAACCGTATCTTTATCTGGCGCCTGCCGTCATTCCGATTGCGGTCTTCGTGTATTATCCGCTTGTGAAGTCGGTGGAAATCAGCTTTCTCAGTTGGAATATGGTGAGCCCCAACCGCAAGTGGGTAGGGCTGGACAATTACGTGCATTTGCTGACAAGCGCGGAATTTTGGAAATCGGTGTGGAACACGGGAATGTATATTGTATTGCTGCTTCTCCTTCTGCTTGTCGCCCCTTTTTTCGTAGCTTATGCGGTGACTCGGGTTCGCGGCAAAATGCAGTCGTTCTTGAAGAGCGCCATTTTCGTTCCTACCGTTCTGTCTCTGGCGGTAGCTTCCATCGTTTTCTTATGGCTGTTCAATCCGATCAGCGGTTCGGTGAACCATTTGATAGGCTTGATCGGGCTGCCGAGCGTCAATTGGCTGTCCGATCCCGGTTGGGCACTGATCTCGATCGTCATCATCACCTCATGGAAAACGTTCGGTTACCATTTTATTTTACTGTTGTCCGGTATTTTGTCCGTACCGCAGGACATCGTGGAGGCGGCCCGCATCGATGGCGTAAGCAGCAGCATGGGGCTGATCCGGAAAATTTACATCCCTCTATCCGGGGGAACGATTATGTTTGTTTTTGTTATCACCGTTGTTCTTGGCATCCAATGGTCGTTCGTGCCTATTCAGATGCTGACGAACGGCGGACCGGATCAGGCTACCACGCACTTGGTCTATACGGTTTACCAGTATGCCTTCCAATTTTTCAGAAGCGGTCTGGCCTCCGCTGTTTCGGTTCTCACCTTCATAGCTTTCAGCGGATTGATTATTTTCCAGGCATTAGTGATGGAACGGAGGGTGCACTATGAAAATTAGTTTCAACTGGTGGCACCTGCTGCTCATCGTTGCACTGCTGCTCAGCTTCTTTCCGCTCATTTGGATGGTCAGCACTTCTTTGAAGGAAACAGGACAAATCTTTAGCGATTTTCTCAATCCGATCCCTCTGCCGATAACGTTTGAACATTTCCAACATGTTATGGTTAGTTCACCTATGTCCCGGTTTGTGTTCAATTCGTTCATTGTCGCAGCGGCGGCTACGATCTTTCAAGTGTTAACGAGCATATTGGCAGCCTACGCGTTAACCCAATTCGAGTTCAGGGGCAGATATGCGCTGTTCTACATTATCGTGGCCAGCATGCTGATTCCCGTCTTGGTAACGATGCTGCCGAACTATTTGCTGCTCAGCAGATGGGGGCTTCTCAACAGCTATGCCGCTATTATTTTGCCGCAACTGGCTAATGGGATGGGTGTTTTTTTCCTGAGGCAGTCGTTCCGCACCATTCCCAAAGCACTGCTGGAGTCGGCGCAGGTGGAAGGGGCCAGTGACTGGCAGCGCATGTGGCTCATTGTCGTTCCGGCCGTCCGACCAATGATCGTGGCGATTGGGATTATCTTTTTTATCAATGTTTGGAACGAGTATTTCTGGCCTTTGATGGTCATTAACGATGAGAACATGTTCACGATTCCTCTGGCCCTGCAGCTATTTATTAACTCGGAAGGGGGAACCTCTTGGGGGCCGATGATGGCTGTCGCCACTCTGGCGTCCATTCCGCCTGTGCTCGCCTTTTTGCTTGTGCAGAAGCATATCATCAGCAGCTTTCTGAGTGCCGGTGTGAAATAATAGTGAAACGGGAGGCAACTTTATGAACGGCAAAGTATGGCTTATAAAAACGGTATTTTCTGTTTTAAGTGTACTGCTTGCAGCTTCCGGACTTGTTGTTTCACCTAAGGACCAGATCGTGTACGCCAGTGAGAGGGTGGTCGGACAATCCCTCTGGATTACGGAAATTATGTATGATGCCCCCGGCAGTGACAACGGAGCCGAATATGTGGAGATTTCCAATGCGGGACAGGAGCCTGTCGATATAAGCGGATACTATATCGGGGATGCGGCAGCGAAGGGCGCCAACGAAGGGATGTACCGGTTTCCGCAAGGAACCGTCATCGGAGCCGGGGAGTCGGTAGTGATCACCCAATCAGCGATCATTACCCGTGAAAGATACGGCTTTACCGCCGATTTTGAACTTCCCATGCATGCAACCTACAATCCTCGGCCGGATCCGAATGTCCCGGATATGCTGGCGGATACGGTCTGGGGGAAAGGATACCTCAGTTTGGCCCAGGGGGGCGACGATATATTGTTGATGGATAACAACCAACAGGTCATCGATTATGTCCCCTATATTATCGAGAGGAAGCTGAACGGAGTTACCTACAAGGCGGCCCCGGCGATGACTCAGCATGTCCAGTCCCTGCAGCGGATATATACAACCGGAGATGCATCGATAGATTTCTGGCCGCTTGCGCCGACTCCCGGTTCCTACAAATTTCGAAGCGACGAGCCGCATCCGTTTCCTGGTCCGATGATCAGTCGTTCCCTGCTGATTACGGAAGTTCTATATGACGCGATTCACGATGAAGATACTGGGGAATTCATTGAAATTACGAATGTCGGCGATGATGTGATCGATATAAGCGGCTACCACATTGGCGATTCCGAGTTCCCGAGAGTGGGCAGTGCCGGAGAAGGAATGTTCAAATTTCCCGAGGGAACCTTGATCGAGCCGTATCAGGTGATCGTCGTAGCGGGCAATGCCCAAGGGATTAAAGCCAGGTATTACTCCGGATTTTGAATTGGATGATTCCATGCCGGAGGTTCCGACTCTGGAGAAAAATACGGCTTGGGCGGACGGTACAGTCCGGCTGGCAAATGCCGGCGATCAGGCTCTGCTCTTCGACCGGGATATGCAAATTATCGATGCGGTGGTCTGGAAAGATCCGGCGCCATTCCCGGGGGTTACCCCTTACGACACGACGATATTTGGAAATAACGGGCATTCGATCGAAAGGTTGAATGAAATCGATACGAATAATTGTGCGATCGATTTTGTCGCCCAGCCTAACCCTTCTCCGGGTGTGATTCTATTCGGGCCATATGCCGATGAAAGCCGTATTCCGGACAGAACGCTGCGGGAAGACGTCCTGGCTGCGCGGGAGCCTGCCAACGGCCTTGTTGTATCGCCTACGATTGTGGCCTATGGCGGCGATGCAGTCAATGCACCGGAAAATACCCTGGCCGCAGTCGACAAGCTGCTCGAAACCGAGGCCGCCCAAATTATGCTTCCTGTCCGGGAAACATCCGATGGCTACCTGGTCTTGATGAAGGACCATACGCTGAATCGGACTACCAATGGAAAGGGCCGTGTCGATAAGAACACATGGGAGACAATCCGGGCGCTGGACGCAGGAAGCTGGTTCTCTCCGCAATTCGCAGGGGAGCGGGTGCCTCTTCTATCCGAAGTGTTGGATAGGATAGAAGGCAAGCTGATCCCGGTTATTAAGGCGGATAGTGCGGAAACGGCGGCCAAGGTGGTACAGCTGCTGGAGGAGAAACAAATGCTCGATGCCCTCATCGTCTCAGAGAATGAGCAGGTGGTCGCCGGTGTGCGGGAAATGAACCGTGAATTGCGCGGAGGAATTATCTACGGGAACCATTCTTTAAACAAGGCGCAGCTTCAGAAGATCGTGCTGGCAGCACGCAAAAGCGGTGCTTCCGTCGTCATGCTGGATCACAACAGGCTAACGGCCGACAGCATTCATTACTTGCGTATTCGCGGAATCACGGTATGGGGCATGAGCGGGCAGGAAGAGAAGGCTGCTCATGATTTGATAGCGATAGGGGCTGCCGGACTAGTAACGGAAAATCCCCGCGACGCCATTGCTTCGTTAAGCCAGTACGATGAAAAGACCGTCACCCAGCGTCCCCTTATCGGAGGTCATCGCGGCTCCCTCGATCAAGTGCCGGAGAATACGATGCCCGCATTTGAGCAAGCTTGGCTGGCAGGGGCCGATTTTATCGAAACCGACATACTGGAAACCAAGGATGGGCATCTCATTCTGATGCATGATGATAATGTGGACCGGACGACGGACGGAACCGGGAAGGTCAGGGATAAGACATTGGCTGAAATGAAACAGCTGAACGCCAACTATATCCAGCCAGCGGACCCGGTCCAGGTACCGACGCTTATAGAATTACTGGAATGGGTCAATTCCAAGAAGAAGACGAGAGAAATGGCCTTGTTCCTGGAAATTAAAGCGCCCCATCTGGAACAAAAAATCATTGATCTTGTTAAGAGCTACGGTTTGGAACAAGATGTATTTATCATCACATTCCGCTTGGAGGAACTAAAGACGGTCCGCCAGCTGAACAAGGAGATCGGACTGGTCTATATCCATAACGGTCCGGCGCCCGTGGAAAATCCGCTTGGTCATGCGGATAAATTTATAAGGGAAGCGGTGAGGGAGAACGTCCATTTCAATCCTTCCAATTCCATGACTCCGGAAATGCTGGATTATGTGAAACACCGGGGGCTTGTCACTTTTGCCTGGCCGATAAGTGACGTGACTGATAATCCGAACGATTATGCCGGTGTACCGGTTGCGGTAGAAGCCCCCGATCAGTTGACGATGAAGGTGGGCGAGTCCGCTTCGATATCCGGGTCCGTGCAATATCGGTCATACACCGGGCAGCCGGCTCCCTTGTTCATCCGGCCCCTGGATCCGGAATCCCAGTTGATCGCCGTAGGCGAAGACGGAACGAGCATGACCGCGCTGGCCGAAGGCCAAGCCTGGGTTCAGGCTTATTACCGGTACGAATTTGCCGATGAGCAGTGGACGCTGGTTGCCAGGCCGACTAAAATCAATATTAGGCCATAGATAATGAAAAACCTCTGGATGACCGCCTTTTCGGTCTTCCGGAGGTTTTTCTGAAGAAATATAAGTTTCACCTTATACCCGTTCTTATATTTCATCGGTAAACGCGCCTGTCCAAAGGGGCGATAGCCGTTTATCCTTGCCCTATTAGAAAGTTTAAGTGCATTAAAGCAATAAATGAAACAACTTTCTAATCGGCATAAAAAGCTTCCGCTAAAGATGGATTCAACAACTTCTTCGAAAAGTCTTCGTTAGAAGCTTTTTTTACGATTGTGCAGCCGTTGGAATGGTAATTGTCCCTTGACTTCGGCAATGTGGATGTCTAGTATAAGCTACCTTTAAAATTATCCGCCAGCTTCGGTTATCTGATGGTGCCGCGTCATGGTATAGGGCCTATCAAAGCGCCGCGTTCGGTTATGCCGAAGAATGCTGCATGGCCACTAAATGGAATTCCATTTAGACGCGCCATTCCGTTTGCCCGGCACCATCAGATGGTGAAAATGGATGGATTTTCAAGGTAGAATAAGAGTTGAATTGCTTCAATAATGTGAAATTTGAAAACTAAATGGATTTCATACAGTTAGATTTCTATATTCGGAAGAAATATGGAAACTAACTGGAAA
>NZ_VEGP01000068.1 GCF_007679495.1 Paenibacillus sp. 32O-W | reverse complement strand
GACTCATTGACCTGTTCCTTAAAGTAAATTTCCAATTCTCATGAATCAGGGGCTTGACATCTTACCGCTGGACTTTTTTTCGAGGAGGTTCTTTAATTCCATAATATCTTCCTTAGATAACTTTTGCTCGTCCAAGAATTGAACCAAAATGGGCTTTATAGAAATCCCTCGCATTTTAGCTAAAAAGCTGTGGGTCTCTAATTTCGTACCTTCTTCTTCTGTAATTAACGGATAATATTTGTATGATGGGCCAGTGTGGTCTATGCCGATAACGTTTTTTTGAACGAGCCTTCCAATCAATGTTCTTATTGTTTTTGGACTCCAGTTTGTGTGATCCTTTAAGGATTGGATAATTTCATTAGCCGTAAGAGGTTTTTTTGCACTCCAAAGATTTTTCATAATTTCCCATTCGGATGAGGATATTCGTGAAATGATAAGACACTCCCTTCGTAATGTGATTACACTAGTAGTCTAAAGTTAATATTACACATGTAATCTAATGGGGTCAAGGATAAATATCTTTGATAATTACTTTGAGAAAAATACGATCTCTGTCTTAAGCATTAGTCATGCCCTATCGGAAAAGTTAAAAATATACTATATTTAATAAAGATGTGTAATTTCATTTGCATTCTTTACAGAATATCGGGTGGGATGAATGGAGGAATCTTTACCGATGGATGATGACAGTACGTTGGAGGGAGGACGGAAGGCGTATGACGAAGATACTGTCTTTCTTGAAGCCATATCGGATAGCTGTCACTGTTGCGCTGCTCTTGATGTTCACCGAATTGATGGTGGAGCTGCTGCAGCCCTTTCTGATTTCCAAAATTATTGACGACGGGATCAGCCAGCAAAATTTATCGGTTGTTATCCAATGGGGTGGGGTACTGGTCGGCTGCTCCATTCTTGCTTTTGTTAGCGGAATTATCAATTCCTTCTATGCCTCGCATGTGAGCCAAAGCTTTGGCTTCGACGTACGGGAGAAGCTGTATGAAAAAGTGCAATCGTTTTCTTTCGCCAATTTTAACCGGTTCCCGGCCTCTTCCTTGATTACCAGATTGACCAACGATGTGACCCAGGTGCAGAATACGGTGTTTATGTGCTTGCGGATCATGCTGCGCTCACCTCTGCTGGTTGTGGGCGGGCTTATCATGTCGTTTATTGTCCATGCCCGGCTTGCGCTGTTACTTTTGTTGGCGGTCCCGGTTTTGCTTGTTTTTTTGTTCTGGGCAATGAATAAAGCAGGGAAGCTGTTCCGTTCGGTGCAGCAGAAGCTGGACGCAGTAAACAGCGTCATTCAGGAAAATTTGGCCGGGATGAGGCTGATTAAAGCGTTTCTTCGGCAAAACCACGAAATTAAACGATTTGCAGGCACAAGCCAGGAGCTGAAGGATAAGACGATGTCCGTGCTTCGGTTCACGGAAGCAACGATGCCTTTCGTGCTGCTGCTTATGAATGTTTGTATAATGGCCATTCTATGGGTGGGCAGTATGCAGGTTCAAACCTCGGGCGCCAGTGTGGGTGAAGTGGTCGCTATTATTAACTATGCCACAAGAATGACGATGGCGTTGTCGATGTTTACTATGATCATTATGAATTTTTCCCGGGCCAAGGCATCCGCCTCGCGGATTACCGAGGTGCTGGACAGCGATGGCGACCTGGTCGATGGAGAAGGCAGCCGTTCCTTTGGCGAAATTGGTGAAGGCAGGGTTGTCTTTGATTCCGTCTCGTTTCAGTATCCGGAGTCGGCCGCTCCGACTTTACATAACATTTCGTTTGAGGTCAAGCCGGGGGAGACCGTGGCGATCATGGGAGCAACCGGTTCCGGTAAATCGTCTTTGTTTCAGCTGATTCCCAGGCTTTATGACGTTACCGGGGGAGCTATCTACATAGATGACACGGATATACGCCGTTTGACCATGGAGCAGCTGCGGCAGCAAATAGGCTTTGTTCCACAGGAAGCGCTGTTGTTTACCGGTACCGTTAAGGAAAATATAGCATGGGGCAAGGCAGATGCCACTATGGATGAGATAGTGGAGGCGGCGAGAAGAGCCCAAATTCATGAGACGATTATGAGGCTCCCCAATCAATACGATACGATGCTGGGGCAAAAAGGAGTCAACCTGTCCGGTGGACAGAGACAGCGTCTGTCGATTGCCAGAGCATTGGTGCGCAAGCCGAAAATCGTCATGCTCGATGACAGTACGAGCGCTCTGGATACCAAGACAGAGGCAAAGCTGCTGGCTGCGTTACGAGAGTATCCGTGCACACTGTTCATGATCACCCAGAAAATGACGGCGGCATTGTCAGCAGATACAATCATGCTCCTGGAAGACGGGAAGCTGCTGGCCAAGGGCAGCCATGAGGAGCTGTGGGAACATTCCTCCCTGTACCGGCGTATCTATCAATCCCAATTCGGAGAGGAGCGGTCGAAGCATGCTCAAGGAATTGATTAGGCCCTTCCAGTATCCAAGAACAGCCATGGGTCGGGAAGCAAGTCCCAACCAGCCCGTCTCTTCCAAAGTTAAACCAAGAGCGAGGAACTGGTCCGCTACATTGCGAAGAATATGGGGTTATTTGTCCCGCAGCAAGGCGAAATTGTATCTTGTGCTTCTAATGGTCATAGCCAGCTCGGGGCTGACCTTGCTGGGTCCTTTTCTGGTAGGCAGAACGGTGGATAACTACATCGTGCTGCAGAACTCCAGCGGACTCCTGTACAGTTTGCTGGGATTGGCCTGTATCTACGTCCTGCAATCCGTTACGGTATGGCTCCAGAACTATTGGATGATCGGGATCGCGCAATCGACCGTTTTCTCTATGCGTTCCCAACTGTTTGAACATCTACACAAGCTGCCCATATCTTTCTTCGACAAGAGACAGCACGGCGAGCTGATGAGCCGGGTAACCAATGATATAGAAAATGTAAGCTCCACCCTGAACAGTTCGTTCATCCAGATTTTTTCCAGTTTATTGACGTTAATCGGAGCGGTTTCCGTTATGTTGTGGCTCAGTCCGCTGCTGACTTTACTTACGTTCCTAGTCGTTCCCGCTATGGTTTACGGAACGAAATGGATCACGAAGAGAACGGGCAGGCTCTTCAAGGAACAGCAGAAGAATCTCGGCGATCTTAACGGCCACATCGAGGAAACCATCTCCGGCCAGCGGATTGTCAAGATGTTCTCGCAGGAGAAGAGAGTCATTGCCGAATTCAAGGAGAAGAATGAACGTATACGCAGATCGGCCTTCTGGGCGCAGACCTTCACCGGGTTCATCCCGAAGGTGATGAACGTACTGAATAATTTGAGCTTTGCGATGATTGCCGGAGTGGGGGGCATTCTGGCTCTTAAAAATTTGATCACGATCGGGGCCATTATCGTATTCGTGGAGTACTCCAGGCAGTTCACCCGGCCGCTTAACGATCTGGCGAACCAATTCAATACCCTTCTGTCTGCCGTTGCCGGGGCGGAAAGAGTCTTCGATATTCTGGACGAAGAGGCGGAGGAGAAGGAGACGGCCGGGTCCGTGCGGCTCACCGAGCTTCGGGGAGAGGTGAATTTCTCGAACGTATCCTTTGCCTATGACAAGGGCGGGGAAACCATCTCTAATGTCAGCTTTCATGCGGCCCCCGGGGAGACGATCGCTCTGGTCGGCCCTACCGGTGCGGGCAAAACGACTCTTATCAACCTGCTGTCCCGGTTTTACGATACGGATAGCGGGGTTATAACGGTGGATGGGATTGATATCAAGAAAGTTCATCGGGCCGACCTGCGGAAGCAGATGGCCTTCGTCCTTCAGGATTCTTTCCTTTTCCAGGGAACGATTCGCGAGAATATCCGCTACGGAAGGCTGGATGCGACCGACGAGGAAGTGGAGGAAGCGGCCAAAATGGCTGACGCCCACTCCTTTATTATGAAAATGCGAAATCAATACGATACGGTCCTTAAGCCGGGCGGCGGCGGAATCAGCCAAGGGCAGAAGCAGCTTCTGTCCATTGCGCGCGCTATTTTGGCAAATCCGGTCATTCTCATCCTGGATGAGGCTACGAGCAGTATAGATACGGTTACGGAAGTCAAAATTCAAGATGCTCTGCAGAGGCTGATGAAGGGGAGAACGAGCTTCGTCATTGCCCATAGGCTGAATACGATTCAGAAGGCGGACCGGATTCTGGTGCTGCAGGACGGCAAAATTACAGAAGCCGGATCGCATGAAGAGCTTCTCCGGCGTCGAGGGTTTTATTATGAGCTGCATAACCGGCTGGTCACCTTCGGCAGCGATGAATAGCGAGCAGAGGTGACCAAGTAATCAGGCTGCCGGTTGGAAATGAAAGTGCCGGGAAAAACCGGGCAAATGGCTAAAGAACGGTTCGGGAATTGAACAAATAGGGGGAGGCTTACCAAGTGATTTTGGAGGTCCTGCCCCAAAGAAGAGCAAAAGTGCAGGTCTTTTAGCGGAGATTCGGCAAATCACGGGAAAGACGGACAAATCTGCAGTTTCTTTCTCCAGCAAAAGCGGAAAATCGGCAAAATCGCCAATTCACCTGCACTTTTGCATGTCTTTCGCCGACTTCAGCTTAAATCCTTCTAAAGACCTGCACATCTGCAGGTCTTCGTTCTTTTGGTCGCGGGACTTCTATAAGACAACAGTTATGGCATCAATAAGTCCGACCAACCTTCATACAGCGCCGCAACGCACGCGTCCTCACAGCGGGACCGAGACCGGCTGCTTCTGACGGAAGAAGACCCATTCCTTATAACCGATTTCCCGGAGCTTTCTCTGAACCAGCTCCCATTCATCGCCTATGCGCGACGGGATATGGGCATCGGAACCGAAGGTGACCGGAACACCATAATATAGCGCCCGTTCCAGAATGTCGTCGGAAGGGTACCATCCTCCGCAATCTTTCGTTTTGCCGGAAGTATTAATTTCGATAGCGACTCCGACATCCCCGATGACCTTCAAGGTTTCCTCTACAGCCTTGGTCGGAAGCTGGGAAAACTGCGGATAAAAACCTTTCATGGCATCGATATGTCCCAGAATCTGAAACATGCCGCTTCGGGCGGATTGCAGGATCAGACGGTAATATTCTTCCTTAGCCTTAATTTTCTGCACATCGTCAAGCTTCTTCCACCGGTTGCGGTTGAAAATGCTGACGCCTCCGGTTTGATGCACGCTTCCTATAATGTAATCGAACGGATACTGCTCATAGATTTGCCGGTAAAGGTCGGCGTGCTCCGGGAAGAAGTCGGACTCAACTCCGAGCAGAATTTCAATCCGGTCTTTATATTCCTCCTTCAGCCTGAGCACCTCGGAGATATAATGGGAGAACTCGCTTTTGGCCATGGCAATGTAAGGCTCCGCATGATCCTCCTCTCTGCCGAAATAAGGAGAGTGGTCGGAAATGCCTATGACGTTCAGTCCTCCTTCTATAGCCGCTTCAATGTAATCGCGAATAGAGCCTTCCGCATGTCCGCATCTTTCGTGGTGGGTATGCAAATCGAATTTCATGTCGCGCCTCCTTCGGTCTACATTTAGAATTTATAAGTTCGAGAACCTGCCAAGTACTCGGAATGTAGGGTTAATATTTGTCATGGAGATGGTTTATTCCGAGCCGATGAAATGAGTTTCCGGCATCCCTTTTAAATCGTTCAAGAATTGTTTGATAGCTGAGCTTAAGTAGCGTCCGGATTTATAGATGACTCCGACCGGATGAGGAGTTTCCAGCTCACTGATATTAACCATTTTAAGTGTGCCCAGCCGAATTTCGTTGGAAATCGACATTTTGGAAATAATCGCCGCTCCCAGATTCAACTCCACCATCCGCTTAACCTCTTCGCTGCTGGACAGCTCCATGACAATCTGCGGATGAATATTCAGCTTTCGGATCAGCTGGTCCACAAATCTGCGAACGGCAGTGTCTGGAGACAGCATAATAAAAGGCAGTCGGTCAAGAGATTCGACAGAGGCATGAGAAGATTTAGCCAATGGGTGATCAGGGGATACCACTAATTCGAAAGTATCGTAATAGAGAATGGAGGTTTCCAGCCCGGGGTTTTTGTCAAACAGATAAGCGATACCTATATCTATGGCGCCGCTTTCGACACTGGACAATATTTGCGAGGTGGGCATGGAATGAATAGTTGTTTTGATAAGCGGATATTGGTCCTGGAAGTAGGAGAGCACCCTCGGCAGGATTTGCACAGCTATGGAGGTGGTCGTCCCCAAATTAATATGACCTTGGGGCTTATGCTCCAAATCCGACAGCTTCTGCTTAAGCTCCTCGACGGTTCGTAAAATTTTATAAGCATGCTCGAGAAAAACCTGGCCGCTGTCCGTTAAGGTGACCGGTTGATTCCGGTCGATCAGCACCGTCTTAAACTCGTCCTCCAAACTCTTGATCTGAGCGGAAACAGCAGGCTGGGTCAAATTCAGGATTTCTCCAGCTTTGCGAAAACTCATCGTCTGCGAAATAGTAATTAAAGTCTCCAATTGATTGATATTCATTCCGCTCTTCGTCCTCCTGTCCAAAGTTAGCGTTCCAAAGAGTCGAGGGGATCATTCAATAATTGTTTATTATCGTTATTATCTGATAAATAAATATTATTTTTCAACAATTTTATTATAAAGGAGAATGAAAAGGTCATCAATCTTTTTAAATATCTGTAGAACAAAAACTCATTTGCAGAGGGAATTCCTTACAGGGGAGGGGGGACCTCGAAAGAGATTTGGCGTAATCAGCTGACTTGTAATAAGATAGAGATTATGTGAAAGAGGTGGACAAATAAATGAAATTCGGTTTATGTATTGCGCTGGATTATCCCGGGCAAGGGAACTTCGAGGCGGGAGGGATGAAGGAATGGATGGCCCGGCTGCAGGCCAAATTGGAGGAGGCCGCTGGCTTCGGCATGGATAGGGTGGAACTGCCGTTAAGCCCGTTCACTGCACTGGCGGAGCCGGAATTTGAAGAAGCGGTTTCTCTGGTGAAAGCTTCCGGTCTTTCTTGTCCGGTGGTGAATTCTATGATCAGACCCGGCCTGCCGCTTACGGGACCGGAGGTGAACCCGGAGCAGACGGAAGCCTATCTGGAGTCCGCCTTGCTTCGGGCTGCGCGATTAGGAGCCGGAACGGTGATTCTGGGCGCGGGGCAGGCCCGAAATATCCCGCAAGGCTTCGATAAAGAAACCGCAGTGGAGCAATTCGAAGCCTTCCTTCATCAATGTGAAGCACACGCGGCGAAGCATGAGTTAATCGTGGCGATTGAACCGCTTAATCGTAAGGAATGCAACTGGATCAAATGGGTGGAGGAAGCGATCGAACTGGCCGCCGGTCTCTATTTGCCCCATATTCGTGTCGCGGCGGATTCCTACCATATGCTGATGCAGAGAGAGGAATACGACATCCTGGAAGAAGCCGTGGAGATGGGGCTGCTGGCGCATGTTCATCTCGCCGATCGGGACCGGAGACTGCCGGGCTGTCCTCTTGTGGAGAAAGGCGCCGATTTCAAACAATTGCTGGGAACACTTAAACGGTCCGGTTACGCAGGAGAAGCTTCGTTGGAATGTGCACCGGAACAGAATCCTTCATGGACCATCCCGCAATCCCTTGAATATTTAAACAAACTATGGGATGAACTATGAGCAAGGGGCTGTCTCTTTAGGACGGTTTCCGATTTTTCAAGCACCACCTGGGAGTCTGTCCGATGCATATCAGGCTATAAGGTTGGCTGGGTGCACTGCAAAGCCTGCAAAAGTACATCTTTTTGAGCTTACATTTCAATGGTTGGGGTAAAGCCTGCGACAGTACATCATTAACTGTCAATCAGTTCAAGGCGAACGCAGAAGCGGATCTCGCGGCCTACGGTTTCGGCCCAGATTTTGCCGTCATGGTTTTCCACAATGCTCTTGGCGATGGCCAGTCCGAGTCCCGAGCCTCCGGTCGAGGACGTTCTCGAAGCGTCAATGCGGTAGAATCTTTCGAACAGCTTGTCCAGCTCATCTTCCGGAATGGGGTCTCCATTATTGATGACACATATATGAGCATATCCTTCTTCTCTGGTCAAACGGACAGACACCACACCGGGCTTGGAGCTGTATTTAATGGCGTTGGTCAGTAAATTTTCGAACACCCGGATGATTTTGTCCGCGTCGATATGCGCCATAAGCTTCTCAGCGGGAAGATGACGTTCCAGCACAAGCTCGTTCTCTTCCGCATAGCTGACCGTTTCTTCCAGAAGCTGTTCGATCAATTCATTCAGGCAGACCCTTTCCTTGGCGAGGCTGACTCCGTGATTGGACAGCTTCGTGTATTCAAACAGGTCGTCAATCAGTCCCTTTAACTTTTCCGATTTGCTGGCGGCGATATTCAGATAAGTCTCCGCTTGCCTTTCGTTCTCATAATTTTTATCTTTAAGCAGCCGCAAATAGCCGATAATGAGAGTGAGGGGAGTGCGCAGATCATGGGAGACATTCGTAATGAGTTCGTTCTTGGTGCGCTCCGCCAGCCTTTCTTCCTCAATCGTTCGCTGCAGTTCCTTCGCCATGTGGTTGATGTTGTCCGCCAGCGAGCCCAGTTCATCGGAGGACTTATGCGGGACCCTGTAATCCAGATTGCCCTTGGAGATTTCCAGCAGCCCCTGGGCAAGCTCCTCCACGTCCTTCATCTTTCGTTTCGTCAGCCAGTAGAACAAACCTATGAATGCGGCAACTGCGGCTA
Organism: Paenibacillus sp. 32O-W; assembly: GCF_007679495.1. Lineage (GTDB taxonomy): Bacteria > Bacillota > Bacilli > Paenibacillales > NBRC-103111 > Paenibacillus_L > Paenibacillus_L residui. Next base: position 22,815 of record NZ_VEGP01000068.1, on the reverse strand, counting down.
TTAGCGGAATCGGACTGGAACCCGGGTCATATTCAATTTGCGGGCGCGGAATCCCGCTTACTACCAGATAAGCCTTCTCGCTAACCAAATCAATCGGAAAAAAGGAGATGAATTCCTTCGAAGTATTATCGTTATAAATACGTTCATTCATCGCATTGGAGATGAGGTGGTGAACGTCGACTTGGGTTTCCGTTGTATTGGGGGTCTTATACAGCACTTTCCCGTCAAGAGATAGGATCAGCATTTTATAGGAGCTGTATTGGACCATATCCTCTATAATGGGCTTGACTTCATCCTCAGATATTCCCGAAAGCTTATATTGCAGCCGGGTAACGATACTTCTTGCCTCTCTTTCAATCTCTGCCTTGCCCTCGGTATAATCAATCCGGGCAACTTTATTATACTGGTCGAAAAAGGTAGCGCTCAGGCTGTAAGTGAGCATCGAGACGAGAAGACAAATGACGAAGGTGACGATCAACTGCAGCCGGATGCTCTCCTGAACTTTATTGACGCCCTGGATCAGCATTTTAAAGGAGAAGCGGAAGATGTCCCCGATCCAATTAAAAGGAAAAATCCGGCCAAGCCATTTGAACGGCGTGAATTTAATTTTCAATTTTATAGCCGACCCCCCACACTGTCTTTATAAATCGGGGCTTTCGGGGATTGTCCTCGATTTTCTCCCTTATTTTTCGAATATGCACCATCACCGTATTTTCCGACTCAAAGAAAGCTTCCTTCCAAACCCGCTCGTATATTTTCTCAATACTGAAGACCATGCCCCGGTTTCTGGCCAGCAGCTCCAGAATGGAAAATTCCCGCGGAGTAAGCTTGACCTCACGTCCGTCGACTTTGACCTCATGGGTAGCTACATTGATGGTAAGATCATCGATCTCTATCTCCTCTGCCTTGGCAGCGGAGGGGGTGTTCAGCCTGTTGTAGCGTCTGAGCTGGGATTTGACCCGCGCCATAAGCTCAAGCGGATTGAACGGCTTCGTCACATAATCGTCCGCTCCCATGCTGAGGCCCGTGATCTTGTCCATGTCCTGGCTCTTCGCCGACAACATGATAATCGGCATGTTCCTCTGCTCGCGGATTTTCAGACAGGCCTGAATGCCGTCCATCTTGGGCATCATGATATCCAGAATAATGAGATCGACAACATGGGACTCTAATATGTTCAATGCTTCCAGGCCGTTATAGGCTTTAAGAAGCTGATAACCGTCATTTTTTAAATAAATTTCCAGCAGATCAACTATTTCTTTTTCATCGTCGACAAGGAGTATTGTTTCTTTTGCCATACATGCTTGCTCCTTCCGTTCAGGACCTGCTGAATGATGGCCTGGCTCAGGACGAAAGCCAATTCACCCAGCAGAATGCCTGCGAACACATCCAATATTACATGCTGTTTAATAAACAGCGTCGATAAAATAATAAGCACCGCGGTAACGATAGTAAACAGCCGCAACCCGAAGCCCCGAATCGAGCTTGCCAGCAATCCCCTCATGACCAGATAGCTCGTCAGCACATGAATGCTTGGAAGACAGTTGAACGGCTGATCCGACCAATAGATGAACCGGACCAAAGCGGTTAACCAATCATCTCCGGTTAGCTCCGGGCGGGGGGCCGCCGTTTGGTAGAAATAAAAAATAATATAGCAAACGATAAGTCCGATATGAAAGGAACCCAGCGTCCGGAAATAGGTCATCCGGTCCTTCGCACATAATAATACAAGGACGAAAATAATAAAAGCATACCACGCGATATAAGGCAACACGAATATTTTCAAGAATGGAATGCGATGGTCCAATGCCGTTGTCAAATAAGTCACTCCGCGCCCAGGATGATTAAGCAGCGGGTAGACGATGTTCAACAGCGGAATGGTCAGCAGCAGCAGAAGCGGCTTGAAGTTGCTGCGAAGCCATCCTTGCTGCCGGCGAGCCGAAGGCCTTTCCAATGGAAGCTGCAAATTCAGGTCCCCCTTTATTTATTTATTTATTTTGGATCTCCTTGTTCATTATAGGAATCATTTCTTAAGACAGAATAGGGAATAGTCTTAAAAAAACCTTAATAGTGTCTAAGTGCTTTGAACGAGAGTTATTTGGTATACAGGGGCTTGACTCAGCGTAAATACGCTTCCCGAAGAATGTCCCGGGCTGCTGTCCCCGCCGATCTTAACCTCATTCGATTCATCTTATGCCGCCGTCGGCGCTTAATAAAACCGGCAACCGGCACATTTCGATCAGTCATTGCTTGCATCCCTCAATGACTCCTACTCTGTTAGACGATTCTTCCCGACAATTAGTTTCCATTATTTGAAGAAAGCTGATTTGGGCGCAGCTATGGGCAACGCGCAGGAGGAAGTGAAAAGAGTCGCGGATACTGTTGCCCCGGCGAATACCGAGGATGGCGTAGCCGTCCTAATCCAGAGGTATATATTCGGCCTGGAGTGATCTGTGAATGGCGAACGACTGCCGCTTAACAAAAAGGAAAAAAGCCTTCGACCCTTCTAGCTAGGGTATCGGAGGCTTTTTCTTAGATTCGGGTAGGAATAAGAATGCCGTACATATTCGGGCTCAGGCGCGCCAAATACAGGCAGAGACCTACAAGGCAAGCACTGATCACAATCCAGGCGATTTCTTGTCCTTTCCAGCGGGGCATCCGATAATACCGATGTTTGCGGTTTCGGATTTGAAAGCCCTTGGAATCCAGAGCGTTGGCGATAAGCTGAACTCTCTTTAACGAGGTAAAGATCAAGGGAATGATCAAGGCCGCATATGCCTTCAGCTTGGTGAACAGGCTGCCACGATCCCATCGGACCCCCCGGACCATCTGCGCTTCCCGGATCGTCGCCAGATCATTCTTGACGAGGGGGATGAAGCGAAAGATGAGCGAGATCAGGAAGCCGATGGAGAATGGAAGGCCGATTCCTTTCAAGGCCATGGCCATTTCCCGCGGAGAGGTTGTAAATAAATAGAATACCGACAGCATCACAAGGGTAGCGATACGCAATCCCATGCCTATCGACCATAATATTCCCGTTTCCGTTATCTGAATCGCGTATCCGATCCAAGGGATCGTGCCTTCCCAATATGCGTTTCCCGCCCGGACAAACAGCAGCCAGGAAACTGCAGTGAAGACGGAGGAAATGCCCCCCAGAATAAGAAAGGTCCGGAAGAGCGAACGCGTCCAGCCGATTCGGGACACGAGCAGCAGGTGAAGCAGAGCTACACCGGCCAAATATCGGGGATCTTGAAAGATCAAGGCCAGGCTGCCGGCCAGAAGAAATAGAAGCAGCTTGGCGCTGGGATGCATTCCCGCCATTGTTCGGGAACTTGGCGCAATTGACGGTACTGCAGAATGTACAGAGTTACTCATGTTCATCTTCCTTTGCCGCACGCTGTTGTAAACCCTCCAGGGTGAGCGGGAGAGGACTGGACCATCCGCAGCCCAGCGCAAACCGGGTTACCGATGGAGGCTCTACCTGCGCTTCAGCCAGAACATCCGGCTTGGCGAATACCTCTTCCGTACTGCCATCCTCTATAATCACTCCCTGCCGGAGGACGATGACGCGATGGGCATAGCGGGCAACAAGACGCATATCGTGGGTTACCATCAGGATAGTGTGTCCCTCTTGGTTTAACTGTTCGATGAGCGACATCATGTCCGTGACGCCGCGGTGATCGAGACCGGTGGTAGGCTCATCGAGCACAATCAACTGCGGCTTCATGGCAAGCACGGAGGCGACGGCAATCTTCTGCCGTTCCCCTTTGCCGGCAAAATAAGGCTCTTCCGCGCGTGCTTCATTCAATCCGACGGCAGTCAGAGCTTCGGTTACCCGGTTCTCCACTTCCTCTTCCGACAGCCCGAGATTTCGGGGCCCGAAGGCGACCTCATCCCAAATGGTGGATTGAAAAATTTGGTGATCCGGGTTCTGGTAGCAGTAAGACACCGTGGAAGATAAATCGGAAATAGCCATTGAAGCCGTGTCCCGTCCATCTACATACACTTTGCCGGAGGTCGGCTTGTACAAGCCGTTGCAATGCTTGGCCAGCGTTGTCTTACCTGAGCCGTTGCCGCCGATCACCGCAACCGATTCCCCACGCCTTACCGAGAAATGGATATCTTTCAGCACGGGCCGGCCCGGGTGATATTGATAATGAACATGCTCGAAGCGAAGGATGGCTGTCATACGCCCGATCCCTCCTTTGCCCGGAGCGACCGGTACCAGCGGACCGCTTCTTCTACGGATAAGGGGGGCGTAACCGGTACGCTCTCTTGTCTCCGAAGCCCGTGATGGAAGCTGATTAGATCCGGGACGTAGATGCCGGAAGCCTCAAGCAGCTCGGGCATAGCGAAGAACTCTCCGGTCGGGGCATCCACGGTAATAGCCCCGTTGCCCAGCAGAATCATTCGGTCGCAGAATTGAGCCAGCTCCTCCGTTGCATGAGACGATACGATAATCGTCATTTCCCGCTCCAGCTTCAACTGCTGCAGCAGTGCAAAAACCTCTCTGGCGCCTAACGGATCAAGCTCGGAGGTCGGCTCGTCCAGGATGAGAATGGGTGGTGAAACCGCCAATGCGGAGGCGATGGCCACCCTCTGCTTCTCCCCTCCCGACAAATCGAAAGGAGAGCGCCGTTCAAATCCGGACAAACGGACCCGCTCCAGCACTCTTGGAATGATCCGATCGATATCTTCATCGCGGTATCCCCGATTTTCCAACGGAAAAGCGATCTCTTCCTCCACCGTCAAACCGATGAATTGAGTCTCGGGGTCCTGGAAGACGATTCCGATCTCCCCTTCCGCCAGGCGGGTTCCCGAGAATTCCCCTTCGTAATTGGAGGGAATCAGACCGCTTAGGGCGAGAAGAAGCGTCGTTTTACCGGCTCCGGACGGTCCGGTCACCCCTACGACCTCTCCCCGGCGGACTCGCAGATGGATCCCGTTCAAAGCCGGATGGCTGCGGTCCTCATAACGCCAGGAAACATCTTCGAGTTCAAGAATCGGTTTCTCCTCACGCATTGTTGACTCCTTGATTATTTACTGTCGATCCGGAGGTCCGAATGGGCAGACCGCGGTATAGGCCGGCTCTCTTGACGAAAGGATGGAGCAGTCTCAGCAGCACCGGACCAAGCACTCCGGTGGCGATAGCCTGGTTAGCAAACACAATCGGCGTGAAGGCAGTGGCAATCTCAACGGGAGTAAAGCCGAGAAGCACATTCACCCAGATCGATCCGGCTATGATACCTGAAGCGAGTATGACCACGAAGAAATAATATTCAACGACGCTTCGTATGGTTTTCAGAAGGGGATGGCTGACGAACAACAACCCGAGAAAACCGCCCAGAAAGTTAATGATAAAACCGACGATCAGCTTATGCGGCAGCGGATCGCCTATGATCAGATCGTTAATGAGATTGCCGAAGGCGAGACCCAGGCAGCCGGGCAATCCAAACAGCATTCCGAATACCGGTTGTAGGGCGTTGGCCGGACGAACCGGAACGGAAGGAATCAATTTAATGTTCGCCAGCGTCATGAGAGCAACCGCGTATAATGCAGCGAGTACGACGACCAGCACATAGTCTACGGTTGTCCATTTCCGCCGGAATATGGCAGCGAACATGGCAGGACCTCCTGATTAAGCAATAGTTTTGATGTCTCTATCAATCTTAAACCTATCCAGTCTGGCTGGCAATATGATCTTTTTCCAAGCAAGCACCTTGCGAGCGGCTGAGTAAGCGGCCTGCCGGGGTTCCGCATCGTTAATGAGGGCCTATTCGGTTTTATAGCTCTTCTTACTCGGGCCATCTCTATGCTGTAAGGACATGGACCTGGAATAGTAGGCTGGTGCTAATGATTTGGTTCAAATGTCTATTTCTTATCTAACTAAACGATCACACAGCCATTCACCGTGACGGGCACATACAGTATTTTGAGGTGAATTCGATTGAGAACAAAAAACTACAATAGCGCCACCATAGTTGGTAAGCTGAAAGTCTATTATTATTTGGCAGCGAATCACCAGGTCAGCAAACATCTCCCTTACACCACTTCTTTCTCGAAAAAAAATCTTAAACGAATGACCGAATCGTTCCGGTGCTTGTACATTAAACCTAACGTAGGTTCCCTAGGTATCGGTATCTATAAGCTGGAAACGGATGACGAAGGATATCTGCTTCGTTCCAGGAAGAGAACCAGAAGGTTTACAGACATTCATTCGTTATACCGCCATCTGCTTAATGTAAAAAAGAAAAAACTGCTTATTCAACAGGCTGTCGGTTTGGATCGGGTGCAGGGGAACCCTTATGATTTACGCGCCATGGTTCAACGTAAGCCCAAAGGCAAGTGGACGTGTACCGGCGTTATCGCCAAAGTGGGCAAGCCGAATAAAATCGTCACCAATTATCATCAAGGCGGCAGGCTGGTCAATATGAGCAAGCTGTTCAGACAGCTTCAGCTTTCCCCGGAGGAAGGGGAGGAAAGATTGGCACTAATAAGAAAGACCGCGCTTCAAATTGCCCGCGTACTGAGCAAGAAGAAGTCCGGCATGCGGGAGATGGGGATTGATTTCGCCGTTGAAGAGGAGAGCAAGCAGCTGTTCGTACTGGAGGTCAATTCCAGACAGCCCCAATTTGCCCCTATTAGAAAGGTGGACCGGGCTATGTACAATAGGGTCATGTCATATGCCCGGGCATACGGAAGAAAGCATGGGTAATTTCGCTTGATGGAAGTTAGCGGGCAAGGAAGAAGCCGCCGCTTGACTTCTTAAACCTTAAATGATCTGCGTTATCGCCATGGTCACACAATCTCGTTATCGTTTCGCGGCAAGGCGTTCAAAGAGCTCCAGCAGATCGCGGCACACCAGGTCTGGTCGGATGGCTGAGCCGGCGATCAGCTTGTCCGCTTGATCGGGTGTCACGAGACCGGTCAAAACCAGCGCAGTCCGGCATCCGGCCGAGATTCCTCCTTGAATGTCGGTCCGAAGGTTATCTCCCACAACCCAGGCTTCGCCGGCGGGAATGCCGAGTGCTTCGACGGCCATCTCGAGCAGAATGGACGATGGCTTGCCGATAACGACCGGCTCGGCTTCGCTCGCCATCCGGATGGCTGCCGCCAGGGAACCTGCTCCCGGCCGGAAGCCGCCTTCACCGGGCAGCAGATGGTCCGGGTTCGTCAGGACATAAGCGGCGCCGTTCCGAATGTGGCGGACGGCCGCCTCAAGCTTGGAGTAACTGAACTGCCGATCGATTCCCTGAAGGACGAATTCAGGTTCTTCCCCGGTGACCACGAGGCCTGCTTCGTGAGCGGCATGCAGCAGACCTTCTTCGCCGATGACGAAGGTGCGTGCCCCCGGCTGCCGTCCCGAGATATAGCGGGCCGCGGCCTGAGCGGAAGTAAGGACTTCGTCCGGCCGAGCTTCCACACCGGCTACGGAACGCAGGTGTTCCGCGACCTGCTCCGGCCGCCGGCTGGAATTGTTGGTGGCGTAAACGAAGGGAAAGCCGGCTTCCCGAAGCCGTTCGATAAACTCGGCCGCTCCCGGTATGGGACGGGTTCCCACGTACATAGTGCCGTCCAAATCGATGATAAATCCCGGTTTGTTATGCATATTAAGCCCTCCTCAGAGCATTATGGCAGATGGATGAGAAAATATCTTTAGCTACTTAGCCTAAGGTAGCATGATTCCGCGATAGAGATCAATGGATACGCAGAGTCAAAGTAGGTCTTGCCATAGATTGGAATATCGCTTATAGTAGAGACAAATCCAATAAACCGTGCGGAAGAACCGCCCTTATTCTCGAATGCGAGTATAGGGGCGGTTTGTTTATTTTGGCCGCACTGAACTCTCCGTTAAGCTTTTCCTCAAATGAGGATTTACTAGTTAAATTTGTCAAATTAGGAGGAATGAACTATTTGTTTGTAGAAATTGTTATAGGTATAAAAGCCTAATCGGCCGCAGGCTGCCCTTTCTTTGGATCCTATTGGAAGCCTGTTTTAGGCCATAATATAGCATTCACAATAATCATTGGAGGTTTGAAACATGAAAACAATTCCATTCAAAAACAAATTCATTACCGTTGGCGTAGCCGCAGCATTAATGATGACGGGATGCACCGATCATTCGTCCTTGCTTGCCGCAGGCAAAGAGGAGCCGCAGGAAGAGAGAACAGGCGCTGTAAAGGAGGCTAAGGCCCCGGTTCAAGTTTACTTGTCGGATATTAAAGGCCACTGGGGTGAGCAATCGATTCAGCAAGCGATAGAGGCCGGTTATGTGGACGGATATGAGGATGGTACGTTTAGGCCGGATAGCGACATTACACGGGCTGAGTATGTAACTATGGTTACGAAAGCTATGGGTTTAAATCCATTGAAAAAGAATAGCGACGACCAATGGTACGATCCCTATATTTCGGCTGTCGTCAATGCCGGATATCACCGGTACTCGGACTTTAATAACGGAACATGGGATACCCCGATTAGCCGGCTGGAAATGGCCAGAATTGCCGTTCGGGCGGCCAATGAAGAACTGCAATCGGCAGATAATCAAACCAGCGACGAAGAATTGATGTTCCTGGCGACCAAAACTGGAATGATCACCGGAATGGCCGATGGGCAACTGGGTAAAGAGGAAACGGCCACTCGGGCGCAATCTGTGACCATTATTCAACGCATCCTGGATTTGAAGGAAGGCAAGGAGCTGGAAGTCGATAAACGGGCAGCCAGCTACGCTGAGGTTGAGTGGCGTAACACGAATATGGAGTCGATTTTGGGGGTTCTACCAGAGGAATTTCCGATGGATTTGTCTTATGGGGCAGAGGTAGATGTCACATTAAAGCAAGTATTGGTGGTGGATATGGAAGATCCGGATGCGGCATTTAGATCTTGGTTTCCTAAGGTGATCAAGAAGTATGATGCAAGCGAATCGATTAATGATTATCTAATAGCTATGGAACTTAATTTCTCAAATAATACATTACGTGAAGGATATTGGGACTCTTCACAATATTTTGGGGCAGGCTATCATTTTAATGAAGCAATTATTGATCCTGATGTCCAGGAACAAACCCATGTGAAATATATTGAAATGTATTCAATGAAAAAACACTTCAATGGATCTGGTTGGTTGTTAATGACTATGCCTAAAACAGAGGTTGAAGAGAGATTGTCCAACGGGAAGTTCTGGATATATATCTCAAACAAATATCAGTCTTTGGATCAGGATACTTATTTATCTAAATCATGACGAGGGTGAAACTGATAAGAAATAAGGGGATAATAAGGTGGCAATAAAGAAAAGAACAAAACAAATAATAGCGATTGTTCTAATCTCATTCCTTTTATGTGGGATGTTTATCCTGTTTCCTAGTGGAAAGCTTCAAGCTGAGTCTTTGGATATCCAATTTGGTGGATATGAGGTAACGATAGATAATGTAAAATATTCCTATCTTCCTTCAAGTAGTCTTTCTGGAAAAACTGTTAATTTTAATTTTGGTGATAGAGAAATTGATTATTGGGAAATAGAAGTGAATGGAACCAAAACTAAAAACGGAGGGACATTATCTGGGAATATACTTACACTTCCCGACATTAAAGGTATTGAAAAACATGTTGTAAATACGTCAGAAACCAATCCAGGACACTATATTTGGCGAAATGCTGCAGGTACGCACTGGCAGACACAAGGAGAACGAACAGCGAAATATTCTTTCCCGGGGGCCTGTGTAGAAAATGGTGTGTCCAAATGTCCGGGCCCCTTTCCCAGCCATCTTCCCTATGATTTGCAGTTTCAGAGCAAGGCGGTAACAACTGCTTATGAAGTAGATCCTCCAAGTAATTACTTCTTAAACGAGCAGGAATTGAAAGATCCTAATGCTATAAAAATTCCCGTATCTGCAGTGGTACCGGAAAGCATACGGATTATTAAAGAAAAATCAACGAATATAACTCGAAATGTAGACATTCTGGATACTGGTGGTGTAGCTGAAGGAGCTCTACCGGGAAAAGGAATGATGCGAGTTGCAAAGATGCTTGATGAAGAAAATAGTAGGAAGGGAACCGATTGGAAAGACATTCCTTCGGATACTCCAATTACCGGGCATACTGAAGGCCGAAATTATGAAATGAAGATCAATGCCTTCTGGCAAGGGATCTCCTACGAATATAGCGGTAAAGTGACGGTGTATTTGAAGCCAACAGAGAAACCAGATTTAGGCAGCCTAGACTTCAAAACTTTGGTGGATTGTATTGCTTTAAATGTGGAGACACCGTTTGAGTTTTCCTTTAGTAACGGTGGACGAGCCATCGATACACCATTTACGGTCGAAGTGTGGGTTGCCGGCCAGCTTCATAAGACATTCAATTATTCGAAGATGGGGTCCAATCAGACGATCAAGGAGCAGTTCACGTATAAGTTTACGAATGAACGGTCCACCGAATTTGTTATTAGACTTGATCCCGATGACCGCATCGTTGAAGAAACGAAGTCTAATAATGAGATCAAGAAACTATATGCGGCCAGCCGATATTGTGGCGACACACCGGTTGAAGAAAAGGAAATTACAGGGGATTTTGAGATTGTTCCCGGCAAAATTCAGTTCCGGGATTCCTTTACGCTTAAGCCGATAAATATTGTGGTGAAGGGACCTGGCTGCGAATATGTCAGTCATAAATTCCGGTATTATCAAAATGGGTGGAGCGTAGAGGATACGCCACTCGTTAAAGGAAAAACCCAAGATTATGTCCAGAAATACCCTTATCGTCTGCAAGTGGGAACGGTTCAAGTGTACATGCAGATACAAACGACCTGCGGAAATTCCGATTGGATCGGGCCGAAGCCGTTGGAGATTGAAACGAATCCGGATAACCGGCCGCCTGTGTTCAGTATCGGTTGGTTTCAGCAAGGGGATTATTATGGTTTTATTCCTTCGGCCACCATTGTCGTCAAGGATTCCTATGTGAACCTACGGGTTATCCAAAATCCGACAACCAATCCACCTGAGCCTTATGATCCGGACGGGGACCCAATCGAATACTATTTCCACTTCGAAGATAGTAAGAGTTCATGGATTCGCGGATTGCCGGATTATTACCAGCTCTGGCCCGGAAATACGGAGTTCAACAATCTAAAAGCTACAGAGCTGGGAACACATGAAATCATGGCGACCGCAACGGATCCCCAAGGAGCTTCTTCAACCAGCAAGGCGATGATTACGGTGGTCGAGCCTAACCCGATCCCCATCATAACTGCACCTGATTCCGTAGTTGAGGGACGTCCCGTGAAGCCACCGATCCATGGGGAAAACAGTTTTACGTATGTTCCCGGGCGAACCATATCCAAGCACATTTGGGAAAATAGACGGGATGTGTACCCGAAGCCGGGGATTGAAACGATCACCTTGGAAGTGGAAGACAATACCGGATTGCGTTCTTTACCCGAAAATAAAGCCATTCATAAGCTTGTGGTGAAGGAAGATTTGCCGCCGGTTCCCAAGCTGGCCTATAACTCTATCGGACTCCGGAATACACCGCTGCCGATTAAGAACGAAACATATAGTCCGGATGGTGACGCTATCGTTGTCAATGATCTGTATGTGGCCTATGATTCCAACAATGACGGCAAGTGCAACGAAGCGGACTTCCGGAAAATAGGCTCTGGCGGTGGAGTGGTGAACTACACCGCAGATAAAGTAGGGAAATATTGCCTGAAGGTGTATGCCGAGGAGGATTGGGGTAAACATGCGACCGGATACTTTTCCTTTGAAATCGTGAATCAGGCACCCGAGGTCAGTTTTACGCCGATTGGCATTTCGACCGAGCCGGAACCGATTGAATCCACTGTTTATCCGGCAAGCGATTTTATGACGAATAAATGGGTGAATACTTCTTTAGACGAGCCGAGCATTTTAAAATATTGGTCCGCAACTCCGGATGGACTGCTTGTAACAACGCCGATTATAGCCCAAAAACCGAATCAACTTCAGAAAGACCTTAACGGTTATATATCTTTACCTGTTTCTTCAGATCAGATCAAGACGCCTAAGAAACTCCCTAAACCCTACTACAGTAGGGACTTAAGAAGTCTTGCGTATAGTTTAGGTGGAGATAGATATATTATGCACGTTTGGGAGGGTTATAATAGCGTTTACTATTTAGTAGATCCAAGTGGCAACCAAACCAAATTATTCGAGGGTGGCTATTCTGATAACCATATGATTATCAGAGAAGATTTGGACCAAATAATGTTCTATTTTCGGAACTACTTAGGTTGGGTTATGGATAGGTATTATTCCGATCTTCGGGATTATGCGCTGTATCGAATTTCAGACTTGGCAAGAGGTAAGGTAGAGCCCTTAGAGACATCGCACGTTTCTATACAAGAAACCAAATACGGGGAAACCGTCACTGTGGACGGGAAGATTCTAAAATTCTCTGACGGAACTGGAACGTATGATGCCGACAGCTTCTTGAAGTTTAATAGTGATGTCAAAAAAATTGACTTGTCTAACCGCAGAATATATTCCTATTCTTATGATAACTTAGTGACCCCTTATAAGGTTGAAAGTTATTCGAATGTACCTGCTGCTGACATGCAATATAGTAATCCTAAACATCCCGATTATCTTCCTGCTTATTTGAATACTGATATTCAGGATTCCAGGGGAAATAAGTACAGCATTGTTAATGCACATTTAAAAGATACGAATAGAGGGTGGGTAGGATACTTAGTCCGCTGGGATGGATACTCTGGCAAGCCTCAGGTTCTTACTGAACTTGAAGATGTTTCTTATCTCGGAGCAAGTATCTGGAGTAAGGTCCAAGAAGATAGGTATCTTATAATCCACTGGAAAGACAAGTACCACCAATACGACCTTGTTACCGGAAGCCTCAGACAAGTAGATTATCGTCCTCCCACTCTCCCCTATTGGGGAGGAGTCAATGGTATTGGGATTAGAACCGACGTGATTAGGGATCCTTATGATGATGAGCGGATGGGAGAGAAATATAGAGTCGTTGACCGAAAGTCGGGAAGGGTATTATGGGATCTTCCTTTTAGTTCCGGAAGGTACGGTATTCAGGGATATGAGTTTGTGGTAGGCAGCTATTATTTCCCGGAAGAAGCTACACTATACCCATTTGAGTATAATGGAGAGCAACCACCTGACCATAACGAATGGCAGACCAATGGGCAGTTGATAAATGCCCAAATGCCTCCTTTGGCCAACGGAACGATTGCTTGGAGTCAGAAGGTTGCATATCAAGAATTCGATCATTTACCAACGGGAATGAGTTTCCGGATTCAAAACCACAAGAATATGTATCGGGTAGAATCCACTAATTCTAAGCTAAAACTAATCAAAATCGTCAATGGAAGGAAACAGACCCTTAAAGAAGTCACTCATTTCATTCCCGATAATACTTGGACCGGCTACAAAGTCGATATGCGCGGCAGCAGTCTGAAGGTGTATGAAAACGGGGTGCCAATCATTGAAGTCACGGATGGCACATTCACCCGAGGTACATTCGGCCCGTATTCCGTTCATGATACGGTTGCCTTTAAGGGGATTTCCTCCCGGATGATGCCTGCCGGAACGGATAGCGAAGTCAATGGTTATGCCATTGTCGATACGCAGGTGACTTATGATTCGACATACATTGATTTTGAAAATGACCCGAAAATTCCGGACAAAACGGAATGGAAGACAGAACATATTAATACAACAATGTTCTTGAATATCGGGGATGGCAAGAGTGGGTTGTCTGCGTTTCATAATTCCGTCCGGAAGACGCCGGTTCCGGTTTTCGATAAGGTAGGACTGTACCGGATTTCGTATCGGGAAATGGACGATCCTCATCCCAATTATCGTTATCCGAGCAATGTGTTCGGCCAATACCGGAAGTACTCGGATTTTGATATCAAAACGCTCATTGTCCATCGGAGGCCGATAGCGAATTTCACGGCCAGCATCAACAATAACAACCTGGTGGTTTGGAGTGAGCGCAGCTACGATCCGGACCGCTGCTACAGCTTCGGAAACTGTCAGGCGGCTTATGCAGGCAATCACGGGATTTACCAGAAGAAATATTATTACGTCACACCTAGCGGCCAGACTGTCCAAGGAAAGCTGCAAAGGCCAACGGAAGAAGGAGTCTATACCCTTGGATTAGCTGTAGCTGATGAATACCGGGCATGGAGCGACTGGTACGAGCAGGATATCGTTGTGAAGCAGCCTGTCGCGGCCAATCGACCTCCGAGCGTGACCTTAACCTATCCGAACGGAAGCAAGGCAAACCCGACATATGTGCCTACCGTGACACCAACGATTAAATGGAATCAAAGCGATCCCGATCCCGGTACGGTCTTTGAACTGTTTGACGTTCAGATTAAAGATGAATGGGGTCGAATTTTCCTCAAGAGGACAGGATTAGTCCAGAACACGACAGCTGCTTCGAATCAGTGGACGCTAGATGTTGCTCTGGAGCAGGGGCAGAAGTATGAGGTGCAGGTACGAGTCACGGATGGCCAAGACTATTCTCCGTGGTCCAACATCGGCTGGATGATCACGAATCGTCCTCCGGCTGCTCAGATGACCGTTCCTAACGGCACGAAGGACAAGCCTGCGATGATGGATACGCTGCGGCCGATCCTGCAATGGAAGCAAACCGATCCGGATCCGGGCACCGTATTTAAATGGTACCAGCTACAGATTATGGACGAAGCCGGAAAAGTAATTCTGGATACAGGAGAGAAGAGCCAAAATACGTCCAACACATCGGCCTCCTGGAAATTAGACAGAGATTTGCCGCCAAGGCAAAAGCTTCAGGTACGTGTTCGTGTGCATGATGGACATATCTGGTCACCATGGTCTTCTGCGACCTGGATGATGATTAACCGCCCGCCGGTTGCTGATTTCGATTGGTCGCCTAAACCGTTGTGGGAAGGAGACCCGGCAGAAGTTTTTGCCCTCGCAACCGATCCCGATGGAGATACATTAACCTACCTGTGGGAAGTGGAAGGGCCTGACGGCAAGCGTAGCATATTCGATACCCCGCGCTTTAGCCAGCGATGGCTGCAGCCCGGGCGGGTGATTGTGAAGCTGACCGTATCCGACGGTCTGGCCTCCGACTCCATTACCAAGACGATCGTGGTACAAGAGTTGACGATCCGCTCCGAGGTTCATCATACTCCTGAATGGCTGGCCAGACATGAGGAGAAGGAGCATAATACGACGGTTCCGCCTAAAGATTTTTATTCGGGGGAAGTGTTCGTCGTGCAGACGGAAAGCTCGCCGGCTCCGGTTCGTGAAGCGTCCGCTTCCTTGCAGGCCAACGGCAAAGACGGCAGTCCCATCTCTATTACTGCCCGTCTGGAGCCTGATGAAAGCGGCGTTCTCTTCCATGGAGAGCTGTATGATGAGCGGCTCGGCTCGTTGGAGGGAGGACTTCCCAAGGGGCTTCACCGCATCCGGTTCAAGATCATATATGAGAATGGGGTGGTGAAGGAGGAGGAGGTCCCCATCCGAATTATCGGATCGATTTATGACTATATCGGGGTGCACCGGATTCAGTGAGCAGGAAAGATTTACAACAGAGCTTGGGGATAAAGATGTGCAGCCCCCAATGCGGGGGATTGTAATGCATGACGGCGGTCAGTAGATCGCTC
Organism: Paenibacillus sp. 32O-W; assembly: GCF_007679495.1. Classification (GTDB taxonomy): domain Bacteria; phylum Bacillota; class Bacilli; order Paenibacillales; family NBRC-103111; genus Paenibacillus_L; species Paenibacillus_L residui. The sequence goes on along the minus strand of NZ_VEGP01000068.1, from coordinate 7,154 downwards.
GTGCGGCCTTCCGGCCCATAACCAGAGCAGCGCGGGCCGAAAAGGCGCGCGCTGCTCTACTGGAAGGGAGGAGGGCAAGCCTGCAAGTACTTAAGTGACAAAATTGTAAGGTTTACTCATGGGATTGCAAGACTTATCAATAGCTCCCCGTAAAGTCGATGGTATATAATGCAAATGGGGAAAAATCCATACGCTGCCGCCATAGATCATTGACATAGTTTTGCCATATGAACTATCCCGGAATTTTATAGATTTCTATTTTCACAGAATTTATAACTCAGATTTTGCCAGAGCGAAAATCGATTTAAAGAATATTGGTTGGCAAGGAATAGGTTAGGCACAGCGGATGGTTTCGCCCGAACAAGCCAATGACATCAAAAGGGAGAGACAGTACATGGCACGAAAAAGATTACAGCTTGTCGCTAAAACAGTGCTTGGAATAACGATAGCCGCTTCCGGAGTATTGACAGCCGCTCCGAATGTTCTGGCTAATGAGGAGACCCCTGTCGTCGTTCAATCCATTCAATATCGGGAAGGGGATCATGTTCTCCGGTTATGGAAGGACTATTTGGAAGGTGTCGTGCACCCGTTGGAAACGATCCAGCCTGCTTCTGTGAAGGGCGGGGACGTAGGTGAGGGAGACGAGGATAAGTTTAAAGATTTACAGTTTCTGAAGTCTCTTGTGGGGGATTCGAGAATAGTCATGCTTGGGGAGAGTACTCACGGTGCCTCCGAATACAACCTTTCCAAAGTTAGACTTATTCAATTTTTGCACGAGGAAATGGGATTTGACGTAATTGCCTTCGAATCGGGCCTGGATGCAGCATTCTCATCCTATGTTCAATCGGATTCTCTAAGTCCGCTGGAATTGATGAGAAGCTCCGTATACCCGGTTTGGCACACACAGGAGGCGCTGCCTCTGTTCGAATACATAGCCGACCGCCGGAATTCGGAGAATCCGCTAATTCTAACCGGATTCGACAACCAGACCCTGTACTCTTACCGTGACTTCATTCAGAAGTGGATAGGCCCTGTTGATTCGGAAATGGCCGGGAAATGGAATCAACTGGAGGATAAAATCTGGTCGTGGTATGCCGGAGATAACAATGATTTGGAGCAGTTTTATGAGGAAAAGCCCGCGCTCTTGCAAGGGCTGCAAGAAATTTCCGCGTTCTTGCAGGCCAATGGCGAGAAGCTGAAACAAGCCTACCCGGATGATCCCGAGCTGCTGAATGTAACCAAGCGGGTACTGAACAACCGTATTGAGTTAGTGAATACGGTTCTCGAAGCGAGCATTAAGCAGCGAGTGACGCTTGCAAGCGGGGAGATGCCGGAGTTCCGTCTGGAAGAGGATACGATGTATTTGCGGGATCGGGCGATGGCGGATAACTTGGCCTGGCTCGCCGAGGAGGTATATCCGGATAAGAAAATCATCGTCTGGGGACATAACTTCCATATTCGCAAAAGCAATACGACCGTCGGCAATACCTATAACACGCCTAATATGACCGAGCTGCTTCCGGAAAAGCTGCGCGAGGAAAGCTATGTGATCGGTTTGTATGCACATAGCGGAGTTTCGGGCGACAATATGGGAGAAGATTCTCCCTTCATCCCGGTTCAGCCGGGAAGCGTGGAGTATCTGCTCAATGAAACCGGTCATCCGTATTTGTTCGCAGACCTGAAGAATGAGCAGCGTAGAGTGTGGAACGCATGGATGTTTACTCCCCGGACCGGACTGTATTGGGGCATGTTTGAGGAGCTGTTTATTCCTCGGGAACAGTATGACGGAATCTTGTTCTTCCGGACGGTTCAGACTCCGCAATATATAAAAAAATAAAAAAAGGTTGCGTTTTGGAACAACCGATGTTAGAATCTTACAAAATTGGATGGAAGGATCTCTAGGGAGCCGACGGTTTGCACTCATTACAAACCGGTCGAACCGAGCGAGATCGGCGCATAGGGCAATAGGATGCGCTACACCGTAGGGATAAAAGACCTTCGGCAAGTTCCGCCTTAATCGGCGGCTTGCGGGAGGTCTTTTTCGCTTTATCAGGATAAAATATCCGCCGCCCGTTGGCCGGTAAAGGAGGTAAAAGGATGAAGATTATTCGTGTGGAAGGACTGAGCAAACAATTTATCCGCAAACAGAAGAGGGAGGGGCTCCTGGCCAGCTTTCGCTCGCTTGTAGCGCCGCAGTGGGTAGAGAAGGTGGCGGTGCATCCGATTGATTTTACGGTGGAGGAGGGGGAGATGCTGGCTTTCCTCGGCCCGAACGGCGCCGGTAAATCGACGACGATCAAGATGCTGACCGGAATTCTCCATCCGACCTCCGGGCATGCTGAAGTGATCGGCTACTGTCCGTGGAAAGAGCGGTCGAAGCTGGCGTACCGGATCGGATCGGTCTTCGGGCAGAAATCCCAGCTCTGGTACCACCTTCCTCCGGCGGATTCCTTCGAGTTGATGAGCCGGATTTATGAACTGGGAAGGAACGATTACAAGCAGCGGAGGGACGAACTGATTGAGCGTCTTGGCCTGTCTGCTTATCTTCACGTTCCGGTGCGCAAGCTGTCGCTGGGGGAAAGAATGAGATGCGAGCTGGCGGCCGCCCTGCTGCACCGCCCCAAGCTGGTGTTTCTCGATGAGCCCACCATTGGCCTCGACGTGATTGCCAAGCAGAAAATCCGGGAGGCAATCCGGGAGATGAATCGTCAGGAAGGGACGACGGTATTCATCACCTCTCATGATGCGGGGGACGTGGAGCAGTTGTGCAGCCGGGCCGTAGTCATTAACGACGGGCGGATTATTCTGGACGATCCGGTCTCCGTTATGAAGCGGGAGTATTTGACGATGAAGCGGGTCACTCTCGAGCTGCGAAGTGAGCCCCGGCATTGGGGACCGGAAGGAATGGCCGGAAGCGAGGAGCGGGAGAGGCGGAATGAGGGGCAGGAGCGGCTGGAAAGTAACGGCCGGCGAAGCGGCGATTACCAGCCCTATAAAACAGGCGGCATCGGGATTCGCGGAGTTGAGCTGATCGAACTGGAAAATAACCGCCTCCGGCTGGATATTCATACGGAAATCATTACGGTGGAGGAAGTGCTCGGCTATATTGTCCGGCACTACGAGCTGGAGGATGTAACGATTGAAGACCCGCCGATGGAAGAAGTCATTACGCATATTTATGAGCGGTCCGGGAAGGAGGCGGGGTGAATGCGACGGAAAGGCTGGACGGTATCTGCCGTACTGTCACCATCCTCACTGGCGCTGAAAGCAGCGAAATATGCGGCGGTCGGAAGCATTACGCTGCGCAATCATTTGGCTTATGTGCTGGATTTTGTGATCCGCTCCTTATTTTTGATAGTCATTCTGTTCATCTTCGTGCAGCTGTGGACGGTAACCTATGCCGGTGTCGGAGAAGAGCAGATTGCCGGCTACCGCTATGGAGAAATTATCTGGTACCTGATCTTTGCCGAGGCGATCATTATGGCCTCCCCGAAGCTGAATGTGACGATCGAGGAAGAGGTCAAAACCGGCACGGTAGCCTATAGATTATCCCGGCCGCTGAGCTATGTGGGCTATCATTATGTCAGTTACATGGGAGAAGCGTTGATTCGCTTGGCCGTGAATCTCGTGGTAGGCGGAATGCTTGGCCTGCTCGTAATTGGGCCGCCGCAGCTCGGATGGGGCTGGGCCGGCTTCGGACTGATCGTTATCGGCTCGTTCACGATTAACTATTTCATTCGCATGTCTTTGTCTCTGTGCGCTTTCTGGCTGGAAGAAACTCAAGGGCTCGCATTCGTGTACGATAAAATGCTGTTTACGATCGGCGGCATGATGCTGCCGCTGGAGCTGTTTCCCGATGTCTTGAGGACGGTCTGCGAATGGCTCCCTTTTCAAACGATTGTCTATTTTGCCGCAAAAACAGCGATCCATTACGACCCGGGAACTCTGTTGGGCATGATGGCCGTACAATGGCTGTGGGCGGCCGCCTTAGGATTGTTAACGATAGCGATTTACCGGAGAGGGGTGAAGAAGCTTCATGTCAACGGCGGGTAAGCTGCTGCGGTTTTGTTTGTTTTGCTGGAAGCTGAATTTGGCGGGGGCGCTGGAGTTCAGGCTCAATTTTCTATTGACGGCGGGAATGATGCTCATCAATAACACAGTGTGGATTTTTTTCTGGGGAGTGTATTTTACAAGCTTTCCGATTGTGAACGGATGGGAGCTAACGGATGTCATGATGATGTGGGCGATCGGAACGATAGGCTTCGGGCTGTCGGCCACGTTGTTCGGCAACTCGCTGCAAATCGCCAACATAGTGGCTAACGGCCGGCTGGACGTATACCTGGCCCAGCCCAAGCCCGTCCTGCTTCATGTGCTGGTGAGCCGAATGTCGTTATCGGCTATCGGGGACGTGCTGTTTGGAGTGATTTTATACGGAATATTCGGGGATCATTCCTTGATTGGAGTGCTTCGCTTCGTTCTGGCTTCAGTGCTGGCTACGGTGTTCTTCGTTTTCTTTCACGTGCTTAGCCAGTCACTCGCCTTTTATATCGGCAATGCGGAAGGGATCGGCTATCAGTTGTTTAATATTTTTATCACTTTCAGCACGTATCCTACAGATATTTTTAAAGGCTGGGTCCGCCTCCTCCTGTTCTCGGTGATCCCTGCCGGCTTCATCAGTTATATGCCGATAGGACTGCTGCGGAACGCAGACTTCAGCTTCCTATTGTGGGCAGGGGCGGCCGCCCTTGTCCTGACTGCCGCCGCTCTGTTTGTTTTCTACCGGGGGCTGGCAAGGTACAGCTCCGGCAACCAAATCGGCTTGCGGATGTAATGCCGGCAGCGGGCTATCTGCCGCCGCCTACCTGCCGGGAATTGGCGGCCGGCTTGCTTCCTCATAATGCTGAATAGGGGCCTGGAACAGAGTAGCTTTGGTACTGCCCCCCGATAAGATGGGCTCCGTCCGGGGGGCAAATACCTGGCGGGCATCCGCAAAAAATTAGCTTTAATTTTCATGCGGATTTAGATAAGGTAGAATATAAGGAAATGATTACCATAACTAACATGGAAATGGGGTGGAACGGATGCCGTCTCAAATGGTTCATTTGGCTGTGGCCGTTAAGCTGTACGAGTATGATAAGGAGGAGCCGGGCCCGTCTTTTTTGCTTGGCAGTGTAGCTCCGGATGCGATCCACATGCGCCCCGGAAGCAACCGGGAGGATAAGAAAAGAACTCATTTGGGCATTACCCAATCCGGAGTGGATGCCGACGGAATTATCCCGGGCTTTGTCCGGCCTTACTTCGAGGCGGAAAGTACGGAGGACGTCCGGCAAACGATCTTGGGCTACGCGGCCCATCTGTTAACCGACTATTATTGGCTCCAGACACTGAATCGCGAGTATGTTGACGCGGTAGCTCCGCGCTTGTCCAAAGAGGAGATCCGCACTTTATATTACCGGGAAACGGATAAGAATGAGTTCCGCCTGTATCGGGAGGCTCCTTGGCGGCCGAGGATATGGGACTTGCTTCGCGCAGCAAGGGCTCTGGATGTCGCCCCGTATTTGACGGCTAAAGAAATAAGCCTATGGCGGGAACGGGTGCTCACCTGGCCGGAGGTCAATCAGGAGCAGGATGTCGTTCCTGAATATTTTACTCCTGTTAAAATTGAACGGTTTATTAATGAGGCGGCTGCTTATGTTAAGCATCATTTGGCTGAGTACCGGGAGGCGCTGAGAAAATGAGGGCGGTGCTGTTCGATTTAGACGGGACACTGCTGAACCGGGACGCTTCCTTGATCAAATTTGTAAACGACCAGTACGAACGGTACCGGCATAAGCTGAATCCGGTCTCTAAGGAAAGGTATTTGTCCCGGTTTATTGAATTGGACCAACGGTAGCTAGCACAATCATCCTCCGGATCGCCTTGTCCACATATGTCGACAGCCAAGCAGGCAATGCTGCTGTGCTATCTGCTTGGCGATAATAACGGTCGCTCACCCAGGAATTACTCCGATAGGAGTTTTTCCTAGGTTTCCTACTGTCAATTATTAATAAATATACATAATATCATATAAAAATACAGAAAGGTGATTCTATGTCATTTCGTTATATTACTCCGGAACACGTACGTAGATTGGCATGTGGATTTGACCGGCATGGCGGAAACTACGGCACGAGTGATTCTGGAGCTGATCAAGCGGCTGCCCGGAATCGAAGACCGGGAAGGATAAAGGGCAATTTATAATTTACTCCGTATCCTTTACAATAGAGGTAATGTGCTTTTGGAGGCAGGATAGTAGTTGCATACAAGCGAAAACGGGAGGATGGGGAATGGGGATCGATTGGTTTAATGGAGTTAACGAAACCTGGGGATACGTACTGGTCTTCCTGTTGGCCGCGGCTCCATGGCTGGAGGTGTTTCTGGTGGTCCCGCTTGGAATTCTGGCCGGCTTGTCGCCCGTACCGGTGGCTCTGCTCGGATTCGCAGGCAATTTTATTCCAATAGCTCTCATTGCGATTTGGTTTAAAAAATGGACGGAATGGAGAGCCAAGCGCAAGGGGATGACGGAGGAGGAGCAGATGAATTCGCGCAAGCGGTCGCGGGCCAAGAAGGTCTGGGATCGCTACGGCATGCCCGGACTTGCACTGCTCGCCCCTGCGATAGTAGGAACGGACATTGCGGCCATTCTCGCGCTGTCGTTCGGTTCCCCTCGAAAATCGGTGCTTATATGGATGACGGCCAGCCTGGCGATATGGACAATACTGTTGGCCTATGGTACGGTCTATGGGCTGTCCTTTGTCGAGTATTTCCGCCGCTGATTTCGAATGGCTTAATCTGCCGACCGCAGGGGGCGGAAACAGTGCGATATGCGCGAAGACTTGTGAGGCCATTTACACCAATAGAGCTTGCGAGGCATCTTCGAGTAACTGATCGTTACGCCCGTAAGGTGCTGCATGACTTGGTGGAGAAACAACAATTTGATAGTGGTTGGAGGAAAATTGAGATTTCGGACGTATCAGTTGAATATTGTCAGTAACTTAAGGACTTTGGGGGGGAAGGAAGGGAGGAGGAGAGGAGAGAGAAAGCCTACGGAACTGAGAGGCGTTATTCAACGAAATATCGCCATTCTTTAAAGTTAACGGAACTGTACGCCGTTA
>NZ_VEGP01000067.1 GCF_007679495.1 Paenibacillus sp. 32O-W | reverse complement strand
AGCAACTTTTTATGACAGAAAAACCTGTCACGGCCCGGATCTTTCACTTTTTGACGAGGTTACTTTCCGATTTCATGTTCAATGGAAATTTCGACCCGGTCCCCCATATCGGTTATCCGAATGCGAAGCAGCCCTCCTTCGGACCGCTTCTTCAAACCGTGCCGAATCGCGTTCTCCACCAGAGGCTGAATAGATAGCGGGGGGATGACCGGTGCAACATTATGGTCAATCTCCCATGAAACCTGCAGCCTATCCTCAAACCGTTCCTTCTCTATAGCCAGATAGGAGCGAACGAGGCCAAGCTCATGCTCTAGAGGGACCAGCCGCTCGGAGTTCTGAAAGTCAAAGCTCGTGCGTAAATAATCCCCGAATGCTTCCAGCATTGTACGCATTCTAGGCATATCAATGTAGCTAAGAGCTACCAAGGAGTTCAGCGTATTGAACATAAAGTGAGGCTTAATCTGTGCCTGAAGCCAGGCCGCCTCCATACGCAGCCGATCGTGCACGGACCTCTTTAACCCGGTCAAAGCGTAAACCCGGGCTTTCAGTTCGGCAGCCTCCGCCGGTTTGGTCACATAATCGTTGGCGCCGGCAAGGAAACCGGTCTGGATATCCTCCAACTGATTGCGAGCGGTCACTAACAGGACAGGGAGCTCCCAGGGGGAGAAGCGCTCGCGGACTTTGCGGGTCAATTCGTATCCCGACATCTTCGGCATCATCACGTCCGAGATGATTAAATCCCACTCTCCCGCTTCCAGCATGGCCAAGGCTTCCTGAGCGCTTGCTGCCGTTACTATTTCGTAAGGTTCGGAAGACAGAATGGCCTCCAGTATATTCAGATTGACCGGATCATCATCTACGGCCAGCAGCCTGGGCACGTCAGATGAGATTCGGGAGATAGCAGGTCCGGGAGCCGCCCGAGACGAGCTTTCGCTCAGAGCTCGGGATGGCTCTTCAGCACAAGCGGCCGCCGTTTCGCTTTCCGCTTGGGAAACCGAAGGAAGGCCTGGCTCCTCCTGTATAATTGCCGGCTCGGCCAAAGGCAGGGTAAAGGTGAACACGGAGCCCTGTCCCGGGACGGAGTGGACCTCGATCGTTCCCCCGTGCAGGTCCACCAATTGCTGGCAGATGTTTAATCCCAGCCCGATTCCTCCTCCAATCGCGGTGATGCTGGAATCACCCTGTTCGTAAGGCTGGAAGATTCTTGTTTGGGTCTCCTCATCCATACCTATGCCGGTATCCTCGACCCGGATCCGGGCCATCCCTTCCTTAATAGAAGCGTCTATAGTAATAGTTCCTTCATGGGTATATTTCACCGCATTATGAAGCAGATTGAACAAGATCTGAATGAGCCTGTTCTCGTCTGCCATTACGGGCGGGAAGTTATCCGGGATCCGATGGACGAAACGGACCGGCTTGCCTTCGGTCATGAACCGAAGCATATCCAGCACACCCGATACCACCGTCTGTACCCGAAGAGAGGTTATGTTCAGCCGGACACGGTTTTCTTTCAGGCGGGTCAGATCCAGCAGATCATTCAACTGCAGCGACATACGGCGGCCTATGGTCATAAGCAGGTTCATATTTTTGCTCGTTTTATCATCTGCTGAAGCCTTGCTGTCCAGCACCGCCTGAGCAATATTGAGAATCGCATGCAGCGGGTTGCGCAATTCATGCGAGGTGTTCGCCAGAAAATCGTCCTTCAGCTTATCCTCCCGCTGCAGCTTCTCGGCAAGCTGCTTCGTCTTGGCGGCCGTACGGAAATAACGTCTGAACCAGTAGGTAGCGAAGGCCAGGCAAGCCAGGATCATGTCGACAGGATAATATTCTACATTCAACCAGTCTGATTTTTTGAAGACACCCCAGATGATGTTGGCCATAAGAGCGGTTGTTCCCAGCAGCAGAAACAAGGCATCTTTATTCCCCCGCAGCGTACTGCGAAGGGACAGGAACGGTACGGCCAGGAAAGCAAATAACAGGTAGACGACCCTCAGAGTTTTGGCCATCTCAACATATTCGGGCGGTGCCCATAGAATAAATAACAATAATAGAACATATACGATAGAGTACCAATGTAAGACTCGCTTGACGGATTTGCCGGACAACAATCTGCTCACAAATTCGAACAGGAATATGGCCGCTCCCGGGTAGACGATGATTTGCAGCTTCTGAGTCCATTCGTAGTTGAGCGGCAGCCAAACCAGCCATCGGCGACCAATATCGTTAGAATGGCAAACACGATCAAAAAAGAGAAGTAGATCAGAACCTTCTGCTGTTGTGCTATGAAATATAAAACAATGCTGTAAAAAACATGCATCAGCAAAATAGCGCAAACCATTAACTGCAGGCCGATAGAGATCATCGTTTCCTTGTTTACGGCGGCCGCCGTTCCGAACTTGATAGGGTGGCTTATCCCTCCATTTCGCAGATTATCGAAGTTGGCGGCGTGTATGACAATATCTATCTCGTTCCTATCAGTTGTAAAGGAAAGGGTATACGGGATTTCCTTGCCTGTATATTGATCGCTGCTCAGAGCCGGATATCCCGATTGACCTAACAATTGCCCATTGACGAATACCTCGGAAGAGGCAGGAATATCGGGGATTCGAAGGCCAAAGGGCTGTACGCTGTCCGGTTCAACCAATATACGCAGACGGTAGGATCCTGCCCCGAACGTCGGATGCGTCTGCGCGGATTCAGACATAATCCAATTTCCGGGCACCTGAAGAAACCCCTTGTCCTCTTCAGTCAGATTCGTCTGGACAGGGTCCCGCTGGATCAGTCTATGAGGGTAGAATTCCCATTCTCCATTCAGGGTAATGGTATGATTCGATGGCAGATCCCAGTCCCGCAAATCCAATATTCCTTGTACAGCTCGCGGATGCTCGGGAATCGTCTGAAATCCCATCCAGGCTAAGCGGATTCCAGTGATCAAAAGCAAGAATAATCCGGTAATCGATAAAATGGTTCTCATTTTCATGTTTAATTCATTCGACAAAAATCGTCTAATCCCTCCAAATGCCAGTTGGAATAATGTTGCAGCCTGTCAATGCTAGGGTTACAATCGGAATGGAGTATAGTCTGGTAGTAATAGTGTGTTACAACATGTATTAAATCGAGCCCGAAAATCGAGAAGATTAGTGTCGTTATTCGGTATTTCTAAACGGGAGGCAGCTGTATCATGAAAGCTATTCTTGTAGACGATGAGCGTCTGGCACTCAGCCATCTGGAGCTATTGCTGCGAGAGATTGGGGGGTTGAAATAGTAGGGCAATACCAGGATCCCCGGCAAGCATTGGAAGCCGCTTTGGCTCATAAGCCGGATGTTGTTTTTCTGGACGTGGAGATGCCCGAGATAAGCGGGATTGAGGTGGCAGAGAAGCTTCAATCCGCTCTGCCGGATGTCCGGATCATATTCGTTACGGCATATGACGAGTACGCTGTGAAAGCTTTCGAACTTCATGCCTTGGATTATATTCTTAAACCGCCTCGTCAGGAACGGTTGACCAAAACAATTCAGCGGCTGATGGGCCAGCGGCCTGCCGCCCCGCAGCTTTCCGTCAGGATACGCAGCTTTCAGAGTCTTCAGATCGAAAGCGGCCCTCCGGAGGCTTCCCAAATTGTTGAGGTCCGGTGGAGAACCAACAAGGCTCAGGAGCTGTTCGCATACTTGCTGCATCATCGGGGGAAAGCAGTGCGCAAGGATGTTCTGCTGGACCTGTTATGGCCGGATGTAGATTGGAAGAAAGGGTTCACCCAGCTCTACACCACGGTATATCAAATTCGTAAAATGCTGACCGCAGCCGGGGTAGACGTGGCTATCAAAAGTTATGAGGAAGGGTACCTGCTGGATTTGCAGCAGGTCAGGCTGGACGTCGATGAATGGGAGAGCGGGCTGCGCAAGGCGCCGCCGCTGACGGAAGCCAATCTACCTATACATATATCGCTATTGGAAGAGTATCGCGGGGATTACCTGGCCGATTATGATTATTTGTGGGCGGAGAATGAAAGGCAGCGGTTAAGAACGATTTGGACTCAGCACGCCATGCAGATTGGCGATTATTTTGTTTCCAATCGGGACTATATGAATGCCATTGGTCTCTATCACCGCATCCAAAGGATTCATCCCTATATGGAAAATATTTACTTTTCCCTGATGCAGTTATATGAAGAGTTGGGTGACCGCAGTTCGGTAGAACGGCAGTATGAGAGTCTGAAGACCATGCTGTCCACCGAATATGATGCGGAGCCGCAGCCCGAGATTAATGAATGGTATCAGGCCTGGAAAGAGGGGCAGGCTCAGAAGCTCGAAGAACATCGGTCCAATTAGCGGCCTGGAGCGGAAATAACAAAACCGGTACTAAAGTCACGGCCCGAGTTTCAGAAAATGTTCAGGTTCACACGGTTTAATAGAGTAATATTCAAATTTTGTCGAATTTTGAGGAAAAACCTTCGTAAGGTTCGGACGATCGAAGCAGGTTAACAGAATAGAACGAGTTAAGGAAGCACGGTGATCTCACAGTGATCGGAAAGTGGAAAGGATGGCCGGCAGCAGCTATTATTTTGGCGGTGATCATGATTTGTGTTATAACGATACTCTACACCCAGCGATCTGCCAAGCCGATGCGTGAGGCGGCGGCGGATTCTCTATCCGAGGCCGGCATGCTGCCGGGCGAAATCTTTATACGGCGCCAAATGATCAACGAAGACGGGACGCTGAAGACCAATCTGCAGCCCCGTTCAACGGAGAGCAAGGAAACTGCTCAAGGTGCGGAGGCACTATCCGAATCCATCGGATTATGGTTGGCTTATGCGCTTGAGAAGAACGACCAGATGCTGTTTGAACAGAATGTTGATGTTTTAAGTGAACATTTTATGGAAGATGGCGGATGGATATATTGGAAGATCGGGCAGGACGGCCCGGTCACCACGAATGCATTGATTGATGATTTGCGAATTATGGAAGCTTTATACAAGGCATCGGGCCGTTGGTCCGTCTCCAAGTATAAGGAGCTGGCCGATGCCATTGCCGGCAGCCTGCTCAAGAACCAGCTGACCGACGAAATTTTTACGGACTTCTATGACCGTGCTTCCCAATGGACAAGTCCGGTTCTAACCTTGTCCTACCTGAGCCCGTCTGCTCTTAAAGAAATGCTGAAGCATGAACGGCTTCCGGAGCCCCTTTATAACAAGGGGATAAAGCTGCTTACAGATCTTCCGGAGAATAACGGGTTTTTCCCGTTCTCCTATGATGTCAGCACGGAGCAGTATTCTTATAATGACGAGGTCCATTTAATCGATTTGCTGTACGTTATTTATCACCGGGCACAGGCGGGAGTGCGCTCCGATGAGTCGTGGCTTTTTCTTAAGGATGAATTCTATATGCACGAGATGCTGTACGGCAGATATGACGCTGACAGTAAGCAACCTTCCGTCTCTTTCGAATCGCCCGCGGTGTACGGCTTGGCCATTCTGTGCGCTTTAGAGTTCGACGAAGATGAGTTTGCCCGGGACTTGTACTATCGAATGATTCGTTACCAAACGCGGGATCCGGACAGCAAGTGGTATGGCGGTTATGTGGACTATCATACCAACGATACTCATATCTTTGACAACCTTGTCCCGTTATTGGCCGAAAGGAAGATGCTTAATGAAGGGCTTCTACGCTAGAAAGAACTATTATATTATTCAATGCCTGTTAGTGCTGCTGATTATCGTGCTTGGCTGGATAGTAGGCGACTACTCCGGAATTTCGCTATCCGACATGCTGCTCTTCGGGTCGGCTTTGCTCATAGTTATAACTGGGGTTGTCTTTGGCTTATTGCCCGGCTTGGGGGTCAGTCTTGTAGTTATGTTTCTGTTCGGGACATCACTGATTTGGGCCGCGTTCTTCTCCTCGGCCTCACTGCCCTCCGAGGGAGCGATCGTTCTGTGGATGGTTGTTTTCCTGGCGGCACCGATCATTACCGGACTGCTGCACAAATGGGTTATGACACTGTCTGCCGAGCATAAGGAAATGAGCGATAAATTCGAGCAATTCGTTACGATCGATGAAACGACCGGGTTTGATAATAACCGCCGGTTCTTCTTCGAGCTGGAGGAGGAATTCAACCGGTCGCAGCGTGTGCAGGCTCCATTCTCCCTGTTACTTATTCAAATCAAGTACTACGACAAATTCTGCTCCTTATACGGACAGAAGGAAGCCGATCATCTTATGCAGACGTTATCCGGGATTCTGTGGAATCACACAAGAAGGACCGACCGCAAATTTCGTCTGGAAGAAGACACCTTTGCCATCATCCTAACAAATACTTCGGAAACCAACGTTGATATTGTTATAGAGAAAATAGAGCATTTATGCAAAAATCATGAGCTGATCAACAAGAGGAAGAAGGTAACGCTGACCTTCTCTTTCGGCATTTCTAGCTACAACGAAAGTTTAAGTGACTATATGGAGCTGGTACAGAATGCGAATCATGAGCTTGAGCAATACATTCAATAAAATAATGGTTTGTCTGGCACTGGTCTGTGCGCTCCATATTCTTTGCAGCATTCCGCTGAAAGCCGCCGGAGCCGCCTCTTCCGAAAATACGGAGGGGCAGGAACTGAGAAAAATACTGGTCGTGTATTCCACCGAGCAGGGTGAGCCGGACGATTCGGTGCGGATTCTCGATCTGGTGCTGGGGCATTTTACAGCCGACCTTGTCTTTGTCAGTGATGACCAGGTGACTGAAGAAGCGATCCGCGATAGTACGCATGTGGTGTATTACGGCAAAGTATCCCGGAGCTTACCGGAGCAGTGCAGGCAGCTTCTGACAGCATATCGCGGCCCGCTGCTGGTCATTGGAGAAAATATAGAGCAGCTGGCCGGCAGGTTTTCCTTCCTTGAAGTCTTGGGCAAGACGGAAATTAACAAAGTAAGCAAAGACGCTTCCTCCTACCAGCTTCTGGATCAGAACTATCCGGCCATCCAGGTGCTTCTTCGTCAGGGAGAAGCCGTATATCAAGGTTGGAGAGGAGAGTATTCTATTCCTCTGTTGTCTGTACACGAAGGCGACGCCTACTTCGCGACACCCAATCTGGATGCACCCTTTATCCATTTTCTGGGGGAAGGCCTCTATTCTTTCTTTGACGAGAAGCATAAAGGTGAGCGGCTGGCCTACATCCGTCTGGAGGATGTGCATCCCTTCTCCGACCCCAATCTCGTGAAAGAAGCAGGCGAATACCTGGCAGATAAGCAAATTCCTTTCATGATCGCCGTTATCCCCGTCTATACCAATCAGGACACCCATGCGCAGTACCGACTTAAAGATAAACCTGAAATGGTCAAAGTGCTGAGAGATTTGCAGGCACGCGGAGCAAGCATCATCCTTCACGGCTATACGCACCAGTACCGGTCGTCTGAGACCGGAGAAGGCTTCGAGTTCTGGGATGTCGAGAACAACATTCCGATTTCCGGTCCGCCCGATTCGGTAATTGAGGTCAAGCGGCGCCATCATTTTTCCTCCGAAGCACAATATGAAGCCTATTTGAGGGACAGGCTGGAGTTTCAGGAGAGCTATACCCGGGAACGGCTGGAGAAGGGCATCCAGGAGTTAACAGAGCTTGGATTGTATCCGCTTGGCTTCGAGGCCCCCCACTACACTATGAGCCTGGAGGGTTATCGGTGGGTATCGGAATATTTCACTTATCTCCTCGGGCAGACCCAATTAGGGAATGAGGATTGGCATCATATGAGCACCGCCCCTTATGTAACCAGCCCCTCTTTCCTGGGCGGGATGACTCTGCTGCCGGAAACCGTCGGGTATTACGATCCGGAATCGCTGACTCCAATAGGGGACTTTGCCGAAAAATTGGAGCAGATGAGTTTTATAGAGGACGGGATGATCGGAATGTTCTACCACCCGTATCTGGGGGTGAAGGGCCTCAGGGACATGATTGCCTACGCCGAGGAGATACCCGGTCTGCGATGGATCGATATGAAAACATTGGAACATCGCAAATCGGAGAAGTTCTCCGCTGTCGACCGCTCGGACAGACCTTATACGGGGGACAGTTTCTTCTCGAAGTTAGCCGAGTTCTGGGAGGCCGGGACAGTACAGAAGGTTCTGTGGATAGTCACCGCTGTAGTTACGTTCATGGTTATCGCCTTCTTGCTATATACATTGCGGATTCGGCTCAGCTTGCGTAAACAGCTGTTTGAGGAGAGAAGAAATCATGGCTAACACGCTATTCTATATTTCGCTGTCCGTCATCTGGATCATGCTCCTGTACCACATGTTTCTGATGCAAGGAGGCTATCTGCATTATTTGCGTTTCCGGCGGCCCATCAAGCGGTGGGAGCAGAACGGGATTCCTCTGCCCAAGGTCAGCATTCTGATTCCGGCGCATAACGAAGAGGTGGTCATCGAACGAACCCTGAAGGCGATGATTCGGCTCGAGTACCCGAAAGAAAAGCTGGAAATCGTCGTCATCAACGACAACTCTTCAGACCGGACCGGGGAGATTGCCGACAAGTATGCCGCCAAATATCCTTCCGTGAAGGTGGTCCATACTAAACCGCCCCACGCGGGCAAAGGAAAATCAGGAGCGTTGAATCAAGGGCTTAAGCATTCTACCGGCGATATTATTGTCGTATATGATGCGGATAATACCCCGGAGCGCAAGGCAGTGTACTATTTGGTTCTGGCCATGCTGAATGATCCCAAGGCCGGGGTGGTCGTCGGCAAGTTTCGTGTTGTCAATGCTGCACACAATCTTCTCACTCGGTTCATTAATATCGAGACCATATGCTTTCAATGGATGGCCCAGGCCGGCCGGTTCAACTGGTTCAAGGTGACGACCATTCCAGGGACGAATTTTGCCATTCGCAGAAGCCTGATCGAGCAGTTAGGGGGCTGGGACGAGAAAGCACTCGCGGAAGATACCGAGCTGACTATTCGAGTTTATAATAGCGGCTATTATATCCGTTTTTTCCCGGCAGCTATTACCTGGGAGCAGGAGCCGGAAACGTGGAAGGTATGGTGGAAGCAGAGGACAAGGTGGGCACGCGGCAATCAATACGTGGTGCTGAAGTTCGCCGGCAGCTTGTTTTCTTTGCGGAAGAAAAGCATTATGTTCGACATTCTGTACTTCTTCTTTACGTATTTTTTGTTCTTCCTGGGCGTCATTATTTCGGACATGCTGTTTATCATTAACCTCTTTGTCGATTTGCAGCTCAACATCGGTATCGTCGCCATCATTCTGTGGATTCTGGCCTTCTTCTTGTACGTTACGGAAGTCATGATCGCATTGAGTATAGAGAGAACGGAATTTACGCTGAAAAACATACTGATTATTTTGTTCATGTATTTTACCTACTCCCAGCTCTGGATTGTGCTGGTGATGTATGCATTGTTTCTGGAGACCAAACGGGTGCTTCTCCGCGAGGAAACCCGATGGTACAAAACGGAACGCTTTAGCAAAGATAAACAACAAAAAGAAGCCTTGTAGCGGAGAGAAGGATGGGGGAAAGCAAATGGACAAACAGTGGAAGTGGATTAAAGCGGTTGTTATAGCGAGTCTGGTTATAGCTATTATAAAACCGGCAGGGGCGGCTTATGCCGAGGCCGGACAGGCCCCCGTTCCAAGGGAAATCAGCGCCGTCTACCTTCAAGATGCAGTGCCATCGACGACGGCCTCCAATGTATCCGGGACCTCTCCCGGTTACATCTATCGCTTTCTCAGCGAAGCAGTCACCCTGCAGGGGGTCGAGCAGGCGCAAGATTTTTATTATCAAGTTCCTAAAGCGGAACTGGGAGACAACAACTATATTGAGCTGGAATGGCGTCAATCTGACCTGCTGCTTGCCTCTCAATCGACCTTAACGGTTATGGTAGACGATAAGCCGTTAACAAGTGTTCGGTTGGACGGCGAGGAAAATCATGCCCGCATTCCGTTAGGCCCGGAGGAAATGTCGCCTGGGTATCATAAGCTGACGTTGAGCAAGTACAGCGTCATCGCGGACAATTATTGCGTTGACCAGTATAACCCTGCCAACTGGCTGAAAATTACACCGACATCCCATGTCTTCATGGATACCCGATCGAATTGGACTGCTTCGGATTTATTGAAGGATTTCCCGCATCCTTTTATTGAGCAGGGGATGCAGGAGGAAGTGTACGGAGTGATCGTTGTGCCGGATCATCCGTCTGCGGAAATCATCGCCTCATCTCTGCAGGTATCCTCCTACTTGTCTTCTCTAACGGCAACGAGGAAGGCAATGCCCATTAAGACGGAATCCGAATGGTTGAGCTCCGCGGAGTTTACCCATGCCTTAGCCATGGGAGGGACAGGTCAATGGAACGGACCCGTTAAGAATATTCTGGACAACCACCTTTTAGAGCTTCAGGGTGAAGAGCTGTCCCTGGACAACTTCTCCGTTACGGACAACCAAACCGGATTGACGAAGCAGATGCTGCTTGTCTCTGCGGAAACCGATCGGGCTATTGCAGATAAAATTCGGGTATTGACCGATTCGAAGCTGGCCAAGCAGTTAACCGGCAACCACCTGATTATCCGGGAAACACCGCAGCCACAGACCGATGCCGGCCCAACCAAACCTTTGACCCTATCTTCTTATGGGTACGGACATGTTTTGTTGGATACCGTACATCCGTCGACCGATCGGTGGACGCTCCGGATTCCTTCTTACTGGAAGCTGGCGGGAGAGGCTTCCCTTGAGCTGAAGCTGAAGACTTCGCCGTTACTGACCCACGAGCTGGAGGAGTATAAACGGAACAAGAAAACCCGGAAAACATCGGCCAATCAACAGGAGAAGGAGGAAGGAAGTATTGCCCTGGGAACCTCCCGTACTGCATTAACGGTAACGATCAACGAAATTCCGACCAGCGTGCCGCTTCAGGTAGGCGAAGGGCAGGATGGCAGCTATACGGTCAGCATTCCTCTTACCAGATATATTGAGGATCCGGACTTCAACGGGGTATTAGAGCTGACCTTTGCAGCCAATATCGTAGAGCCGGAAGAGGTTTGTTATCCGGACCGCAATGGGGGCCGATGGATTTTTATCGATAAGGAAAGCGTTGTTCAGCTTCCCCATGAAATCATTGGGAATGACAGCTTCCAATACTGGCCTGCGCCCTTCGTCAATGATCGCGGGCTGGATCAGACCGCCTTTATTCTGCCTCAGGAGGTCAACGGCTCGACGTTGAAGCAGCTATCCCTGCTGATGAACGAGATGGTTGGCGACACGGGGAATCTGAACCGGCCCGTTGTATTCAGCGAGCCGCTGTCCGCTGATGCGGTTCAATCGTTGAAAGACTTTAATATCGTGCTGTTGGGAGATATCGGCCTGTACCCATCATTGCAGCAGGAGAAGGACAAGCTGAAGCTGCAATCGGAGAACGGCCGGCTGTCCTTGGCGAAATATAACGTAATCGGTGAAACGGCAGAGTATGCTGCCTGGATACAGCCCTCTGTCTGGAATAAGGACAAGCGGATGGCTGTGTTTCAATCGGCCAACGGCCAAGAGGGATTTACGCATCCGCAGCTGCTGCAGTTCCTTAAGAATGAGCAAGAGAACCATAGCTTGGTTATCATGAGCCGATCCCAGGAAGTATGGTCCGTTTCGCTGGATCCGCAGCAATCCCAAGGCTCTCAGGGGGAGGAAAGCCCTTCTCCGTCGAAGGGAGCCGGCTTATCGAAGTTTTCTGCCTGGCTTCTGGTGCTTCTGCCCGTTCTATTTCTAGTGCTGCTGTTTGTCTTTATCCGATTGTGGAAGAAGCAAAAGAAGAACAACTAACCGACATCGAAATTATGTTCAGAAATTGTTCAGCCTGCTATAGTTAAATAGGATAATACTATACTCTTCGAATGAGATAACACGGTTAGGATAATATAAAGGATGGATTTTAATGGTAATGAGCAAGTCGATGGGCAGGGAACAGAGTCCCGTCCCGGAGTTACAGCAGGGCACCCCGTTGTCCTCATATAAGGACAGCGGAGTGACTTCAGCGGAAATCATGTCCATGATTCATTCTGTTACGGATAAGTGGCTCGAGCAATTGGAAGGGATCCCCGTCATGGTTAAGGTAACCGATCGGGACGGCCATATTACGGGGATTATGGGAGACCCTTCATTAAAGCGGTCAGCCCTCGAATCATCAACTCCCGACCTTACGCCTCTGAAAAGCTATACGGTTCCCCTCCCGGAAGAAGAGGATTTTCAGGGGCTTGGGGCCATCTCTATCGTTACTACGGCTGTGCATGCCCACCCCTTGTTTAACGCCATGCTGGTATCTGCCGTCCAATCCTTGGAAAATGAGATCCGACTGTTAAAGGAATTAAAGGAGGCCGCCAGCCGCTGCAGAATGGCGGATGCCTACCGGCACATGGCCTACCATGATGACTTGACGGGTTTGCCCAATCGGAGACATTTGGCAATGACCATTCCCGAGCTGATAGATAAAGCAAAGTGCAATCAACATATGCTGGCTGTCTTGTATCTTGATTTGGACAGATTTAAGCAGGTTAATGACGGGTATGGCCATTCTCAGGGAGATGCCCTCCTTAAGGAAGTCGCGGAAGAGCTTCAGAATGTCCTTCCCCAAGGGGTCGTTGTCAGAATGGGAGGAGATGAATTCACAATCCTGCTCCCCGAGATTGCACAACAGGAAGAGGCGATGCAGGCGGCCGAGAGAGTACTGGGCTGCCTGGACCGGGATGTCAATATAGGAGGCTCCTCCTTCAAGATGTCCGTCAGTATCGGAATTTCCTGCTATCCCCAAGACGGGCTGGAGGCGGAAACGTTATTGGAGCATGCCGACCTGGCCATGTACCAAGCCAAGTCATCAGGCAAGAACCAATACCGGATGTACTCGCCTGCGATGAATCGCAGTCTGGTTCAGCTATCGCTGCAATCCAGGCTGCATAACCCTTCCGGTGCCGGAGCTGCCGTACTAAGGCGCTACCCTACACCTGCGCGGAGCCGAAACCGAAAGCTTTTTTTCCCTAAAGGGCTCCCGTTATAGATCCGCGGTTAAACGGTTAAGGAACGGTGTAAGTGACAGAAGGATGGAGAGCACAATGATGACCGATATAGGCAGACGCAGAAAAATTCGAAGCATTATCAAGCAGTACCCGGAAGTAACCGATTCGGAAATCACCTTCCCTGATCCAGGTTATTAAAGAAAAGAAGGTCCACCTGATTGTCAATCGGAACAATCCCATTTTTATGAAAGATCAGACCAAATACAGATCCATGATGGACCAATTGGGACGGATCGAAAACCGGCTTCTGTCAGGGGAAGCGGGCGAAGGGGATGCCATCGCCGAGGTTAAGGAATTCTTTCTGAAATAATTATGCCGTATGATGCGGATGCTAGACGAGGCGGATACGGTTATGATATAGACAACTGAAGGTCAGGTTAACCAAGATAGTAGAGAGGAATCCGAAACGGAAAATCGGAACCGGACCTTGCAACTTCTAGTCAAAAGAAGGATGTTGTCCCCTATGAACAAGACCGATCGACTATTGGCGATCGTGCTGGAGCTTCAGCGCAACGGAATGCAGCGGGCGGAAGATTTGGCTGCCAAATTCGAGACCAGCATACGAACCATTTACCGGGATATGCAGGCTTTGAGTGAAGCCGGTGTTCCGATAGTAGGCGCCCCCGGGCAAGGATATTCTTTGCTTGAGGGGTATTTTTTGCCGCCTATGAGCTTTACCGTGGAGGAGGCCGTCACCTTGCTGATCGGCCTTCATTTCGTTGAGCGCGAGTTTGACGATGATTATCAAGCTAAGGCGTATGCGGCAAGGGGGAAAATCGAAGCCATCCTTCCGGGGACCACTCGCAGGGAAGCGGAGCGGGTGCGGGATGCGTTTAGACTGCTTACGGGTAAAATGTCAGAGGGCAACGGCCGGCGGGAGGAGATGCTCAAGCTGTTGCGCCGCGCTATTCTGGATCAGAGAAGAGTCCGGTTCAATTATAAGAAGCCTGGTCTCGATGTCCGTGTCCGCAAGGTGGACCCTTACGGAATTGTATATATCGGGGGGACGTGGGTGCTCGTTGCTTTCTGCCATCTGCGGCAGGCTCTCCGTCATTTCCGTATGAGCCGTATACGTGATCTGGAATTGCTTGTTGAGGGATTTCGGCGTCCGCCGGATTTCACTCTGCACAGCTATCGGCCTCCGGATGATCGCAGCGTCTTGATAAAGCTCCTTATCCATCATCGCGCCGCGGATAAAGTGAAGGAGAGCGATTATTTCTACATCGAAGAGCTGGAAGACGGCCAGGATGGCCTGCATGTTACGCTTAGAGTCCGCCGGCCCGAGGAGGTCCTGCACTGGATTCTCGGCTGGGGATCGGATGCCGTCGTATTAAGCCCGGAATCATTGCGGCAGAGAGTTCGCGAAGAAGCGGAAAAAATAATTAAACGCTACTGACATACTGCTGTCAGTAGCGTTTTTGTATAGTAAGGGTACTTACACGAAAGGAGCTAAGCATTTATGGACTCTAATCAAATCTTGCAGAGCTTTCAGAAAGTAACCGAACGATATATTCAGGAAATCGAACGGCTGGAGTGGGAGCAAATGCTCCGCAAACCAAGCGAGGATGAATGGTCGCTTGGACAAATGTACATGCATCTGATTAACTCGGCCCTCTATATGCAGTTGAAGAATGCGGAGGCTTGTCTGGATCATTCAACGGCTGCTGCGCCGGCTGAGGAGAAAACGGAGAGAGGTCGTGCGGTATTCGCCCAGGGCAGCTTTCCGCCGATCGCCATTCGCGTGCCTCCTTCTGACCAATATATTCCCCCGCAGCCAGCCGGCAAGGATCAGATCATTGACGGCTTGATGCAGGTCGTAAGCCGGATGCAGGACATTGAGCCTCAATTGAAAGGTGTCTCTCTTGCCTATACGAGGCCGCATCCCGGCTTCGGCGGATTAAATGCGAAGGAATGGTTTTGGCTCGTTGAGATGCACTATCGTCATCACCTTCACCAGCAAGAACGGCTGAAAGCATGGTTGCGTACCGGATGAAGCTTTACAACGGCGGCTGCGAATCAAGGGAAAAGCCCGCAGCCGTTTTTTTCTTGCTTTTTGAAACGGTTAGTGTTAATATAAGGATTAATATACGAAAACACTGGAATTCACATGTTGTAAAGGGTTATCCTTCGTATTGCGGTGCCTTTTCCAATATGTGAATTTTTATTTTCTATCCAGAAATAAAATGATCATGTTAATTTTTAAAGTTTGGAGGCTGTTTGTATGCAAACAGGTACAGTGAAATGGTTTAACGCGGAAAAAGGCTTCGGATTTATCGAAGTGGAGGGCGGCAGCGATGTATTCGTGCATTTCAGCGCGATTACAGGGGAAGGCTTCAAATCGTTGGATGAAGGCCAACGCGTTCAATTCAACGTGGTTCAAGGAAATCGCGGACCGCAAGCTGAGAACGTAGTGAAGCTCTAGGTTAAACCCTTAAACTGCCCTTAACTCCAGTTAGGGGCAGTTTTTCTTAAAAGATAAGAAAGCATAAGTTTCACCTTATACCTGTTCTTATATTTCATCGGTAAAAAGGGCGGCGATAGCCGTTTATCCTAGATTTTGCCTCCAGAGGCGAGCCTTCGCTTTTGCAAACATTACGGACAAGAAAGTTGGCAATGACGGTACAGCATTGATTGTCTGGATTCGGCACGTACGTAACTTCAGAACGGAATGAACGCTTATCCTTCATGGACGAGTGTATGATCCTACAGGGAGGAGTTAGTGAGATGAGCTATCGCAGAAGAATGTTGGAGGACATTCCTGAGGAGGATACAAGAATATGGTTCTGTACCCACAAGGGCTGCAAGGGCTGGATGAGGGATAATTTCACCTTCGATAGTTCTCCCAGATGCCGGTTGTGCAATTCCCCGATGGATATCGGTACAAGGAAGCTCCCGGCATTGATCAATACCAACGGGGACCCTAAAGCTTTGAAGAAAGGCATCTCCATTCAATAATCAACGAGCATGGAAGCCCTGACCGCAGGAGGTCGGGGCTTTGTTACCACATAGGAATCCTTAAGTTGATTAAAGCGGGCACAAATTCCTGCGGTAATGCATCAATTTTGAACTGATAGGCTCCGTTAAAAGTTATTTTTCCACATAGAAATCATTAAATTCTTACAGAGTTAATATAGCGTAGAACAAAGTTTCCTATTAGACCCCCATGCCGCTGACCGCGGCACCATCAGATGATGAAAATGGATGGATTTTCAAGGTAGAATTGAGTTGAATTGCTTCAATAGTGTGAAATTTGAAAACTAAATGGATTTCATACAGTTAGATTTCTATATTCGGAAGAAATATGGAAACTAACTGGAAAACCTACAGTTAGTTTGCGCCAAAACAGCCGTTTCGCCCAAAGCTGCCCATTTTAACTGTAGTTTATCCAGTTAGTTTGATCATTTTCGCCCATTCGCTTGAATCTACCTGTACAAAATACAGTTAGACGTGCCGCTCCGCTTGCAACGATGCCTGCAGACGGTAAAATAGACGGATTTTCAAGGTAGTATAGTAAGCTGCTTTCGAAAGACTGCCACGCTAAGGCCGTAGTATACGAGTGTTGGCGCAACGATAAAATTTCCATCTCCGCTGACGATCGGCAGGTATGTAAGTTTGTGGGTCTAAAAAATTTTTGGATTGCCGATTTGGCAGGAATATGGTTTTATTGGATTTACGGGGATTTTTATGTAAACGCTTTAATGGGAGGCGTGGCGGAAGTGGAGCTGAAGAAAAGATTAATACTGCTGTTTCTCGTCGTTGCGGTTACTCCTCTTGCGCTGCTGGGGGCATTTTCCTATTACAAGTCGGCGGAAGCCATCCTCGATCAAGTATGCCGGAGCATACTGGAGAACCTGTCACAAGTGAATCACAGCATCAATTATTTTGTTAAAGATATCGAGCAATTGTCGATGTATATCTATAGCAACGAAGATATTCAGCAGGTGCTGTCCAAGCCGGGCGACCGCAGTTTGGCCGAGAAGCATAGCGACCGCAAGCAAATTAATGCGATTCTGGAATCATTCCTCGGGTTCAAAAACTGGGAAATCTCCATTTACCTATTGGGGGAAAACGGGGACCGCTATTTCACCGGCGAGTTGCTGCCTAATTCCTACCGCGACTACAACGTCCACTGGGGGCTGTTCCGCAAAGCCGATCTGGCGAACGGAAACGTAGTCTGGGATACCCATTACGCGATGAAAAAAATGGATGATTTCGGCGTCGTTCTCAGCTCCGGCCGTATGCTCAAAAATATTGAAACCAATCAGCCTCTGGGCTTTCTGGTGATCGATATAATGGAGCCGGCGCTTGCCGATAAATATAATAAGGCCCAATTATACCCCGGGGGAGAGGTGTTCCTGCTGGACCGCAACGGTTACGTGGTCTCCAGTCTGCCCTCCAAGCATCAGGTGGGGACTAAGCTGGATCAGCCTTATATTGATCAGGTCCTGGAGGGGAAGAAAGGCTTCTTCCGCATCCCGCCGGGAGAACGGGGAGGTTCCTCGGCCATGGTGACCTTCGACACCTCGGAGATGACCGGCTTCAAGCTGGTCAATGTAGTGCCGGTCAGCGCGTTGACGAAGGAAGGAAGCAGCATCCGCAATTTGACCCTGATCATCATTGCCATATGCATTCTGTTCGCTTTCTGGCTCGCTTATTTTCTGTCCAACAACGTGACCCGTCCTTTGCGGAAGCTGCGCTTTCTGATGCGACTCGTCGAGGAGGGAAACATGAACGTTACGTTCGCCGCCGGCTCCAATGACGAGATCGGACAGCTGGGCAGAAGCTTTAACAAGATGCTGGCCCATATCAAGCAGTTGATCAATGAAGTATACGAGAAGCAGCTAAAGCTGCGCGAGGCCGAGCTGAAAGCGATCCAGGCCCAGTTCAATCCCCATTTTCTGTATAATGCGCTCGATTCCATCAATTGGATGGCACGAATTCATAAAGTGCATGATATCAGCAAAACCGTAGTTTCCCTGGGAGAGCTGCTTCGCTTCAGCATTCGCAAGGATCACGAAATTATCGAGGTGCGGGAAGACATTCAACAAATCAAAAATTATCTGGTCATTCAAAATATGCGCTACCGGGATAAATTCGACGTCCGCATCGAAATAGAACCGGAGATTGAAGGCTGCTATACCTTGAAGCTTCTGCTCCAGCCTATTGTCGAAAACGCTATCACTCACGGGCTGGAAATGAAGGAGGATAAAGGGTCTCTAGTCATTACGGGCAAGAAAAACGGAGGCCGGCTCAGATTTACGGTTGAAGACGACGGGGTAGGAATGAGTGCAGATCTTGTGCAGGCCATGAGAGAGAATCGGTATCGTTCGTCCGCCTCCGATAAGACAGGCATCGGACTTTCCAATGTAAGACGCAGGCTGGAATTATATTTTAGCGGAAATTACGAAATGGAGTTGGACAGCCGCCCGGGCCAAGGGACGCGGGTTCGGATAGAATTTCCGATATTGACGGAGAGGGAGGGCAGATATGCACACAATCCTGATAGTGGATGACGAATGGCTGGTGCGGGAAGGATTGAAGCAGACGATTCCATGGGAAGAGATTGGCTGCCGGTTGATCGGAGAAGCCGCTAACGGACAAGCCGGATGGCAGATGATCGAGCGGCTTAAGCCTGACATTCTGCTTACGGATATCCGGATGCCCGGCTGCGACGGATTGGAGCTGGCCAGGAGGGCAGGCGAAGCTTATCCGCACACGAAGATCGTCTTCCTGACCGGGTTCGACGAGTTTGCTTATGCCCAGCAGGCGATTAAGTTAGGGGCCGCCGATTTTGTCCTCAAGCCGACCGATCCCGATGAATTGATGCGCACGATAGGCAGAGTCATCCGGCAAATTGAAGCCGAGAGGGAGCAGCAGGAATACGCAAAGCGGCTGGAGCTGAAGATTGAGAGCAGCCAACCGCTGCTGCTGGCCAAATTGCTGCATGATTTCATGCTGGATAGCGCCACGGAGCGGGAAGCCGAGCTGCTGAAGGAGCTGCTGGGAGACCGGGTGAATGAAGTGTTTGCCTCGTTTCAGGTCGCAATTGTAGAGTGGGAGCCGGACAGCACTCAAGAAGACAGACTTCCCTGGACAGCGGCATTGGAGCCGCTTATGCAAGCTTTGGATGGCTGGTCCCCGGTGGCAGGCTCCAGTGGGGCAGCTTCAATCGTTTCCGATGCCGGCTACTGCACAGAAACAGGAAGCCTGCGGCTCTTCATGCACGAGCATCGGCTTGCCGTTCTCCTGGCCTGTCCGTCCGCAGGCTGGAGGGAACAGGCTGCGGGGCTCATCGCGGCTTGCCGGGACCAGGGATGGAGCGTAGCGGTCGGCATTAGCGGTACGCACCGGCACTACCATTCGCTGGCAGCGGCCTATCATGAGGCGGAGGTGGCCTTGCAGCAGAAGGAATATATCGGTTATAACCGGATCATCTGCTATGAAGAATTGGATCAGCTGATCGTCAAGGAGAAATACGGTTTGGATACGATTGAACAATATATCAGGGAGCACTACGATAAGGATATTTCCTTGCAGGACGTTGCCGCATCGGTTCATATGAGCGAAAGCTATTTCAGCCGGATATTCAAAAAATACAGCGGAGTCAGCTTTATCGAATATGTAACCCAATTGCGCTTGGAGAAGGCGAAGCAGCTTCTGCTGCGGCCGGATGCCAAAATTTATGAGGTCTCCCTGGCGGTAGGATATCAGGACGCTCGCTACTTCAGCCAGCTGTTTCGCAAATGGACTGGGGAAACCCCGACCGAATTTCGCAGGCGAATGGGATTGCACTAAGCGGTGCTTTCACGGACGCCTGTTTTTTCTTTCCCAGGTAAAAAATAGTGGACAAAAAAATCGACAGTTAGGAAATTTTGTCTCATTGGCAGCGCTTACAGGTTGCTTTATAGTTTAGACAACACCGACGTGCTCCCGTCAGGGTCCAACCTGCGGAACCGGAGGATGACAAAGAAATAAGGAATGGGAGGTCTTTAAGTGAAAAAGAAAGCGTTATTATTCCTTCTGACGGTACTGCTTCTGGTGACTGCCGGCTGCGGCGGAGGCGGTGGCGGAGGCGGCAAAACGGCCGAAAATAATCCATCGGAGGGAGGAGCGAAAGGCAAGGGACGCTTGACGGTATACTCGCCGAACCAGGCGGAAATTAACAATCCGATCATTAAGGAGTTCCAGGATCGCACGGGAATCCAGGTGCAGCTGATCTCCGGGGGAACCGGGGAGCTGTTGAAGCGGGTAGAGGCCGAGGCGTCTAACCCGTTGGGCGATGTCTTCTTCGGCGGCGGACAGGAATCTCACGATGCGTTCAAGGATTACTTCGAATCCTACGTCACCAAAGAAATCGACAATCTGGAAGCCGACTACGTCGATCCGAACAAAGTCTGGACACCGCTGTCCATTCTGCCGATGATCATTATTTACAACAAGGATCTCGTTTCCGAAGAGGAGAAGCCCAAGGGCTGGGAAGGTTTGCTTGACGAGAAGTGGAAGGGCAAGATAGCTTTCGCAGATCCTCAGCGTTCGGCTTCCTCCTATACGCAAATGGTCACCATGATGACGGCCTTCGGCTTGAATGACGAGAAGGGCTGGGAGTTCATCAAGAAATTTGTCGCCAATCTGGACAATAAAATTTTATCGAGTTCCTCCATGGTCTACAAAGGGGTTGCGGATAAAGAGTTTTATCTGGGCATCACCTCGGAGGACGCGGCTCTCCGTTATATCGAAGGTGGAGCTAAAGTGGGCATTATCTATCCCGAGGAAGGAACCTCTGCCCGTGCGGATGCTTTATCTATCATCAAAGGAGCCAAAAATCTTGAAGAAGCGAAGCAATTCATCGACTTTGTCGCCGGTCCGGACGTACAGAGCCTGATTCAGAAGGAATTCAAACGCCGCTCCGTCAGGAAGGATGCCGAGAAGGTCGAAGGCATTCCGCTCACCAAGGATATTAAAGTGCTGCCGTATGACACCGAGTGGGCATCCGAGCATAAGGATGAAGCTGTTGCGCGCTTTACCAGAATTGTAACAGGACAAGAACAATAAGATGGGAATCCGGTGCTTAACGTTGCCGTTAGGCACCCTTCTTATCTGTCGGGAGGGACCGTAATGCAGAAAATCACCTTTGAGCATGTTTCCAAATATTTTGGCACCGTTAAAGCGGTGAACGATGCGCATTTTACTATTCAGGAAGGCGAATTTTTCACCTTGCTCGGACCGAGCGGCTGCGGCAAGACAACCCTGCTGAGGACGATCGCAGGCTTCTATAGGCAGGAGGAGGGCAATATTTATTTCGGGGATCGGCTCGTGAATGAGGTGCCGACCCATGAACGGAATATCGGGATGGTATTTCAGAACTATGCTATTTTCCCCCACATGACCGTTTTTGAAAATGTCGCTTACGGCTTGAAAGCGAGGAAGGTCGGAAAGAAGGAAATCGAGCAGAGGGTGATGGAGGCTCTGGAAATGGTGGAGCTTACCCACCTGCGGGATCGGGTGCCATCGGATATGAGCGGCGGACAGCAGCAGAGAATCGCCCTGGCGAGAGCGATTGTCATCCGGCCCGGTCTGCTTCTCATGGATGAGCCCTTGTCCAATCTGGACGCCAAGCTGAGAATCAAGATGAGGACGGATATCCGCAAACTGCAGAAAGAGCTGAACATCACTACGATTTATGTAACGCACGATCAGGAGGAGGCGCTTGCCGTATCCGACCGTATTGCCGTACTCAGCGACGGCTGCGTTCAACAGATCGCTTCTCCGCATGAGATTTATGCTTATCCCCGGAACCAGTTCGTTGCCAACTTTATCGGAGCCTCCAATTTTATTGACTGCCGGGTTGGGGCCATCGACCCTCTAACCGGGGAGGCGCCGGTCGAACTGCACGGAATCCGCTTTCCCTTGAAGCTGTTCCGTCCCGGCGAAGGTCAGGCTTTGCTGTCGGTCCGGCCGGAGAAGATTCGGATTGAAACCGGGCAGACCAAGGACACGCTTATTCCCGGGGTAGTACGGACCGTCACTTATTTGGGCGATAAGGTCAGTTATAGTGTAGATCTTGGCGGGCAGCAGGTGATCGAGGTTCAGCAGCATGCGGTGGAGCCGGAGCATCTGATTAGCGAGAAGCAGAAGGTTTATCTGGATTTGCAGCCGAATAAGGCGGTGCTGTTCGATCAGGAGGGGAAGGAGGTCCTTTATAATGCAACAGCCCATCATTCGGCCCGCTCTGGCCAACCGGCTTAGCTTGAAAAAATGGGATTTCTGGACCTGGGTTACGGTAATCGTTTATCTGTTCCTGTTTTCCTTCATTGTGTATCCGCTATTCTCCTTATTTTATACCAGCTTGTTTAATGAGAAAGGCGCTCTGTCGCTGCAAAATTATGAGCACTTCGTCAAGCTGAAGTATTACCGGGACGCCCTGTTTAACAGCTTTAAAGTTTCCGGTCTGGCTACCATCTTTGCGATCATGATCGGGGTCCCCTTGGCTTATGTGACGACGCGATATAATATTAAGTTTAAAGGCCTCATCAATATTATGGTGATTATGTCGCTGTTGTCGCCGCCTTTCATCGGGGCATACTCCTGGATTCTGATGCTCGGCAATAACGGGTTTATTACACGGTTCTTGCACGATATCGGCATTCCGATGAAATCGATCTATGGCTGGCACGGCATAGTCTTTGCCTTCACGCTTCATTATTACCCCCACATCTATCTGTACGTATCGGGGGCATTAAAGACGATAGACACCTCGCTCGAGGAAGCATCCGAGAGCCTGGGAATGCCCGGCTGGAAAAGGCTTACGACCGTCACTCTTCCGCTGATCTTCCCTACGCTGTCCACCGGAGCGCTGATGGTGTTTATGGCTTCCTTCGCGGATTTCGGTACGCCGATGCTGCTGGGGCAAGGCTTCAAGGTGCTGCCGATTCTGGCTTACGAGCAGTTCATCAGCGAGATGGGCGGCAATCCGGCAATGGCCAGTACGCTCAGTGTTGTGCTGATACTGTGTTCTACATCGATTCTGTTCCTGCAGCGGTATCTGGTTTCACGGAAAAATTATTCCATGACCGGAATGAGGACCCCGAAGGTCCGCACATTGCGTCCGGGGCTCAAGTGGGGATTGACAGCGCTTGCTTTTATCCCGGCGTGTATTTCCATCATTCCTCAGGTGACGGTGATCGTGACCTCCTTTATCAAAACGAAGGGACCGGTCTTCCATCCCGGATTTAGTCTCGACAGCTATAAAGAAATCCTGTTCCGGGTGCCGAAAGCTATATTAAACACCTATACGTATTCATCCATCTCCATAGTGATCATGATTGCGATGGGGATGCTGGTTGCCTATTTGCTCGTCCGCAGGAAATCGAAGATTACCGCCATGCTGGACAGCCTGTTGATGGTTCCGTACGTTATGCCGGGAACGGTGCTCGGGATCAGTCTGATCATCGCCTTCAACAAGCCGCCGTTAATTCTTACAGGGACGTGGATTATTTTAGTTATTTCCTACGTCATTCGCAAGCTTCCGTACACCATCCGGTCCAGTACGGCCATTCTTCAGCAGTTGGATAAAAGCGTGGAAGAGGCTTCCATCAGTCTTGGGGTGCCTCCGGCCAAAACCTTCTTCAAAACGACGGCACGGCTCATGGCTCCGGGAGTATTGTCCGGCGCGATCTTAAGCTGGGTCACGACGATAAACGAGTTGAGCTCAACGATCGTCCTCTACTACGGGGCGACGGCAACCATTACCGTGACGATCTACAGCGAGGTCTTCACTTCCAACTACGGAACGGGAGCTGCCTTGGCGTCCATACTGACTTTTACGACATTAATTTCGTTATTGATTGCTAACAAGCTGGCGGGCAAAAAGGGACTCCAACTGTAAAAAGAACCATATCAACAAGAACAAGGAGGGATGCAGGAATGGAATCGAAACGAATGATTGCCTTCCTGTCTATCCTCCTGCTTGTAGTTGTAGGTGCGGGCGCCTACAAGATCTGGCACAGTACGGCGGGGCCCCTGGCCAAAAGAGAGACGGTGCAGCCTGTCACCCTGGAGGTGTGGGTGTACACGAAGGCACTGGCGCCCTTCCTGGAGGAATACGGGCGGAGCCATGAATCGGTGGAAGTAGAGGTTCGAACCTTCCGTTCTTATGAACAGCTATTCGACGAATTGACGGCGGCCATTTCCGTTCACCATATGCCTCAAGTGGTCGAGGTCAGCAGCTTATACGGCATTGCCCAACTGGCGGAGTCCGGCGTGCTTCTTCCGCTGCAGGACCTGCTGTCCGATGAGCTGCGGGAGAGTCTCCATCCCGACTTGGCCGCCTATTTTCAATATGAGGCCCAAGTATGGGCGGTTCCATACGGGGCGAGTGTTCCGGTCGTTTTTTACAATAAAGATTTGCTCAAATATTCGGGGGTTAATGACGGGGCGCAGTTGAACACCTGGGATGAGCTGCGCATGGCCGGGCGACAATTGGCGGCCGATAAGGAATATTGGGGACTGGTCGTCGAACCGGAGGTGCCCTGGCTGCTTCAGAATCTGTTGTTCTCCCATGGAGAGGACAAGGTATCGAAGAGCAAGGCGGCAGAGGTTATCGGGTTATGGAAGAGAATGATCGAAACCGACCGCATCATGCCTCCTCTCCAGCAGCCGTTGGCGGCAAGCGACTTTATTACGGGGAGGGCGGGCTTGTATCTAGCTTCCTCCGACAAGCGGGCCATGCTGGAGAAGTATATTGGCGGGAAGTTCGCTTTTGCCATGACCGAGATGCCGGAGACGGAGAAATACATTCCGAAGGTTAACGGACTGGCGGTGCTTCATTCTTCCGAAGAGAAGGATGGAAATGCCTTGGAGCTGGTTGCCTCCTTGCTTGAGGAAAATATGCAGGCACGGATAGCGGAGGCCACCTCCCAAATGCCGGCCAGAACGCAGCCGATGTCTGATGATGAGGAGGACGGCAAGCGGCAAACGGACCCTGCGTTGTCCTTGGACAAGCGTTTGAACCGAAGGTATCCTGACGTTAAGGATAAAGAACGGTGGAAGGAAACCGAAGCGCTGATCGAAGCGATAGAGCTTTCGCGGGAGGTTTCGGTCTACGATGTCATAAGATCAGTGGCTGGAGAGGAGATGGATTAGGATGAAGATAGAAACGATATCTATTCAAGGAAGCAGCGAGTGGAATGAGGATGCGCTCATCGAGAAGAGTGGGGCGGGGGTCTACGGTGTGCTGGATGGAGCTACCTCCGTAACGCCTTTTCGCGGACCTCAGGGAGAGACCGGGGGATATTTGGCTTCCCAGTTGGTGAAGAAGGAGCTGGAAGCGATAGAGGTATCCTGGTGGGAAACCGTTCATGTGAAGGATGCCGTACTTCGGGCCAATCAGTCGCTTCGCCAGGAAATGATCGCCCATGGGATAGATCCGGAGGACCGGGAAACCCTGTGGACGACGGAAATTGCCCTGGTCAAAATCGAGGAGACCAGAGTGCAGTACGCCCAGACCGGGGATTGCATGATTTTCGCCACGTACAAGGATGGAACGGTGCGCACTGTCACGTACGATCAGTTGGATCACATCGACCTACAGACGAGAATAAGATGGAAGGCTTGTCTGGAGCAGGGAATGACTACGCGAAAGCAAATCAGGGAGCACGTGGAGCCCCATATTCGGAAGAACAAGGTGCTGATGAATACGATAAACGGCTACTCCGCCATGAACGGCCAGCCGGAGCTGGCTTCCTTCCTGGAATACGGGGTCATTAACCGGATTAATCTCACCGGACTGCTGCTTATTACCGACGGTTTGTTTCCGCACTCCGAGGATATTTACGGGACATTGGACGGGAAAGTGCTGATGGAGGAAATCGAAAGCAAAGGCCTGCAGGGATACGCGGAAAGCCTGATCGCTCTGGAGCAGAATGATCCGGAATGCCAGAAGTATCTGCGCTTCAAAACCTCCGACGATAAGACCGGAATCTGGATTCGTTTGTAAGGGACGGCTGCTTAAGATAGGCGAATGTATGCGGATGTCTCACTCGTCCAGGGAGCCTTGCCGGTGAATTTTTGGCGCAAGCCCGCCTAACTCGCGGCCGGGGTGAAACAAGCGCATGTGTAGAACCTGGCTTAGGAGGGACACATAGTAAAAAGGTGCCGGCACCATGTGCGGACCGAAGCGAAAGGGGTCCCGCAGCAAGAGGTGCCAAGCACCATGCGCGGACCGAAGCGCAGAGGGTCCCTAGCAAGAGGTGCCAGCGCCATGTGCGGACCGAAGCACAGGAGGCCCTTGCCTCGAAGACGAGCAAAAGTGCATGTCTTTTTCCGGAAAAATGATCATTCGCCTAAAAGACACGCAAAACTGCAGGTCAATCGTCATAATATCGCGAAAATCGGCCCAATCGTTAAATTTACCTGCACAATCGCTTGTCATTTGCCGTTTTCAACCAAAATCGCACAAAAGACCTGCACTTTTGACTTCTGCGGGTCTTTTTTCAGCTACCTCTTAATGTTTAGCAGGAGAAGAAACTCGGAGTTCTGGATTATCCGCAGTGGGCTGCCGCGACGGCACTTCCTTGTTAGTGCAAGCTGCCACAAGTACCATCGCCCCTATAGTTGCGAACAAAGCCGAATATCGGTCTCCGTGGCTCTTCTACCGCCTGCCTTCCGCCGGGAAGAGCATGGCCGGCAGGAGGTTAATTCCAACAGGCCGCCGATCGTGGTTAAGGCGCTGCCCGGGAATGACCAGAGGATCAGAGGTTCCTGTTGGCACGATTCAAGATCGATGCGGCTAAAGCGACGCTTTCCTGAGTTGGAGGCTCTACCTGCTCGAGCGGATATTCCAGGCCAAGGGTTTTCCACTTGTATACCCCCAATTTATGATACGGGAGCACTTCGATCCTCTCGACGTTGTCAAGCGTCTGAATAAAGTCTGCGAGTCTCTCCAGATCCTGCCTCGCATCGGTGATGCCGGGGACGAGAACATGGCGAATCCATACGGGGACTTTTCTCTCGGACAGCCATCTTGCGAACTGCAGAATGTGCTGATTGGATTTGCCCGTCAGCTTGCGGTGAGCTTCATCGTCGATATGCTTAATGTCCAGCAGAATCAGATCCGTATACTGCATCAGCTCGCTAAGCTTGGTTTGGAAACGGGGGTCGGCGGAGTAACAGCCGCCCGAGCTGTCGATAGCGGTATGAACCCCGAGCTTCCTGCACTCTTGGAACAAGGAAATGAGAAAGTCCAAATGCAGCAAAGGCTCTCCTCCGCTGACAGTAATTCCTCCATTGGACGCTTGCAAGTAAGGGAGGTAGGATTGCAAATCCCGTATGATTTCCTCTATGGTTATATCTTGGCCCCGTCCGATAACCCATGTATCGGGATTATGGCAATATTGGCATCTAAGGAGACACCCCTGGGTAAATACGACGTAGCGTATGCCGGGTCCGTCTACGGTGCCGAAGGTTTCGATGGAATGTATGGTCCCCTTCATGCTCATCCCTCCCTTTCTAAACAAATGAGCTGATCTATGTTCCGGGAGCCTGCGCATATCTTGGCAGACGTCCTGCTGCGTGAGGCTCCCGGCTTGACTTGTAGCGCTGTATGCAGTGGTGAATTTGCTACTTGTCGGGGCTCCTGCAAAAAGTATTTGGACTTCGCTTCCAAGTCCCCGCCCTCACTTTTCTTGAAGCGCCGATAGGAATTTAACTCACAAGCTGTTATGGAAGGTCCGGTTAATCACATCGATCTGCTGCTCGCGGGTCAGCTTGATGAAATTGACGGCGTACCCGGAGACGCGGATCGTCAACTGCGGATACTGCTCCGGATGCTCCATGGCGTCCAGCAGGGTATCCCGATTCAACACGTTAATGTTGAGGTGATGCCCCTGTTTGGCTGCATAGCCGTCCAGGATGGCGACCAGATTTGTTTTTCGCGATTCCTCATCCTTGCCGAGTGCCTGCGGAACGATCGTGAAGGTGTTGGAGATTCCGTCAAGCGAGTGCTGATATGGCAGTTTCGCCACGGTATTCAACGATGCCAGTGCCCCTTTGGAATCCCGCCCGTGCATAGGATTGGCGCCGGGTGCGAACGGTTCGCCGGCTCTTCTTCCGTCCGGAGTGTTGCCTGTTTTCTTCCCGTAGACGACGTTCGAGGTAATCGTCAGGATGGACATCGTCTGGACCGAATTGCGATAAGGCTTGTGCTTTCTTAGCTTAGCCATGAATGCTTCAACGATTTGAACCGCGATTTGGTCCACCCGGTCATCGTTGTTTCCGTATTTCGGGTAATCTCCCTCGATGGCGAAATCTACGGCCAGCCCGCTTTCGTCGCGAATGGCGGTAACTTTGGCGTGCTTGATGGCACTCAGCGAGTCGGCCACGACTGACAGCCCGGCGATTCCGGTCGCCATCGTCCGCAGGATGGTCGTATCGTGAAGCGCCATTTCGATTCGTTCGTAGCAATATTTATCATGCATATAATGAATGACGTTAAGTGTATTCAGATACAGCTCGGCCAGCCATTCCATGACATGGTCGAATTTGCGCATCACTTCATCATAATCGAGCACATCCGAGGTGATCGGCGCGAATTCCGGTCCTACCTGCACCTTGGACTTCTCGTCCACGCCGCCGTTGATGGCGTAGAGCAGCGCCTTGGCCAGATTGGCCCGCGCCCCGAAGAACTGCATCTGCTTGCCGATTCGCATGGCCGATACACAGCAGGCGATGCCGTAATCGTCCCCAAACTCGGGACGCATCAAGTCGTCGTTTTCATATTGAATGGAGCTCGACTTGATCGACATGGCGGCGCAGTAACGCTTGAACGCTTCGGGCAGCTTGGTGGACCACAGGACCGTCAAGTTAGGCTCAGGTGCCGGACCCAAGTTATCCAGCGTGTGAAGGAAGCGGAACGAGTTCTTGGTGATGAGAGGTCTTCCGTTCAGAGCCATACCGCCTATCGCTTCCGTCACCCAGGTCGGATCTCCGCTGAACAGCTCGTTGTAGTCCGGAGTACGGGCGAATTTCACCAGACGGAGCTTCATGACGAAATGGTCTACCAGCTCCTGAGCCTGCTGTTCGGTCAGAACTCCCTCCCGCAAGTCCCGTTCAATGTAAATATCCAAGAAGGTGGACGTGCGTCCGAGGCTCATGGCGGCGCCGTTCTGCTCTTTAATAGCGGCCAGAAATCCGAAATACAGCCATTGAAAGGCTTCCCGGGCGTTAGCCGCCGGTTCGGAAATGTCATATCCGTGAGCCGCCGCCATCTGCTTGAGCTCTTGAAGCGCCCGAATCTGTTCGGAGATCTCTTCGCGGAGACGAATGATCTCCTCGCTCATCGTTCGGGCTCCCGTCAACGACAAGTCTTTCTTCTTCTCGGCAATCAGCCGGTCGACTCCATATAGAGCTACCCGCCGGTAGTCCCCGATAATTCTTCCGCGGCCGTAGGCATCCGGCAAGCCGGTAATGATTCCCGCTTTCCGTGCCGCCAGCATCTCTTCCGTGTAGGCATCGAAGACTCCCTGATTGTGCGTCTTGCGATACTCCCGGAAGATTCGAGACAGCTCGGGGTCAACCTTGTACCCGTAAGATTCGCAGGCTTGCTCTGCCATGCGAATACCGCCGAAGGGCTGCAGCGACCTTTTGAAAGGACGGTCGGTTTGAAAGCCGACTACCGTTTCGAGCTCCTTGTTCAAATATCCCGGCTCGTGTGACGTAATGGTAGAGACAATGCCGGTATCCATGTCCAGAACCCCGCCTTTTTCCCTCTCCTGCTTGGATAACTCCATTACTTGCTGCCAGAGCTTCTTCGTGTTGTCCGTAGCCGGGGCGAGGAAAGCTTCATCTCCCGT
Source organism: Paenibacillus sp. 32O-W (assembly GCF_007679495.1). Taxonomy (GTDB): domain Bacteria; phylum Bacillota; class Bacilli; order Paenibacillales; family NBRC-103111; genus Paenibacillus_L; species Paenibacillus_L residui. The sequence continues at coordinate 2,582 of NZ_VEGP01000067.1, read as the reverse complement.
ATACACGGACACGTTGTGCAGAATAAAGTCTCTTACATTAATTTCACGCTGCCATTTGCCTTCCTGAAATCCAACCCATTGCTTCATAGGGAGCCCTCCTTTAGAATGAAACATAGTTATGAATTATATATATAACAGTTCTTAATTTAACCATAATCGATTTCCATAAAGGAGGGAAGAGGGGACTGGTGAATAATTTGTGAAAAAAATAACAATGTATATAAAACCGTTGTTTTAACTGGAGTTTTAAAAGATTAAAAGGTATAAATCGAGGGCAGGTCGCTTGTTGAGGAAGGGAGGGTAAAGCAAAATTATAGGGGTGATACAGTTTATTGAAAATAGTAATACAGAATGTGACAAACATCACTTAAAAATCTGCTTAATCAATGTATAATGGAAGTAATGTGGATTGTGCTTATTTTCACAATGGGGCTGCGGGGGAGATGAGGATGGCGAATCGTACTCCAGGGGAGGTTGCGGAATATGCCGTTCAAAGCGGCGAGGCCAAGGCCGGCTTGTCCTTGTTAAGCTTGCTTGCTCTTGGTTTTGGAGCGGGGGCTTTCATTGCCTTGGGCTATTTATTGAGCATTCGGGTGACTGCTTCCGTCCCTGTGGAGTGGGGAAGCTTCACGTCGCTTCTGGGAGCATCGGTTTTTCCGCTTGGGCTTATTCTTGTGCTGATAGGCGGAGGGGAACTCCTGACGGGAAATATGATGACGTTGTCTATCGCGAGATTGAGTGGAAGAATAACGTCGGGGCAAGTGGCGGTGAACTGGTTCTGGGTTACCCTTAGCAATTTTGCGGGAGCGATGTTTGTCGCCTATTTCTTCGGCCATGTCGTCGGTTTAACCGAAAGCGGCCCGTATCTGGAGAAAACGATAAGCGCAGCGGCTCAAAAGCTCGACGAACCGTTCCTGCAGGCATTTATCTCGGGAATCGGCTGCAACTGGCTCGTTTCACTGGCGGTCTGGCTGGCGTATGCGGCGAATAGCACAGGCGGCAAAATCGCAGGCATATGGTTTCCGACGATGGCTTTCGTGGCTATCGGATTTCAGCACGTGGTCGCTAATATGTTCGTCATACCCGCAGCGATTTTCGCAGGGTATTTTACGTGGGTGGAGTATGCGGCCAATTTTGTGCCCGTGTTTCTCGGGAACGCGGTGGGAGGCTCACTCTTTGTAGCGGGCATCTATTGGGTCGCTTATTTGAGGAATGGGACGGAGCGGGCAAAGTGCGGGTTCAGGAACGAACACGGGGCCGACAGCACGGCGGAACGGGAGCCAAAAACCGGAAAACCAACGATCTCCACGTGAATGAATTTCAATCTATTTCTTATACAGGCTTACGAAACACGCTTCTTCCTCGGTCGGAAACTATAGGGAAGAGGCGTTTTGTATTGGATTTTGCGGCTGTGGATCTTTTATAGAGGGAAAAGGAGCAGAGACCGTCATCCGTTTATCGGCGTATGAAGGAGCTTGAAACAGGGCGGACAGCGGACGAATTGATAAATGGCCAGGGCAAGCAAAGGAAAGGGGAGCGAGCGGGTCGAGCCCTCTTAGTTCCGGGCAGTCGCTGCAAGACTACTTTACCATGCAGCAAATAAAACAATCTGCCTGGCGATGGCTCGACAAGGGCATAGCTGCCCTGGAAATAAGCCATAATTTTCACTCTTCTGATGGTGCAGATCGACGTTGCCGGTGACGCTTTTGCGGCAGGGACGTCTGCCTTGAAAATCACATTTTCTGCAGGTGCCGTACTCGCAGGATGACGTGTCTACCTTGAAAATCCGTCTGTTTTCATTTTCTGCTGGAGCTGTGCAGACGGAATGGCGCGTCTACCTTGAAAATTCGTTTATTTTTATTATCTACTGGTGCCGCGGTCAGAGACATGGGGGTCTAACTGGATTTTATACAGCTAGTTTTCACTTCTGGAGCAAAAGACGGGGAACTACCTTGAAAATCCGTCTATTTTACCGTCTGCAGGCATCGTTACAAGCGGAGCGGCACGTCTAACTGTATTTTGTGCAGGTAGATTCAAGCGAATGGGCGAAAATGATCAAACTAACTGGATAAACTACAGTTAAAATGGGCAACTTTGGGCGAAACGGCTGTTTTGGCGCAAACTAACTGTAGGTTTTCCAGTTAGTTTCCATATTTCTTCCGAATATAGAAATCTAACTGTATGAAATCCATTTAGTTTTCAAATTTCACACTATTGAAGCAATTCAACTCTATTCTGCCTTGAAAATCCATCCATTTTCACCATCTGATGGTGCCGCGGTCAGAGACATGGGGGTCTAACTGGATTTTATACAGCTAGTTTTCACCTCTGGAGCAAAAGACGGGGAACTAAATGGAGAAAATACAGCTAGTTTGTGTAAAAAAGGCGTTATCACCGAAAATCCTCAATTTAAATGTAGTTTTTCCCTTTACTTTTTCCTTGAATCTACCTACATATTTTCCATTTACTTTAATCGTTTCCACCATTCGCTTGAATTTACCTATATAACATGACCTATGCACTTCGAGGTAATCCTTGGTAAATTTCCGGTTTTGGCGTAGTCCAAAGAAGCACCAAATAAT
>NZ_VEGP01000066.1:20785-33938 GCF_007679495.1 Paenibacillus sp. 32O-W | reverse complement strand
AACACGTTTACATCGATAATTTTAACTCAAGCACCCCAAATTGAGCCTCAATCGCCCGGTTTATTCCGAGATCCTATTCAAAGTCTTCGAAACGGCCAATCCCGCGCATAGGCAAGACACTATTCCATTTTTGACTTCCATAGTTTCGAATGTCAATCATTTTATCAAATATTCATTAATTGTTCAGAGTTATGCGGCCCTATTCCTTCCACTAATCCGCTATCAATCTCGTTTCCCATTCGATTACGGTACCGATTGCAGACGGAATAGGGATATTGATGATGCCGGATGCGGCCACTCCCGAGGCGGATAGCAGACTTCTCTCCAGGCCGATTTCGATTCCCGATGCCTGCCCGCATTCAAGGCGATAAGTCTGGCCCGCCCAGGACAACACCAACTGCTGCCTCGAAATCTCCCTTACCCGCAAGCCTTCCCGTCCATCGTGAATCAATAGGGGCAGCCTCTGTTGAAGGGAATGGATCATTCGCTTTAAGTGCAGGCGATATCTCCAAGAAAACCCTCTGTCCAGCATAACGATTTCTTTCCGACAATCCAGAGCTTCCGTTTGCCAATGCATGCTGATTCCTGTTGCATTGACCTCTGCTTCAACGTTCTCCGCTGTATCGGGAAAGCAATACCCGCCATTCTCGTCAACCAGCAGCACCCCTTCCCATACTCCATCTGCAAAGAATCGTTGATCCCGGGCTTCGTAGGCCGGCAGTCTGGGCTCTGCCAGAGGGAGCGGGTAACCGTCCAGCCGATAATGAAAGCCTTGCATGGCCGGAGTATATTTCCAGCTGTGCATCCGCAATGTACTGGCGAAGGATTGGCCCGGCCGCTTGATGAAGGCGAACCCGCTGTGGAAATCGAGCACACGACTCTCTTCGTGTATCCTGTACCCGCCCATTTCCGGAGTAAAAAACTTCCCGCCCCGGGCAAGCCAAAGCTCCGCCAATGCGATCCCGGTCATGCCCAAATTATTATACATATTAACGTGAGTATAGGTTTCAAATCCGACTCTCAGCCCGTGAGGCAAATAATTGGGGGTGCAGCTGTAGCTGCCGTCTTCTTTGCGGAATTTCAGCCAATATTCCCACGTTTTTTTGAAAATCGGCTCATTCTTTAAATTGGTGAGACTAAGAAGGACAGTGAGCGCCCCCCAGGTAAACATCTGATGACTGCTGCGTTCCGTCATGGCCAATGTCCCATCGGAAGCCATCGCGGGGAGCATCCAATCGATCCCCCGTGCGATCACGGATTCCGCCCGGGCTTTGAATTGTGCATGAACCGGTTTCCACCGTTCGATCGCTATGAGCGTCCCGGCAAGAATAAAAACAATGAACAAATGATAAGCAATCGGCATCCCGTCAAGAGAAATCCGCTCATGGGTCAGTTCATCGTTAATGAAATGACTGGGAAGCTGGGCCATTTCAACCATAGAGAGAAGGCTTTCCAACTTAACAGCATCCGCCTCCCGGAACCCGAGGGCATCCAGAAACAGCTCCATCCCCCATTGCAGAGCCGCACAATTCGTATTGATCTGCAAGCAGTCATCCTCGTATTTTGCATAAAAACCCTCGAATTCCATCCGACAGCGTTCGCGCTCCTCCTCCGGCAGAAGCAGCAGAGACATCAAGCTGTAATGGAATAAGAAGACCCGGCAGAAAGGCGAGACCCCTTCCCGGTCCTTAAGCAGCTCGACCGATCTGCGCACCATGTCCAGGCATGCTTCCAGATCTTCTGCACGTCCCTGATTCCGGTATGCGGAAGACAGGAGAACGGCCGCATTGCCGGGAGCGTAATTTTCACTGTAATGGGTTTCGAATGGATCCAGAACCCGGTTATCTTCTTCGGTCGTCCAGGAGCGAACCACTGGAATAAACTCGGATAAAACCTGTTTCATCGAAGCATGGACCTCTCGCCAGTCGGCTATAGCAGACATGATTATTCCTCCCTATTGCACCGTACGCCATGGTTACAAGTGCATTTTTCTTTTGTAGTTTTCGACATGCGGGCGGAGATTCCTTTGAGCTAAAGAGTAATGGACAATTTTTCGACGAGGAAGATGCGAAGAGCCAATGGAGCGGCAAGAAAAAGGACAAGCTTGCCAAGCAGGCGGCAATGCAAAAAAAATAATATCAAACAGATCGCTAAACCTGTGGTAAATTGTATACAAGGGGACTCGAATTTCCAGATTAGTGCATTATTCAATAGAGGCAACGATGTCTCCAAAACCCCCAATCCATTAAAAGCAAGGAGGAAAATGACAATGAATCCTGTTCTTGAACCGTACACTGTTCTGGAAATGACGGGAAGCCATAGATTAAAGCGACTGCTTTAAGTAATAGGTGAACGTACCTCCCTTAAAAAGCTCTTTTTCTTCGAAATCTTATAGGACAACCAGATCGCAATAAGAAGGTGGAGTAGAAATGAAGAACATAGGAAAATGGATTACCTGCTGGTTCACCCTTTGCCTGACGGCATTCATGCTGTATCCCGGAGGCTCAGCAGCCCAGGCAGAGCAAATTACAATCAAGATTAATGGACAACCCGTTTCTTTTCCTGACATGGGGCCGGCCCGGATAGACGGCAGAGTACTAGTGCCAATCCGACCGGTGATGGAAGCTATGGGTGCCAAGGTGAAATGGAATAATGAGAGCCGGTCCGCAGAGGTTGCATTGAATGAGACCTCTGTAATGATCATGCTGAATTCCCGATATATTCAAAGCTCGATGCAAGGGGAAGCGGTCTCCCTTGTGGCTCAATTGGATGTGCCGGCCATGCTGCTGGAAGAACGAACGATGATTCCTCTCCGGGCAAGTGGAGAGCTGCTTGGTTATACCGTAAACTGGGACGAGTCCACCTTGACCGCGGAGCTGACGCCGAATGGAACGGAAGCCACAGCTTTCTCCTTCCCCAGCTATCCGGCGAAGGGAGATATTAAACAGATGAAGGAAGCCGAGCTGGATGCCTTCTTCCTGACGAACGGCGTCAGAACCAAGCATGGAGCATCGTTCCCCCTTGGGCTTCACGTGGAATTAAGCAAGGTCGCAAGGGAGAAATCCAAGGATATGAGCGACAACGGATATTTCGATCATACTTCTCCTTCCTATGGGAGTCCCTTTGATATGATGAGGTCGTTCGGCTTGAAGTTTCAGAGTGCCGGCGAAAATATAGCCATGGGCTACCCGTCAACGGAAGAGGTCATTTGGGGTTGGGAGCAGAGTCCCGGTCATCTGATCAATATCGTTTCGGAAGATTTCGAATATGTTGGCATTGGCAGCCACGAAGGCTCAAGCAGCACTTATTGGACTCAGCAATTCATGCATGAATTTGGCCATTAGAAGGAAAAAAATCCCGAGTCAGAACGGACTGACCGGGATTTTCGTTTATGATTCATCCGGAAAATATTCTTTTTGCAGTGCTTCCAGCTCCGCCAAGCATTTCTGCGAGAAACGGATCGTTCTATCCAAAGCGGCCATATCCGCTCTCAGCGCATCTTTCAAAGAAGATTCGTAATCAGGGACTGTGCCGGAATAGGGCTGGATAGTATCTATCGGCATCAATGCGATTTCCTGGTCGGCCAGAGCCCTTCTTTGATGAAAATACGAAACATCGGGACTCATCGGATGATGCAAATTGCCCTGCATAGGATGCTTAAGCACGGCTAGAACTTGAACAGCCGCTTTGGTCCCCTGCGGATTCCAGTCGATAATCTTGCCGATATACCGGCCCGTTTTATAATCCGCCTGCACAATTTCTCCAATCGGATAAACCTCTGCCATAAAACCATCTCCTTTCTACTTATTCCTTGGCTTGCATGAGAAACCGGTACAACGTATCTGCCGATTCGATCCGGTTCAGCCGCCGGGTACATTGCCCTTTGTCAAAAAGCAGAACGCACGGAACCGTTGCAATCCGCCATCGGCTGACCGCCATCGGGGCGAAGTTCAGGTTGCACCGGTAGACGGGCAGACCGGGCAGCGCTTCGGACGCGATCTCAAGCATTCGTCCGGCCAGCTTGCAGGTCCCGCAGAACGGGGTATACAGGAAGACGGCGAATGCATCCTCCGATGCGTTTACCTTCTGAAACCATTCCTCTTCCGTAATCTCAGTCATGATCATTCGCTCCGCTGTGTCTATCGGATTGAGAACAAGATGCGGGGGCAACGGATACCACGTTCTCACCCTGCCGCTGCTCTTCGATCGCTTGAAGCTCCCTCACAGCTTCCAGTACTTCTTCCCTTGGCAGATCGCCTTGTTGAAGCGCATCGTCCGGAAGCTCCAGGAGACGCTCATACATTGCATTTCCGAATCGGATGGCTTTCGCTTGATCCATGGCAGCATTCTCCAACCATTCAAACAGCCGGTCCTCCGCCCTGGAATAACGTCCCGTCTGCTCGTAATACAGACATATTGCCTGCAAGCAATCTTCTTCCAATGAGTAGGAGTCCAGGCGCCCCAGCAGTCCGTCGGTTTCCTCAGCCAAGTCCATATAATCGCAATGGGTAATTCCCAATCTGCGAGCCGCCAGCAGCAGCATGAGCGATTTGACATACAGCGGATATGCGGCATCCCGCCCGTATCTGCTCTCGGTCAGCTCACCGTCCTCCCGCAAGACCCGGGCTACAATCAACAGCTTGTCGGTGTCGGTCCCGTTGCCGCTGGTCAACAGCCGGATCAAATCCTGGTACGACAATGCCCGGATCAGCTTCAAGCTCATGCCGAGGGAGCGTCCCAGCCACTCCTCCATGATCGCTTCCGCCTGCTCGTGCTTCTGCTCCTTTCGCAGCCCGGCCATCCGGCCAAGCATCTGGGTCATCTGACCGATAAGCCGCATCAAATAATCTCTGTGATACACATCCGGTCCCCCTCATTATGCAGCGGTTGTCTAAAAATGTGTTGGGGCTTATTAACATCCGCGCCGTAATCGGACTCCAATTGCTCCGCCAGTAATATGAAGATGGCGGCCAATACAAGCAATAGATAGTGCATGTCAATTGGCAAAAACCGGGCAAATTGTGTAAAAGACGAGCAAAACTGCAGGTCTATCGCCGTAAAAATTGCCAAATCAGATAAATGGAGAATTCACCTGCACAATTGCATGTCTGTATCCAATTTTAACCAATTCCTTTCCAAAGACCTGTACTTTTGCAGATGTTTGTCAGCACATTAACCCGGACGGAAAGCCAACCCAGTCTCCCCGGTTCATCTGCCGCAAAGGTCATTTAATTGGCTGAGCGATTGCATAATATTCTCGATCAGACGCGGAATATCTTCTATCACTTCTTCTCCGAACTTCCTTCCGAAATCAATGGCCGTCTCATTCCGGTAATCCCGGGAGGGCTCATCGTATACGTAGGAAAGGGTTTGAGTTATACGGTATTCGGTGCCCCACAGCTCTTCCAGAATAGTCCTTATGGCGCGGCAGGCTTCTTCGTCCTTCACTCTGGAGAAGAACCGGACCGTCAGATTGCAGCCGGGCTTCATCGTTTCTATTTCCATTATCTCGGAAGCCAGATCGGCCGTGCCGGCATGCAGCTCCATTTCTGCGCTGACAACGCCATCCCGGTCCCGTTCAGTGAAACGAACAGAGTAGGAACGGGCCAGCACGGCCAAATCTACGCGGTCGCTTCGGTCTATAATTGCAATCCTTCCGGCCAAATCCCAATCATAGACGGCCCCTTCAAGGACGACTTTAATATTGTCATAAATGGTCGGGTCAAACAATTTTTCTACCTGCCTTTAATCCCGTGATTGAATTGCGTAGTCTATTCGATTATATCCGTTTACATTGCGGGAAACTGCGAGCACTACCGCCGTCCCATTGCAGCGCGAACGATTACAGCGCCTTCTCGACATCGGACAACAGAACGGGGTCCTCCGGGCCCGTCCGGCTGTCGTAGCGAGCCAGCAGTTGGCCATCGCGCGAAATAAGGAATTTCTCGAAATTCCACTTCACTTCTTCGCCGGACTCTGAAGCGTCCGTAAGCCATTGATAGAGCGGATGCTTCTGCTCTCCTATCGCATGTACCTTCTCCATTACTTCGAAGGTTACATCGTATCTCGTCCGGCAGAAGGTCATGATTTCCTCCATCGTTCCGGGCTCCTGTCCGCCAAAATCGTTGGAAGGGAAGGCCAGCACGGTTAAACCGCGGTCCTTGTATTCCCGATGCAGCTTCTCAAGCCCTTCATACTGCGGTGTAAAACCGCATTGAGACGCCACATTGACAAGAAGCAGCACCTTTCCTTTATACTCCGCCATCTTTACAGGCTGTCCGTCCGCTCTATTCACAGTCAGATCATAAATACTCTCTTTCATATAGAATCCCTCCTGAAGGTTTATGTAATATCATCCATACTTGCAGAATTACTGTTTTCCCTATTATACCAGCAACAAACCGTCGAATCTAATCCGGGCAAAACATAAAAATACATAAGAAAATCCGTTAAGAATAGTTGATGATCGCCACCAAAACCATTAAAATGGTGACAAAAACGTAGAAGACAAGGAAGGGATACGACAATGACGGACTCCACCCAATCCGAAAATCCGCAGCAACCGAAAAAAATCAGCTTGGCGGATGCCGTACGCAATAAGCTCGCTCAGAAGAAGCAGGCCCAGAGCCAGAGCAACAAAAACTTCGGCCCGCAAGAAAATCAGGTCCTGAAGAGCCAAATGACCAAGAAAGTCAACAATCAGCGGCGGCGGACCGGAGGCAGTTAATGTTCCCCGAAAGTTAGATAATCAAACCGGGGGGCGTGACGTGAAGAGTGCCAATCAGTACTTTTCACGTCATTTTTTTGTGCAGGATGAGTATGAGCCCTGTAAAATCCACCTACTGTGACGTATGCAGGGGAAAGCCACACGTCGCATCCGGGTCGGTAAATACATCGCAAAGACGAGCAAAAATACATTAAAATCGCGCCTTTTTCCAAAAAGAGGGTGAAAGACGCTCAAATGTGCCGGTCTTTTCGGCAAAATGCGGCCATTTCGCAAAAATCGCTCCAAAGACCTGCATTATCGCTTTAGAATAGGGCACTACGCGGCTTTTTCCAGAAAAGACCTGCAGTTTTGATTGTCTTTTACACCATCCGGTGGACAACCGAGGCTGTCTCATAAGTCGATTTATGATTTTTCAAGCCCAACCTAGAGTTAAAGTTGGCTGCTAAAAAAGGACCCCGTTCCCACTCACAGTGGGATTTGAGGTCCTTTTTTCTTCCCCGTTTAGCCCTTCCTACCGGGACCACCCGGTCGTGCCTATTATACGCCCAGAAGCTGCTCCCTCTGTTTTTTCACATCGGGATGATCCAGGTACTCATCATAAGTCATCTGCTTATCGATCAGGCCATTAGGCGTTATTTCGATAATGCGGTTCGCGATCGTCTGAATGAATTGATGGTCGTGGGATACGAAAATAAGCGTCCCGTCAAAATCAATCAGGCCGTTGTTTAACGCGGTGATCGACTCCAAATCCAAGTGGTTGGTCGGCTCATCCATCAGAAGAACGTTGGCCCCCGACAGCATCATCTTGGAGAACATGCAGCGCACCTTCTCTCCTCCGGACAGTACGCTCGATTTCTTCAACGCCTCTTCCCCGGAGAAAAGCATCCTTCCAAGGAATCCGCGGATGAAAGACTCGTCCTGCTCCTTGGAAAACTGTCTAAGCCAATCGACCAAGGTCAGGTCGTTCTCGAAATAGCGGGCGTTATCCTTCGGAAAATACGCCTGGGTAGTGGTGACCCCCCAAGTATAGCTTCCTTCATCCGCTTCCATTTCTCCCATCAAAATTTGGAACAGCGCCGTCTTGGCATTGCCGTAGGGTCCGACTAAAGCGATTTTGTCCCCTTTATTAACGACAAAGCTAACTTTGTTCAACAGCTTCTCGCCATCGACCTGCTTCGAAATGCTGTCCACGGTCAACAGCTGCTTGCCTGCTTCCCGCTCCGGCTTGAAATGGATGTACGGGTATTTACGGGAAGACGGCTTGATGTCATCCAGCGTCAGCTTCTCCAGCAGCTTCTTCCGGGAGGTCGCCTGCTTCGATTTCGAAGCGTTGGCGCTAAAGCGCTGGATAAAAGCTTCCAGCTCCTTCCGCTTTTCCTCCACCTTCTTATTCGCTTCTTTGGCCAGCTTCAGAGCGAGCTGACTGGATTCATACCAGAAGTCATAGTTTCCGACATACATCTGAATTTTACCGAAATCAATATCGGCGATATGCGTACAAACCTCATTCAGAAAATGCCTGTCATGGGATACGACAATAACGGTGCCTTCATAGCCGTCCAGGAAATTCTGCAGCCAGCGGATCGACTCGAGATCCAGATGGTTGGTCGGCTCATCCAGCAGCAAAATATTCGGCCGTCCGAACAAAGCCTGAGCCAGGAGTACGCGAACCTTCTCGTTCCCGCTTAGCTCCTTCATCTTCTGATCGTGCAGCTCCTTGGGTATCCCGAGACCCATAAGCAATTCAGCGGCATCCGATTCGGCTTCCCAGCCGTTCAATTCCTGAAACTCGCCTTCAAGCTCGGCCGCCCTCATCCCGTCCTCGTCGGAGAAATCTGGCTTGGCATACAGAGCATCCTTCTCTTCCATAATTTCGTACAGCCGGATATGCCCCATGATGACCGTCTTTAACACTTCAAATTCATCATATTCGAAATGGTTCTGCTTCAAAACAGCGAGTCGTTCGCCCGGCGTTATATGAACTTCTCCGTTCGTAGGCTCGATCTCTCCCGACAATATTTTAAGAAAGGTCGATTTGCCCGCGCCGTTAGCGCCGATCAACCCGTAGCAGTTCCCTGGAGTAAATTTAATATTAACGTCTTCAAAAAGTGCCCGGCTGCCGAAGCGCAGCCCTAAATTACTTGTGCTGATCATTTATAGGAACCCCCTTCGCAAGGATCATTCTTATTCCGCAACAGCCTTCCTGTCCCAATCCGAAAATATAGGGCGAAGGCCGCAACTTCTATCATAACATAAGAGGACGGTTTAAGCTCACTTTCTTTTTTCCTGCTCGATCTGCTCCACCAGCTCGGAAAGCTCCGCCCAGCGGTTCATCGCCCTCTCCAGCTCCTCCGATGCGATTCGCTCCTCTTCATAAAGCGACTGGACCTGAGTAAAATCACTTCCGGCCCCGGAGATTTTCTCCTGAAGCTGCTGAACCCGCTCCTCCAGTTCCGCAATAACCTCTTCAATTTCCTCCCATTCCTTCTGCTCCTTATAAGAGAGCTTTCGTGGGCGGTTAGAGTAAGAATCGGCCGACCTGCGGTTGTCGCCGGAACGGAGTGACTCTTCCGGCAGCCTTTTCTTCTCCGCTTCCTCTTCTCTGGCTTCTTCCCGCTTCAAGGATAAATAATCGGAATAACTGCCTTCGAAGGTTCGGATACGGCCTTCCCCTTCGAAAGCAAACAGCCGATCTGCTGTCCGGTCAAGGAAATAGCGGTCATGAGAGACCGTTACGACCACTCCGGGGAAGCTGTCCAAATAATCTTCCAGAACGGTCAATGTCTCGACGTCCAGATCATTGGTCGGCTCATCCAGCAGCAGAACATTCGGCTCCCCCATCAAGGTCCGCAGCAAATACAGCCGTCTGCGTTCCCCTCCCGACAGCTTGCCAATGCGGTTCCATTGGGCGGCCGGCGGGAAGAGGAATCGTTCCAGCATCTGTGCTGCGGAAATTGTCTGACCGTCTTGGGTGCGAATCATCTCCGCCCCTTCTTTAATGTAATCGATCACGCGCATCTGTTCGTCCATGTCCTGGCTTTCCTGGGTATAGTACGCCAGCTTGACGGTTTGTCCGATTTCGATCCGTCCTTCATCCGGCTGCATCCGGCCGGCCAACAGTTGGAGCAAGGTCGTTTTGCCGCTGCCATTCCGGCCAATGATTCCGATGCGATCCTTAGGCAGCATGATGTAGCTGAAATCTGAAATCAAGATTCGCCCGCCGAAAGCTTTCGACAGGTGCTCGATCTCAATGATTTTCTTGCCCAATCTGGAGGCGGAAACCGATAGATCCAGTGACTCCGCTTGTGCTCCGGGCCCCCTCTCCTTAAGCTCCTCCACCCGCTGAACACGAGCCTTCTGTTTCGTCGTTCTCGCTCTGGCTCCTCTTCTGAGCCAGGCTAATTCCCGGCGAAGCAGATTCTGTCTCTTGGCCTCGCTTGAAGCCTCCTGCTCCTCCCGCTCCGCCTTCTTCTCCAGAAAGACGCCGTAGTTTCCTTCGTAGCTGTACAGTTGGCCTCTGCTGATTTCGAAAATTCTGTCGGTAACACGGTCAAGAAAATAGCGGTCATGGGTGACAAGCAGCAGGGCCCCTCTGTATTTGGACAAATGCTCTTCCAGCCATTCCACCGTATCGTTATCAATATGGTTCGTCGGCTCGTCCAGAATAAGCAGATCGGCGGGTTGGATCAATGCGGCAGCCAAAGCCACCCTTTTGCGCTGGCCTCCCGACAATAGAGCGGCCGGTTTATCGAATTCGAAAATTCCCAATCGGGTCAAAATGGTTTTGGCCTGTGTTCCCGCTTCCCATGCATCCGCTGCATCCATCTTGCCCTGCGCCTGAAACAGCCGGCGTTGAGCGGCCTCATCCTCGGGGCTGCGCTCCAGATCGAGTAAGGCCGACTCGTATTCCCGGACGGCCTGCATGATGGGGCTGTCGCCTTTATACAAGTATTCGAGAACAGTCGTCCCTTCTTCGAAATCCGGATTTTGCGGCAAATATTCGACACGGAATTGCCGCGAATGAATGACCTCGCCTTGATCCGCGGTCTCCAAGCCCGCCACGATTTTCAGCAAGGTCGATTTGCCGGTACCGTTCACCCCTATTAGGCCTATCCGCTGCTTCTCGGCAATCGAGAAGGTTATATCGTTAAACAGTATTTTATCGCCATAGCTTTTGGATAAATGCTCTGCTGTTAAAATGTTCATTATCGGTCAACTCCCGGCTTCGTCCGTTATATAAGCAGCCAATAAAGCTGTCGTATTCCACAACGCCTTCTCATGAGTTCTTTCTACCGCATGGGAAGCCTGAACTCCGGGGCCGACCAGAGCAGCCCGGATGTTGCTGCCGCCGCGCAGCGCAGCAGATGCATCGGAGCCGTAGAAGGGATACAGATCGACGGCAAAATCTAGTTTGTCACGTTCGGCCAAACGAATCAGCTTCGAGGTCATTTCATAGTCATAGGGACCGGTCGAATCCTTGGCGCAGATGGACACGTCCTTCTCCGTACAGGCCAAATCGTCCCCGATGGCCCCCATATCGACAGCGATTAGTTCCCGAATATCTTCCGGGATATAGGAAGAGCCGTGGCCGACCTCTTCATAGACGGAAATGAAGATTTTAACTGTTCTTGGCAGCTCTATGTTTCTCGCAACAATCCATTCCAACAATCCGAACAGGCAGGCTACTCCCGCTTTATCATCCAAGTGCCTGGACTTGATCCATCCGTTAGGCAGAAAACGGGTTCGGGGATCAAAGGAAACATAGTCTCCCGCCCGAATGCCCAGCGCTTCCACATCTGCCCTGTTGGCGACTTCCTCATCCAGCCGGATCTCCATATTTGCCTCTTCGCGCTTCAAATCCCGGGCATCCGGATAAACGTGAACGGAAGGACTGGTCGTTAGAATGGTGCCCGAGTACTGTCTCCCGTCACGAGTATGTACCGTACAGTACTCTCCTTCAATGGAGCTCATTGCAAAACCGCCTACGGGGGATAAGCGGAGACGCCCGGAATCTTTGACGGATCGGACCATCGCCCCCAAGGTATCCACGTGAGCCGTCAGCCCGATCGGCGGCCCGCTGCGGCCTCGGACCGTGATGACTCCCCCGCCCTTGGGCAGCGGCTCGAACTGGCCGCCTAGCTTCAAAGCTTCTTGAGCGATCAGTTCCATGGCTTCCTTGCAGTAACCGCTCGGACTTGGAATAGACAGCAGACGCCGCAGAAAATCCAGCACATAGTCACGGTTGATTTGATCCATCATTGAAATCCCTCCTGGAATATGGAATACATTGTTCGCGAAATGTTAATATAACGGGTAAAAACAGCGCGAAGTGGTTACAGTTATTGTGGTAAAATGATTGAACAGCCAGCATTGATTTATGGCCTTAAGGCCGATAACGGAAGGAGGACTAAGCTATGTCGGAAACACTTCCCCCTAAAACTTGTTCAATAGACCGTTTGATCACCGTTGAGGAAGATATTCAAAAAGTGCTGAACGGCACAAAATCCGCACAAAGGCGAAACGGACGCTACGCCGATCCGGGAGAGATTATGGAGCTGAACGGCCGTTCCTTCGAAGTCTATAATGTCTACAGGCAATCTCTGGGCGAACTGACCGATGCCCAAGCTCAAGCGGAAGGCTTCGAGAGTCTGGAAGCATACAAGCAATATATTTTGTCCATGCATCCAGGAATGCCCTGGTCAGCGAATATGAAAGTATGGGTACATGAATTCCGCCCCATCGCTTAAGCTTCTGACAACTTATGGCCGTCAGCCCGGCGAACCTGCTATTTCAACTTTGCAGTGTAGTTCCATTTAGGATACTACACTGTTTTACTGTATTTTTCAAACGTTCCGGAGGATAAACCGAATGTATTCGTTGTTGTTGTATGTACATATATTAAGTGCTGTTGCTTCCATCGGCCCTTTCCTGATTCTCTTCCCGCTGCTGCCCAAAATGCGCCGGGCTACGCAAGAGAGCCTTTCTCACTATGTGCCCATGTTTAAATATGCCGTGCGTCTGTGCAAGCATGCCGGACATGTGCTTGTCATATCAGGGGCTCTTCTTATTTGGATCACTCACTGGACATGGCTGACCTCTTGGGTAGTGATGACGCTGGTTGTCATGTTCGGCTCGTTGTTTTTTATCGCCCGTGCCTTCTCTCCCGCCCTGCGCAAAATTATGGAGCCCGAAGCGGATAAGGAAGCTCTGACCGCGAAGCTGCGGTTGAACCTGATCCTATATCTCATTCTCATGCTGCTTATGATGTGGTTCATGGTCGCCAAACCCGAGCTGTGGTAATAGGACCCCAGGAATCACATGATTGGGCCTCGCTTATCGGTTATTGAAAATTATTGCAATATCCGACGGGGCCTCAACTCTCTTTTCTCCCCGCCCTTCTGACAGCTATCCCTTTGACTCAGTTTC
>NZ_VEGP01000066.1:0-20686 GCF_007679495.1 Paenibacillus sp. 32O-W | reverse complement strand
CTTTTGTGCCGGACCGGATGCTCTTACTGACCTTCTGACTGTTATCCCATTGAATCAGTACCTTTTGTGCGAATAGTTCTCCTTCCCGCCCTTCTGACAGCTATCCCTTTGACTCAGTTTCTTTTGTGCCGGACCGGATGCTCTTACTGACCTTCTGACTGTTATCCCATTGAATCAGTACCTTTTGTGCGAATAGTTGCCCTTCTCCGTTCTTTTGGCTGTTATCCCTTTGCCTCAGTTTCTTTTGTGCCGGACCGGATGCTCTTACTGACCTTCTGACTGTTATCCCATTGAATCAGTACTTTTCAGCTCGGACCTACAATCTCTTTCTTCTTCCTTCTGACTGTTATCCCTTAGGCTCAGTGTCTTTCTGGGACAAGATTCCGGCGTAAATGATTTTTAAAATTAGGCAAATAGGGTCGAAGCTTATTATCTCGGTTGACCGCTGAGAATCTCGGCAATTGCGCCTTTCTGAGTAAAGGGGATAACAGTCCAAAACATCGACCGGGAGGATATTGAATGAAAGTCGGAAGTGAATTTTTGTTTCTTCAATGCCCAAATCACTATGTATTTTTTCAGCTAAATAGAGTATGCAAAATCACCGGAAACATTAATTCGGGCTCATCCGTAGTAATCATCCCCCTCCCCGGCAAAGCGTGCTCTACCTTGAAAATCCGTCTATTATTCATTTTCTGATGGTGCCGTGCAAGCGGAATGGCCGTCTAACTAGAAAAAGGAGCCGCTTATAAAACGGCTCCCTCATACTAATCTTAGGCAAACAATCAGCTCTCGTAATCTACTGCAACGGAGGATTCCCTCACGTTGTTCATATGCCGGATGACTTCCTGGTGGACAGGATGTACCTGGTACGCCTGCAGATCGTCAAGAGTGTCGAACTTAGTAATCAAGGCGATATCATACGATCTCTCGGTATGGAGAACGTCCACACCAACTTCAATGTAGCGCAGCTGCGGGATTTTTCCTTCCATATTTCTTAAGACGTTAACTGTTTCGGATACTACCGCTTCTGATCTTTCCTTCAATTTAAAAAATACAATGTGGGTAATCATAACCGATGGCTCCTTCTCAAAATATAGTTAATTTCATCGTGCTGCTTCAACCCGTAAACCGAAGCTGCACGACGAAGCTTAAACTCTTGGCGATCAGCCCCAGCCGCGAAGCCGGAAAATATAGCGGAAGGTTATCAGGAAATGACCTGACGATGAGACCATTCCTCCACATTCCAGACCTTCGTAATCCAATTCTCATAGAAGTCCGGCTCATGACAGACTAACAGAACCGTGCCTTTGTATTCCTTGAGGGCTCTTTGCAGCTCCGCCTTGGCCACTACATCAAGGTGGTTGGTCGGCTCATCGAAGAGGATCCAGTTGCTCTCCCGCATGAACAATTTGCACAAGCGGACCTTAGCCTGCTCTCCTCCGCTAAGCATATTTAATGGCCGGGTAATATGCTCGTTCTTCAGACCGCACCGTGCAAGGGCTGCCCGAACCTCGTGCTGGTTCATATGCGAGAATTCGTTCCACACATCGTCGATCGGCGTTAGATTGCCCGGCTTCACTTCCTGCTCGAAATAAGCCGGATACAGATAGTCTCCGGTGAAGGTCCTGCCGGATAACGGCTCGATCTTGCCAAGAATGGTCTTGAGAAGCGTCGACTTTCCTACCCCGTTGCTGCCGACAATCGCGATCTTGTCTCCGCGCTCGATGGTCACATTCAGCTTCGGCAGCAAAGGACGGGTATAGCCAATTTCCAGATCCTCCGCTTCGAAGACGATTCTTCCACTGGCCCTCGATTCCTTGATCGTGAAAACCGGCTTCGCCGCCTCCTCGGGACGGTCAATCTTCTCCAATCGGTCAAGCTGCTTCTGCCGGCTCTTCGCCCTGCCTGAGGTGGAGTATCTAGCCTTATTCCTTTGGATGAAATCCTCCTGCTTTTTAATAAACTCCTGCTGCTTTTCGTAGGCTTCGATATGCTGGCTCTTATTGATATCCGCCATCGTCAGAAATTTCTCATAGTTGGCCGAATACCGGGTTAATTTCGCGAACTCCAGATGGTAAATCACATTAACGACCTTATTCATAAATTCCGTATCATGGGAAATGAGGATAAACGCATACGGGTATTCCTGTAAATAGGACGTTAACCACTCAATATGACCGACATCCAAATAGTTGGTCGGCTCGTCCAGCAGCAGCACCGTCGGCTGCTCCAGAAGCAGCTTGGCCAGAAGCACCTTCGTTCTTTGACCTCCGCTCAGGCTGGCGACATCCCGGTCGAGTCCGATCGCGTCCAGGCCAAGGCCGTTTGCGGTCTCCTCGATTTTCACATCAAGCATATAAAATCCGCTATGATCCAGTCTTTCCTGAATTTCCCCCATCTGCTCAAGCAAGGTTTCCAGCTCTTCAGGTGAAGCATCGGCCATCTTCTCGGTAATGGCCATCATCTCTTTCTCCTGCTCGTATAGGGGAAGGAAAGCTTCTTTCAATACATCGCGGACCGTCTTGCCCGGCTGCAGATTGGTATGCTGATCCAAATAACCGTAACGGACATTCGGAGTCCACTCCGCCTTGCCCGTATCCTTCAGAAGCTGACCCGTTAATATATTCATTAACGTCGACTTCCCGACCCCGTTGGCACCGACCAATCCGACGTGCTCACCCGCCAGCAGCCGGAACGAAACGTTCTTGAACAACATCCGGTCGCCAAAACTATGACTTAAATCTTCAACTGTCAAAAGGCTCATACTCTATTCCAAATCTCCTGTCTATTCCTAATCATCGGTCTAACCCGTCGGTTTATTATAACACCAACTGAATCGGACAGGAAAGACGGCAGATTTTTTACAATAGGAATCTTTATATTTTACAGTAATTCCTACTGTCACAAAAAGCTTCTACTAATGCCGGGCGTCTTCAGTTCCTGGACTCCCTGCAAAGTACTGTATAAACCTTTATCGAAGTAAAGTCATGAAGAGCGACCGCGTTTAGAGGAAGGTTTAGACGCCGACTCTGTTGGAGTGCGGACGGAATAAGCTTCGAAGGTTACGTAACGTGGGGTATTGATATGGCCCCAGTTTTATGACGGATTTTTAAAGATCATCTCCACGGTGGCGATCTTGATTCGGTCCTCTGCCTGCACTGCATATTTCCGATAGGGAATAAGCCGTTCTTCATTTAAGTAGCTGCCGTTCTTCGAGCCCAAATCCTGAACAAAATAGCCCTCCTGCTCCTCGCTGCGGCTGATTTCCAGATGAATTCTGGAGACCCCGATCGTATCCTCCACGTAATGGACCGCTTCCTGGCTTCTCCCTATTCGGAAGACATCGTCTGAAATCGGCACCTTCTCGGTCTCGTCCTCTCTTTTCACCTCAAGATAAGGTCTGGCCGGGCCCGAAATCGCTTCAATGCCTTCCGGCGTAAGCAGTACCGTCGCATCCTGCGGTACAAGCAATGTTGTTTGTTCAGTCAGAGTCGAAGAATGATTCGAGACAGCGGCCGTATTTCCTCCCGGACTTACGTTCGAAAACGTAAGCTCCTCCCGTTCCGCTCCCATCCCCGAAGAAGCCCGAGGCTCCCAATGGCTCTCTTTGGATAAGGTCCGCGAGAACCCAGGTACAGCCGGCTCTAATGCGGTTGCACGGAAAGACTCCATGATATCGGCTGCACTCTCCGAGCCCACTTTTGCATCCTTGCCTTCCTGTTGTTTATTCGATCGGAAAGTTAAGGAGAGCCTGCCCATTTTATGTAAAATATAAATTCCGTCCACCAGCAGCAGGCTGGTCCCCAGTCCGATATACAGCAATCCTTCGGACGGTTCCGTCCAATAGAAGGCCCAGACCGCTATCAAAAAGACCGTACCAAGCAGGACAATCAGCTTGCCGGACGACGTGGATAAAGTGCGCTCCGTTCCGAAGTTCAGATCGTCTTCGGGCACAACAGGGCTATCAATTTTCCTGTTTTCCGTTATTTGTGGAGCCGGGAGCTCGATTTCATTCGGCTTTGATTCCTGTAGCAGCTGTCGTTCCATGGCTTCGAGCAGAACGGACTTCAACTCCATCAAGCTGAATCGCCCGCCGCTAAGCAGCATTTGCAGCTTGCGCCAATTTTCGCTCTGCTCCACGTATGTATGCTTCGCTAAATAATCTGCCAAGCGGACCAAGTCCTCTTGCGCACTCCCTTTACCGGATAATTGCTTAAGCGGCAGATAAAGCAAATGAATGTCATCATGCCGCTGCCCGATATAGATAAACTCTTCCTTAAGTACGTAGCGGTCTTCGCTAAGCATATAGATTTTGCAATCGTCCAAAGCCGCAACCAACGTATACAGAAACGTATAGAACTGCTGTTCAGAAAGTCTGGATTGCTTAACTGCCTCCGAAAGCGGAATGAATGAGGTGGTTTCATATCTTAACCGGATCTTTCGATTCTGTTCTTCAAATTCTATTGGAAGCTGCCGGGGAACGGTATAGGTTTCCAGCATTTTGTGCTCTAACAGGACAACATCATCAGGTGTCAACGGCGGTTCCCCGGATAAAACCAGATAACAGCCATGCTGTCTGTCCATTTCACATTTTAAACCATACAGCAAGGTAGTCATGATTCACTTCCTTTCTATCCTATAGGTTAAATACCTCATACAGTGCTGTTAAATAACCCGGAAATGCGGCATAGAGAAAAGGATATCGAATAACGTCTTTGCCTGTAAACCTGACTGCTTTCCGGTTTTTCAGGATAATAAAATCCATGATCCGAAAACCGAGACCGGCTGCCTTGGCCGCCCACTGCTTGCGGACCAGCAGGATGACCACACCGATAATTCCGGCGTAGAATAGGGAATAAAAGAGGAAATAACAGACAAACTCCGCACCCGTTAGTGCACCTATAGCCGCAAAAAGCTTGACATCCCCCGCCCCGATTGCCTTGAGCAGGTAAAGCAAAAACATTAAAGCAAAACCGGCACCCATTCCAGATAAAGAGTAGAGAAAGCCGGACCAGCCGTCCGACCAGCTAAAGTAACCGAATCCCGCGGTCAAACCTATCAGCACGATGGAATTCGATATTTTATGCCGCGTCGCATCTGTATAGAAGGAAGCGGCCATAAGTATGGAAGCAACTGACCATGGTACCATTGACTTCCCCCTTTCCACGATTGCCGGGGCCCTGTCCTCAGGCCCCGGTCCATATTCTCTCGTAAGCTCTTTTGCGTAAATACACCGTTTTATTAACGAAGGGAATGGGCAGCTTGAAGGCTACTTCCGCTTCAATCCCCAAATAAGCCTTAGACGGATCTCCTAGAGTCGGAAACTTCATATCCGTAATGCGGAAGCGGTCCGGTTTAATAACGGACTGATTAACATGGTGCAGAACAATCGGCTTAAAAGCTTCGTAGATAAGGGGGGCTATAGTATTGTTGTAATATTGATGATAGGCTTCCCTGCCCATCTCTTCCCCCTTCTCTCTCATCGTCTGTTCCCACTGCATCCACTTTACGATGGATTCAGGCAAGAAAGCGGCGTAGTCTTCCACCCACTCCTCCGCCTGAACGAGTTTATCCCTTGCCTGACCGATCTTCTCCACCAAATCACGCCACACAGCAGCGGCCTTGGTTCCCGCAGCCTTATCCCTGGCCTCCACATACAGCAGTTCTACCGGATACATGTAGGCAGCCATTTGTTTAGTAGATTCGGTAACTGCAGTTTTCAACGATAGCTCGAGAATGGAAAGCTGGACAAACATATTTAACGCTAATGCGAACACCAGAAAGACAGGCATGACAATCGCCGCTTCCAAGGCTATTCCGCCTTCCTGACAATGGGTCAGCCTCCGAATAAATGCTTTAATAGGACATCACCGCTGTCTTTGTTATTTGGCATCGGTTATTTTTATTGCCGCAATCCAGCAAGCCAAGATCACTCATTAACCTCATGGCTGCCGGCATAAACCAGATTCGAACGGTTGAAGAAGTGGTTGCCTGCAAATAAGTCGTTCTTTCTGTCAGATCCTTCCCCGTGTTCAACTCGATTAAAGCCTGCATGCGAGACATCATTTTACTGTCATTGCTATGGAGCAGCATAAAAAGCCTAAGTAAATCTTTATAATAGACGGTTAATGACTTCACCTTCTTTAGTACGGGCACCGCCTCACCCTTCACCAGCTTCTGCATATCCTGCACTGCCTCAATGGCCGCCTGGGCAGCTACGACAGTAAATAAAAGCAGGGGAGATCCGATATTTAAAACACTCTTCTTCGGATCCATAAGTCCTTCGACAATATGGACCGCCATAAAAAATACAAACATCTCGCCATATGCTGCGGAATAATTGGACGCACAGGAATTCATTCCATAGAGAATATACTCCGCTTCCTGATCTGCAAGAGGGTGATCCAACGGCTTAGACGGCACATGAGAAGCCGGCGGCACCCCGCCTTTACCCGCTTCCAGCTTGGCTGTCCGATAACTGAATTTCGTTAATGCATACTCGTTCATATAGATCTCATCACGTATTCCGGTAAGCACATTCGAAATCCGTTCCGAGAAGCTTACAGCCTGCTTGATCGCTTGATCCGGGCGATCGGCCGCGTACACCTCAGACATCTCCGGGGGTTGATCGGAATTATATTGATAATATTTAGAATACAGCCCCGGGTTCCCGTTCGAATCCCCTTCGAGCCTCTGATATAACGCTGTATAAGGGTCCTGGCTGCCCCACATGCCGCACTGGCCCAACATAGAATTCAATTCCTTGAGAGCATCCCCGAGCTTCTGTTTATGTTCCTTATCGCTAACCTCCAACTGATTCATCCGCTCCTGACGTTCCCGTTCTTTCTCTCCCTGCTCACTTTCAAATCGGACAAGCAGCTCTTGCATCTTCTCCAACTGTCTGGAGATTTCTCCGTAGTCATCCCCGATGAAAAAAACAGTAGATTGCCATTTTTCCTTCAGCCAGGAGAACTGCGCCAGGCTTTTGGCTGACTCTGTTTTGTAAATAGAGAAGTATTCGAGGGAGTACACCGGAATTTTGTCCAGCACGTCATAGCCCTGGAATGAGTCGTTGTCCAGGCTGCTCTTCAGCTTTTCCTTTTCCGCGCGGAGCTCCTCATTTAATACTCTGGCATTCTCTACCTTCTCCAACAAGCGCTCATGCTGCTCGGCAAATCCGGCGTAATCCTCCTCAAGCGACGCTTGGGAAGATGCCAATAGAGCAGTATAGGCCAAAATATCCTTCAAGAGCTCCTCCAGTTCATATTTTCGTTGTAAAAACTCGGAAATTTGCCGCTGAGTTTCGGAAATGGATATCTTCGTAGATTGCAAGGATTGATAGAGCGAATTTATTGCCTCGGCGTTCCCTTCGGGATTCATCAGTAATAAGGCGATAGTGCTGCCAAGCGAATCCGCAGATTGCTGCAAAGAATCCAAAGCTTCCTCGGCCTTCTCCAACCCTTCCTCCACCTCGTGAATCGAATGTCTGACACTATCCGCTGTATTTAGACCAATGCGGTCCGCCCGTTCGTGAAGCTCGCCCAAAGTGCCGCTGTACTTCAGATGCAGCCGTTTGCCCCTATCGATGAAGTCCTGTGCGGCTTCCCATGCCTCCTCCAATGCTTCATTCCATGGCTTTATTTTTTCCTCCAGTATATTTGCATGCTCGTGGAATTTAGCGGCTTGCGCTAACTGCTTGGTCAAGCCGGAGTTTTTGAACCGGTCGAGAAGCTCCATCGTAAATTCAATCGGGGCCTGATACTTCATATCTTCCAGCATCTGCTGCCGAAACACGACATGATTGGCTAGTGTAAATAGAGGCCGTATATAACTGTCCTCCGGCTCGGAGCGGATATCCAAATAATTGAAAATAGAATCTTCGCTGGAAGCCGTCAAATTGTGATCCAGGACGGTTTGAAATACTTGCCTGCTTTCTTCCTCATTGCCCTCAATTCCGAATAATCCGTAGGATTGCAGCTCTCGATCAAAGCGGGAAAACATCGAGCGGTTGGCGGCCCAAAGAGCGGCCTCCGTCTCTCTTTCCGCAAGCTTAACCCGGACAAAATCGATCAGAACGGCATGGAACAGAAAAATTGGTACGATGATCACGATCAAATAGACGGAAACAGACCCGTCACTGGTACGTAGAAACCGCTTCAGCTTCATTCCATTCCTCCATCCTTCAGTTATGGACGATCACAACGATGCCATTCCGTTCCAGTTCTCTTCTGAGCGATGGAGTGAGGGCTGTCTTTCCAGTCTTGACATGCCGGAAAAAATGCCACACTACCCCCTTCACTTCTCCCCTTTTCATAAGTTCGACATCCTTTTTTATTTGATCCTTAACATTTTTGGAGTTGATTGTATACTTCGCTTCATGAGCAACGCCATCCCGGTCTAGTGCATCTATTATCCTATACTGGCCCACCGTATGAGTTTCGATTTCTACCGACTTCCCATTGACGAAATTCCGTAAATATTCACTTGCTTCTTTTTCTGAGCGAATGATTACTTCCGGCGGGTCTGAAACACTCTCAAGCCATGTTTTCTTCACATCTGTTGCAGGAGCTTTACCCTTAATCCTGCTTAGATAGGACTTGGTTAAAACTACCGCGCGAATCCATTCCACGGGATCCGTCACTTGTGCGACCGACTCTCCCGCCGCCTGGTCCATGGCAAACCAGTCTTGAACTAAAGAAGGAATACCCAAAAACTGGTTAAGCTTGATCTGCACGGTGCGGTCGAGACCGTGGTTCGAATAGCTTAACTGACCCTCCAAGGAGACGGGAAGTTGTTGAGCCGCCTGTAAAAGCTTCTTATTCGGGCCGGACCCGGAAGGCTGCGTTCCTGATTGAGGCAGCTCGACGACTGCCGGATTACCCAATCCGATGATTCCCAGCAAGTCTGACGCCTGATCGTTAAAAACTCTCCAGTACAGCCCGTCATTCTTGTCCAAGGGGTATGATCCGGTCACCGGATCTTTATACGAATTGTCCCAATGAGCCGCCGTTCGATCCGCACTGACTGCCGCCGTATGGAACAATACCGCCTTCTGGTACATAAACAGCGCGAAGAACAGAATGGCGATCGTGCATAGAAAGATGACCGGAAGCACTAAAGAAGCCTCTATAGTAAAGCTTCCGGCCTCACTCAGGCAGAAACGCCGCAGCCTTCTCCCTTGCGTTACGTTCCGCATCGGCTTATTTTCCTTTAGGCATGATATTGCCCGTATCATCACCAGTGTGGACATTAATTTCTTTATCCGCTTTGTTAAACAAGCCTTCCACCCACTGAAAAATCCACTTCCTGAAAGCTACTGCCACAATGACGATCACCGCCAGAATCAATAAAATCTCAAGCGTTCCTAACCCTTCCTCATCCTGCCAAAAACGAATAATAGCTTGCTTCAGGTTCCGCATAGTTTTTCCTCCAATTTTCTATTTTCATACTGAGTTTTGCAAATATCGACTTCACTTCTGTTAGGCCGTTATTGAAAGGCATGGCCGGTTCGGTCTCATCCGTGATTCCGCACCTAGCCCATGATTAATATGGCAGGAGTGGCAACGATGACCATGACTATTCCGAAAGTAATGACCATCGGAAACACAAGCTTGGAAGAAGCTTCCTCGCCCATAGTTCTTGCCAGCGCTTTGCGCTTCTCCCAAAGGTTTCTCGTCAATTCTCTTAGGGCAACAACAAAGTCGTCTCCGCCTCTTCGATAATTAAGCAGCACAGTAGTCGTAAATAACGATATTTCGGGAAGAGCGCACCGCTTGCTCAATTCCTCCATTGCCCTGGCAAAAGAACGGTTATTCTTTAATTCGTTGGACATGATCGATAATTCCCGGAAGAGCGGAGATAATTCCTCTTCCCGGCGGGAATCCACACAGCGGATGATAGCCGCCTGCACGGTCTCCCCGGCGTTGACCAGCAAGGTGAGCTTATTTAGAAATTCCGGAAGCTCAATAAGCATGCTTCTCTTCTGCAGCCTTATTCGCTTACTTAAACCGCGCACTTCTATCCAAGGCGCCAATACAGCAAGCAGCAGTCCGCACAGCGAAACCGATAACCATTCTCCCGTTACAGCAGCCAGCAAGAGCGTCAGCATAAATACCAGTATTCCGCTCGTAATCATCCTTGCGATGAATTGTTTGGTCATTTCCATCGTCGCTCTCCGCCCATAGCAGGAGACCATCATTAAATGCAGCTTGGTGACGAAGGCGGGCATCCTTTCCATCAGTCCCGATTTGGTCACCACTTTCATCGCAAGAGGCATTAGCCATTTGTTTATTGAAGAGTTGCTGGGTGTCTCCTCCAAATTCATCTCCCCTAAACCTTGATATCCATTATTTTTTTGACAAGCCAGTGACAGCCTAACAGCAGCACTAAACATAGCGTCATAATAAGCGGTCCGGCCAAACCCGAATATAGCGGAGCCATATAATCCGGCGAGCTGATCGTCAGCAAACCGATGACAGCCAACGGGGCAGCGCTCAGAATCGCCGATTCGAACTTCTTTTGCGCGATCAGCACCGCTATTTCTTGCTGAATTTCGATTTTCTCACCGATTATGTTCGCGGTTCTGCGGACGACTTCGATTAAATTTCCTCCCGATCTTTTACAGGTAACGAAAACGTCTACGAAATTGTGAATATCTTCGAGATCGGCTCTTTCATCAAATTCCCTCAGCACGGCTTCAATCGTCTCGCCGTTCTGGATTTTTCTGTTCATCCGATCGAACTCCGCAATAATATAGGTATTAGGATTGGAATACAGGGTTTTTAAATCGTTAACCGCCTCCGCCAAACCGCTTTCCACCGATTTTCCGGCTGTTAGCGATGAGGACAATGAAAATAGGGCCTGCCGGAATTGATCATTAAGCTCCGCTTTGCGTTTAATCATCTTTTTCCTCGATATCCATTTCGGATAGAATAATCCGAGTGCCGCCATAATGAGAGAGATTAACGGCTGCTTGTAAAAAAGATATCCGACAGCATAAAGACTCCCGCTTGCTACGACAACCGCCATAACCCTCTCTTGTACGGATAACCGGTACACCGAGTAATCTATGACCGTTTCCGCCCTCGACACTTTGATCTGAGATATGTCCCCCTGTTTGGACTTGCGGGTGCGCTCCAACAAAGAGAGCAGTCCCCATACGAACAATCCTATCCCTGCGGCACAGGCTATGATGATGATCGTTCACACCACCTTCTTCTTAAAATCCTGCTGCGTGCAGCTTATCCGTTCGGGTAAGCTTATGCTCCGTAGGCTGCAGCTTGCCTATGATCTTGCCCTGCTGCGTGCCTTCTTCCCGAAAAATAAACAGCGGCTGCAAGTGCACCTCCCCTCCCCGCATTCCGATTACCTCCGATATTTCCGTCACCCGCCTGGATTTATCGCGCAATCGGGTCAAGTGAATCATGATATCAATGGCCGAAGCGATCTGCTTCCGTACAACATCTAGCGGCAGCTCCGCCCCGCTCAGCACCATCGTTTCCAAACGGCTGATCATATCGGCGGTGGAATTGGAATGGCCGGTAGAGATCGAGCCTTCATGCCCGGTGTTCATCGCTTGCAGCATGTCCAGAGCTTCCGCCCCCCGTACTTCTCCCACAATGATCCGGTTAGGCCTCATGCGGAGGGATGCCCGAATCAAGTCGCGAATCGTAATTTCACCCTTGCCTTCGGTATTCGCGTTTCTCGTTTCCAAGCTTACCAGGTTAGGCACATTCCTTATTTGCAGCTCTGCCGAATCCTCTATCGTAATAATCCGTTCATCGGCAGGGATAAAATCAGACAGGGCATTCAGGAAGGTCGTCTTGCCCGAACCTGTTCCTCCCCCTATGAAAATGTTGTATTTCGCTTTGACGAGCTGCTCCAGCAAACCAGCCGCCTCTTCGGTCAAAGCCTCCTTGTCAACCAGTTCCTTCATGGACATGGGCTTGTCGGGAAATTTCCGGATGGTCATCGTCGGTCCTTTCAGCGCAATGGGCGGCAGAACGACATTGACCCGCGACCCGTCCGCCAATCTCGCATCTACGATAGGAGACGCTTCATTCACGACACGATTTACTTTGGAAACGATAGACTGAATGATATCCTCCAGCTTCTGAGGATCCTCGAACACTGTAGGATAAGGGAGGACCTCTCCCGCCCTTTCGATAAAGATCTCTTGATGGCTGTTTATCATGATTTCCGAGATGGAACGGTCATCAATCAGGGGCTGCAGGACATCCAATCCGCGAAACGAATGAAATAATCGTCTGACAGCGTAAGCCTTCTGCCGTGCTGTCCAGCCGGTGCAGCTCTCGGAGGAGAAGACTTCCTCTTCAATCATTTCCATTAATTCATCATCCGATTTGGCCTCCGAATAATCCAATTGTTCAGCGATAGACAGACGGAGCTTCCGAATCAGTTCCTCCTCGATCAGCAGGTCATCTCCTCCCCTCTTGCTTCCGGCGCCAGCTTCGTCAACCATCTCATCAATTGAACGCGATAGCTGTTGTCCGCAAACAACTGAGAGGCGGAGTGCAGGCTGCTCCAATCCGGAACGAACGGCAAATGCCCGAATAATGGAAATCCAAAGCCGCCGATGTCGTTAACCAGACTTCCCGTATATTTGTTAAGAATGAACAAAACCTCGGGCAGCTTCCCTTCTGTTACCGATTTGCCGGCTCCCAACCGAAAACGCTCATACACCTGCTTAGTTTTCGTTAAATGATTGAGCTCATCTTCAATCAGCCACAAAATTCGATCGCTCGCCATCAGGCTTGCCATAGCCCTTGTGTGCATGGCGGAATCTCCATCAATAATGACGTAATCGTAATCCGATTGCTTCAGAAACCAGAGTAGCCTCTGCGTGTCCTGTTCCGTCATGCCTTCCATCTCTTCCATGCTCTCGCAAGGATCCAGATATTCCACCTTGCTTACAGGATCAATACTTTTATACTGCTCCAGCTTGGATTGAATGTAAGGAGACTCCGCCTGCAAATAATAGAGCATCCGTTCGAACGAACGCTTCTCCGGCTGCCGGGGAAAGTATGGAATGGAGCGAACTGTCTCCAGACTCAAATAGAATACTTTGGAGCCCTGAAATGCCAGAGTCGCGGCCAAATGGACAGCCAAAGCGGTCTTGCCGCCGCCCCCGACAGCGGAATAAACCGAAATCAAGCTCGGTTCGGCTTCCTCGCCGCCGGTCAACCGCCACGGATTGGGCCGTTCCATCATGATCGCTGTTAACTGTGAAAACAGTTGATTAAGCGGCTGAAACCGATAAATCTTCAGCTCGGCATTATCCGCCGTAACCGGTTCGTCTACGAGGCCGGCTACCGGTATTGCGGACGGTATTTGTTCGGGCAAGAGGTCCGAACCGGCCAGAATCAGATCAAAGCTGTCCGGCTCCTCCAGCATGCCGGGTTCTGTAAAGATTTTAACGATCATCTTGGTCCTGTATTCCGATGTTCGTACATAGTTAAGCAGCATATTAGTATAAGCGAGATCGTTATCCAGAATTGCAATTCGTCTTTTCTCCATATTTCTTCCTCCTTCCCGCTTTACTACGACAGTAATCCGGCCATTTGCAGCGCCCCGCCGGCGATCAGCAAGAGAGACAACACAGCAATCCCGACCGCTAATCTCATCTCTTTTCCGATTATTCATCTCTCCCTTCCAACAAAAAAAGAAGCACCACAAAGCAAAATCAATTTGCTCTGCGGTGCTTCCGCTTGAAAATGAAATCTATTAGAATTATACCATAAAATGATAACTATTCAATATATTTACATAAATTTATTTAAACCATTTGACCAGCCATTTGCCGAGCTTTCGTTCGCTCCTGTCTCCTGGATGGCAGATAGCGGATACAAGAGACCCGCAATGCTGCCTTAACGAATCAAGTATACCCGGATGATCCTGTGCTATCCTCCCCTTCCAGTGAGAGTCCAGAAGATGTTTCCCCGCATAAGCGGGAAGACAAACCGGCTGCCGCGGAAACGTGCCCAACCACTCTCTTCGGCCTGAGAAAGACTCATCACGATTGGCAATCCAATGGACTTCTTTATTCGAAAGGCCGCTTATGAAGCGAAGGGAAGCCTGGGTTTGCGGCATATTTAATTTGGAAGGATAAGGGTCTGCGACAATGATCACATGATCGGCCTCCCTGCACATTTCTTGAACCGTAGGGTCGCCCCACTGGCTGGAAACATCGAGGAGGACAGCCGGATAGTCCAGTAAGTACAGCAGCCGGAAATAGTGATCCGCCGTCCACACTCTCTCCGACATACGCTCTGGAGGAAGCGGCAGCCACTCGGTGTATCCGTCCTGCCAGCGCATTCCGGTCGAGCGTTCGGTCATGAAGTCCTGCTGTGTGTAGTAACGATATTCCTGCGGTGCATTTCGCTCTCCGAACAGAAGGGAATGAAGCTCGGGCGAATTGCCCGAGTGCTCAATAAGAGCGTGGGGAATCTTGCTGTCGTGCAGCAGTCGGGCCAGAGAAACCGCGACGAAGGTGGCTCCGGCACCGGGATAAAGTCCCCCGATAACGACAAGCTTACGCTTGTCGGGATGCTTGTCGCCCGGCGAATGACCGTTCATCGGCCGCTGGTTATCCGGAAGCTCCATCCCTTCCTGAAGCAGACGCTTAACCTCTAACGCGGTTTGAATTCGTTCGTCAGGCTGGTCTGCCAGCAGCCGAAACATGACATGCGTCAATGATGCGGGCAAATTCTTGGGCAGTTCCCTCACCGCGCGGTCGCGGGCATCGATGCTGTAATACTTTCCCCCGCTCAGCAGATAGTACATCATCGCACCCAGCGTATATAAATCCGTCCTCTCGTCTGTCTGGCGATTCAAAAACTGCTCCGGTGCAGCAAATCCAATCGTGCCAAGCTGAATCGTATCGGCCGTACGCTCGGCATTATATTTGCGGGCAATGCCAAAGTCAATCAAGCGAACGTTATTCTGCTCATCGATCATTACATTGCTGGGCTTCAAATCACGGTATATGATGGGGCGTGGCTTAAAATGATGCAAATAATCGAACAGCTCGCAAAGCTGAACCGCATATTTGATCACATCGTTATAGGGCAGAGCTCCCACTCGCTGAAATCTCTGCTGAAGGGTTTCCCCATGAATATAATCGGTCACCAAATAGCTTAAGCCTTCCTCATTCGGCGGGAAAAAATCGACGATCTTGGGTAAAAACGGGTGGTCTAAACGGATTAGCAGGGCCGCTTCCTCATGAAACAGCTTCTTATGCCCGGAATGCTTCCGCGATTCCTTGACAGCCCAGCGTTTGCCCGGAAGCTTCGTGTCTTCCGCCAAGTAAACGTTGCTCATCCCCCCTCTGCCGATGACGGACAGAATCCGATAACGCCCCGCCAATAATTGTCCGGTGAGCATGGGCTCGCACGTGTTCATTTTCTCCTCCTCCTTTCTGGCCGCAGTAAAAAAACAAACACCGCCCCTATGCTTGCTAAAGCATAAGGACGGTGCTTCCGTCTCGAAATGAGCCTATATTTTCAAATAATATATCTTAATGGTAATAGGTTACTTTTTACTATAAAACAAACGGAAATTAATGTCAACTATCGTATTTAAAAATTGACCTGCCGGCGTTTAATTCAAATTATCACCTTGTTCATGCTAACAAAGGAGTTTTTATAGCCAATAATAATCCCGCGATGATCAACCCAACTATGAGAAAAGACATCACTTTCTTCAGTTTCATTAACTCCTTGGAAAATCAAAAAAGAACTTTCAAATTTGAAGGTTCTTTTTTCGATCAAACCATAATGAGTGCTTAGATTCCCATTTCCGCTAAACTAATTAGAGGTTTGAGAGATTGTAGTGCGATAAAGTGCAAAAGCACCTCAACGAAATCATTAGTTTACGAAAAACGTTGTGAACAGGGAGCATTTTCGCACCCTAATTATAAAAATAAAATGGATACAATCCCAAACATGTGGTGCGGATTTGCACCATATTCTAGTCTGGCATGGCAAAGCAGCTATGCAGAATCACCAATTTCAGAGGGCCGTTTCGTCAAGAACAGGTTGCGGTTTTGATCCCTTTTTATTATTTTATTTTTTATCGTGGTGAGCCATTCACTTGAATGGCTCACCACGATTAGTTTATCTACATCATTTTGCGAATCGCATGACACTCGTTCCTACATGCATCACTTACTAAAAATTTTAATAAGCAGAACCAGAAATAGTATAATAATCAGGTACCCAAGAATCCCTTTGACAAAACTGTCGCTGGTTCTATCCTTATTACTGCTTTTCTTCTTATTACTTTTATTGTTCAAGCTTACCACTCCCATACCAAATTTTTTTGGACGTAGTGATAAACTAATCGTGCTGGCCATATTCCACTGTATTGTACTACAAACAAAACGTGTTGTCACTTGATTTATTTTGACATTGATTAAATTTTGCTAACTGCAAGTGGTGATGTGTGATCAATGATTATTTACAGTTTATTATAAATCAAGAAGACTCACCGAGTTTTCCTCAATCATTTCGATGACTTTGGTCATTCCTTGTCGCAGCGCCAACTCTAATGGGGTCATTTCGAGCTGGTTCTTTGAGAGCAAGTCAATCTCGGGATGATCGAGCAGCATCTTTATAATATGGTGTTCCTCGTCGAAATTAATGACAAAATGCAGTGAAGTCATCGGCTCCCCTTCCTGAGCCCACCCCTTTTCATTCGGATCCATACCTTGCTCTAGTAAATATTGAACCATCTCCCTATATCGTGCACCAATCGCATTAAGTAACAATGTCGCACCATCCGAGCTCTTGACATGAAAATATAACACTTCTGCCGTTCCCACCTTGAATAAGGCATCGTTGCTGTCTACTGCGTTAGGATCGCCGCCCTTTTGAAGGAGAAGTCGATTCAACTTGCGATCTCTCCCCTGGGGATATCTGTATAGATGCCATCCTTCCAATACATCGTCCAGCATTTGATTGAGAACATTTTCGCCCATTCTTCCAATAAGTTTTCAACCTGGGAGAATTCATATTGAGAAGCGCCTTCAAGTAGCATGGAGACGATTGCTTCGCGCTTATTTGTATTTGGGTTGCTCTCACAGGCTGTCATTGCTACCGAGGATACAAGCAGCAATCCAATCACCAACTAACTCTTAACATTCACCTCCTTATGAAACATCGAGAAATTCCCCTAATCAAATATCTCCTTATATTGGTTCTTCTCATATCCTGTTATTTCGGCCATAACATCGGCCAAGGTTCTGCCTTCCTCCCGAATGTCGTCAATATAAAAGTCGGCCTTCACCCGCCCGTAGCGAAGAATGATGGCCCGGTCCAGCACATTTTCGATTTCATCAATAATATGAGTCGTCAGAAGGATCGTTTCGTCCCCTTTCAGGCTGGAAACCATCAGCTTCAAAAAATCCCGCCGGGTAAACATATCCTTGCCGAGAAAGGGCTCATCCATCAGAATGTACTTGGCCCCTTTGGAAAAACCGGCGCAGATCTCCAGCTTGGACTTCTGCCCTTTGGAAAACTTCTTGATCTGTCCGTGTCTTTCGATGTTAAAAAACTTCAAAAGCTTGTTGTACCGCACCCAATCGAATCGTGGATAAAAGTCGGCCAAAAACTGCCCGTACTCATAGGGAGTCAAATCAGGAAGGAAGCTTCCTTCTTCGGTAATAAAAGCCATCTTCTCATACTGCTGCGTGACCGGAAGCCCGTCTATCCGGATTTCACCGTTCTGAATGTCTCCAATTCCCATGATCGCTTTGAGCAGGGTTGTTTTGCCGCTGCCGTTCTCCCCTAATATGCCCACGATTTCTCCGCTAGGAATCGTTGCGCTTTCCCAATACAATCCGTAATGGCCTCCGGCATATAGCTTGGTAACGAACTTCATCTCAATCATGGCTCTCCCCCTGCCCGATGCGAACGTTATCGAAATTTCTGTATCTGACCTCATCATATCCGAATCCTCCGGTCGAAGGAGGCAAATTACGGACATGGATGACATCATCATTCATATCTGTCACCAGTTCACCCTTATAAACCAGCTTTGCATTCTCATAAACATAGATCATAAGATGCTTAGGACGTGCAATATCATAAGGTATTTGACTCTTTTCTTCACTGTCCCTCAACGTTTTAACTATATAAAGCTTGCCCTGTCGGTGGCTGATCAGAGTAGTGTCATAGAAACGGTCTATTTCCTCTCTCGGATAGCTCTCCTTAACCGTGTCGACCCACTTGACTCCGTCAGACAAATCAAAGCTCAGCATCGTAGTTTTCACTTCATCGGGCTCCGCAGGCCCTCTGCTGAATATCAGATTAATCACTTGCACATCATGATCGATAAAAGCTTCATAAGCGGCATAATGCGTCTCTTCCTTGGAATCAGACGGATCCTTTACATTTTCCCGCCCCCCGATTGCGATATCCTCCATTGTGACTTTGCCCAGATCTGCTCCACTATGGCTGTCGAACCCCCGAAGCGTCAGTTTGTTATCTTCGGACAGGATCAGCACCAATTTATCGCCGACCGCCTCCAATCCAAGCACTTCAACCTTGGGGGCCCCTTCTTTCCCATTGTTATCCAGATCGATAGCCACCAGCTCTCGAGCAGCTTTTTCAGCGGGACGCAGGAATCCTCCAACAGAAAAATCCGTAATCTCATATATCCCGTTCATTCCCGTATATCCACTTGTAGTGGGCACTGTAAAGTAGACTTTGTCACCAATTCTTGTAATCCCGTAATTGAGGTCATTCGCGAAGAAGTACTGCCTGGACGAAACATTAGTACTCCCAGCCCCCGTCGTTCCAGACCCGGCGTTCGTATTCGTCCCCGTGATCATTTCGGTATCCGTATAATCCATAATCATGTCGTTATTCGTGCTCTTGCTTGGATCGTGAAAGGCTAAACCTGTTTTTACATAGCCCGTACCTGTGATCATATGTTTAGGATTCCTTCTATCCTGATAGGTGATATCGAAATCATACTCACCCACAAATGAGGGTCTTGCCTCATGCTGAATACCATCAATGATTTTTGCTGCACCGACCGAATGTCTATGCGAGAATCCTCCCGAGTTTTTCTCATAAATCTCGGTAGCTGTTTCGACCTGACTTCCACGAATAGAAAAATGTGTCCGGTGATACCCGTCCCGCAGGTCCCCGCTAATCGTTACGCCGTCAAGAGCGGAGCGGTCGCCGTACAGGTCCTGCAAGTAAAATGTCCCCTCGTCCTTGGACAAATACAGCTTTGCAAACATTCCCCCAATCAGCGCTAAAGCGATAATGAGCAGCGGAATGGCTAAATGCTTCCTCAAGCGATCCAACATAATCTCCCCTTCCTACGCGATGGCGCCTTTTTGAATTAATCGAATACTGTGCCACATGAAAAAACCGCTTAAAGAAAGCAAGAGGATGCTGGGCAGGTAGAGATCGTGGTGGACGCCGTAATAAGCAGGCGGGGCTAACCGGTGATTAATGACATAAATCAATACCACAATAGCCGCCGCTACCGGAACAAATCCCCAATAACGCTTACTGCGCTCACACAAAACCGCATAGTAAATTCCGGTTAGAACGGTTATCCAAAGGCTGGCCGATGACAGCAGCCCGCTTATATTCATGGGGAGGATGATTCGTAAAAATTCGGAGCGGATGAAGGCCAGAAATAAGCCGTTCGCCATTAGAAATTGCCCCTCGTTCAAATGCTTCAGCTTGGAGGCGACCCAGCCGTATCCCAGCCACACGCTGAGGATCTGCGCCGCCAGCAGAATGGTAAGACCAATCGCAAAAGCCAGCAATTTGCTAAAATAAACTGTTTCCCGTCTTACCGGAAGAGTGAGTAAAGTATAGATGCTTTTGCTCCCCCAATAGTTGGCGTATACGGATTTCACAAAAAAAGCGAACAAGGCCGCCAAATAAATCAAAAAAACAATGACACAGCCGGATGAAACATATAAATCTTCAAACCGCTCATGAACGGAATAAATGGTCAAATCCCGGATGGCTGTGTTCAGGAACAACAGCGGCGATATAATGGTGCCTAGACAAAGCAGCAGCACCGCCCGGAGCATTGTTGAAAACTCATAATTCAATAATCGATAGAATCCTTTCATACTCCAACCCCCAGTTGTATTAATCGACTAGTACACTATAACCAAAATTAATCTTGTTCCCAAAGATCGCTGATGAGATCGATCACCTTCTTGAATGATAGGTCAATCTCTTTGGCCGAGGCAATAAATTCCCTGACCATCTGGCGGGTCAGCTCTTCTTCAATGGAGGCAGCGATGGCCGAATCCACGTAAATAATGCTGCCCTGATTGCCGCTTGTATGCACATAGCCTTCCTCTTCCATCAGTCGAAAGGCCTTCTGTACGGTATTGGGGTTAACATTAAGCTGTGCCGCCAATTCCCGCCTCGACGGCAGTTTGTCACCGGTGGCGGCTCTTTTCAGCAGGATTTGTCTCTTGACATACAAGGCAATCTGGATATATACAGGCTCTTTGTTATTGAGCTTTAGATCATGGAAATTCAGCACACGAGGCTCACCTGCCTTCTCTCTTATGTGTATTATGGGTATAGTACACATTATTGTCAATAGTAAAAAAAGCTTCTAACGAAGCCTCTTCGAAGACGAATAACCCGGTTTTAAAGGTAGCTTTTTATGCCAATTAGAA
>NZ_VEGP01000065.1 GCF_007679495.1 Paenibacillus sp. 32O-W | reverse complement strand
GGCACGGCATTTCCGAAGAAGGCGCAGCTTGATGAGCATCTGCACCTGCTGGAGGAAGCCAAGAAGCGCGATCACCGGAAGCTCGGAAGAGAGCTCCAGCTTTTTCTATTCTCGGAAGAAGCTCCGGGAATGCCCTTCTACTTGCCCAACGGCACGATCGTCCGCAATGAGCTGGAGCAATTCTCTCGAGAGGTACAGCGATCACGGGGATATGAAGAAGTGAAAACTCCCCTTATGATGAACCAGCGTCTCTGGGAGCAGTCCGGCCACTGGGATCACTATAGCGAAAATATGTATTTTACCGAGGCGGATGAAGCCAGATTTGCCTTGAAGCCGATGAATTGTCCCGGACATATGCTGATTTTTAAGCATCAACTGCGTTCTTACAGGGATTTGCCCATCCGCATAGCCGAATTCGGGCAGGTGCATCGTCATGAGCTGTCGGGGGCGTTGAACGGAATGTTCAGGGTCCGTACTTTCTGTCAGGATGACGCCCATCTCTTCGTCCGTCCCGATCAAATCGAGGAAGAAATTGCGAAGGTTCTTGAGCTTATAGAACATATCTACAGTATATTCGGTTTCGAATATCGTATGGAGCTGTCCACACGCCCGGAAAATTCCATGGGCTCGGAAGAGCTGTGGGAGCAAGCGGAGAATGCTTTGGCCCGGGTTCTTGAACAAAGAGGAGTCAAGTACACCGTCAATGTAGGGGACGGCGCATTCTACGGACCCAAGATAGACTTTCATATATTGGACTCGCTGAAACGAAGCTGGCAGTGCGCTACCGTTCAATTGGATTTCCAAATGCCGGAGAAATTCGACCTGACTTACATCGGAGAAGACAATGAACGGCATCGTCCTGTTGTTATCCATAGAGCGGTTTTCGGATCGATTGACCGGTTCATCGGAGTTCTGACCGAGCATTACGGGGGAGCATTCCCTTTGTGGCTGGCTCCGGTACAAATGATCCTGCTTCCCGTGTCGGATAAGTTTAATCCGCTCGCTCTGCAGATACAAAATCAACTGGAAGCCGGCGGAATCCGGGTGGAAACGGACGGGCGCGGCGAGAAGCTCGGTTATAAAATCCGTCAGGCGCAGCTCCGCAAAATCCCTTATATTTTGGTAATCGGCGAGCAGGAGGCCGCCAACCAAACCGTCAGTGTCCGGAAACGGGGACAGGTATTGGGAGAATATAGTCCGGAGCTCTTGTTGGAAATGGCCCTTAAGGAGATCAAAACGAAAAAATTAGACTCATAATGCCCGGCTTCCGGCTGTCTCTAGTCGCGATGCCGGATTGCCTTGAAGGATTATCCATATTACGTGAATAATCTGTCTCGAATTGGGCATCCTCCCCTATTAGGGAGGGTATCCAAATATGTTTTCCTTGAACTTACGCCAGAAGTTGTTCCAGCTGCTTCTAATGTTTATTGTTTTGGTTACTGCAGCGGGAATGCTTGTGGGCGAATCTCAGGCTTTTATCGAAGCGGATAAGCTTACGGGCACAGCCGCATCCGTGGCCTCGGAGCATAATGGAGCCAAAGCGGTGGATACAGCAGAAATCAAGGACTACGAACTTCCCTTTTCCAATCTGCAGCATGCGGAAACGGTCGAAGTGGTCGCAACCGGCTATTACGCCGGCGTAGAATCAACAGGTAAGCGTCCCGGACACCCCGGCTACGGAATCACGTATTCCGGCGTGAAGGTCCGCAGGGAAAAGAACGGATTTTCCACCATTGCCGCCGACCCTAAAGTGTTCCCGATCGGAACGTTAATGTATATCCCCGGCTACGGGTTTGGCGTGGTGGCAGATACCGGAGGTGCCATTAAAGGAAAGAAAATAGATTTGTATTTTCATACCAAAGACCAGGTTTACTCCGAATGGGGTAAACGTAACGTTAACGTGTACGTGTTGAAACGAGGGGAAGGCAAGGTGACGGAAGCGATGATGGACCAGCTTAATTCCGGCCAGGCCATCCCGGTCGATTTTTCCCTATATCCCTAAGCTCGAATCTAAATAAAGAAGCAGCCTCAAGTTTGGAATCGGGGCTGCTTCTTGCTTTTCATTTCGGAAGCTACATAAAAAAGGCCGGAATGACAATAATACTAACCGACCGGGAGGTGAGGTTCGTGAAGAAGAAAGGAAAACAAAGCAAACAAAATCAAGAAATCTACAATTCGGAATTCGCGGAGGAAGTCGTGGAGAAGAACGCCAAGCAGCCCGCGCAGAACAATCCGAGCGAGGGAGTGCGCAAATAACGCCAACCCGCATGCAAATATGACCATGGCAAGGAGTGAATCTTTATGATTCTGATCCCGTCTTCACTGGAGAACCGGGAGGAAGCTTTCGTAAATCTGTATCGCAGCTTGAAAGAGCTTGATTTTACTTTAGGGGGAAACTGGGATTATGAAAAGGGAAGCTTCGACCGCTCCCTGGATGAGAAGCAGCAGATGTGGGTGCGGATTCCTTTCCGTGTAACCCATGGCACCCTGGACGGAGACAGCGACGAATCCGATGCGGTGGTGCTGTTAGGCACTCCCTATGCTTTAAGACATCTTTACCGGGAAGGCGGGGATCCCACGGCGGATGTTCAAGTGATGGGGGCTCTTGTTAATCAGTTTCAGAGGCCGGTGGATAAGGATGCGGAAATAGGGGACGAATGGGCGGAGAAGGCCCGGGAAGTCGTCCGTAAGGTGGAGCGGAATCTGGTATAAATGACTCCAGCTTCCCCATTCAGAAGTTTTTAACTCCTCTTTAACTGGTTTTAAGGTTCGTTTAAGGTTAACGGTCCATTATATAGTTAAGAATAAAAACTAGTAGAATCATATTTGCTTTTTATTCGAATAACATTCCATGGATGTTGTCTTATATCGAATCTATTGGCAAGAGGAGGAATTTGCAATGGATGATAATCAAAAGAAGAGCGGTTTTGATGATTTTTTCAACGCTCCCAAGCCGGATAGCAATCCTAAGGAGGAGGACTCCACTAACCAGAACAGCCCCTCCTCTACTTCGTCCTACTACTATTCCTATGGCCCTTACAAGTCACGGCCATCGCAAGAAGAATCGAAGTCTGACAGCTCCACGTCACTCCCCTATCGATCCTCAACGGAGGTAGAAATGAGGGCCCCCCGCCCGGTGAAACCGATCGGATTGTCTGACGACACGCCGTCATCGGCAAGCGCGTCCTGGTCGGTCAACCATGAGCGGAAGAAGAGCCGCTGGAAGACCGGACTTATTTCATTCCTGGCCGGAGCTCTTGTGATGGGCGGATTGATGTTCACGGCGGACCGCGGCAACTGGTTCTCGCCCGCCCAAGGAGTAATGGGCAACGGCGGCGGGAATGCCGCTGCAACCAACAGCAATAACAATGGCGGCGGCAGCCTGGCTCAAAGCGCGGCCTGGGATTCCAACCGCCCTACCAATATAGCCGAGATTGCCCAAATGACCGGACCCGCGGTCGTTAAGGTCGAAACCTACAAGCAGGTCAAAGCGGGATCGGGAAGCCGCAATCCTCTGATGGATGATCCGTTCTTCCGCTACTTCTTCGGCGATGATTTCGGCGTTTCGCCGAATGCTCCCCAAGAGGGCAGCAAGCAGGCGGCGGGAATGGGAACCGGCTTTATCTTCGACAAGAGCGGATATATACTTACGAATGAGCATGTTATCAACGGCGCGGATGAAATTCTGGTGACGGTTCAAGGCTACGATGAGCCTTTCAAGGCAGAGCTTCTCGGGAACAGTTATGATCTGGACCTTGCCGTATTGAAAATCAAGGGAGACCAGGACTTCCCGTATCTGCGCATGGCCTCTTCGGAAATTAACGTCGGCGACTGGGTCGTAGCTATCGGGAACCCATACGGATTCGATCACACCGTAACGGTCGGAGTCCTGAGCGCGAAGGAAAGAGAAATCCCGATCCAGGACAAACAGGGAACCCGGCAATACAAGCACCTGCTGCAGACCGACGCATCGATCAACCCCGGCAACTCCGGCGGACCGCTGCTGAACCTGAACGGGGAAGTCGTCGGCATCAATACGGCGGTCAGTGCGCAAGCACAAGGGATCGGCTTCGCAATTCCGATCAGCACCGTTCAGAACGTGCTGGATAATTTGAAGAATGGGGTGGCCATCCCTAAAGAGCCGGTTCCGTTCGTTGGAATTACTGTGGCGAATATCGAAAAATCGTATCTGGACGTCCTTAAGCTGGACAGCACTGAAGGCACGATCATTGCCAATGTTCTGATGGGAGGCCCCGGCTTCAAGGCAGGACTGAAGCAGAACGACGTCATCCTGACCTTCAATGGAGAGAAGGTTAAGGACATGGCTGACTTCAAGGCGAAGGTATTGACTACCAAGGTAGGAGATAAAGTAACGCTGGGCATTGTCCGCGACGGCCAGAAGATGGACATTGAAGTGACAATCGGAGATATGAATGAACTCGAGCAGCAGAAATAGATAAAGAAAGAAAATCTGGGGGATAACAGCGAGTGCGTTGTCCAAACTTGCGCGAGGCGGTCAATCACCGTACTTTGAGGGAAGCAGACTTTCGCGGACATTCCGTGGGCTGCTTCTCTTTTTGTTTCGTGAATCCTTCTGCAGAAGGGA
The DNA here is from genome assembly GCF_007679495.1 of Paenibacillus sp. 32O-W. GTDB lineage: Bacteria > Bacillota > Bacilli > Paenibacillales > NBRC-103111 > Paenibacillus_L > Paenibacillus_L residui. The sequence goes on along the minus strand of NZ_VEGP01000065.1, from coordinate 30,756 downwards.
AGCCTTTGTTTGCCGTATCTATGCTGTAAAGACCGTTTCGTTTCTTGTTATAATAATGTAAGAAGCTAAATGTTTAATTCCCGGGCTGGGCATAGGAGCGGCACAATCTGCGGATGAGGCAGACGGACGAATGCAAGAAACGGTTGGTTTCAATGCCGACTTCGGAAGCTTGGCCCGATTAGGGATAATAATATATCGGTCTTAGAGGGGTGAGGCAGTTGAGAGAGAATATTATGGTCATCGACGATGATGAGAAGATTACTTCCATGCTGCGGAGAAGTCTTGTCTTCGAAGGCTATGGAGTGGAGACGGCCAACGATGGGCAGGAGGGTTTGAGAAAAATATTGCAGCAGGACCCGGACTTGATCATTCTTGATGTGATGATGCCGAAGGTGGACGGGTGGGAGGTCTGCCGCAGAATCCGGGAAAGCGGGATGAACACTCCGATCCTGATGCTGACGGCCAAAGACGAAATCGCCGATCGGGTCAAAGGATTGGATCTCGGGGCCGATGACTATCTCGTCAAGCCTTTTGCACTGGAAGAATTGCTGGCCAGAGTACGCTCCTTGCTGCGAAGAAGGACCGAGCGCAGCGAGCAGAGCAGCAACCGAATCAGCTTCGAAGATATTATTCTGGATACCGATACACGCGAGGTTATTCGTTCGGGCCGGCGAATTGAGCTGACAACCAAGGAGTTTGACCTCCTTCATCTCTTTATGCAAAATCCGAAAAGGGTTCTGTCCCGGGATGTCATCATGGACAAAATATGGGGTTATGATTATAGCGGCGAATCAAACGTGCTGGAAGTGTATATTGCTCTGCTCCGCCAAAAAACCGAGGAACATGGAGGCAGCCGAATCATTCAAACGGTACGTGGGGCCGGGTATGTGCTGAGAGGGGAATCCTGAAGATGTCTATCCGACTACGCTTAACACTCTGGTATTCCGGAGTGCTTTTACTAACATTGTTGATACTGGGGATCGGATTGTATTCTTCTCTGCATTATGTATATTTTGGTGATGTCCGCAGAGGGGTTAAAGCTCAAGCGGAAGATATTTATTCCCGTATCAAGCCTGATATTTATGTATCGAGCCGAGGTCTCTATATAAATCTGCAGCTGGATGAATCGGATCTCCGCAATAACAATATATTGCTGCAATTTAATGACTTGGAAAGCAAAAATGTGACCAGAAACCCGCCGCTCGTAAAGACGGACATTCAGTTCACTGTATCGCAGGAGGCCATTCAAGCGGCTTATGAGCGAAGGGGTTATTTCGAGCAGGCGCGTTATCGCGGGGTGGATTTGCTAATCTATAATCACCCGGTGCTGCTGGAGGGGGGACCGGTGGCCATTCTGCAGGTGGGACATGTCATTGTCAATGATCTCCGGCTGTTCAGCACTTTACGGTATACGCTGATTTTTATCGGATTGATTACGGTCGCTTTGGCGGGCACGATCGGCTGGTTCTTGTCGCGCAAAGCCCTCAAGCCGATCGACAGTGTAATTGCCGCCGCCGATCAAATCCAGATTGGAGAAGATTTGAGCAAGCGGATTTCTTACGATGGGCCCAATGACGAGATTGGACGCCTGACCGAGACGATCAACGGAATGCTTGGCCGGCTGCAGGTAGCCTATACGGAGCTGGATGAGGCTTACCGGGCCCAGCGAAGGTTTGTTTCCGATGCCTCCCATGAACTCCGTACTCCGCTGACGACGATCCGCGGCAATGTGGATTTGCTGGAGAAGGTATGGGCTCAGCTTGGGCAGCCCTCAATGGATGACGAACGCAACGTACAGCTTTCCCTGGAGGCAATGCGGGATATTGCCGATGAAGCTTCCCGGATGAGCCGTCTCGTCAACAATTTGCTCTCACTGGCAAGGGCGGATGCGGGTTATGTCATGGAGAAGAAGGAGCTGGCTCTCCAGCCATTGGTTGAGGAGGTATCGCGCAAGGCTAACCTCTTCCCGAGACAGGCCCAATGGAGAATGGGCGATTTATCGGCCATGGAAGGAATTATCGTCCGGGGTAATGCGGATTATTTGCAGCAGCTATTGTTTATATTTATAGAAAATGCCTTTAAATATACTCCCGAAGGAGTAGTAACCATCGATGCGGTCGCATCGGAGGATGCAGGCCAGATCGGAATCCGGATCAGCGATACGGGAATCGGCATGGACAAGGATGAGGTGCCGTATATCTTTGAACGGTTCTACCGGGCGGACGTCTCCCGAGGCAAAACCCAGGGAACCGGGCTGGGCTTGTCGATTGCCAAATGGATCATTGACGAGCATGAGGGATCGATTGAGGTTACGACACGCAAAGAAGAAGGGACGCAATTTGTCATTTGGCTGCCCATCGTATCGAGGGAGCAGGATTAATGCTATAATAGGGATAGTTCTGAACAACCTCTAAATGAACCGGTGAATAAGGCACAAGCTCATTCACCGTACTTCGTAATGAGGAATACGCTGAGGCAGAATGATAGGTGATTGTATGAAAGTAATTCGCATCTCCCCGAGAGGGTACTGTTATGGAGTCGTTGACGCCATGGCACTGGCTATGACAACCGCCAGGAATATGGATTTGCCGCGGCCTATCTATATCCTCGGCATGATCGTTCATAATTCGCACGTCACCGGTTTTTTTGAAAAGGAAGGAATAGTTACTTTGGACGGCCCTAACCGTCTCGAAATATTGGATCAGGTTCAGAGCGGAACGGTTATTTTTACGGCGCACGGGGTTTCACCGGAGGTACGCAAGCGGGCGCGGGAGAAAGGGCTGACCGTTGTGGATGCGACTTGCCCGGACGTTACCCGCACGCATGACCTTATCCGCGAGAAGGCTGCTGAAGGCTATGCCATTATTTATATCGGGAAGAAAGGCCATCCTGAGCCGGAGGGCGCGGTCGGCATCGCCCCGGATCACGTCTTCCTAATCGAGAAAGAAGAAGAGATCGAGCAGTTGAACTTGAATACCGACCGGATCATTATTACGAACCAGACGACGATGAGCCAGTGGGATATACGCCATATCATGAACCGCCTGATCCGGAGGTACCCGACTGCGGAGATCCATAATGAGATTTGCATGGCCACCCAGGTCCGGCAAGAAGCGGTAGCGGAGCAGGCCAAGGATGCCGACCTGGTCATTGTGGTCGGAGACCCGCGCAGCAACAACTCCAACCGTCTGGCCCAGGTATCGGAAGAAATTGCCGGAGTCCGCGCTTATCGCATCGCGGATATTACCGAGCTGCGTACCGACTGGTTGATGGAAGTGCGCAAGGTGGCGGTAACTTCGGGGGCGTCTACTCCGACACCGATTACCAAAGAAGTGATAGATTATCTGGAACGTTTCGATCCGAACGATCCGGGAACTTGGGCCATCGAGAGGACGATTGATATGAATCGGCTCATCCCTGCCGTAGCCAAGAGGAAGGGCTGATTGCGACGGATAAGCTTCGAACCCGGCAAAAAAACATTGACGGGTCGAAGTTTTTCCGTTATAGTTGCTTTAACGGAGAGCAGCGGATAAGCGTCGCAGTGTGAAAATTGATGATGGATGATGCGCTGATATGCTATTTACTGTCCGCAAGTCTATTTATCGGGTGACGGTCCGAACCCGAATGAAACGTCCAATAATTCACCAAGACCTCCCGAGGGCTTTGTGTGATTATACAGCATATTGACTAATGAGCGCATAGATAAGGAGAGATCAACATGATTGCTATTACATCTCATAATACTACAGATGAACGAATTGCAGAAATCGTTCATTGGATTGAGAAGCATGGAGTATCCGCACATGTATCCAAAGGTGAGGACCGTACGGTCATCGGTATCATCGGCAAGGCCGATCCGGTCATGGCCGAGCAGCTTCGTCAGATGTCCGGTATTTCCGAGGTTATTAAAATTTCGAAGTCCTACAAGCTGGCCAGCCGTGAGTTTCACCCGGCGGATACGGTGATTTCGATTAAAGGGGTAGAAATAGGCGGGCAGGATCTGGTAGTTATGGGCGGACCCTGCGCAGTAGAATCCCCCGAGCAAATAGATGAAATCGCCAGACTGGTGAAGGCAGCCGGAGGCCAGGTGCTGCGCGGCGGCGCATTCAAGCCGCGGACCGGTCCATACAGCTTCCAGGGCGTTGGCGTCGAAGGCTTGGAAATGATGGCCGAGGCCGGACGGAAGCATGGGCTGCTGACTATTACGGAAGTTATGACTCCGGAATATGTGGATATATGCGCCGAGCATGCCGACATTCTGCAGGTAGGTACACGCAATATGCAAAATTTCGACCTTCTGCGCAAGCTGGGCACCATCCAGACTCCGGTTCTGCTGAAGAGAGGCTTCAGCGCTACCTACGATGAATTTCTGAATGCGGCCGAGTACATTCTCGCCGGAGGCAACCCTAACGTAATGCTGTGCGAACGCGGAATCCGGACCTTCGAGACCTATACGAGAAACACGTTGGATCTGGCAGCCATTCCGGTACTGAAGCAGCTGAGCCATCTGCCGATCATCTCCGACCCAAGCCATGGCACAGGACGCCGGGAGCTGGTGGAGCCAATGTGCAAAGCTTCTGTAGCCGCAGGCGCAGACGGACTTATTGTAGAGATGCATACGGACCCGGACAATTCGATGACTGGAGACGGCGTTCAATCGTTGTTCCCCGACCAGTTCGCCAACCTGCTGCTTGATCTGGAGAAGCTCGCACCGTTATGCGGCAAAACATTCTCCACGAAGAAAGAACCGGTACTCGCCGGATCTTGGAAAAAATAAATTTACAGATAATCGGGACCCCGCTTCTATCGCAGGAGGCGGGGTCTCTATATGCGGACCGAATGAAAACTGAAAGTTTGTTAAATGGTCAAATTCAACAACACTCTAGCATTGTCATGCCCGAACGGGTTGACAAAGCAAAGCGTATTCGTTAATGTAGACGATAATAATTGAATCCATAACCTCGTTAGGTGAGGCTCCTGCATGGAGAAATGCTGCTGCCCAGAAATGTCCAAAGACGCCAATGGGTCAACAGAAACCATCGACATAAGGTGGTTTTTAACGCAGCTGGAAAGCGATTGATCCTATGCCATGCAGTGCTAAAACTCAACGAATGGAGGTTCTTTTTGTGCTGTTTGTCTAACGCGCACCTTCATTCCTTGAAGGTGTGTTTTTATTTTAGGGGGAAATAGAAAGGGGGATGGCCGTAATGGAACACAAGCCGCGAGGCAGGCCAGACTTTATTTTGCTGTTTTCCACATTTTTATTAGTAGGCTTCGGGCTGGTCATGGTTTTCAGTTCCAGCTCACCCCTTGGCTTGCACAAGTATGGGGACTCTTGGTATTTTGTCCAGCGACAGATCGTCTTTGCCCTGCTGGGATGGCTGGTTTTATTGGTGCTGATGAATATCCCCTTTAGCCGGCTGAAGCGTTTGGCCTACCCTTCTTTAATTTTTGCTCTGATACTGCTTGTGCTGGTGCTCTTGGTCGGAACCAATGCCAAGGGGGCGACGAGATGGCTTTACATAGGCCCATTCGGCTTGCAGCCCGCAGAGTTCGTTAAACTTTCGATCATCCTGTATTTAGCCTATTTGATCAGTAAGAAAGGAACCCACATTCAAGATTTTAAGAAGGGCCTTGCTCCCATCTTAGTAGTGATCGGAATTGTTGTTGTGCTGATATTGCGCCAGCCTGACCTGGGCACGGCTCTCAATTTGCTCTGTATTACTTTCATTCTCGTCATCGTAGGAGGAGCCAATCTGCGGCATATCTCCTTACTGGCTTTAGCCGTGGCTCCGGTACTGCTGATGCTGGCTATTTTCGAAAGCTACCGGTTCCGCAGGCTGACCTCCTTCTTAAACCCATGGGATGATCCGGCTGATTCGGGTTATCAGCTGATCCAGTCGTTTTTTGCATTATCCCGGGGCGGGATTGCGGGGGCGGGATTGGGCCAGAGCATTCAGAAATTCCACTATCTCCCGGAGGCCCATACCGATTTTATATTTGCGGTGATCGGAGAAGAATTGGGCTTTATCGGAATCGTTGGCTTTATGCTGGTGCTGGGCCTGTTTATTATGCGCGGCTTCGTTGCGGCTTTAAAATGCAAGGATTTATATGGTACGCTGTTGGGCATGGGGATTGTGGCCATGTTCTGCATACAGATCGTGTTTAATCTGGGGGCGGTCACCGGAAGCTTGCCGATTACCGGGGTCACCCTTCCGTTTACGAGCTATGGGGGCTCCTCTTTGTTAATAAGTATGGCGGGGACAGGCATCCTGCTCAGCATCTCCCGGGAGAATAATCGACTTCGAATGGAAAATCAAAAGACACTTTCAACAGGAAGGTAGGGAAAATCATGGGGCAAACGAAGAAATGGAACACGGTGCTCATACTAAGCCTCTTGTTCGCGGCTTGTTTTAGCCTGTTGGCTTTCGACATTGACGGACCAGCGATACATTATTTTGACAGTCAAATGATTGCGCTTGTACAGGGCTGGGAGGTTCCGGTATTGACCCTGGTGATGAAAGGCTTTACGTTCCTGGGATCGACCGAATTTATCGTGGGAGTCGCAATCGCCGTTCTGATTTATCTCTTTGCAGTCAAGAAAGATATGCGGGCATGTATGTTCGCCGTAGCGGCGTTGGGAGGCTGCGCCTTGCTGAATAAAATATTGAAGCACTCTTTTATTCGTGAGCGTCCGGAGCTGCACCGCCTGATTGAGGAAACGGGGTTCAGCTTTCCCAGCGGGCATTCCATGAATTCTTTAGCTTTATATGGAATGATAGTTTTTCTATTGTTCCGGTATATTCACCGGCCGCTGTGGCGCGGGATCATTCTTCTCGTTAGCGCGGGAACGGTCCTGGCGATTGGTACCAGCCGAATCTATTTGGGAGTTCATTATCCTAGCGATGTCCTTGGCGGCTATCTGGCCAGCGGTTTCTGGCTGCTTCTCACGGTCTGGTTCATCCTGCGGGATAGAGGAACCCGGCCAGCATTATCCGGTCCACATAGTTCGGAAGGACGGACATCTCCCGGCACTGCGAATTAGGCTGTCGTTACTATAGGGAATTTCCCTGTTTGGACGGGGTAAAGCCGAACCTGTCAGGGTGACGGCCGGATTTGCATGTTTCTATCAGGGATACTGGTAATATTTAAGGCTGTAACCTCCATGTAACAAAACCTGACATATCTATTGACGGCTAATTCGAGCAGATTTATAATTATTCAGGGAAAGATGATAAAAATGGAACGTTAATCATTAGCTTCTCAATAAATGTTCGGATAATGGAGGTATTCAGGCATGTCTGCTGACGGAATATTAAGGATGATAGAAGAAAACGGAATAGAATGGGTGGATTTTCGATTCGTGGATTTGAATGGGAAGGCCCACCATATTTCACTGCCGGCCGTTGAAGTAGGGAGAGATACCTTCGTCAACGGCGTTGCTTTTGATGGCTCCTCTATCCCGGGGTTTAAAGGCGTGGAAGATTCCGATATGGTTATGATGCCGGATACCGAAACCGTCTATGCCGATCCGTTCTCGGCACACCCTACGTTGATTGTGATGTGTGATATCTACACTCCCGATGGAGAGAGATACGACAGAGACCCGAGAGGAATCGCGCAGAAGGCGGAAGAGTTTCTCCAGCAGACGGGAATTGGTACTGTGGCGTATTTTGCGCCGGAGCCTGAATTTTTCATTTTTGACGATGTCCGCTACGAGAGCGGTATGAATAAATCTTATTATGAAGTCGATTCGGAGGAAGCCTTCTGGAACAGCTCCCGCAAGGAAGAGGGAGGCAACCTCGGCTTTAAGATTCGGCATAAGGGGGGATACGTCCCCGTTGCCCCGGCGGATACGCAGCAGGATTTGCGCAGCGAAATGTGCCGCATCATGATGGAATCGGGCCTCCGGATCGAACGCCATCATCATGAAGTGGCTACCGCCGGTCAGGCAGAGATCAATTTTCGCTTCGATACGCTGACGGCGAGCGCGGATAATTTAATGAAATATAAATATATCGTGCATAACACCGCCCGCCAGTACGGGAAGGTCGCAACCTTCATGCCGAAGCCTTTGTTTGGAGATAACGGAAGCGGGATGCATGTTCACCAAAGTATTTTTGACGGGGACACTCCGCTGTTCTACCGTCAAGGCGGCTACGCGAATTTAAGCGATACCGCGTTATATTACATCGGGGGCATCCTCCATCATGCGAATGCCTTGCTGGCACTGACTAATCCGAGCACCAATTCGTTCAAAAGACTGGTACCCGGCTACGAGGCTCCGGTGAACCTGGTCTTCTCCAAAGGAAACCGCTCGGCCGCCATCCGTATCCCGGTTGCTGCCGTCACGCCGAAAGGATGCCGCATCGAATTCCGGACGCCGGATTCGACCTCGAACCCGTACCTCGCTTTTGCGGCTATGCTTCTGGCCGGTCTGGACGGAATTCAGAATCGGATCGACCCGAGAGAGCTTGGTTACGGACCGATGGACCGGAACATCTATGATCTATCGGATGCCGAGAAGAGAGATATCCGCAGTGTGCCGTCCACGTTGGATGAAGCGCTCGACGCCTTGCAGGCCGATTATGAATTCCTGCTGCAGGGCGGAGTGTTCACGAGGGAGTTTATCGAGAACTATATTGATTTGAAACGGGCCGAAGCCAAAAGTGTGCAAATCCGGATTCATCCCCATGAATACTCGCTCTACTTCGACTGCTAAACGGCTCACGAATGCCGCCGGCTGCTGCCGGCGGTTTGTTCAATAGTATAGAATCTATAAGATTGGGGGCTCCCCGCAAAGTATTGTATAAACCTTTATCGAAGGAAAGTCATGAAGAGCGACCGCGTTTAGAGGAAGGTTTAGACGCCGACCCTGTTAGGGTGCGAACGGAATACGCTTCGAAGGCATACGTCACTTTGTGGGGTCGTTCAATGTGTTCCCGGCTAAGGGGTAAGTGGAAAGCGTTTCATACATTGGGCGTTGGCCGGAATGACTCTGGTAAAGCACAATCTCGTTTACGCTCCAGGCGGTTTCTAGATCTTCCGTCGAGAGCATACCCGGCAGGGATGAAGAGGGCCAGGGGGCCGAACCGATATATTTTCTCGCCAATGTAATATGAGCGCGGTAAGGTCTGTCTTCCGGCATGAAGCCGAGCTTCTGCATGGCTTGAACGGTTGAGCGGTGCAAGGACAGCAGAGGGGCGGTTTCTCCTTCGACTCCTGCCCATAGAATCTGCGGAGAACGGTTCGGACCGAAATAGCCTAATTTGCCCAGAGAGAGAACAAAGGGCGGATGCATTGCGGCTACTCCCGGAAGGGCTTGGTCGATTTGGCTGCGGGTTTCCGGCGAAGTCTCTCCGAGGAATTGCAGAGTAATGTGATAATCCAGCGGGTGGGTCCATTTACGAAAGGGAAGCTCATTGGATAGCTGCCGGGTCCATTCCTCCAGCGTTCTCTTGACCGGGGGAGCGATCGGGACGGCGATAAAGAGCCGGGCTGATGATGCCATAGGTATCGGGATGCCTCCTTGCGGTTGTCTCTAATGTCTATTAAATGTTGAAGCGGTATAAAAATATTGTTATCATTACGATATCATACATGGAGAAGGTGTGGAACTTGGCAAATCGAGCATACAATTTTAACGCAGGGCCGGCGGCACTCCCGCTGGAGGTGCTGCAGCAGGCTCAGGAAGAGATCGTCGATTACGGCGGGATTGGCATGTCCATTATGGAAATCTCGCACCGCAGCAAGCAATACGAGCAGATTAACGATGAAACCCAGCAGCTGGTCAAGGAATTGCTGGAGCTTCCTTCCGGGTATAAGGTTCTTTTCCTGCAGGGGGGCGCGAGCACACAATTTGCGATGGTGCCGATGAACCTGCTTGCTCCCGGCAGGAAGGGCGCTTATGTTCTGTCCGGAAGCTGGGCGGACAAGGCCTATAAGGAAGCGAAGCTGTTCGGAGACACTTATGCCGCGGCGGCTTCCAAAGAGGAAGGACCGCTTAATCTGCCATCCCTGGACGAGATTCAGCTTCCCGAGAACGCGGCGTATCTTCATATTACTTCTAACGAAACGATCGCAGGGACTCAATATACCACCTTTCCGCAGACGGGCAGCGTACCGTTAATCGGTGATATGTCCAGCGATATTTTGTCCCATCGATTCGATGCTTCCCTATTCTCGCTTATTTATGCAGGAGCGCAGAAAAATCTCGGACCTTCCGGGGTGACGCTCGTTATCGTGCGCGAAGATCTCGTGAAGGAGTCTCCCAAGACGATTCCGACAATGCTCCGCTATGATACGTATGTTAAAAATAACTCGTTATATAATACCCCTCCGGTTTATTCGGTATATATGATGAACCTCGTCTTGAAGTGGATTCAGAGGAACGGGGGAATCGACGCCATGGAGAAGATGAACCGGGAGAAAACGGCTCTGATCTATAACGCCATAGATAACAGCGGAGGATTCTATGAGGGAATGGCGGTCAAGCAGGACCGTTCGATCATGAACATCACTTTCAAGCTGCAATCGGACGAGCTGGAGAAGAAATTTATCGAGGAATCGGCCGCGAACGGGTTTGTCGGCTTGAAGGGGCACCGCAGCGTCGGACATCTGCGCGCATCGACTTATAATGCCGTACCTTATGAAAGCTGCAAGGCTTTGGCCGATTTCATGGCTGATTTCCAGCGTCGCAACGGGTAGATGCAATGGCAATTGCCGAGCGGGAGAGGAGTAGTTCAATTGCCAATCGGCTGTGACTACAACTAAATAAAGCAGCGTGTTCCTCCTGTGGGAATGCACTGCTTTATTTGATGTTGTGCTCAAGATGACTCTTCCCAATTAAGCCTGAGGGCGGAAGAAACGCTCTTGCGTTGACCGTGGACAGTCAACGGGTCTGTAATTTTGTAGCCGACACTGCGAACGGTTTGAATATATCGGGGAGTTCGCGGGTCCGCCTCGATTTTATCGCGAAGATGACTGATATGGACGTCTACGATCCGGGTATCGCCAAGGAAATGATAGTCCCATACATTTTGCAGCAGCTGCTGGCGGCTTAAGGCTCGTCCTTGATGCTGGCACAAATAAAGCAGCAATTCGAATTCCTTGGGCGTCAGATCGATCAGCTTGCCGTTCAGGGTGACTTCTCTGCGTTCGGAGCTTATGCAGATATCGCCCAGATGGATATCGGTTGCCGGCGGCTGCGGGGCGGAAGCGCCGACCCGGCGCAATACGGCCCGGATACGTGAGATCAGCTCCTGTGGGCTGAATGGCTTGATCATATAATCATCGGCTCCGTGGTCGAGTCCGGCGATCCGGTCTGACACTTCCTGCATGGCCGTCAGCATGATGATCGGGATACGGCTTCCCTCGCTCCTCAGCTTGCGGCAGATTTGAACGCCGTCCATCGTAGGCAGCATGAGATCCAGCACGAGAAGATCGGGTCGGAAAGAGCGGATCGATTCAAGTACCGCTCCGCCATCGTGAACACAACGCACATCGAAATCGGCCAGCTTCAAATTGTAATCCAACAGCATGGCAATGGACGGTTCGTCGTCAACGACCAAAATTCTGTTCTTCATCCGCATGGTCTCCTTTTTCTACTGATTTATTTTAATTATTGCTTAACTATGTCAGTGGCGAATTAATGATAAGTAAACTATATGTAAAATTTATAAATCGTAACTTCTGAACGGTAGTGTCTTTCGTCATAGGCGGCTGGAGTGCGGGGAGCTAACAAGCACTTGAAACCAGGGCGGCAACTATGTCAAGATTAGAGATGCGGTAAGCCGGGAGAGAAGAACCTGCAAATCTGCAGGTGATTGATTGTCTCCATGCTGCATTTCGCAGCAAATCACGAGGATAACAGCCTGTTTGTTTTCCCAAACCAGGAAGCGAAATTTCAGCCATCAATTGCCGCTAGACTTTAAGCAGGGCTTACTATCATAGACGCAGAGCATTTTTCAGAAAGGTGAATGAGAAGCTATGGCATTTCACATTATTTTGGTAGAACCGGAGATCCCCGCTAATACGGGAAATATATCGCGGACTTGTGCCGCAACGGGGACATGTCTTCATTTGGTCCGCCCCTTGGGCTTTTCTACAGATGACAAAGCGTTGAAAAGAGCGGGGTTGGATTACTGGCCATCCGTTAAATTGGAGTATCACGATTCGTTCGCCGATCTTAAGCGTTTGTATCCCGACGGGCGGTTTTTCTGCGCGACGACGAAGGCTCAGAAATGGTACAGCGATATCGAGTTTCGGGATGGAGATTTCTTCGTGTTCGGCAAAGAAACGGCCGGTCTGCCCAAGGAGATTCTGGAGGAGCACAAAGATACCTGCATCAAAATTCCAATTAATGGAGAGGTCCGGTCGCTTAATCTGTCCAATTCTGCGGCTATTATTCTATACGAGGGCCTTCGCCAGCTTCAATTTAAAGGCTTAACCTAACAACGGCTGCTATACGCGCCGAACCATAATAAGCTAGAGTGCGAGTCAGGCTGCGGCAACCGGCTCGCTGTTTATGTTTCTTTGACCGTTGCCGTATATAGGATCCGGACCAACAAGTCCAATTCGAGAGGAGTGAAGAGGATGCCCTGGGTTTATTTGTTGTTAGCCATAGTACTGGAAATAGCCGGGACGGTTTCGATGAAGCTGTCGCAAGGCTTTACGAAAGTTTGGCCATCCGCTCTGATGATCGTTTTTTATTTACTTGCTTTTTCCAGCCTGAATTTATCCTTGAAGCATGTTCCCGTAAGTGTCGCATACGCGATCTGGTCGGGACTCGGTACAGCCGCTATCGCGGTAATCGGTTATATGGTGTTCCAGGAATCGATGACCTGGCTCAAGGCGGCCTCCATCCTGCTTATTATTCTTGGAGTTATAGGTCTTAACATAGGAGGAGAAGCGAAAGCAAAGGGCGGTGCGGCCGTAAACAATGAATCCTTGTCTATTATTGTCCAGCCTGATGCGAACGCCAATCAAGATAAGTAAGGGGTGTTTCAACCCGGAAAGGCGGGGGTATTTACTAGGTGCGCGGTTGGTAAGTGTATTTTCCCATATTAAGGTAGTGGCACAATTAGCGACATAAATTAGCGACATAAAACAGAAGGCGGTTACGAATATCATAAAGAGGGGTGAAATGCTAACTCAGATTGGGGTGATTTGGAATGAAACCAGCCGGGATCGTTCGCAAGGTTGATCAACTGGGAAGAATTGTCCTTCCTAAATCGTTAAGGAACCGTTTCCGAATGAATGAAGGGGACCCGGTAGAAATCCTCGTGCAGGGTGACCATATTATTTTGGAAAGGTATCGCCCACGCTGTGTTTTCTGCACAACCATGGACAGCGTTGTTGAATTTAAGGACAAGCACATTTGTGCGGAATGTTTGCAGCAGGTAACGGGGAAATAATAAGCTGCTTACATAAGCCCGGACTTTATACAACCGCGATTGTTAATGATGACGATAACAAAAATAAAAGCGCATCTGCCAACCTGGCAGGTGCGCTTCTATCTTACCACATTAGAAAGTTTAAGTTCATAAAAGCATTAAAATGGAACAACTTTCTAATTGGCATAAAAAGCTGCCTTTAAAACCGGGTTATTCGTCTTCGAAGAGGCTTCGTTAGGAGCTTTTTTTATCCGCTGCCCATCCTATCGATTCAATAGGCTGCCCACATATTTCAACAGCTCATTCGCACAGACCGGGCAATAGCCGTTATCGTCTATAAGCCTGCGGGTCACCTCGTTAATCCGTTTGAGCTGAGTGGCGTCGGGCGTTTTGGTCGATGTCGTAATTTTAACGATGTCCTTAAGGTCGGCGAAGAGCTTCTTCTCAATAGCCTCTCGCAGCCGTTCATGAGTGTTGTAGTCGAATTTTCTGCCCTTGCGGGAATAGGTGGACAGCCGGATGAGAATCTCTTCGCGAAACGCTTTTTTGGCGTTTTCCGAAATGCCGATTTGCTCCTCAATGGAACGCATCAGCCGTTCATCGGGGTCCACCGGCTCTCCGGTGAGAGGATCCTTCATCTTCGTCCAATTGCAATACGATTCGATATTGTCCAGGTAGTTCTCAAATAAGGTTTTCGCCGATTCCTCGAAAGAATAGACGAAGGCCTTCTGCACTTCTTTCTTCGCCAATTCATCATATTCCTTGCGGGCAATAGAAATAAAATTAAGGTAACGCTCCCGTTCTTCTTTCGTAATGGAAGGGTGCTGATCCAGGCCGTCTTTGATAGCCCGCAGCACATCCAGAGCGTTGATACACTGCACGTCATGGCGAATGAGCGCGCTCGAAATCCGGTTGATGACATACCGCGGATCGACTCCGGACATCCCTTCCTCGACAAATTCGTTCTGCATTTCCTTAAGGTCGTTTTCCTTGTAGCCCTCCACGGATTCCCCGTCATACATCCGCATTTTCTTGACCAGATCCATTCCCTGCTTCTTGGATTCCTTAAGCCGCGTCAGAATCGAAAAAATGGCTGCGGCGCGAAGGGAATGGGGAGCCATATGAATATGCTGCATATCGCTCTGCTTGATAAGCTTGGCGTATATCTTTTCTTCTTCGGATACTTTCAGGTTATACGGAATAGGCATGACGATAATACGCGACTGAAGCGCTTCATTTTTTTTGTTCGCGATGAACGAACGATATTCGGATTCATTCGTATGGGCAATAATTAATTCGTCGGCGGAAATCAATGCGAAGCGTCCGGCCTTGAAATTGCCTTCCTGCGTTAAGGAAAGCAGATTCCACAGAAATTTCTCGTCGCACTTCAGCATTTCCTGGAACTCCATCAGTCCGCGATTGGCCTTGTTTAATTCTCCGTCGAACCGGTAGGCTCTCGGATCGGATTCCGAGCCGTACTCCGTAATGGTCGAGAAATCAATGCTTCCCGTCAAGTCGGCAATATCCTGCGATTTCGGATCGGACGGACTGAACGTTCCGATTCCGACCCGGTTCTCTTCCGAAATCAGCACGCGTTCGACCAGGACGTCCTCTATCCGGTTGTTGTATTCGGTTTTTAGCCGCATTTGGCAGGATGGACAGAGTGTTCCTTCGATCTTGACTCCAAGCTCCTTCTCGACATCCTCTCTCAATTCCTGCGGGATCAAGTGAAGCGGCTCTTCATGCATCGGACAGCCTTTAATGGCGTAGACGGCGCCTTCCTCCTGGCGGGAGAACCGCTCCAGCCCCTTTTTCAGCATAGTGACAATCGTAGATTTTCCCCCGCTGACGGGGCCCATCAGCAGCAGAATCCGTTTTCTGACGTCCAGCCGCCGTGCGGCGGAATGAAAATATTCCTCAACCAGTTTCTCGATGGAGCGGTCCAAGCCATAAATTTCTTGCTCAAAAAATTTATATTTAATCTGCCCGTTGTGCTCTTCGATCCCATGGGATTCGATCATCTTATAAACTCTTGCATGCGCGGTCATTGCCAGTTCCGGGTTGTTCTTCACTTTTTCGAGATATTCCGCAAAGGTACCGGTCCATGACAGCCTCTCCATTTCGGTCCGGTGTTCGGATATACGTTTGAAAATATCCATGGTTGCCTCCTCTCTCCCCAGCAAGTGCTAAACCAACGTATTAATAACTATGCAGAGGAGCGAGAGATGTTTCCCGAAATTCCAAGATCCCCCGGATAAAAAAGCTTCGAAACGATCTCCTTAAGAAGCTTACATGCGGCGAAATCCTGCTATTCTGCCAAGTTTCCGCGTTAGCTTGCCCCCGCCGCAAGATAGGCCGTCAGCTTGTCCGCCAACTCCTGCGGAGTGCTCCAGCGGAGCGGTTGTCCCGGATGGATGAGGGACAAACCGGGCTCCGGCGAATCATCTTGATGGCAGATATACACGACCCGTACGCCGGTTCCTTGCGCATAACCGGCTTCGAAACATACCTTAGGATCGGACCCGCTCAGGTCCGCAATGACCAGGTCACTCTGCCGGATTTGCTCGAGCGTGTCCCGGGAATGCCCGGGGAGCTCCGCTGCCGCCGGCGGTATAACCGCTGCATATCCGTTCTCATCCAACTGCGGGATGACCGTATCGCGCAGGGCTTCCGCGGCGGGAGATGCGCCCGGCACGGCAAAGAAGACCGTCCGTCCGGACTTGCCCTCGGTTAATCTCGCGGCTTCCTCCCAGCCTTTGGGGGTCAGCCGCAGCGTAGATCCCATCCGGGAAATAAGCTTGCTTGCCTTTAACTCTTCCAAAATATATATAAATTCCTGTAAATTCGGGGAATACGTCAGGTTGTAGGCGGACTGGATCGGGTCCAGAACGACGGGGTCCTCGGGCCGGTCTGAATGACGGTACAGATAGACCAGACATTTATTCTTCTTAGCCTCCAGAGTCCTGGGGATTCCGGGCGACTCCAGAATGAAGCTGAGATCATCGGTCACAAGCTTCACTTGCTCCTGCCGCTCGCACATTTCCCGGATGTACCCGGAAACAAGCGGGTATTGCTCTCTCTTCTGTTGATGCGGGCGGGCATTGAGCCGTTCATAAGCCTCCTCAGTTATTTCGTACTCTCCTGTCCCGGTACAATAGCATTTTCTAAAAAGGTAACTCCCCAGCTCCTTTACATATATGCCGGTAATATTTTTCTCGCAGAATAAGCAGCGCTTGGGCAATTGGCCCATAGGGGATCATCTCCTTTCTTGCTTTCAACATTCGCGAACGGTACGGGGTTTGTGGGGGTATGGTATAATGGGAAAAAGATGAACGAAGCCGTATTTTCCATAGAAGGCATAGGTCTTTACCCGCTTGAAAAGGGCAGGGGAAGGCGCGGGCAAAGGGGAAACGGACGGGAATGGACCTGCGAATGGTCATCCATATTTGGATAAAGTTTCATCAATCAAATAGGAAGAGCCGTCATACGATTGAGCAAGATTGCAGCATTAACAGGGAGAGAAGAATACGTGCCGATTCGAAGCGAAACCGAGCTCTATGCGCCGGTTAAGGCATATATGGAGAGCTTGGGCTATGAAGTTAAGGGAGAAGTGAAGAATTGCGACCTGGTCGCCATACGCGGAGAGGAGCCGCCCGTCATTGTGGAGCTGAAGAAATCTTTTACGATTCCGCTGCTCGTACAGGGAGTGGACAGGCTGCGTCAATCGGACATGGTCTATTTGGCTATTGAGAAGAAGGAGCATGGACGGGCCCCTCATCAACTCAAATGGGGGGATCTGCAGCGGCTGTGCAGGATGCTCGGCCTGGGGCTGATGACGGTCCGTTATTATAAGCGGAAAGCGCCGCTGGTGGAAGTCGTATGCCACCCTGAACCCTATGTTCCCAGGAAGAACCTGAAGCAAACGGCCAGGCTGGTGAAAGAGTTTAATGAGAGGAGCGGGGATTATAATATAGGCGGAAGTACCCAGCGCAAGCTCGTCACCGCGTACCGGGAAAAAGCTCTTCAATGCGCCTATTATCTGAAGCTTAACGGACCAATGGCTCCCAGACAATTAAAGGAGCTGACCGGGAACCCCAAGACGGCGGCACTTCTGCAGCATAATTATTACCGCTGGTTTCAGCGGGTGAGCCGGGGGATTTATGCCCTTACCCCCCAAGGGGAGAAGGCGCTTCAAGAGTTTGCCCATGTGGTTGAACGGATGGAAGATAGGGCGGGCCGCCCGGATTCATACCATGACGAAAACCCTGCTTTGCCATTTTAGCTGCAGGGTTTTCTATTTTTTTGACATGACTTTAGCAATCGTCCTTGTCCGGATCTTTCCGGTTAATAAATCCGGTCATGGCCTGTAAAGCATCGTCCGAAGGCTTCTTATCCGTTAAATTCTTGTTCTCTTTTTCGTTGGACTTGGGATTATGGTTTTGCGGGTTGGAGTTTTTCAATTGGAACGCCTCCCTCTTTTCTTGTTGTCTGAAATAGCTTGTCTCGGAGAAGCTGGGTTTATTCAAACGGCTCGTTGGTCTAGCGGTCCGACAGTGCCGAGAGAGCCTTGTGAATCCATATGGCTGCCTGCGAGCCATCGCCCATGGCTATGGCGGCTTGTTCGGAATGCACCGCTATATCTCCGGCAGCCCATACGTTCCGGACGTTAGTCATCTTCGTTCGCGGGTCGGTGAGGATGTGCTTGTTCTCCAGCCTTTCGATCCCCAGCTTCTCCGCCAACTGCGAATTCACCTGATTGCCTCCGAAAGCGACGAAGGCTCTTTCCGCCTGCACCATCTCTCCATTCGTTAAGCGAACCCCGCGGAAATGGCCGTCTCCTTCAACCAAAACCTCGCCGATGGCCTGATCAATGACCGGAATTTGCTTATGCTTCAGACGGGCAGCCGTATCCGGTTCGACCGCCTGTCTCCCGTGGTTGATGTAGACAAGCTGGTGGGTTCGCGGCTGCAGCGTGAGAGCCATCCGGGCTCCCGCTTCCCCGGAGCCCAGGACGAGGGTGGAGAAGCCGCGGATTTCGTACCCGTCGCAATCCGGGCATACATACACGGTTATACCGAGGCAGGGGAGGAGCTCGGGAAGATCATCCGGAATCCGGTCCACGACTCCTGTGGCGAGAAGAAGTGTCAGACAGTGATATTCACGGCCGCTTCGGGACTTAAGGACGAAACCGGGTTCGTCGCGATAGGCATCGACAATGAAATCGTCGGCAAATTCAACGTCATGGTTTTCGGCATGCTGCCGCCCCAACTGCCGCAAATATTCGCCGGATACCCCTTCCGGCCATCCGAGAAGATTGTGATATTTTCGGCACAGCACGGATCTCCCGCTGCCCGCATCGATGACGAGCACACGGTGTTCATACCGTCCAAGCTGGATGGCGGCCTGCAGTCCGGCAATGCCTCCCCCTACAATAATGCATTCGTAGCTCATATACTCTGTTCTCCTTAGCTGCCGCTTTATATCCGGCGGGTCATATCGTACAAGGTTAGTATGACCTAACACGAAATCGTCCATTAATCCAAATAAGCGGGAGCAGGTGACAACATCTCAGTTGGGAACATCCATGACGCTTTGCGCGGCACTGTCAGATGACGATTGGACTAAAGCATTTTTACGGAAAGTTCCTCACGAGGGCTCATAATAATAATCCCCGATTTTCCAGACTCCGTTCTCTAAGGTAACGGAACAGAACAGCTTGTAATTCTCAGTGCCGGTTACTATTAGCATAACGGAATACCGGTAGGAATTTTCGCCTTGCCGTTCCAGAGACGGATTCTCGAATTTCTCGATTATTACGGGCGGGAACAGATTGGACAGCCCTCCGAAGATCATATATTCGCCGCCCCCAATCTCCGGTACATAAGTATCCAGCAGTTCAATAGTTTTCTCCTCAGTAAATACCTGATTCAGCCACTCATGTACACGTCCCCTCTGATTAGCGCTAATCGGCTTCTCATTCATGACCAATCCTTCTGCAAATTGCTGATCCACCTGCTCCAGCCAAGGCTGCATGCCTTCGGTATCCAGCTCGCCTTTTGCGTTCAATGGAGCGGGAGGGAAATCGGCCATGGCTTTGTCAAAATCCGGGTTGGCCGTTTCCGGATCTACCCGGGGAGCAAGAGAAATCTCAGATATACCGGCTAGATGTGCCCGGTTAGGGACGCCTTCGACAATTTCGGCGGCCACAACGCTATAGCTGTCAATGATGATGGTCGCCGTTCCGGTGGAGCCTTGAGTCCCGAAGCTAGCCTTCTCCTGCGGATCCGTAAAGTCCAAAGCAAGCCTTACTCTTATATCCTGCATCGATTCCGGGCGGGGAAGCCGCAATACTGACGCTTCATCGGGGATAAAAATGACATCATTCGGATTATAGGGCTCCGTGTCCCTGTAATAATATTCAAATTGGCCGCTAAGCTCGAGTCTTCCTTCGAAAGTAGTCTTGACGGAGTCGACTCCGTAGGTGCCTTCCTCCTTGGAAATCACCTTCATGCCTCCCACCTTATCGCCTACATGGATTTTAGCCGCGTTAAAAACCGGATTTCCGGAAATAGTGTTGGCAGGGCGGCCACCAGGCATCAACCACAACAGCAAGGCCAGGCACAGAGCTGCTCCCGCAATTCCACCCAGCATCCGCATCCCCCTGCTTCTCCGGGAAAGTCGCTTGCGGCTTCGTTCAGACGAAATCCGGGCCTCGATCCGTTGAATAGTATGCTGTGTAAACGTATGCTTCTTAAAGGGTCCTGTCTGCAGCCGGTTGTACCATTCCGGTTTAGATGATGCCATATTTGATTCCCTCCTTCATCTGCTCGTTTACCTTGTTTCTTGCCCGATGAAGCCTGGATTTGACCGTGCCCTCGGAGATCTTCAACAGGCCGGCTATTTCTTTATTGGAAAGTCCATATCTGGCGTCCAGCACAAGCACTTCCCGGTACTTGTCCGGCAGGTCCAGTACGATCTTCCACAGATCGTCCGTGAGTATTTGATCCAGCGCTTCCTTCTCGGCCGAGGGGGAGCTTTCTCGCCTGCCGATCCAATCCGTTAAAGTGACCTTGCGGATAAAGGCAGATCTCTTGTAATTAAAAGCCAAGTTTCGCGTTATGGCGAACAGCCATGTCTTAATCGATGATTCTCCGCGAAAGGAGCCAATATTTTGATAAACGCGGATAAAAACCTCCTGCACATGATCATCCGCTGCGTCAAAGCGGCGAATTAGAAAATAAGCATAATTCCAGACCTCCTGACCATATTCGTTCATTAATTCGCGAAAAGCATGGTCATCCATCTTGGATGCATACTGTAAATATTTCTCCACTGGCCTCACCTCCAACCTATTAGACACTTTAAAACGAAACCGGTTCCCACCGGGGCTGCCTATATTTTTTTGTCTTCGGCCGACTTTCCGTTATTCAGCTTTAACAATGTCGACAGCAATAGACGTGTTAGGAAATGTTCACATTTGGCCGTTTTCTTTTTGACCTTCATTGGGTATAATATAGGTGTTTACTTATAAGAACGCCATCGATACTTAAATAAAGTTAACCAATGCCCGGGGGGTGCTTCTAATGTCTCTTTCTTTCTGGATCAGTATTCTTGTGTTTATCATGTTCATCACGGCTATCCTGACGGCTGCCTACAATGATGATAAGACCAAAGGGCTGTAAGTCATTTAATAGGCTTATAAAGCATCCTGTCGTGCGATGGGGTGCTTTTTGTATGCCGTTTTGTATGTATTCATCCTTATGCAGTGACTTCCGAAGAAATTGAGCAATTAGAAAAAATGCAAGCTGAAAACAATTCGGGAGCTTTCTTAGAACAGATACACAAAAAATGAGAAGGGACTCCTTGGCCTGAACCCCGATTATTAGACATCATAATGAAAAATGAAATTAATAAAGGGGCCGCCCATAAGTCATCTAAGATGACCAATGAGCAGCCCCGTTTTATATTACTTCCATTGCGGCTCGGTATAACCGTTCTCTTTCATGCCCTCATTAGCTTCTTTAATAATTTGGGCGCCGCCTTTGTCCATCCATTCCTGAACCATTTTGTCCCAATCGGAGATCGGTCTTTCGCCGACGATCATCTTCGTCTGTTCGGTGAACAGGAATTTATCCAGCTCTGAGCCCTTGGCAGATCGTGTTTCCGAGAAGACTGCATTCATCGGATTGATATAATGCTTTGTTTCACTATGCATAGTCTCCAGTTCTGCCGCCAATTTACGGAGAAGCTCAACCGGGTATTCCTTCGAATAGCCGTTGGCTAGATCGTTCGGTGCCCACATCCGGTTATCCGGCATATAATTGAACGGGGAGAGACCTTTCTCATCCGGTTCTCTCTGTACATTGCCGTCTACTATCTTGTAGCCATTGTTTTCGTGGCCGTTCATCCAGTCGAAATCGGCATTATCCGGCTTGCGCTCCTCCAAAGGATAGAACTTGCGGCCGAAATCGATCATCTCCAGAATTTTCTCCACCTTGGTCGGCTGATCCTTGAGCTTGGCGTTAAGCATAATCACACCGTAGTATCCGGCGGACGAGGTGAAGCCCTTGGAGCCATCCGGAGCCTCGAACGGAGGAATCGGCACAATGTCGGCCTTCGGATCAATATCGACGAGCCCCTGCATGTAAGTGGAGTTCATTCCGCGGGGAGTACCGATGAAGATTCCTGCTTTACCCGAGTAAAACTCCTTGTTCGTCTGTGCCCAGTTCAGCAGGGCAAAATCTTTCGAAATGGCCCCTTCCTTATAAAGATCGGCCAGGAAGGAAATGTGCTGCTTGCGCGCTTCCGAAATGAAGCCGGGAATAAATTGTCCATCCTCGTTCTTGTGGTACCACGCATTCCAATCCCAATAAGCTCCCATTCCGTAATGAGGGTTGATATTCTGGGACATGGCCATACCGTAAGTATCATCTTTACCGTTGCCGTCCGGGTCATTCTTCGTGAAGGCGATGGCCACCTCTTTTAATTCCTCATAATTCGTCGGAACCTTCAGGCCGAGGTTATCCAGCCAGTCTTTACGGATTACCGGAGTCAGCTCATAATTTTCGGTCAAATACCTTTGAATAGCATAGATATTGCCATTGATGGTTACGGCTTTGCGGACATTGTCCGGAATAAGCTTGAACGTTTCGTATTTGTCCATGTATTCGTTAAGAGGCAGGAACGCCCCTTGCTTGGCCCATTTATAGAAATTCGAATCCGTGCCTTCCATGACAATGATGTCCGGAATGTCTCCGGAAGCAATAACGGCACTAAGCTTCTGTACATAATCGGATTGTACGACATATTGCGGTTTGTAATCCACATTGAACCGCTCATTGATCATCTCGATGCCTTTGCCGTTCGCCGGCGGAATCGTTCCGTAACGGAAATCGATAGCGGTAATCGTGAATTTCTCGTTCTCCTTGGTTGTTTCCCCGCCGCTTGCACCGCCGCTTTCCGGCTTCGAGGCACAGGCGGCCGTCATTGCCGATACCGCCAGCACCAGACTTGCTGCTAACCATGGTTTCATTTTCATTGCAGATTATCCCCCTTATCCAAAGTTTATCCCGATAATGACTTCTCAGGCAATACTGCTTCGATTTAACCTTTAACCGAACCGAGCATCACCCCCTTGGCGAAATGCTTCTGCAGGAACGGATAGACCAGCAGAATAGGCAGGGTGGCGACGATGATGGCCGCCATCTGAATCGTTTCCGCCGGCGGAGAGTGCTCCAGCAGCACTTGCGGATTCCCGAGCGAATTCTGTGCTTCATTGACCACTACGATTTGCCTTAGAATGACCTGAATGGGCCACTTGGCCGGGTCGTTCAGGTACAGAATTCCTGTAAAATAGTTGTTCCAATGAGCAACCGCGTAGAACAGGCCGAAGGCCGCCATGGAAGGCTTGGACAAAGGCAAGATGATTTTGATAAACGTATGCAGGTCGTTAGCCCCGTCGATCACGGCTGCCTCATTCAATTCCGGCGGAATGCTCATGAAAAACTGTCTCATGACAATCAGGTTAAACGGACTGATCGCAGCCGGCAGAATGAGCGCCCAGATGGAATTCAAGAGCCCGGTCTCCTTGACGACCAGATAGGTCGGAATCATCCCGGCCGAGAACAGCAGAGTAAATAATACGGCGAACAAGACGACTTTCTGACCGATAACCGGTCTTGACAGAACATATGCCAGCGTAGCCGTAAAGAACAAATTGATGAACGTACCGAGTATCGTAATATAAACCGTCACGAAGATAGAGCGCACGAACGAGCTGGAGCCGAAAATATACTGGTAGGAGTCGATGACCCATTCTTTAGGGATAAGAACAAAGCTGCTCTCCAGAAAATCCTTGTACGATGAGAAGGATACCGCTACTACGTACAGAAAGGGAATCAGCATGACCAGCGAAATAAGAGCCAGCAGCACGATATTGACTCCGTCAAACAGGCGTGAACTCCATGTATTTTCCTTCACTTAGGCTGCACCTCTTTTCCTTGTTAGTAGATTCCTTCTTCTCCGAATTTTTTGGCTAGATAGTTGGCGGACATGACCAGAATCAGGCCGACTGCTCCCTTAAACAATCCAACAGCGGTAGCGAAGCTGTAGTCGGACTGCTCGATTCCCTTGAAATAGACGTAAGTATCCAGCACGTTCCCGACTTCCATATTGAACGGATTCAGCATCAGAAAGATTTGCTCGAAGCCGCTGTCCATAACATTGCCCAGTCGCAGAATAAGCAGAATGACAATCGTGCTGCGGATGGCGGGCAGAGTGACGTGCCACATACGCCGGAACCGACCGGCCCCGTCCATGACCGCGGCCTCATAAAGCTGGGGATTGACGCCAGCCAAGGCAGCCAGGAAAATGATCGTCCCCCATCCGGATTCCTTCCAAATGACTTGAAGAACGACGATAGGCTTGAACAAGGACGGATTGGAAAGGAAGGGAACCGCTTCCCAGCCGAGTATGTTAAGAAACTGATTGATTAATCCTTCGCTTCGCATGAAGATGATACAGATCCCGATCACCACCACCCAGGATAAGAAGTGGGGCAGGTAAACGATGGATTGCACAACCCTTTTGTAAACTTGACCGCGCAGCTCGTTAAGCATCATGGCCAGCACAATCGGGATAGGAAATGCAAAAGCGATTTGCAAAAAAGAGATTTGCAGGGTATTCCATAGAACGTTGACGATTTCCGCGTCGGCAAAAATCGTTTTAAAATGGGCGAAGCCTACCCATTCGCTTTGCGTAATCCCGATGAACGGATTGAAATCAATGAAGGCCAAATACAGACCGAGCATCGGGACATATTTATAGAGGATGAAATAAGCGATCCCCGGCAGGCCGATGAGAAGCAAAAACCGGTCCTTCCACATTCTTTTCGCCAGCTTGCGCCAAATGGTTGCTTTGGAACCCGGAAGGGGAGGTGTAGGAAGAGATTCGGTTGGTTGGGCTTTCATAACAGTACGGATTACCTCCTTATAGTTTGATGGCGTAAACCTGCGCTTTCGTACTGCTTACTATGGGGCTTAGGCGGATTAAACGCAATTATCTGTTGAGGGAAGCGGGTTTTGCGGTAAAAGATAAAGAAGTGCAACAAAAGATTAATCCGCCATAGCCGGATCCGGACACTTTGTAATACCCTCTCGTCACTGGCGGTATTATGTTATTTTGAGATGAAAAAAAGAACAGGAAATCAGGGCAGAATTTCTAATCATGCCCGATCTCCTGTTTTGAATAATTTGGTATTTAGTTGTTCGAACCAAGGACACTTAATTATGAGAGAAGCTTTGACGATTCTCCGTCGGGATTCTCTTTGGCCGGGTCACGGTACTTTTTACGATATTGGCCGGGAGGCATGTCCGCAACCTGCTTGAAGATTCTGGTAAAATTCTGCACCGAAGTATAGCAGAGCCTTTCGGAGATTTCTTTAATCGGCATGTCGCTGTAAATCAGCCATTCCTTCGCCTTGTCCATCCGGTATTGAATCAGATAGTCCCCGAAATTCGTATCGGTCTCTTCCTTAAATGCCCGGCTGATGTGATAAGGGGACAGCTTGAGCTCATCGGCAACGTACTGCAGTGAAATATTTTCTTCGAAATGCTCGTGAATATAGTCCATCACTTGCCGCGCGGTTTTCTTTTGCTTGTTGGCATGAAGGCCGCTCACCTGGGCATGTATCGCCGGGAAGATCGTTTCTGTAAACCAGACCGTCACTTCCGACAAACGGGTCATGGAGTATAACTGCTTATACGGATCACCCGGGAATATTTCCTCCGCGTTCAACCCCGCTTCCTGAAGGAAATAGTCCAGCTCTCCAATCAAATAAGCGAACAACCCAAGCACTGTTTCCGAATTGTGGACATAACGGGGGACCAGTTCCGCAATTTCCTCCAGCTTCGCTTTCGCCTGTTCTATGTTACCCTGAGAAATACTGGACACAATTTCCTTCTGCCATCGGACGACGGTCGTTCGTGACTGCTCGATATCCGGTTCGATCGTCCGGGAAGAGATGATCCGGTCATGTCCCATTAACAGCCGGTAGCTTAGAAGCTCCAGCGCTTCCTGATAAGCGGTACTGATCTGGGTATAGCCCTTGTAAGGGCGGCTGAGCGCCACCGTCACGGAGAATTGAAAATATTGCCGGATATTGGTCCGGAATTCGGCGGCGATTCGGTCCATAGCTTCTATCGATTCGCTGTTGGATTCCTCTATGCCAAGGATCACGGCGACTTGCCCCGGTAGAGGGGTTACCGTCAAGCAGGAGAGATTCTCTTTCTCCTCGCATATTTCCTCCACGATTTTGCGAATGGCATACATCATCAACGAACGGTCGCGTTCACGGTAATTTTGCTGAAAGCGGACATATTCATCGACATCGACGAGACAGACGTGAAACCAGGCCCCCCGAAGCGGAAAATCGTATCTTTCGGAGGCTCTGATAATCTCTTTGGCACTCATCTCGCCGCGCAGAAGCTGCTGGAAGACGGTTTCCTTAAGGTACGGGAGCTGCTCGCTAATTTCACTCTTCAACCGGTCATTCGTCTTCACCATGCTCTGAATGAAAGAGTCCAACTCCTGAATATCGTCCGTATGCGCGGATTTCCTGGCATCCCCGGACAGCATGTTGAGCAGCCTCTGGATAGGATAGGACAATCTCTTGGCTCCGACGAAGGACAGAAGGGCAGCCGCCAAGGTTAGAACAGCAGCGACAATCCAGGTGATCGTCTGAATTCTATCGGCTTTATCCGTTAACAGTGCGGTTTCTGTCATGGCGATATAGCTCCAATTGTTAAAAGAAGATTTGATCGCCGATATATTGTAATCGGTTCCGTCAACGGCAACAGGGCCGGAGTAGGACTGTGTTCCGGATGACGCCGCTTGGAAGACGGATGGGCTTAGCTTCGTTCCGATAGTGTCCGAATCCTTGCTCAGAACAATGGTTCCTTCTTCGTTGACGATATACAGCTTTCTTCGCTCTCCCAAATTGACGGATTGGATGAAGGAAGTCAGCTTTTCGTTCGGGACCTGCAGAATAAGCAGCCCTTTCTTCTGTTCGGAATAGAAGATCGGCACCGGCCGCATAAACAGAAGCTCGTCCTGTCCCGGATACGTATGGGGCGGAATGGCGACCGCGGATCCGTAGTGGGTCTCCGTATTTTTAATCAATCCATAATAGGGATAGTCGGTAAGATCCAGGAAACCGTCCCTGTTGGAATATACTTTGTTATACAGTGTGAAGGCGATAGCGACATCATAATCGATATTGGAAAAGCTGCGCTGTTTTTTAATCGAATCGATCATTTCCAGCGTGTAGTCAATATTTTTGTTGGTAGGGCCCAGCTCCACGGATTTCTCCACGGCGGCATTGTTAGCCAGCAGGATGGATGCCCTGTCCAGCGATTGCAGCATGCTGTCCATTTGGAACTGCATCTGCTGCAGAATAATCTGCTGGTTATGATTCACTTCCTCCTGAACCATGCGCGAGGCAATAATGGAGGAAGCGGTTCCAAGCAATATCACCGGAACTATACAGATCAGGATGGAATATATAAATAATTTTCTTCTGAAGGATCGGTTTCGCCATAGATTCAATTTATGAAGCATTCAGTTATTCACCCCATCCCAAAGTCGCGTAAAGCCTCCTGCCTCAGATGTAAGCGGGGCCACTTTATCATTGTGATAAGTTTATTCGTTATTGTCAAAGTAAAATAGCGGAAGACGCCGTTCAAAGCAAAAACACGGCCGCTATGAAAGTTCGGGTGTGGGGACCGTGATCATGTTATGAAGGTAACCGGGGCGCGGAATCGTTCATCGGAGAGAACGTCCACGATATTCGCCGGTTCATTGTGCATCTGTGTACGGCGAAGAAGCTCAAAGAGGACGCGGCTTCTATTCTGGAAATTTTCTTTATTATCAGTAAGAAATAGGGGAAAAAATCTCCCATTCATGATATATTAATTTTATCTTCATTGTACCAAATTTTCAATCAAAGAGGGGAGCTCCACATGAATTTGATTGTATCATCCGTCGTATCCCGTTTAAGGCCTTATTTTGACGGACTGCTTAGAGAAGAGGGAGAGACGGGCGCGCTCTACATTTACGATGAGGAACTGGGGGATCGGGCCAGCTGCTGCACGACAGGCGAGGCGGCCTGCTTTTACTTGCTGGATTGGAAGCTGCATCAGGGAGACGGCAAGGACATCGCCCGCAAGCTGGCAGAGGATGTACGGCGTAGACAGCTTCCTCAGGGCGCGTTCGGACAACCCTATTATGTAAAGAAGGGAGAAGCCGGGACGGTCGACATTGCGGAAATCGGTGCGGTAGCGAACAGCTTATATCATCTTTATAAGGGAACTGGCAGTGAAGCGGCACGAAGCAGCCTTGTGCAGTCGGCTCAATACTTGTTGACTCAGGTGGCCGAAGAGAATCCGGGCGCCGTCTATAAAAATCCGAACGCTACAGGACACGATGTCTTGAATGGCGACATTTATGCCGCCCATACATTCGGCAGAGCGTATCAGGTCACAGGGGAGGAGCTCTTCCGGGCGAAGGCGGAGGAAATAGTGCGGCATGTGGCCGACCGGTTCGGCAAGCACAGTCCCGGCTGGTGGCCCTATACCGAGCTATGGGATGGCAAGGTAGGTATGGGCAATAGCGTTGCTTACCAAGGAACGATCATAGCCTTTGCCCACACGGTCGTTCCTCTTCTTCCGCCACCGTTGCAGGACCGTTGGAACCAAGTGGCAAGGGAAGCGGTAGACACAATGCTGCAGGCGATGGAGGAAGGTCCGAATGACTTCAACGAAGCTCCCTGGTGGTGCCGGGATTGGAACAACGCTTGGGAAATTTGGCTGTCCTTCTCCCGCTGCCCCGAGATAGAAGGAGCCAGTAATTATGTCATAAGCCGGCTGTGTGAGACGGAGGAAGCTGTTCTTAAGGAAGGGGCCGCTTGCTTCCGGCCCAAGGTAACTTCTGATGATCCGGAGCGCACTCCGGTGACGACGACATTTCGCAAAGCGGCTACATTCGCAGGGATTTTATCCTATCTGGTGCTGGACCAGGCCGAGGATATAAACGCAGA
The DNA here is from genome assembly GCF_007679495.1 of Paenibacillus sp. 32O-W. Classification (GTDB taxonomy): domain Bacteria; phylum Bacillota; class Bacilli; order Paenibacillales; family NBRC-103111; genus Paenibacillus_L; species Paenibacillus_L residui. Next base: position 1,770 of record NZ_VEGP01000065.1, on the reverse strand, counting down.
ATCGAGTGAAAGGAAATAGGTGATGAATCTAATGGATAGAAAAAGTCTACGTGCCGATATCGTTATTATCGGAGGCGGAACGGGCGGCTGTGCAGCAGCGCTGGCTGCGGCCAAACAGGGCAAACAGGTAATTATGACGGAGGAGACCGATTGGCTGGGCGGCCAGTTCACCAGCCAAGCCGTTCCCGCAGACGAGCACCGCTGGATTGAACAGTTCGGCTGCACCGCGAGCTACCGGGAGTTTCGGAACCGGGCACGCGATTACTACAAAAGAAATTTTGCAATGACCCCCGAGGCGATGCGGAACGAACGTCTCAATCCGGGGAACGGCATTGTCAGCCGTCTTTGTATAGACCCCCGGGTAGCGCTTGCCTGCTTCGAAGAAATGCTGGCACCGTATATCCATAGCGGCCGCGTACAGGTTTTGTTGAACCGGCGGGTGGTTCGGGCGGAAACGTCCGGTGACGATGTCGTCTCCGTAACGGTTTCTTGCTTGCGGACGGGGGAAGAGACGGTGCTGACCGCTCCTTATTTCCTCGATGCTACAGAATGCGGGGATGTGCTGCCGTTAGCCGGCGTCGAATACGTGACAGGAGCCGAATCCAGTGATGAGACTGGAGAGCCGAATGCGCTGGAAGGACCTGCGCAGCCCGGAGATATTCAGTCGATCACCTATTGCTTTGCCGTCGATTACCGCGAAGGGGAGGATCATACGATTGAGAAACCGCGGGATTACGAATTTTGGAGGGAGTATCAAGCGGATTTCCAACCGGATAAGCTGCTGAGCTGGACTTCCTTCGCTTCGCATCAAAAGGGTTATTCGCTGTTTCCGGAGCCCGGCTATTTTCCGTTATGGGATTATCGGCGAATAGTGGACCGTACTCTGTTCGCGGAGGGAGTCTTCGACAGCGATGTAACGATTGTCAATTGGCCGCAGAATGATTATTGGCTTGGGAATATATATGAAGTGAGCGAGGATGAGAGAGAGCGGAATCTGGAGCAAGCGAAGCAATTAAGCCTCAGCCTGCTTTATTGGCTGCAGACGGAAGCACCGCGTCCGGACGGGGGGCGCGGATATCCGGGAATTCGCTTGAGGAAGGATGTAGTGGGAACGGAGGACGGACTGGCCAAGTACCCGTACATCCGCGAGTCCCGCCGCATCCGTGCGGAATTTACCGTACTGGAGCAGCACATCAGCCCGACGACACGCGGAGACCAGGGGGCCGAGAAGTTCCCGGATTCGGTTGGAGTCGGTTGTTACCGGATCGATCTGCATCCTACGACCGGAGGGACGGTCGGCCTCTATATCCCGAGCCTGCCGTTCCAGATCCCGCTGGGCAGCCTGATTCCGGTACGGGTCAATAACTTGCTGCCGGCATGCAAGAACATTGGGGTCACCCACTTGACGAACGGATGTTATCGCCTCCATCCGGTGGAATGGAATATCGGCGAGGCTGCCGGTTATCTGGCCGCCTATTGTCTGGAGCGCGGAGTGACCCCACGGCAGGTAAGAAATCAGGCCGAGCTGCTGGCTGATTTCCAGGCTCTGCTGGTGCGCGAAGGCATTGAATTGGATTGGCCCGCAATCACAGCGGTATAGCTTGAAGGAAATGCCCGGCAGCAATGGGCATAGGGCGCAGTATGCCCCATAAACCAAAACCCGCTAGGCCCGTCGGAATTGGGGCTTAGCGGGTTTTTATTATGGCTTTAGCCAGTTGAGCTCGCGAAGCGTGCGAAACAAAAAACCACCCGCTATGCGGGTGGAGGGAT
>NZ_VEGP01000064.1 GCF_007679495.1 Paenibacillus sp. 32O-W | reverse complement strand
TTCGTCAAGACACGCAACATTGTAAAAGTCGAAAAGTCGATTCGTTTGCTTCATCGGAGATTAACGAATATCCGCACTAATCACATTCACCAAACGACGAGCGCGATAGCGAAAGCCAAGCCAAGCGCTGTAGTGATGGAAGACTTAAATGTGAGCGGAATGATGAAGAACCGCCACTTGAGTAAGGCGATTGCCGGACAGAAGCTGCACGAGTTTATCCGGCAGATGAAATACAAGTGCGAGAAGATCGGCGCGAGATTTGTTCAAGCCGCCAAATGGTTCCCTTCATCGAAAATGTGCTCATGTTGTGGTCAGATCAAGCCGAACCTGAAACTGTCTGATCGCACCTTTGAATGCACTTGCGGACATGTGATCGACCGCGACTTGAACGCGGCGATCAACCTATCTAAATTGGCGGTCTGACACGTATCTCGTCATCGCCAATATGTAGGATTCGTTGCATCCGAATTTACGCCTGTGGAGTGTCATACCAAACGCGAGTAGTTCCGGCAAAAGCGGACACGGCGAAACAGGAAGCAAACAAGGATTTATAGACTTTTATAAGTTCTTGGCAACGGGAAAGGCTTGCAGCCCAAAATCCGACTGATTCTTTTTGATTTGGACGATACGCTGCTGCATTTTGATGACTATTGGGAAGCCAGCCTGAAGGAGGCTTTCCGTCAGCATCCTTTGACCCGCGACGAGGATCCGGACCGTCTCTTTGAATGCTTTAGCCGTAAATCCGAGCTGTATCACGAGCAGTATTATCTTCAGAAAATCAGCATAGAGCAATTTCGCGAACGCAGGTATATCGATGCCTTGGCTGATTTTGGCAGGCGGGGGGACGAGAAGTCAGCGAAGCAATTTGAAAAATTGTATCAGCGGTTAAGCAAAACCTTTATGAAAACGGACAATCAACTGCTGGATGTGCTTGAGGAGCTGCAGAAACGGTATATGCTCGGGATAGTAACGAACGGAACGGCCAGCTGGCAGTTCGACAAATTGGAAGCTACAGGGGTGGATCGATTTTTCCCGAGGGAAGCCGTCTTTATATCGGAAACTATCGGATGCGAGAAGCCGTCTCCCGAAATCTACCGCAGACCATTGGACTATTTTCAAGTAGAACCGTCCGAAGTCTTGTTCGTAGGCGATTCCTGGAAGAATGACGTGGTCGGCCCCATGAGCCTGGGGATGAATGCCATCTGGTTTAACAAGAAGGGAAGAGCGCAGCCCGAGAGTCCTGTTCCCATGGCTACGATCAAGCACATGGCTGAGTTAATAGAATGGCTGTAGTAAGATCCTTGGCCTGAGCTGCTTCATTCCAAATCGGCGGCATGGATGGCAAGACTCGTCCATGCCCGGAAGCAGTACGGGAGGAAAAACAATGCAGGGATAGGCGGGATTGCATTGCGAACTGTCACATTTTTATGCTAAGCTGTTATTTGTGATCATTACTATCTGGAAGGATGATGAAAAAGCAATGAAGTTTTCCGCATCAAGACAACAGCGTTACCTGCTTTGCGGTTTTGCTTTTTTACTATGCTTCCTTTTAGTGATACCGATAGCATTACATCCCGCCATTCCGGCTGATCCGCTGAAGCCCGTCCTGAGGGCAAGAGCGGCTGCTACTTCAGACAATCCCTTTAATAAATATTCTCATGCAGAGCCTATTCTACTGTTTCTGGTTCTAATACTGTGCACCGTCCCCTCAGACAGGGTCCGTTCCCTTGTCACCACGGCGCAATTTCGTATCCGCGCGTCCATACCCGTTATGTTCAAGCAAGTGATTTTATCCCCGATTAAATTCACTTCCGTTATGTACTCATAGCTCGATGGGCCCATACCGCTGATCATTTATGCTCATTTAGAAGACTACCTGCCATCATTTAGGAGGCCTCTGCAAATTATGTTTCAATCAATCATTGATTTTCTTATGGATTTCGGTAGCCTCGGGCTATTTATTCATTCCTTCGCGGATGCGGTTATTTTTCCGATTCCCGCCTTTTTCCTGCAAGTCCCCTTAAGCCTCATCAATCCATCCCAAGCTCTCTGGCTGGCAACGGTAGGATATATCGGAAGCATTCTCGGTACCCCGTTGGGATATTGGATAGGCAAAGGATTAGGCAAATCGGTCCTATATAAATTCCTCAAGAAAGAGTGGATCGAAAAAGCCTCTACCATGTTTCAACGCAATGGAGAAGCGGCAATTCTGGTCGGAGCCTTCACCCCGATTCCCTTCAAGGTATTTACCATTCTCGCCGGCTGTCTGAATTTTTCCGTATGGAGACTCATCGGCTACGCCGCATTGGGGCGCGCCACGAAGTTTTATGTTGTAGGAGCTCTCTTTTATGTATACGGACGGGCCGCTGAGGGCATGATCGATGGTCTTAAATATCTATTCCTGGCAGTAGGGGTTGTCGTGGCGATCGGCTTTCTCGTGTTCAAGAAAATGCGAAATAAGAAGACGACCAAGCTTAACCCGGAGCAACAAAGCAGCTCGACGAGCGATTAAATATACAATAGGTTCAGTCGCCCGGATGTCAGTATCGGCGCGGTCTTTGCCATCTGCTGTATTGAACTAAAACAGCTCTTTAATGGGCTGTTTTTTTTATATTTGTAAGCCTTGTGGCTTCCCTTAGAGAAGTATACAGCTCTCCTTGGAAGCGATGCAAAGACCAGAAAGGATATAAGAGGTTTGAAGCTGCCTGGTCGGGGGGAGAGAAATAACGCTTCGAAGGTCCCTGGTCGCTCTGCAAGGGGATTTAGGGCCTATATCTTTCTTAATAATTGACAAACGAGGCAGGAGCAACCATGATAGAAAAAGAGATTTAACGATGCGTTAGAGGAGTGAGATTTCGATGATCCGCCATATCTCAGAGACAAAATCCGCGTTTCGCAAATATTTGATCCTGTTCTTCACCATGATTCTGATTCCTACTTTGCTGCTTCTGGCGTGGCAGATTTACAGCAAATACCGGGATGCTGTGCAGCAAACTGTAAGCGTTTCCGAAGCCGCTCTGGAATCCGCTTCCCGCAATCTGGATCTGCTGCTGGACCAATTCGGACAAATCTCTTTGCAAATCTCACTGACTCCGGATGTGCTGGAAATGTTGAACCGCCCATTCGACCTGCAGGCTTATCAATATGCGGATATTAAAGGGCAGCTGCGAAGCTGGATGAATTCCAATGCGCTGTTTGAATCGATCTATCTGGATATTCTGCAGAACGGGAAAGTATTGACGGTCAATGAGGGCTTGTATGACCTTAAGGACTTTTACGATAAGGACTTTCTGAACCGGGTAACCGGAGCTGCGTCTGAATTTCCGCGCCCCTGGGTCGGCTTGCGCGAACGGCCGGGGGAGCCCGGGAAGGAGATTCTGTCCTTCGTCAAGCCGGTGCCCGCCACGCAGAAAACGGCTTTAGGCTACTTGGTGTTCAATATCCACAAGGATGTTTTTATGAGCACTTTGCTGAACTTGAATTCACAGATGTCGGGACCGTTGATCGTAGCCGATCCATGGGGGCGTCCGGTTTCCTCAACGGTAGAGGGGCTGGATTTGGATAAAATGCTTCCGAAGCTCGGACCGGGGGCCATCTATACGGAAACGGTTTCGCTCGCCGGGAAGAAATACATCCTTAGCGGTGCCAAAAGCACGACGAATGGCTGGGCTTTAATGCAGCTCACCCCTGCAGGGCCCTACACTCCAGTCGTTACGGATGCTATCCGCCAGGCTGTCCTCATTATGCTTGGCGTACTTGCCGTCGGAATCGGATTGTCCTACTTGTTCGCCTCGATTCTGTATGATCCGTGGCGGCGTCTGGCAACGAAGCTTCAGGAATTCGTGATGAGAGCTCCCGGAGACAGCCAGGACGCATACGCGGTTGTCAACCGGGCGATTCATAATTTGATTACTACGATTCGGCACAATGAACCGATTGTCCGCAATCATGTCGTGCACGAATGGCTTCACAATCATCAGCCCGAAGATCCGGACGCGGCCCGCCGATTCTCCGAGGCCGGCATTCAATTTGTATCTCCTTATCACGCTGTACTTGTTGTAGTGGACGAGAGTATGCGTGACCGGGATAGCTCGGCCGGGCATACGCTGTTCTTGTTCAGCCTGGCGGAGGACGAGCTGCGGGCCCGATTTATGGCGGCAGGGACGATTCTCGACCGCGGCAAGTTCGCCTTCATCCTCAATTTCGACCGGGAAGTGTTCGACGGCGAGCTAATGGCCGAGCTGGAGGACGGCTGCCGGACGATCCAGCGGCTGGCCCACAGCCGCCTGAAGGCGGAGCTTTACTTCTTCGTCAGCGGGATCGGCCCTTTGGATCAGCTGGCTGAAGCTTACGAGCAGGTAAAGCGAGCCATGACCTATAAAGCTTTCCTGCCGCAATCTGCTGTATGCTTCGTGGAGGAGGCGAAGGAATCCGGTCATTTTCAATATCCGGCGGCTTATCAGAAGAAGATATTGAACACGATCCTGGCCGGGGACCAGAGCCGGGTGGAGCATTATATGTCGGAGCTGTTCGACCGTTATTTATCAAGCAGCGGCTCACCGTATCCGAAGCTGCTGCAAATGATCGTGATGCTGATGAGTCATGTTCTCGGCTCCTTGGTACAGGAAGGGTACGACATTGAACCGCTGATGGACCAGGTGGATCTGCTTCAGCTTCAGCAATGCCAGAACCAGTCGGAGCTCCGCAGTATGCTAATGCGTCAAATCGGGCAAATCATGGATTATTTGGAGACGGTACGGAAGCAGGCGGAGGGCAGCAGCCCATGGGTCCGGCAGGCGATGGACTATATAGAGGCCCATTATGCGAATAACATTTCCATATCGGATATTGCTTCTCATATCGGCATAAGTCCGTCGCATCTGAGCAGGATCTTCAAAGCAGAGGTAGGCAAGTCTCCGCTTGAATATTTAACCGAACGGAGATTGGCGATGAGCAAAACGCTGCTGAAAGACAAATCGAAGTCGCTGCAGCAAATCAGCCAATTAATCGGCTATAATGACGCCCATACGTTCATCCGTTCATTCAAGAAGGCGGAAGGGACGACCCCGGGCGAATACCGCAAAAAGGTGATGGATCTTTCTTGATTCGAATGGATTTTTTTTGTCACCCGGCAATTTTTGCGCAATAACGCCCATTCGAATCAAAAACTCGTAATTTCCTCCTATTCGGGAATGTCTTATAGTGTAAAGGCAAGCACACGACCATACGAAAGGAGGATTTAGATTGGCGTTACCTTCTACGGCTCGAACATCCACACTATCATTTTTATCAATGTATTGGAGGAAAGCGTGGAAGCCGTTTGCAAGCCACAAATATTATTTTGTGCTGCTGCTTCCTGGTATCCTTTACTTCTTGTTGATCCATTATTGGCCTATGGCTGGTATTGTAATCGCATTCAAAGATTTTCGGTTAATAGATGGCGTAATGGGAAGCCCTTGGGCCGGGCTCAAATGGTTTCAGTTATTGTTTGATTCACCTGATTTCTGGGTGGCGCTGAGGAATACGATCATTCTCAGCGTCTATAAGCTGGTGTTCAACTTCCCGGCACCGATTATATTGGCGCTTCTGCTCAATGAAGTGTATCATGTCGGTTTTAAGCGGGTCATTCAGACGGTTGTTTACTTTCCACATTTCTTGTCTTGGGTCATTCTTGGAGGGGTGTTATATTCGTTGTTTTCTTCCAAGAGCGGATTGTTGGAGATGTTTGGACTCCAAACCTCGCCATTGATGGATCCGGGCAGCTTTCGGGGATTACTCGTACTGTCTGAGCTGTGGAAGGAGGTCGGATGGGGGACCATTATTTATATGGCAGCGATCTCTGGCATTAACATGGAGCTCTACGATGCTGCCAAAATTGATGGAGCTAACCGCTTTCAATTAGTCCGCCATATTACATTGCCTTCGATTGCGGGCACGATCGTCATTTTGCTTATTTTGAAAACAGGTCATATTTTGAACGTAGGCTTCGATCAAATCTACAACTTGTACAACCCACTCGTTTATGAGGTTGCGGATGTACTGGATACTTATGTATACAGAGTGGGGATTACGATGGGAAGATATCCGTTCGCCACAGCCGCAGGGTTGTTCCAGTCTGTAGTTGGGTTGATCTTGATTGTATTAACCAACCGATTAGCCAAGAAATTCGGCGAACAAGGAATATGGTGAGGAGGTACTGATGCATTCTTCATTCGGAAATCGCTTGTTTAACACAGTCAATGCCGTTTTGCTTTCATTATTAGGTCTTGCCACGATCTATCCACTATGGCGAGAGATTTCCCGGTCGTTAAGCTCGGGTGATGCGGTAATGCGGGGGGGCATGTTCTTATGGCCCGTTGACTTCAGACTGGATGCGTACCACATCATAATAAAGAGCGATTATTTGTGGACGGCGTATGGCAATTCCCTCTTTATTACCATCGTAGGAACAGTACTAGCGCTTCTATTAACGTCAAGCACTGCCTATCCACTGGCCAAACGGACGCTCCCGCTCAAGAAGTTGTTTATGCTCATTGTATTGTTCACTATGATCTTCAGCGGAGGCCTGATCCCGACTTACCTGGTGATGAAAGAACTGCACCTCATTAATACTTTATGGGCCATCATCGTCCTGAATCTCATAAGCGCTTTCAATGTCATCGTCATGCTCAGCTTCATTCGAACGATCCCCGAGGAACTGGAAGAATCGGCTATGATCGATGGCGCCAATCCGATTCGTATCTTTTTTACGATTATATTGCCGCTATGCAAGCCGGTACTGGCAACATTGGCCCTGTGGATGGCGGTTAGCTTATGGAATAACTTCTTCCAATCTTTTATCTATTTGAACGATAAAGCGCACATGACCTTACCCGTCTTGCTTCGTCAAATTATTGCCGGTCAAGTTGATGCGGAAGCGATGGGCGAGCTCAATGCAGCTTCTTCGGATTCTGTCATTGCAGCCACAATTGTTGTCTCTTTGATCCCTATATTGATGGTGTATCCATTCTTGCAGCGTTTCTTCGTGAAAGGCGCAATGATTGGATCGGTCAAAGGGTAAAAAAATATTAGGAGGTCATCCCATGCTTCAGGCTCCAAAAAGAAAGATGATGTTGGCAAGCGTGCTCGCAGTATCGATTGTTTCCGCTGGTTGCAGTGCAAAAAATGAGAAGGATGCGGCTGTGACTGCTACCGCGACTCCAGCAATTAAAGAAGTGAAAACGACTACCTATGAAATCCTCCGCAAATTTGCCGCTCCGGAGTATCCGGCGGATGGCGGCGTGGGCAAGAAAACGCTCCTTGAGGCATTTGAGAAAACTGGAGCGAAGGGATTCGATTTCAAGGTTACTCTCGCAAGCGGAGACGATTACTTTACCAAGCTGAACATTCTTGCTACCTCAAGCCAGCTTCCTGACTATTTCGACATCGATTCGAAGACGCTCGCACGGTTCTCCGAAGAGGGACTGCTTCTGCCACTGGATGAGTATCTGAAGGATGCTCCAAATCTAATGAAGATCATTCCGGAAGAATTCTGGAAGGAAGTCACGTTTAACGGTAAAATTTACGGCATTCCAAAGGGAAGAAACGACAAGCCGTTTAACTTGCCCAGTACACTTGGACTTACCATTCGACAAGATTGGCTGGATAACCTCAAACTGAGTCAGCCGACCACACTAGATGAGTTGTATGCCGTATTGCAAGCCTTTGTTACACAAGATCCTGACAAGAACGGCAAAGACGATACATTCGGTCTGGGAGTTTCCAACGAGACGAATTTCAATGCGATCTTTGGCGCGTATGGCATTATCCCTAAATATTGGACTGAGGTAGACGGAGGAATTAAGAAAGGGCTCGTGCTTCCCGAAATGAAAGAGGGCCTTGCTTTACTACAGAAATGGTATGCGGAAGGTCTTATTGCTCACGACTTCCCGATTATGGAATCCAAACAAAGAGATGAGCTGGTTGTAAACTCTCTGGTCGGAGTGTTCGAGGGAGATGTGTATTATACGGAAAAGATGTCTAGCCCACTTGCAACTTCGCTGCATGAAGCCAATCCCAATGCCAAGCTCATCATGCTGGAAGCGCCGAAAGGTCCGGCTGGTAAGCAAGGCTATCAAGAAAAGCTCTATAATTCGGAGTTCACAGCACTGTCGGCTAAAGTTCAGGATCCCAAGAAATTGTTCCAATATCTGAATTGGGTTGCCGATCAGAGCGATGAAGGCGGATTCAATCACATGATGTACGGCATCGAGAATGAGGATTTCACTTACGACCGCGCTACGGATACAATCGAATTGATTACTCCGTATGCCGAGCTGTATAAGAAAGGGTATTCCAACCCGGTTCGATTCGTTATTGTTACCGATCGTCGTTCAGCGAAGCCAGAAGTTCGTGAGGCCATTGAAATTGTGAACAAACATGTGATCTCCAATGCCTTGTGGAAATCGGTTCCAGCAGAGATGGATTATCCAGATCTCGAGACTAAGCTGTGGATGGAATATTTGGTCAAGATCGTTACGGGCGTGTGGCCTGTAGAGAAGTACGACGAATTTATCAAAAAATACTATGCTCAAGGCGGTAAACTCATCGAAGAGCAAGCCAACGAGCTGTGGAAATCATTACAATAAAATGCAGTCAATGAGCTTGTGATGCCCTCTATTGCTAATTATTTCGATTTAATCGAACAACTCCTGCAGCCAAGTCAGATGATCCACCGACATCTGACTTGGCTGCAGATAATTGAATCCTAAGGGAGGAGCATTATGTATGAGTAGGTTGAGAAAAGGAATTACACAATTAAGTATTTCGGTTATGCTGCTTAGCTTGTTCTTACAGATGTTTGCTAGTTCTGCGAATGCTCAAGGGATTACCCAAGTCACAGGCAACGAAATCGTCAGTAATGGCTATTATGTGTTTGCAATCCCAGGGATCAACAGCTACTTGCAGGGGCGTGGCCAATATGCACTCTCCTCGAATCCTAACACGAACACATCGCCGTTACTGCGCAGCCATATCAAATTTGATGAGACACTTCCTCAGGTAAACGAGGCAATCGTATGGCAGGCAATACCATTCGGTTCAGGCTACAGTCTGAAAGCCTACTCTGAGGATGGAACCAATGCCTACTTGAATATTTCGGAAGTGGACTTGACGCTTGGCGAACAGCAGGAGTTAGTCCTGACAGTAAATGATAACGGCACTATTCTCATTAGTCGTGAGGTAAACGGTACCTATTATTATGTGCGGTTCACCAATGCAAACGGCGTAGGCTGGCAATCCAGCCCGGATAATTCATACCTGCCAAGTATGTCATTCCGTGTATTCCCCGTTACAGAAAATATGATTATTTCAAATGATAGAATCCTAGAGATTAACGCGCATGAGATCGTCAGCGGCGGGTTCTATTCACTCTCTATTCCCGGAATTAACAGCAATACGCTTGGGCGGGACGAATATGCTCTGGCAAGCGAGAGCAATGGCAATGCTGCCCCCTTATTACTTCGTCATATTCCATTTGATGTCGGTCTGAAGAGCATATCAGCTGTTCTCGTATGGCAAATTGAAAGCTATGGAAGTGGCTATAGCCTGAAAGCCTATTCCAAAAGTGGAGGCGCTTCCTACTTGAATCTTAATGGAAATGATTTGACGCTGGGTGAACGGCAGGAACTAAGCCTGATTATCAATGACGATGGAACCGTACAGATTTCCCGCAATGCAAACGGTTCGATTTATTATGTGCGGTTCACTAATTTAAACGGCGTAGGCTGGCAATCCAGTACAGACGCTTCTTATAAGCCAAGCATGTCATTTCGCGTGAGCGCTGTTCCGCTTTCCTTGCTTGAGAACAATCCGATCAAGCCTGTTTCCTCAAGCAATATGCATAGCGGCGGGTATTATATCTTTGCCCATCCCGGCATTGGCAGCACCGACCAAGGCCACGGTCAGTTTGCTTTATCCGGTATCGAAAATATCAATTCTAACAACTCTATGCTCAGACATGTGAAGTACTCTGAATCACAATATGGTCTGGATGATACCATCGTATGGAAGTATGAAGCTTACGGGTCTGGCTTCAGCTTGAAGCTGCTCGGTGCTGACGGGACGGACAGCTATTTGAACCTTGATATGAATGGTTCAACCGCTAGCGCAACACTCGGGCCCAGGCAAGAATTGAAGTTTACTAGAAACGCTGACGGAACGGCAAAAATTTCGCGTAGCCTGAACGGGACCACCTATTACGTTCGTTTTACGACGGCAGGCGGCGTAGGCTGGCAGGCAGGCACTTATGATAGCAGCAATGCTTTCCGAGTGTTTGAGGTTCCTAGCGCTCGTATTATGCCAATGCCAAACATCGTCAAAGGTCAGCAATTAACGGAAGGCACGAAATATATATTGGCCATCCAGAATATTTCCAGTAACGATCAAGGCAGAGGATTGTTTGCGCTATCCAGTAAGCCAACGGCATACACGGATCAGAAGCTGTTCCAGCACGTGAAGTTCAGCGATACTGTTCAACCTCCGGTGAATCCAAGTCTGGTATGGGTTTTTGAGAAATTTGGCGGTGGTTATAGCTTGAGGGCAGAAGGTGTTGAGGGAGACAACAATTATTTGAATATCAGCATGGCAAACAGCAAGCCCAATGCATATCTGGGTTCAAGGCAAGAGCTGAATGTGGTTGTCAACGAGGACGGGACAGTAATGCTGTCTAAAGCCTTGGAAGGAATCCCTTTTTATATCCGGTTTACGAATTTAAGAGGAATCGGATGGGAAGCAGCTCCTGCAACAAGCTCTGCATCGTTTCTGCTATACCAAGTATCCGATGTTCCGACGCCTAGACCGACTTACTACAAAGTCGGGGCAACTCACCTAACGAGCGGCAACGATTACGTACTTGCGATTCCGGGCATTACGCCAACTGGCGGCACCAAGGATCAGTATGCCGTTTCCAGTGAGAATACAACGAGCTCAGACCCATTGCTATTGAAGTATGCCAGCTTTGATGCCTCTAAAGACACAGTGGACTATCGACTGGTATGGAAATTCGAACAAGTTGAAGGTGGATGGGCGATTAGGTCTCATAATGAAGCAGGTGAGAACAGTTATCTAAACATTCATCTAAGTAACAGCAATCAACCTTCAATTTCACTTGGGCCTAAACAAACATTGACTGTTAATGCTGATGCTACAGGACTAGCGAGCGTGTCCCGAGTCATTGACGGCAAGACGTATTACGTTCGTTTTACGACAGTGAATGGTCAAGGCTGGCAGGCGAGCGCGACGAACAGCAACAATCTCTTCCATGTGTACGAAGTGAACATCGATAAGACAAAGTTGGATCTGGAAGAGCCTCGTGAACAGCCTTTGTTTACGATTTCGGCTCTGTCTGATTTGCATGTTGATTACGGTTTGCAGGATAATCCGGACGTGATTAGACCGCAAATTCGCGCTGCACTTGGAACCATTAAGACGAATGAAAATCCGGATCTGGTCGTTGTGACCGGGGACAGTTCGAGTACAACTGGCAGCATCCCATGGGGTCAAGAGACATACAATAAGTTTGTTTCGCAGGTGACAGGCGCTTTCGCAGAGACGAGCAAATACGGAAAAGTGCTATATGTTAACGGGAATCACGATTATGAAGCAGGTTCGACTGCGTACAATTCCGGCGCCTATATCGATTCAACGATGCTAAGCAGCCTTGGGCAATATGAAGATGTGTTATATGAAGGTGTAGATCGGACTTCCAATCTGTTGGCTTATCACTACATGATTAACGGAATTCACTTTATCGGGATTAATACTCCGTATAATGGGGACGAAACCATCGATTCCAATGTGTATACGCCCGAAGCTATCGATTTCGTGGAGAACACACTTTTGACCATCGGCAATACCGAACGGGTTATCGTACTTGGTCATTATCCTCTTCAAGGATCAAAAGCATTAACTGCGCCAGCGAAAGCTCTCTCTGATGAGAATGGCATGAACACCCGCTTGCATCGCATTTTTTTGAACTATCCGAACTTGATCTATCTCTATGGCCACGACCATGGTGGTCCTTTCATCGAACAGGACACTTTCGAGCGGGTGACAGCCTATAACGCTGACGGCAGCATAGAACAGGATCGTAACGTTCGCTCTACAGGCTATGTCTCTAGCTTTGCAGGTTCACTAAGCTATTATAACAATCGATATAATCCAGGGCCGCTCTCAGCCGAGCAACCTGCAGTAATCCAGTCACTCATGGTCTATGTTTATGAGGACTATGTAGATTTGCAGATGAAAAACTATGGGGAGCGGAACGGAATTAAGAAAAACCTTGCGCCGTATACGATTCCTTTCAGGGAATGGATAACCTCTCGGACATACACGATCGATCATACGGCGGGAACGGTTACGGACATTCCACACCAAACGACCATTGAAGCCTTTTTGGCCGGGTTTGATCAATCGGAAGAGCTTTCCGTATTTGGATTGGATGGGAATGAAATTACTGATCATAGCAGAATCATCCGTTCTGGGATGGAACTGAAACGAATGAGCGGTACAGCTGTGCTGGACTCCCTGCAGGTGCTTGTTAATCAGGCTGCCGTGACAACGCTGCCGATCGAGGGCAACTCGAAGGTTCCTAGCTCGGCAGAAACCGAGATGGTTGCGCTTACGGATCAGCAATTCAATAAAATCGTTGTATACAAGCAGGATAGCCCAGATTGGAATGATCCGAATGCAATCGTATGGAAGTGGCAGCCGACTACCGCATTAGGATTTACGGGAATTAGCACCTTTGACCTTGTGACGGATGCGAAGCTTCGCTATAGTGAGTTTTATGGCGGATATGTTGTTGTGACGACCGCTTCTCGTGGATTTGTGGGTATTATTGATTACGAAACTGGTGAACGGCTATATAGCCGCGCTACGAAGAATGAGGAGAATCCTCATTCCATTGAATTGCTGCCGGACGGAAACATCGTTGTGGCAGATAGTGTCGGCAACGCTGTGACCATATACGCGTCCAGTCAGGGGGATGCAAATGGTTATTATTACCGAGTAGAGCTTCCTGGAGCTCATGGCTTAGTTTGGGATAACCAGCGCAAGCTGCTATGGGCAGTTGGAGATTATGAGGTGGTCGCTTATGAAATCACCGGCACGACAGAGCGGCCAACTCTAACATTGAAGGAAGGTTTGGGGGCTGATCTCCCGGCAATGGAAGGCAAAGAAGGGGCTTGGGGCCATGATTTGTTCCCTGTTACGGAAGGCGGGGACCTGCTCAGGGTGACAGCCCAATATGAAGTGTATCAGTTTAATATGGTTACTGGAGAACTGTCTAACACATTCGACTCGCATGATGATATTTTTAGCACTCATGTCAAGTCCATTGGAACACAGCCGTATACGGGCAACATTATCCGTACTGTACCTAATGGAACGATGGCATCTTGGGCCACGAATGCGGTGGATATATTCCGTTTCGATGGACAAGGCAGCTACACGCATGATCTAAGAATTCATAACAGCGAGGCGTACTACAAGGCGCGTACCTGGTATCCTAGCATTCGGATGATCAATGATATGATCAAGGAGGAACCTTCAAGTCCACTGGCGACAGACAAACCCGGCAAGCCGGTATTGTCGAGTGACAGTGGGTACGACACGGGCCTAAGAGACGGCAACTACACGATTACCATGAATCAATGGTGGGGCAATAATGGGACGACATACAAGTTGTATGAGAATGGGGGGTTAATCGATACGCAGTCATTAATTGATAAATCTCCTGATGCCCAGACGGCTGCAACCGTCCTAACAGGCAGAATTAACGGCACTTATGTATACACATGCGAATTGATTAATTCCTACGGGACGACAAATTGCGATTCGATAACCGTTGTTGTTGCAGATGCCTTACCGGGTAATGCTGTGCTCTCCAGCGATAACTGGGATGGGGACGGAAGCTACAACGTGATGATGAATATGTGGTGGGGAACCAATGCAGCTACCTTCGAGCTCTATGAGAATGGGGAATTGGTACAATCCGTTCCTCTGCTCGAAGCGACACCTGGAGCTCAATTCGCAACGGTAACCATGACAGACAAACTAGCAGGAACGTATGAATATTACGGTAAGTTAATCAATGCAGCTGGTGAAACGATAACGGAAAAAATTGTCGTACATGTATCTTAAAAAGCAGTGGAGATCTAATAGTGGAGAACAGCTAGCTTAGCAGATGATACCGGGATCCCCACTGCTAAGCGGGGATTGCTTCTTAGGAAAATGATGATAGAAAAGGAGGGGAATGAAGGGGTCGAGGTGATCATTACACCCGATGCTCCGAACGAAAAGTGGCAGGCAGGGAAGGAAATGTCCGGTATCGTTGAAGCGATATTGACGGGGATCAACCATTCCATCCCGCAAAGGAAATATGTACTGACGGCCAGTGGGGCGAAGGCGGACTGGATCCGGCAAAATTTGCAGATCGGGGAAGCGATTTCCGTTAAAATAGAGATAGACGGCGGCCTCGAGGAGGCTGAGTATGTCTTGGCCGGGTTCAACCATAGATTCGCTAATGTCTTGGTTCATGAGGGCAAAGTGAGCGAAGCCGTTCTGAATATCCAGGATCCAAAGATCATCGTCTAACTGACAGGTTAACGAAACAGAGGAGAGTGAAACGGATGAGGCAACCGGAAAGATGGAAGGTCGGTACTTCTTATAATGTCAAGAATACCGCCGGACTGGAAGAGATCAAGAGTGCCGGATTGGATTGTATTGAATTGGTATTGCACAGCAAGGACTGGAACAGTCAGTTCCAGGAGCTTTCCGAGCAGTTTACCGCGATCGTTCAGGAAGCCAATCGCCTGAACCTGCATATATGGTCCGTCCATTTGCCCTATGGCCATGATTGGGACGTTTCCTGCCCGGATGACGCCAAGAGAGAGGCGATCATAGCCAATCAGTATAAATTGCTGGAGCTGGCAGAGAGTTGGGGAGTAGGCCGGGCGGTACTGCATCCGAGCTATGAGCCGATTCCGATTGAGGACAGGCGCCGTCGGTTAAGCATATGCCGGGACGGACTGCAGCAACTGGCCCGCCGGGCGGGGCATCTGAATATTCGAATAGCGGTGGAATGCCTGCCCAGAACCTGTCTCGGAAATACGAGTGACGAAATTTTGGAGTTGATCGGGTCTGAAGATCGATTGATGGTTTGCTGCGATGTTAACCATCTTCTTCAGGAAACCGCGGTCGATTTCATCAACAAAGTCGGTTCGCGGATCATTACCGTTCATATGTCCGACTATGACGGGGAGGATGAGAAGCATTGGATGCCCGGAGAAGGAATTATAGACTGGAAGAATGTTCTTCGAGCCCTCGCCGGCCACGGATATGAAGGTCCGTTTATGTTCGAGGTGAGAAACCCTTCCCCGGAAGATCTTACGGCATGCTGGAGGCGGCTGTTGGCATTGAATCCTTAATTATGCGTCATTCTTCTTGGAAAGGCTGCTTGGCAGGACCGCCTGCTAAGCGGCCTGCTTGTTTTTTACCAGAGCTATTAGCCTTCGATGTGCTTCCGGTATTCATGGCAAGAATCTACATTCGTTTATAATGACGGATTGGATCGAAAAAATGAATATTCATCATCCGACGGTGCCGAATCAACGGCAGGGCTTCTTGAAAATCCATCAATTTTCTTCATCTGCTGGTGCCGCGGCCAGAGGCATGGGAGTCTAAATGGATTTTTAGAGGCTGTCGATTAATGGTGTACGATTATGATCATGGAAACCTGCACGGTTTGGTTTTAACAGAACCAGACGACCTTAATCGCTCCAAATGGGCCTTTCGGTCATTTTAACGGAACTAGATGACCTTATTCCCAAGAAATGCAGGCGAAAGTAGGATAATTCTATGAAATAAGCGCGTCTGGTTCCGTTAGTCTAAAAAAACCGCCTATTTTGACGAAATAAGATCTCCCAGTTCCGTTACGTTTACGCTTTTATCCATTACTAGTTTCATTGATGCTACACAATTTTGCTTTTACTATTACATTCATCCAGTTGAACACCTTTTCCACATTAAATCGACTGCCTCTTTTTATACAGTTAGTT
Source organism: Paenibacillus sp. 32O-W (assembly GCF_007679495.1). GTDB lineage: Bacteria > Bacillota > Bacilli > Paenibacillales > NBRC-103111 > Paenibacillus_L > Paenibacillus_L residui. Next base: position 20,048 of record NZ_VEGP01000064.1, on the reverse strand, counting down.
TACTCCTACGAGGTGAAAAACTGAAAACTACCCTGAAAATCCATCAATTTTCATCATCTGCTGGTGCCGCGGCCAGAGGCATGGGAGTCTAACTTCTTTTCTCTAGCCGTCACCAATTTTGGATATACTTATGTTGAACGAAACCGAGTTACCGCCCTATGGACTTTCAATTACCGCATTTATGCTCAAATGATTGCCTTTATGGAAATGGAGCGTATATGGTCGATAGGATTGGAAACAACGTTAAATAGTGTTGCGAGTTCGGCTGGCACCAGAATGACGGGTAACTTTTTTGGTTTTTTTGACCTCGGAATCTCCTGTATGTCCCATGTGCGATGGAACGTGTTGACATACAGAAATTTCAAGGCGCTGTAGATCACGTTGGAGACTGACCAACCACCACGCGAGGGGTCGGGAGCTTTCACATACAGCGCACTGGCACGCTTTCCCGGTGTATTACGGAGAAAGCGGACAGAACCGGAGCAGATCGCGCTTTCCCGGCACGCATTGTAGTGAAGATATTTTTTGATTTCAGCTGTTCCAAGATTTACCCTCCCCAAGAGCGATCAGGGGAACTCCTGTTTCCGCCAGTTCAAAGAGGCGACGGGGCTCGAAACTGGACCTAGGTCCAGGATACGACTTGCCTGAAGTTGGAGGTAACCACTGTCTAAATATGTTAATCTGTTTAAAGAACAGGACTACAGGACGGGCGAAGGAGGAAAGGAGTAGTCGTATGAATGCTAAGACCATTTTAGGAGCGGTTCTGCTTCTTCTCGGGGCGTTTTTGTTTTTAAATCAGGGAGAGACATTCGGGGTGGGGACGATATTCGCCTTATTCTGGCCCAGCATGTTTATCATTCCGCTGGGCTTGTTTTTCCATTGGATGTACTTCTCGCTGACGAACCGTCAAGGGGTTGGGCTGCTTGTTCCCGGCGGGGTGTTCCTGACGGTAGGAGTTGTCTGCCAAATCTCCATGCTGTTTGACAGTTGGGGCTACATGTGGCCGGGATTTATACTGGCTCCGGCAGTGGGACTGTTCGAGCTGTATTGGTTCGGGGGCCGCAATAAGTGGCTGTTGATCCCGATCAATATTTTGACGGTGCTGTCTCTCTTGTTTTTTGCCGTCTTCTCTATCGGCTCCATGCTTACGCATCTGTCCAGCGGTTGGCCGATCTTCCCGATACTGATGATTCTTGTGGGAGCTTTTATGCTGGTTTGGAAGAAGAGAGAAGTTTAATGTGAAAAAAATGTAAGGCCGTCGCATGTAATGACCAGTCTTGCCGGCAAAGGGGCTGTCTCACAAGTCGATTTATCATTTTTCAAGCCCCGCCTGGAGTTAAATCTGGCTGTTAGCAAAGGACCCTGTTCCTACAAAATAGTGGGATTGGAGGTCTTTTTTGCTTCATTTTGGAATGTTCCCGTTTTATGCAAACGCTATTGAGACAGCCCCTGCTTTGTGGGGTATGAACAGGCTCCGCCAGGGGCTTTTTTTTATTTTCAGGTTAGGAAATGACTTGGTGTAACGGCATTACCGGAATGATCACACTCCGCCGGTAGTTTCTGCTTCGCAAGCATCGATCTGTCCCCTATAAAAATTGTATATAAAAATTGAGCATTGAATAACGGCCGGAAAACCTGTTATTGTGCTAGTACCGACAAGAAAGGAGTGTACGCCTGAATGCCGCCACACACTGAAGCCGCGCCCCATTTCAAACCCGGTCTGGCGTCGCGCATGAAGAATTACGCCCGCTTCCTCAAGAAAGATTTGCTCCGCAATAGAACGATCTATTTGATGTCGCTGGCCGGTCTCGCGTATTACATTTTGTTTAAATATGTCCCTATGTACGGATTGACCATCGCCTTCAAAAATTTTACGCCTGCCAAAGGCATTATTGGTAGTCCGTGGGTGGGATTCACACATTTCGAGCAGTTCTTCAACAGCCATTACTTTTGGCGCATCCTGAAGAATACGCTGCTCATCAATGCGTATGAGCTTATCTTTGCATTCCCGGCGCCGATCATTCTGGCTTTGCTGCTAAATGAGGTGAGGAGCACTTTTTTCAAACGTTCTGTGCAAACGGTTACATACCTCCCGCATTTCATCTCTACAGTTGTAATTTGCGGTATGATCGTTGATTTCACAAGCAAAAGCGGGCTGATCAGCTCAATTATCGAAGCCTTCGGAGGAGAGCGGTCGAATTTGCTGCTTAATCCGGATTACTTCCGAACGATCTTCGTCGGTTCGGGCATTTGGCAGGGAGTTGGCTGGGGATCGATTATTTATCTGGCTGCCCTGTCCGCCATCGACCCGCAGCTGTATGATGCCGCAACGATCGATGGGGCCAACCGATGGAAGCAGATGCTTCATGTCACGCTGCCCGGTATTAAGCCGACTATCGTCATCATGCTCATTCTGAACATCGGCGGGATTATGAACGTCGGATTCGAGAAGATTATTCTGCTGTATAACCCGATGACCTACGAAACGGCAGATGTCATCTCCAGCTTCGTGTACCGAAAGGGAATACTCGAAGCGAGCTACAGCTACAGCACTGCAGTCGGCATGTTTAACTCCGTGATCAACTTCATGATGCTTGTTCTGGCCAACCGAATCAGCCGTAAGTTCAACGAGACAAGTCTGTGGTAGAGAAAGGGGGGACTTCTATGAAGAGAAAGAAAAGTTTGGGCGATCTTGTTTTCGATACGTGCAATTATATCCTTTTATTCGCTTTAATGCTGGCCACGCTGTACCCTTTTGTCTACGTCATCTTTGCATCTGTCAGCGAGCCGCAGCAGCTTGTGAAGCACACCGGCATTTTGTGGAAGCCCTACGGTTTCACGCTTAAAGCTTATGAGATGGTGCTGAAAAATCCGATGATCGCCATCGGGTATCGGAACACGCTGATCTATGTAGCCGTCGGAACGCTGCTCAACGTATTGATGACGGCGATGTTCGCCTATGTTTTGTCCCGGCGGGGTGTTCACTTAAAGAATTTGATGATGATGCTCGTAGTGTTCACGATGTTCTTCGGAGGCGGACTGATCCCGGAGTACATCCTGGTCAAAAATTTGGGGATGCTGGACACACGCTGGGCATTGATTATCCCCGGGCTTATCTCTACCTGGAATCTGATCATTATGCGAACCTCCTTTATGTCCATTCCTTACGAGCTTGAAGAATCCGCACGGATAGACGGAGCCGGCGATTGGACCGTCCTATTCCGGATCATTCTTCCGCTATCGATTCCGCTGTTGTCGGTCATGGTCCTTTTTTACGGAGTCGGACATTGGAATGCTTGGGCCAACGCTCTGATCTTTCTCAAGGACCGTGAGCTGTTCCCTCTGCAGCTTGTCCTTCGCGAGATTCTGATCGTGAACAGCACGACCGAAATGACGGAAGATGCCGGGGCCGGAGACGATTTCGCGCTGTCGCTCATTATCAAGTATGCGACGATTCTGGTGGCGACTGTGCCGATTCTTCTGTTGTATCCGTTAATTCAGCGGCATTTTACGAAAGGGGTAATGATCGGGGCGTTGAAAGGATGACTCGTGCGTGGTTTTGGAGCCGTATACCAGCAATGGGCGGCTTTGAAAATAAAATTGAAAAATCATGACTGAAAGGGGTTCCAACATGAGAAAATGGAAGAAGTCGACGATCAGCATGTTAGCAGTCGCATTAAGTTTCACGGTTGTAGCGGGCTGCGGGGGCGGGGCGGACGAAACGCCAGGAAACGGACAAGGCAGCGGTGCGGGGGATGACAAGCCGGTGCCGCTCACCTTTTACGTGCGGCCGATTAACAACAAGTACTTGAAGAGCTATAAGGACATTGCCGCCTTCCAGGAAATTGAGAAGAGAACCAATACGAATGTGAACTGGCAAGAGCCTTCGGCCGGCGATACTTCGCAGCAATTCAACATCATGCTTGCATCCGGCAGCTATCCGGACATGATCTACTGGGTTACCGACGGTTATCCGGGCGGATTAAGCAAGCTGATACAGGATGAAGTGGCCGTCAAGTTAAATGATTTGATCGACAGCCATGCTCCGAATTTCAAAGCACTGCTTGACGGCAATCCGGAATTGAAAAAGCAGATTATGCTGGATGACGGAACGATCGCCCTGTTTCCCAAAATCGAGCTCGACTTGCAGCGCAACGCTTATACCGGTTTCCAGATTCGGAAGGACTGGCTTGAACAGGTTGGTATGGATGTTCCAACGACCGTTGATGAATGGTATGCTGTTCTGAAAGCGTTTAAGGAGCAGGATCCGAACGGCAACGGCGAAGCGGATGAAATCCCGCTCGGTGAACAGAAAGGAATGGAGGCTATTAAAAACTTCGCTGCGGCTTGGGGGATACGAACAGGCTTATATCTTGACCCGGCTTCCCGGAAAATAGCCTATGGCCCGCTGCAGCCGGCTTTCAAAGACTATATGGAAACGATGCATAAGTGGTTTGAGGAAGGATTGATCGAGCCGGAATTCGCCTCCTTGGACGGCAAGGCATTCGACGCCAAATTTACGAACAATCAATACGGTGCCATGGTCGGATACATGTCCTGGTTTGACAAGTTCAACAACCTGATGAAAGGAGAAAATCCGGATTTTAAGCTCATTGCCGCACCGGATCCGATCGGCCCCGGCGGGAAGCCGTACAGCAGCAATGACGGATTGATCCGTTACGTAAGCGGGGAAGGCGCCTTCATTACTTCACAGAACAAAAATCCAGAGCATTCGGTGAAATTCCTTGACTTTATGTATGGACAGGAAGGCTCCGATCTGTTGAATTGGGGCATCGAGGGCGAATCTTACCAGGTGGATAACGGCAGCAAAAAGTATACGGAAAAAGTGTTGAAAAATAGCGAAGGTTTGACTCCGGTCGATTACACGCTCCGATACGCCATTCCTATATACGGCTTCACCAAAGTAATGGATCGCGAAGCGTGGGCTCAGCTCAGTGTGACAGCGGATGAAGCCAAAGAAGCGAATGAGATCTGGTACCAATCGGATAAATCGCTACTGCTGCCGAGTTTGACATTGACAGCCGAGGAAAGTCAAAAATACTCTCAAATTATGAGTGAGGTCAATACCTACTATGATGAAATGTTCATAAAGTTCATCATGGGAGTCGAGCCGCTTGATAAATGGGACGCTTTCGTCGCAACGCTGAAGAAGATGGGAATTGAAGAGGCGGTTCAAATCCAACAGGCTGCTCACGAGCGTTACCAGGCAAGAAAATAAGCGCGGCTCTAAGGGAGGACACAGGACTCCCTTAAGCTGCGTAGGGCATGCTTCTTTCTCCAATAAGATCGCTATCTGCCTTATAATCCCTCCGTTTACACCGGAATTGGTATGGAGAAAGGATGGTTGCAGTTGATTCTCGGAAAGAAGTTCCAGTTTTTTGTAAAATACTTGTTCTCTTATGTCATTATTTTGCTGCTTCCGCTGGTGCTGATGGGGTTATTTGTACAGAGCTTTTTGATCGACACTTTGAAGAATGAAATCGTAGTGAATAATTTGAACAATTTGAATCGGGTGAAATATGTTCTGGATCAACAGGTGCTGCAGCTTCAGAATACAAGCACGCAGTTGATGTATGTAAACAATAATTTGAAACCGTTTTACCAACTGAACCAGGATCCGCTGAAAGCCCGGAAAATCATGAACGAGCTGCAAAAATATACGACGACAAACCACTTTATCCATGAAATGATGATTTATTTCCGCGAGGAAGAGCGGCTGTATTCCAATCGCAGCGTTTACACCCTGTCCATGCTGTCCGATCATATTTATCCTTATCCGAATTGGAGCAAGGAAGAGATTTACCGCGATTTGAACCGGTTGACGGAACCGCTGATCCGGCCGGCCGAAATGCTGCAGGACGAGGGAAGGTTCATTACGTTCCTCTATCCGATATTGCCGAGTTCCTCCACTCCATATGCTGCGGTTATTTTTATTGTGAAGGAAGAGGCGGTCCATCGAATACTCGAGGATGAGTTCAAAAGCTACAACGGAAACACCTTTATCCTCAATCAAAACAACGAATTGATTACCAGTTTGGACTCTGGCGGATCTGATCTGCCGGAACAGGTTATAAAGAGGCTTCCGAACGACTTCGAATCTTTTACAGAGACCATAAGGCGGGGTGGAGAAACCTATTATTTCCTCTCCGTGAAATCGAAGGAAACCGGCTGGACCTACGTATCCACGCTGCCGGTCAGCCAGGTGTTGGCCAAGGTAACGGCGGTGCAAACCTGGTTTGTGCTCGGAATCATCGTCATTCTTACATTGGGCGTAATGGTGATATACGGAAGCATGAATATGAATTACAGGCCTCTCAATCAACTAAAACGGTATACCGAGAGTATTTGGAAGCATGCGGAACCGATGAATGAGCTGGAGACGGTCCGTCTGACCATCGATTCGCTGTTTACTGAGAACCGTGCGCTTAACGTCAAGGTCGAAAGCAGCCGTGAAGCTGCCGAAGATTATTTGCTGGATCAGCTGCTTAAAGGGCGGAGTACGGATGCGGAGTCTTTCAACGAAGCCGGAAGGGAATGGGGAATCGTTTTTACCAAGCCGAAAATCCGGGTCGCTATTTTACACTTTCACGGATCTCAAGCCCCCATTTCTTCTGACGAAAAGCGGGCTTTGCTGAAATCATTGAGTCAAGGGCTGCCGAAAAGCTACGAAGGGTACGGGCGGGATCATCTCGACGAGAACAAATGGGTGATGGTGCTGGCCTGCGATGCAGAGGAGGAAGCCGATCCGTCCGATGCGCTGTCATTCTTTCATCAATATGTACGAAATCTGCTGCAGCAAGGCATTACCATTGGGGTAGGCGGCGCTGTCACGGATTGGCGAGAAGTGCCCAAATCCTATTTCGAAGCGGCCACGGCGATTGATTACCGGTTTATCAAAGGGAAGGAACAGGTCATTTTCTCCAAAGACATAATCATCGATCAGCAAACGCTGGAAGCCTATCCCCGTCAGGAAATGGCGGAACTGAGGAGCGCGATAAAGCAGGGTAATTTGAACAAAATCGAGAAGCTGCTTCAGCAGCTGCAGCAATATTTGAAAGAAAACAATATGCCTCTTTTCATTGCCCGCGGCTTGTGCTTTGATCTAATTAATGTGGTGATTCAGACGATGGGCGACATTCCCTCCCAGGGGACATCCCCGGGCCTTGACGATTATCCGGATGTCTTCCTGTTGGAGAAATACGAGACCGTTGAGGAATTCACTTCCCTGGTGAAGCAGATCTGCCGGGATGTCGCAGTTCACCTTGACCGTCTGGCAGGAGAAGATCATCTGGATTTGGACATGCGAATGATGCTGTATATCAAGCAGAACTATGCGAATCGGAATTTCTCGGTTCAGGAGATGGCGGACTATTTCAGGATGGCCCCTCCGAACCTCAGCCATTATTATAAGGATCGGACCGGTCAAACCGTGCTTGACTTTGCGACGCAGCTCCGCATCGATAAAGCAAAACAGCTTCTCCTGTCAAGTACGCTTTCCGTTAAATCTATAGCCGAACAAACCGGCTTCGATAACGTATCCAGCTTCATCCGCCGTTTCAAGCAATGGACGGGGGTAACACCCGGGGAATTCCGCAGCCGGGGTGAAGCGGTATAAGATCAGAGCCTTGATCCGCTTGTGGACATTCTGACCGCTTATCCGCTAATTTTGCAACGCGCGCCCTCCGGCGCGCGTTGCGCGTCAGGCCAGGAATGGCTTTTGTTTCAAATATTAGAAAGTATAAGCTTCATCGAGAAACTGTACGTCCTTGGACAAGGACGGCGATAGCCGTTTATCCTTGGGTCCGCTTAATCTATTTCGGCGACAGGCTGATCCAGCACCTCCGCCTGCAGCCTGTGCAGCTCTTCCTTAAGCTTCACGACGGTCTCCGAATAGGCCGGATCTTTATACACATTGTTCATTTCATAGGGATCAAGCTGCAAATCAAACAGTTCCCACTCCGGCTCGCGGTTCTCATCCGCAGACCCGGTAGTTCCCAAGGCTTGGGCATAGTAATAAATCAGCTTGTAGCGTTCGGTCCGAATGCCGTAATGCGAATAAACATTGTGATGCTCGTCCAGATGCATCCAGTATCTGTAGTACATCGATGTCCTCCAGCCTTCGGGAGTAGACCCTTCAAAGATGGAGCGAAGCGAGCGGCCCTGCATTTCGGCAGGAATCGGCACTCCTGCATAATCCAAAAACGTCACCGGAAAATCGATGTTCAGAGCCATCGCTTCTGTTACGCTTCCGGCCTCGATTACACGCGGATAACGAACGATGAACGGCATTCTCAATGACTCCTCGTACATAAAGCGCTTGTCAAACCAGCCATGGTCCCCTAGGAAAAAGCCCTGGTCGGAGGTATAAATCACTATGGTGTTATCCGCGATTCCTTCTTCCTCCAAGTAATCCAGCAGCCTGCCGACGCTTTCATCAATAGAAGCCACACACCTTAAATAGTCTTTTATATACCGTTGATACTTCCACCTTTTCTGCTCCAGTGCGCTTAACTCCTCGGGAGGTCTGCCCTTGACATCCGATTCTCTCATATCGCGGTCAATCCGCATATTAGCCTCGACCGCCGCCTGCGAGCGATTTTCATAAGTATCATGGAAGGTTTCCGGCTCCGGGATTTCTACGTCTTCATACCATTGAGCGTATTTGGCTGAAGGCTGCCAGGGCCGGTGCGGCGCTTTATGATGGCACATCAGCATGAAAGGGCGGTTGGAATCCCGCCGGCTCAACCAGTCGATGGACAACTCCGTAATGATATCGGTAACATAGCCTGAATATGGTTTCTCGCCCTCTTGATCAATGAAGGTAGGATTATGGTACAGTCCTTGCCCCGGCAGGACGTTCCAATAATCGAAGCCAGTAGGATCCGCATCCCCTCCATGGCCCAGATGCCACTTGCCGATCATGGCCGTTTGATACCCGTTTACCTGCAGCAGCTTGGGGAAGGTCATTTGACGCCCATCCAGATGATCCTCGATCGATTTGACGCCGTTCAAATGATTGTATTTGCCCGTCAAAATGGCAGCGCGGCTGGGGGAGCATATTGAATTCGTGCAGAAGCAGTTATCGAAGCGCATTCCTTCGTCGGCAATCCGGTCGATATTCGGTGTCTGATTGATTTGGCTGCCGTAGCAGCTCATCGCGTGCGAAGCATGGTCGTCTGACATAATAAACAGAATGTTAGGCTGCCGGTTTGGTTTCAAGCGAGATCACCTCTACGTTAAAATTTTCGTTCTATACGTTTAAGAATGAAAAGCTCATATGTTCATCCAAAGCGAAATTGGCTGCCCCTAAAGCTCCGCCGATATCCTTGAAAATGGCCGGATGCACAACCGTGGAAGCCGAAAGCAAATGAATCGAGCGCTGGCGCATAACTTTGACGGCGGTTTCCAGGTAAGTGGAACATTCCATCGGAATCATGCCGCCGAGAATAATCGCCTCGGGATTTAGCAGATTCACCAGGTTGGCCATCGTCATTCCCAAATAGGTGGCTGCGTTATTCACGACTTGCACCGCCAGTTCATCTCCTTGATCCGCCGCCTGGCAAATTTGCTTGGCATTCAGCAGCTGAAGGTCAAATTCGGGTTCCCGCAGCAGCGAGGAATCGGTATCTTCCCGAAGCCGCTTCCGGGCCTCGAGCTCTATCGCCGGCGCTGCTGCATACATCTGCAGGCAGCCTCGATTTCCGCAAAGACATAATACACCGTCGAGCTCCACCGAGGTATGGCCAAGTTCCCCGGCTCCGCCGATAGCGCCATGAATGAGTTCGCGCTGCACATAGATGCCGGCGCCGATGCCTGTATCAATCCCGATGTAAATCATCTGGTTATAATGTCTGCCCGCTCCGTAACGGCTTTCCGCAAGTCCTCGTGCCCGGCTCCGGTTAAGGACAACGACTGGCCAGCGCAGCTTGTCCGTCATCATTCTGCTCAGCTCGACCTGTCTCCAGCCCAGAACGGCGGAGCTGTGAAGAAGTCCGCGATTCGTGTCCACGAGGCCGGGGATACCGAGACCGATAAGCGGAATCGGCTCTTTGTCCAGCTTGTTCACAAAATGGGGAAGCTCTTCGGCCAAAGCCTGAACCGCCGCTTCCGGCGTCGGTGAAGCATAAGGGATGCGCTGCATCAGCAGAGTGTTCCCCAGCAGGTCGAACGCGCCCAGGACCCAGGCCTGATCGATCAGATCAGCGCCCAGAATGATATGTGAGTTCGGAACGAGCTCCAAATTAATGGCAGGGCGGCCCCCGGTTGATTGCTGCAGCTCGGTTTCGCGGATGAGCCCCAGCTCAATTAATTCATTCACCGCTATCGAGATTGTGGCCCGGCTTAAATCCGTTAATTTGGTCAGCTCCATTCGAGAGATGGAGCCATGAACTCTTAACATCTGAATGATCGTAGCCTTGCTTCCTCTTTGATCCTTGTATTTGCGGACGGTCTCCATACAATCTCCTCAACTATAGTCTAATTTATACGTAAGTGTCCTTTCGAATATAACAAAACAGATCGAATATAGCAAACCGTTTTACACAGTTCTTTACCCATATTTTTGATGAGTTTAGAGCCTGATTATCAGCTTGCCAAAGAAATGGCATTTTATTTTTTGTCGGCGGATACTTTGTTTATATATTGACAAAAGTGGGGAGCGATTTTATGATGGAAGCAATGAAAAAGCCTGTATCGGGAAGGACAAAGGATGTAGAGGCTTTTCAAATGGAAGCCGCCATACCATTAAAATTAAGGGGATAGAAGAGCATGAACTTATATTGGGGAGATCTGCATAATCATTGCGGATAAGCTATGGCTACGGCAGTCTTGAAAACGCGCTGAAGGCGGCCAAGGGGCAGCTCGATTTCTGCGCGATTATCGGACACGCGTCCTGGTTCGATATTCCGGAACGGAAGGAACCGCTGGAGTATCTGGTTGATTTTCACAAGGAGGGATTTGCCAAGCTCCAAAGAAATTGGGAGGAAGTGCGCAGAACGGTCAGAGCTTATAACGTTCCGCATGAATTTGTTACTTTTCAAGGCTTCGAGGCGCATTCCAGCAAGTACGGCGACCATCATTATTTATCTCCTGACGATGAGATACCTCTAGTTGCCGGAGAAACGCCGGAGGAAATCATTGCCAAGCTGAGCCCGCATCGAGCAATTGCGATTCCGCATCATGTCGGCTATACGCCAGGATATCGCGGGGGGAACTGGGAAAGCTTTAATCCGGCCATCAGCCCTGTGATCGAGGTATACTCGAAGCACGGTTGCGGCATGTCTGAGCAAAGCCTGTATCCGTACTACCACGATATGGGACCGCGTGATCCGAGAAGCACCGTCTATGCAGCTTTGGCCAAGGGACATCGCTTCGGCTTCGTCGGTTCGACTGACCATCATGCGGGATATCCGGGATCATACGGAGACGGAAGACTGGCGGTGCTTGCCGAGGATAAGACTCGTGAAGCGATCTGGAAAGCGATTCTGGCCCGAAGAACCTATGCGGTGACCGGAGACAAAATAGCCTGCCGCTTTAAATTGAACGGCCATGATATGGGCAGCGAGGTTCAAGCCGGCCATAGAACTCTGTCTCTCGATGTAAGAGGCTGCGATCAACTCGATAAAATCGTCGTCTATAAAAACTTGCAGCCATGGAAAATTATCAACGGCGAAGAGCTCCACGGGGCAAAGGCGGCGGGGGAGCAGAAGTATAAGATCAAAGTCGAATTAGGGTGGGGCAATAACAAAACCGGCTTTAAATGGGAAGCCTCCGCCTCCGTTCAGGGAGGCAAGCTGATCTCTGTGGAGACCTGTTTCCGCGGCCGGAGCGTCCTTGCTCCAACTCCGGAAATGCGGGAAGATCCCAATATGAACGCTTTACGCAATGAGGTCGTTTCACAATCGGAGAGCAGCGTGGTATGGGGTTGTACGTCGTTTCCTAACCCGACTACGCTGCATCCGCACACCTCAGGTGTCATTCTGGAAGTGGCCGGTCAAGCTGATACTCGAATAGAGGTCCAGGCTAATGGAAAGACGATTACGGCTGCGATCGGCGAATTGCTGGCCGGCGGCCAAAGCGTGCATTTGCACCCTTACAATTCGGAAGCGATCTTCGTTCATCGCGCCGTACCGGAGGAGCTGTATAGCTTCCATGGACAATGGGAGGACAGTGCGGCCGAAACGTCATGCGATGTGTATCATGCGGAAATCCGGCAGATGAACGGGCAATGCGCCTGGATTTCGCCGATCTATGCTTTGGCTTGATTGTAAGGGGTAAGGAAGCGTTCGCGTGGAAGGGCCGCCGCTTGATCGAAAAACAGCCTGCTACCGGGACAATATGAATTCGGTACCGCAGTGGAAAGTTGAATACGGGGTAGTTTCGACTGTTGTTAACCTTGTTTTAAAAGGCCGCCCAGTCCGTTAGGCTGCGCGGCTTAACCGCTAATATTGTTAAAATGCGAGGAGGACCTGCAATAGTGCAGGTCTTTTTGTCGCAGCTATAAGGACACGTACGAAACCATCCTATGGGGAAAGGGAGAACCCTGCGCCTCTTTAGAACGGCACAGGGTTCCATGAAGAAACTGATAGTTTGTAAGCTTCTAATCGGACGAACAATGTTCACCGGAGAGCTTCGATAGGAATGAATGGATTGCAAGCATGACGTAATGGCCGGACCGCTCGACTACGTGCTGTTCTGACTCGCCCTGGCCTTAGCCCCGAGAAAATCCCGATATATTCCTGGAGTGGAATCCGGAATCAGAAACGCGCCGACGCTCTTCTCATAAAATTCGGCGGGCCCTACGCCGCCGATGATGGCATAGACATAGCCGGCTTCCCGCATGCTGTGAAGGCACTTAAGCAGCAGCGCTTTGCCGATACCTTTGCCCTGTTCCGAATCCAGCACGCGGGTGGGGCCGAAGAAATTGGGCGCGGTAGCTTCATAGCAAGCGTAGCCGAGGATGTCTGCGCCCCGGGTGGCTATGTAGCAGGTAACCGGGGTACGTGAGAAGCTGACATCGCATTCTCCCGAAGCATTGCGGCCGGAATGCTCCGCCACCCATTCGACGACCCGGTGCTTATCCGGAGCCAGCGCGCGATGAATGCGAATTCCCTCCCGTTCCAACCGGGAGAGAAGCTCCTCCTGTGGAGGCAGATTGAGTAATGGGACAAGCATATCGGCCATTCAAGCTCACTCCTTAATAGGTAATCAATTTGTTAGCCTCTATCATTCATTCGCCACGGCACCATCGGAAAGGCTATCCCGGTTCCCGTTCCCTGCGGCTGAACGGCTTCTCACGTCACGGATCGCCGCCTTGAGCCGGCCTTCGTGCCTCTTCAACAGTGCTGCCGCTTCTCCGGCATCCGTACCGGTCTCCAGCATCAGAATCGCGGTCTTCACATGGAGCCCGGCTTGCTGCAGCGCCTCGGCAGCCTGCGGCTCGGAGACTCCGGTCACCTCGCGCACGATGCGGATGGAGCGGTCGTAAAGCTTCTTATTGCTGGCTTTCATGTCTACCATCAGATTGTTATAGACTTTGCCCAGCTTGATCATAACGCCGGTAGTCAGCATATTGAGCACCAGCTTCTGTGCGGTGCCGCTTTTCAATCGGGTGGAGCCGGAGATTACTTCCGGTCCGACAACGGGAGCGATGCAGATGTCGCACAGTTCGCTCAGTCGGGAATTTTTGTTGGTGACGACGCCCACCGTCGCGGCTCCAATCTCCCGGGCTTGGCGAACGGCGCCCAGTACGAAGGGGGTTGAGCCGCTCGCGGTGATTCCGATGACCACATCGCCCGGACGGACACCCTTCTCCCGAATCAGCTGCGCTCCGCTCTCCGAATTATCCTCGAAGCCTTCCACGGCGGTGCGGAGAGCGACATCTCCGCCGGCAATGTAAGCCTGGACCAGCCCGGGATCGGTTCCGTAGGTAGGAGGACATTCGCTGGCGTCCAGCACGCCCAGCCTTCCGGAGGAACCGGCACCCACATAAAACATCCGTCCGCCGTTCTTTAGCGAGTGAACCAGCAATTCTACCGCCTCGGCAATGGCATCAATCTCCTCGCGGACGGATAAGGGAACCCGCTGATCTTCATCGTTCATGAGAAGCAGCATTTCCCGGGTTCCGCATTCATCGATACAGGCAGTAGCCGGATTATTCATTTCCGTTGTCAATTGCGCAAAGTATGAAGTCATTCGTCATCCATCCTTTTCTGGGAGGCATAGAGGTTGATTCCGTCTAACGCTCTGCGTATTATTGAAATTTAAGCCGGCTCAGCCCTTGACGGATCCTACCGTCAAGCCGGCGACGAAAAAGCGCTGCAGCATAGGGTACAGAATGATGATGGGCAGCGTTGAAGTAATAATGACGGCTGATTTAATGGACATGGCGATGGTGCTCTTGTCTGCCGCACCTGCCCCGTCTCCAACCATAGTCGTCCCGTTGACGATGTTGCGCAGAAACAGCATGACCGGATACTGGTCGGTGTTGAGATAGATCAAGCCGTTGAACCAGTCGTTCCAGAAGAAGACAGCGGTGTACAGACCGATCGTTGCCAGCGCCGGAGTGGACAGCGGCAGAATAACACGCCGCAATATCCCGAAATAATTCAAGCCGTCGATGATAGCGGCTTCTTCTATTTCCGAGGGGATAGCCCGGAAGAAGTTGATCAGAATTATCAGGTTGAACTGGTTAATGGCGAAAGGCAGCAGCATCGCCCATACCGTACCGGTCAGATGAAGATTGGAAATCAGGAGATAAGTCGGAATCAGCCCTCCCGAGAAAAACATCGAGAATACAATGAGCTTCATGACGATCTTATGACCTACAAGAAAACGCTTGGACATGGCATAGGCGAACAGAGAACTCAGAAATAGAGAGATCAAGGTACCGCCAGCCGTATAGAAAATGGTATTACCGTATGCCCTGAAAAAGTTAGGGTAGTTAAAAATTTGGAGATACGCTTCAAAATTTAGCCCAACCGGAAGTAATGTGACTTCGTTGTTGATGATTGCATTAGGGCTGGACAAGGATAGGGCGAGCATATAGAGAAACGGGACGAAGCATATCAAAATAACGAAAAACATGACAGCATAGATGAGCATATCAACGATCGTCAAGGGACGAAATTTTCGTTGCTTGTGCATGGAGGCCGCTCCTTTCGATTAGTAGATGCTTTCGCCGGTCGCCTTCCTACTGAGCCAGTTGGTGCTGGAGACAAGGATGACACCGATGATCCCGCTGAACAATCCGATGGCTGTAGCGTAAGAGTAGTTCTGATTGGTCAGACCGGTGCGGTAGACGAGTGTGTCAATAATGTCGCTCACCATGGCATTGGATGGCGTATACAGCAGAAGCACCTTCTCGAAGCCGAGACTCAGGAGCGATCCGACGTTCAGGATCAGCATGACCATGATCGTTGACATTATCGAAGGAATGGTTACATAAATGACCTTCTGGAACCGGCTGGCCCCGTCGATATCCGCCGCTTCAAAGAGCTCCCGATTGACCCCGGTAATGGCGGCCAGATAGATGATGGCGGTCCAGCCCGTGTACTGCCAGGTTTCGCTGAGAATATAGATCGGGCGGAAGTATTCCGGCTCATTGACGAAATAGATCGGCTCCATTCCGAACAGTTTTCCCAGCAGCTGATTTAAAAGACCGGAGCTCGGAGAAAGCAATTCGCTCAGAATCGCAATGACCACCACCGTGGAAATAAAGCGGGGCATGTAGGAAACGGTTTGCACAAATTTGCGGAAGCGCGGGGCCCGCACTTCATGCAGCAGCAGGGCGAAAATGATCGGAATCGGAAAGTTGATCAAGATGTTCCCGAAAGACAGTATGATCGTATTGTAGAAGGCGCGCCAGAATGCCGGGTCTTGGAAAAAGCGTTCGAAGTAGGCCAGTCCGACCCAATCGGAACCGTACGGCCCCATCCCCGGGCGGTATCGCCGGAAAGCCAGGATGTTGCCGATCAGGGGCGCATATTTGAACAGTAAAAAATGGCATAAGGGCAGAATCATCATCACGTAGAGCTGCCAGTATCGGCGAAAATGGCGCCTCGCAGGAGGACGGCGGGTTTCAAGCTGCCGGGTGGATTTCGGGAGAGTTGTCGTATCGGTCATATCATTCACCTTCTTCACTTGGTTGAGAGACGATAATGGCGCACATATCCGGAATAGCAAAGACCTGCTGAGAGAACATCGGTCAACCTGTGACTCCATTGATCCCCAGCAGGTCTTTATTCAAGTCTTTTGCAGCGGAAATTCCGGAATCCTAGAAATTATTTCAAATTATCGTTATATAGCTGGGTGAAGCGTTCAATCTGCAAATTTTTCATTTCCTTGACATATTGATCCCAATCTTTATCCAGGTTCTTCTTGCCGGTCAGGAATCCGTCCGCCCAGACTTCAAATGTATCGGAAAGAGGAGTCTGAAGTGAACTGGCTTCCTCCGCCGTCATATCGTCAAACATCGGTGTCGGGGGAATGCTTTGAATCGCGTTGTCCATGGCAGCTACCGTGGCATTGATCTGACTGTAATTTTCATCGTATTTCGTCATCTCCCGCGCGTTCACCCAAACCATCTGGGTAACATCGGACCCGGCGCCATACTTCAACTGCATTTCCTTATAGATACCGTTAGGCGAATTAACAATTTCGTCGGCGTACTTGATCTTATCGCCATCCATCGTGTAGGTTTGTCCTTCGACACCGAGGCACCATATTTTAGCACCTTCCTCGGAATAGAAAATTTCGTCGATGGCCTTCACCAGACGTTCGAAGTCCGGACGGTCCGCCGTCTTCTTAGGGAACAAAATTCCGCTGCCGGTGCTGCTCTTCGGCTGATGGTGCGCCCCTGCAGGACCTTCTAGAGGAGGATACATCTGCAATTTGAACCCGGGCTCAGTTGCTGCACTTTCTACGCCGCCGATCTGGTCGTAATACGCATAGGTGGCGAAGGATTTACCGGTGGCCAGCTTCTGGGACCACTTGTCTCCGTCGATCGGATCAGCCATTTCCGGATCCAGCAGGCCTTCCGCGTACAGCTTGGAGAAGAACTTCATATATTCCTTGTATTCGTCGCTGATGGCGCCGGGGAAGTAGGTTTGCTTATCGTAATCCCAGCTTAGCGTATTCGTGCCGGAAGCACCGTTCTTGCCGACACTGATGCCGAAGGAAGGCATCGTCATCCGGTACAGAACCCGAGGTCCGGCGAGAATCGTCAGCGGATAGGAATCCGGGTTCTCTTCCTTGAATTTCTTCAGAACAGTATACAGATCATCGAACGTCTTGGGCGCATCCAGCTGGTATTTGGCCAGCAGATCCTCTCTCATGATGAGACCGCCATCATAGAAGGGCTTGTCATAAAGCGATGGCAGGTAGTACCTCTTGCCGTCCTTCAGCTTGAGGGCATCGACTTCCTTCTCGAGACCGAACTCCTTGACGCGGGCATTGAAATTGGGTGTCCAATCGGAATAATCGCTGATAGGGACGATGGCGCCGTTCAGGGCCAGAGAAGCATTCTCCCCTTTGGTGGATTGATACAGGATCACATCCGGAGCATTGTTGCCTGTGTTAAGGGCAAGAGAGACCTTCGTCTGATAGTCCGCGATCGGAATCACTTCAAAGTCGATATCGACGTTGAAGCGTTTCTCCACTTCCTTGATCACCAGCCAGTCCTTCTGGAAGGGGAGAGTGGCGTTGTCCGAATAGAAGACTTTAAACTTGAGCGGTTCTTCCGTTTTCCCGGGTGTTGCCGCATCCGGGCTTGGGCTGGTGCTTGTCGGCGACGAGGAAGGCTCACTGCTGTTAGTCTTGGTGTTACACCCTGTAAGCGCTGACATAAACATGATAGATGCAAGACTGATAACTGCGGATTTCTTCTTCAACATACTTGCGATGACCTCCCTGATTTCGAATGTAAAAAGCAGGTTTGGCGGGTCCAATTTCCGGCAAACTCCTCTGAATTCATTGGAGTGGCGCCATGTTTTGGTACGCTTGAGCGAATAATAACATATTTTATTTCCGCGGTCAATGGCATTCTATGAAATATTATTTCAATCGCGGAGGTGTCCACAAGCTGCAGCTTACCGGCGTTGAATCGTTCAATGGATTGGTCTAGAATAAGGAAGAATTTATAACGTCAATGGAAGACTGCTTCTTCCCGCAATGTTTGCAAGCTTCGCAAGAGTGATAAGTACTCCAGGTGGGTAACAATGCTGATGAAGATAATCATTGAATAGGATGGAGACAGATACTATGGGAAAAATTGCGGTAGTTGGAAGCCTTAACATGGATTATTTCATCGAAACCGATGTACTTCCCAAGATGGGGGAGACGGTTCTCGGCAATCACTTCTTCCGCTCCCCCGGAGGAAAAGGCGCTAACCAGGCGGTGGCTGCGTCCAGACTGGGTGGCGATGTGACCATGTTCGGTTCGTTAGGGGAGGACGAGAACGGTCGCGCCATCCGGGAACATTTGCTGAAAGAGAGAGTTGATCTGGGCCACCTAAATCTTGTGAAGGATAAGCCAACAGGCGTCGCCTTTGTCGAATTGTGCGGCGGAGATAACCGGATCATCGTAGTTCCGGGTGCGAATCGCTCCACGGATGTGAATTATATGCAGAGGATGACTAAGGAGCTCTTGATCTTCGATGTCATCGTATTCCAGTTCGAAACGCCGCTGGAAATCATGGATTTCATCATTCCTATCCTTCACCGGCACGGCAAGATCATCATTGTCGATCCGGCGCCTGCCGCCAAGTTAAGCCAGACGATCATCGACAAAATCACTTATTTAACACCTAATGGGCATGAATTCCAAGCGCTGTTGGATACGAATGGGTCGATTGATGAAATACTGCAGGCCTATCCCAACAAGCTGATCATCACGCTTGGAGATAAGGGAGTCTCTTATCATGACGGCGACCAGATGGTAAACATACCTTGTATTGAAGTGACGCCTGTCGATACGACGGGCTCCGGCGACACTTTCACGGGAGCACTGGCCACAGCGCTTGCGGAAGGAAGGAATTTGCATGATAGTATTTTGTTCGCCAATACGGCAGCAGGGCTTTCGGTGACGAAACGTGGTGCGCAAAGCGGAATGCCCTACCGGAATGAAGTGGAGAGTCTGCTCCGTGAGAGATGATGACTCACGAGTTTCAAATTTCAATCGCATTTTTCCCGGAGCCTGCACTATTGCCGGCATTTGTTACCACATTAGAAAAGTTTAAGTTCATTAAAGTATTAAAATGGAACAACTTTCTAATTGGCATAAAAAGCCACCTTTAAAATCGGGTTATTCGTCTTCGAAGAGGCTCCGTTAGGAGCTTTTTTTAAAATATAAGAAATTATAAGTTTTCATCTATACCTGTTCTCATATTTCATCGGTAAACGCGCCCGTCCTAAGGACGGCGATAGCCGTTTATCCTTGCCATTTTAGAAAGTATAAGTTTCAAGAGCTTATTTAGTTCCTTATTTAAAACCGAAAGTTTTGGCGGATAGCTCTTCTTTCAATCAAGGGGCTGCCCCAAAATCCAGTTTGCGATTTTTCAGCACCGCTAGACCGGAATTTTTCGTTTCATAGTGAACTTTTTTGGAAAACCCCGGATCGTCCACCGGATGGTGTAAAAGATAAGCAAAACTGCAGGTCTTTTTTGGAAAAAAACGTGGAGTGCCCTATTCTAAAGCGATAATGCACGTCTTTTTGGAGAAAAGTCGCCACTACCTGATTCTAGAGCAAAACTGCAGGTCTTTTGAGCGATTTTTGCGAAATGGCCCCATTTTGTGGAAAAGACCTGCACATTTGAGCGTCTTTCGCCTTCTTTTTGGAAAAAGGGACAATTTTAATGTATTTTTGCTCGTCTTTCCGATGTCTTTACCGACCCGGATGCGACTTGTGGCTTTCCCTCAGGGCTCCGTTAGGAGCTTTTTTTACCACATTAGAAAGTTTAACTTCCAAAAGCGAGGTTCAACTCCACCGTCTTTAGACGGTATCCGCTTTTAGCCCTACAGGATCTGGAAATA
>NZ_VEGP01000063.1 GCF_007679495.1 Paenibacillus sp. 32O-W | reverse complement strand
ACGACCAACTTTACACGCCTCGAAGGAAGGTGAATAGCGCGAAGGTGTAACGTCTCTCTTTGCCAAAGTCCTTCACGATTCCCAGTTAAAATCTGGTAAAAACTCGATTTTTGAACTGGGTTTAGTTTGGTGTTGTCTTTTTTCCTGACTCATTGACCTGTTCCTTAAAGTAAATTTCCAATTCTCATGAATCAGGGGCTTGACATCTTACCGCTGGACTTTTCTTATGACCCGTCTCCGCTTCTAATGGCAGCGATCTTTTCTCAGGTCATCTATCCATTACTTCATTGCAGCGAATTTGCTGTATAAAATCTATTAATCCCTTAATCCAGTTAATTCTAGGACCTTCGTAGTTCATCCATACGGCCGCCATGCCGGTCCAATATGTATTGCAAAATATTTCCGAC
Organism: Paenibacillus sp. 32O-W; assembly: GCF_007679495.1. Taxonomy (GTDB): domain Bacteria; phylum Bacillota; class Bacilli; order Paenibacillales; family NBRC-103111; genus Paenibacillus_L; species Paenibacillus_L residui. The sequence continues at coordinate 35,897 of NZ_VEGP01000063.1, read as the reverse complement.
ATGTTCAAATGTGTCTTGTTTCCTCCCTTCCGGACATTCCTCGCCTGCAAGAGCCCTTCTATGCGTGTAAACGTCCGGAATATTCCATTCTCTTCTTCACAATTTGCGCAAAACCATCCACCACTTGCTGTCGTATGCCTCCAACTTTACTTCTTCCAATCCCAGATTCGCTTCCTGTATCCATTCCCTGGCCAGCTGAATGTAGGCGCTGTGAAATTCCGAGGAATAACCCAGTTTTTCGTAACCTTCATGCGTACAATTATCGAAAATCATGTACCCTCCCGGCTTTAACAATTTCCCCAAAGTCTCGATGATGCCGATAAAGCCCCCGTATGCCGCATTTTTTAGTTCCCCCCGATTGTGATAGGCCATCACGGCTTGCAGCATCTGAGGCTCTATCGTCCACCAATTGCTATTTACTGTATCGATTCCCTCTTGGTTTGCTATGATCGTCTGAATAATATCATTGACGGCATGGTGAAGGGATACAACATCGAAGGATCCTTCCGGATAATAATCCAAAATATGAATGCCATCATCCTGGATTACCCGAATGTCGATCCGTAAGCTTGCCGTCTTCCTCATAAAATTTTCGGATAATTCCTTGTTTAGATTAGCGGTAACATATTTCGCGACACTGGAATAGGCATCCAATGCTTTAGGAATATAAACCGTGTCCCCCGCAGCGATTTCAAAAAGCATACCATCGGCAGGTACCTGCAATCGGTCAAACAGATTAAACCACGAGGCCGTGTAAAATAATTCAAACAGCTCATGGCCCATTTCCCCGGATAACCGGATGGGAACTTGGATTACTTGCTTGAATTCCCTCTCGATCTCCGCAGCGGTCATCCCGCCCAAACGTATAGCCACATCTTCCGGAAAATGCTTTTCCAGATGCTGCTTGAACTTCCCTGTCTCCACTTGTTTGGCAAGCTCGCTCAAATTCATTTTTTTATCACTCCATGCCAAGAGGATTTGCGAATGACGAAAATAACAAATCAAAGGGACTCCTGTGTCTGTGAAACCGCTATTTCGCCACCGATGAGTTTAACATACCATAAATTGACATGATGCTGTTCTATTTTTTTTGAGAAATAAAAAAGCAGCCTCCCCCTTTTGCAAGAGTTCGCTGCAGCTATCGAAAACACGGACTATAGAGCATTTTTTCTCTTTATTCTTTTCCTCAAGATCAGGAATACGAGTGTGATGAAAATGGTTAGGACAAAGGTGGTGCCGGTGCCAAGCTTGTAGGGAACCGCCTTTTTCTCTATCGAGGCGCCTTCCGGGTTATCCTCCTGCTGCTTCTCGGAACTCCTATTCCTGGAAGCTGCCGCAGCGATCGGCTCCAAATCTTCGGTATACAGGTTCTGTCCTTCCAGGCTTGATACGACCATTTGTCCCGAGGCATCGTTGATTTGGATAACGAAATTTTCATCCTTCCTGCTTGTGAAGACCAGCTCCTCCGGAATGACATAGCGGTCCAGATAAGTCTGGAAGAGGGAAGGATTCAAGACAACCCGGTTTGTCCGGAATTGTTCAAAGCCGTAATTGAACAAGGCTTCCATATCGCTATAGGCGAATTCGGATGAAGCGGCTTTCAAGGTTACGGCAATCCATTCGGAGTCCCCTCTCTTAACGGAGGCTACTAATGTATGGCCGGACTCGTCCACATATCCGTTCTTCACTCCAGTGGTTCCCTCATACCGCCATAGAAGCTTGTTATGATTGTAAATGGTCGTTTTCCAGCCTTCCCCGTTCCACCCCAGCTCCTTCGTTCCAACTATGGAGCGAAACTGCGGATTTTGCATGGCATACTGCGTAATTAGCGCCATGTCGCGTGCGGTCGTTTGGTGATTTTCATTGAACAGGCCGTGCGGATTTTGGAAGGTGGTGTTCGTAACCCCAATCTTGTCGCGGACAAACTCGTTCATCCGTTCGGCAAACTTCGCTTCGCTGCCGTCAAAATATTCCGCTATCGCGGTAGCGGCATCATTGCCTGAATTGATCAGCATTCCCTGCACCAGTTTCAATAGCGGAACCTGCTCTCCTTCCAGCAAGTATACCCGGGTCCCTTCTACATTGCGGGCTGCTTCGCTAACCGTTACCATATCCTCCAAATTCCCGTTCTCCAAAGCGATAATACCGGTGACGATTTTCGTGATGCTCGCCGGGTACATCGGACGGTCGCTGTCTTTCTCATACAAGACCTGGCCGGTAGTTCCGTCTATTAAAATAGCCGCTTCACTATGAAGCGTTACAGGCTTCTCTTCTTCCATGGCGTATGCTGTATTTTGGAAAGGGGTCATTAACGGCATTAATAATAAAAGAATCAGGGCATAGAAAATAGGTTTCATTGCTTTCTTCCTTTTCTTTATCTTAAACGTAGATAACGTTAACAAATAGAGCTCTCCATTCCATCAAGAAAACCATTTGCCGTTCATCCTCGAAATATATCGGAAACATTAACTTTTTGAAAAATGATATCAAAACAAGCATGCAAATTCAAACCGACACGAAAAAAAGAAAACGCTCCTGCTCTAAAGTGCAGGAAACGTCTTCTTTTGGACGATCCATGACGCGTGCCTTTCCCGGGAAACCAACGGTTATCGTAACCCTTTGGCCTGCAGAGACCGTTTCGTCGTGCATCTCTACCGTTTGTTTGACAAGCGAGAGCCCCCAAAACCGCTGCCCATCCCCTCTAGCCGATCGTCAGGACTATCTTCCCGCGAACGTGGCCGCTCTCAACCTGCCGGTGAGCAGCAGCGGCCTGATGCAGCGGATATTTGCCTGAGACATGGACAAACAGCTTGCCTTGAACATACAGGCCGACAAGCTCGGCCAGCCGTGCAGCAGACCGCTGGCTGCGAATGCCGCGCACGCCCAGCCGCTCCGCAAGGGCATGGTCGACAATCGTGCCGATGCGGTCCTTGCTGTGCACCAGCTCCACCGATGCATGGAGCGCCTCGCCTCCGATGGCATCGAAGGCCGCATCCACTCCGTCCGGTGCCAGCGCCCGCACCCTGGCGACCAGACCGTCACCATAGGTGACGGGAATCGCGCCCAGCGAGCGGAGATAGTCGTGGTTGCGCTCACTGGCGGTGCCGATCACGGTCGCGCCCCAGGCCTTGGCCAGCTGCACCGCCATAGTACCTACTCCGCCTGCCGCCGCATGAATCAGTACCGTGTCGCCCGGCCCCACTTCAAGCTCCCGCAGCGCTGTATACGCGGTCTGGCCGGAGGCGGACAGGACGGCGGCTTCCTCCCAGGGCATGCCCTGCGGCTTGAGGACGAGCTGATCGGCAGGGACGACGACATATTCGGCATAGCATCCCAATATCCGGTAGCCCAGCACTTCATCACCGATGGAGAAGCCGCTGACCCCCTCCCCGGTTTGATCCACCACACCCGCGAATTCATTGCCCGGAATCTGCGGGAACTTCACGGAGGCGCCCGGTGGCTGCCAGCCGGTTCGCACCGCAGTATCGAATGGCTGCACGCCAGCCGCCTTAACGTGAACCCGGACCTGGCCGGGACCCGCATGCGGCGCCTCTAAATCCACAAGCTGCAGAACCTCCGGAGGGCCGAAGGAATGAAAAGCCGCTGCCTTCATCTTTGTTCCCCTCCCTCTGATCTAATATAAAGCCGCTTCACACGGAGATTTCTTCCCACACTCAGGGCAGCTGAGGAATGTCTAAATTCACACAGGGCCATGTTCTATCCATCCTTTCATCTGTCTATTTTGCTTATAATCCTCTGGCAGCTTCCAGCTTCCGCTGGGCTGCGCTGACAAGTTTCATTAATCCGTCTCTTCCCGATCAGAAAGTGATGACGACCTACGATCACATCTATGGTAATATCCGTATTACCCAAGAACCCAGTTGATTGCGAACAAAGCTTACAGCCATTTGAAACGTTTGTCGTAGACATTGAATTCTCCCCGATTCTAGCCTTCCGCCATACCTCCTGCCAGACTTCGCCGCTTTCTCGCCTCCCTGTCGAATTGCAGATAATACAACACAATAATTCCCGTATACCCAACCGCCAGGAAAAAATAAATGTTGCTGAAAACAAACGCATTAGAATAAGCGTTTATCGGATTGAGGGCGACGATGGGGCCATGGTCCATCACTTTGCTGTACATGACAGCGGCGACGGAACCCGCCATAAAATTCGTCATCGCCAGAAATCCCATACCCACACCAACCTGCTCCTTAGGCAGCGTCCGCGAAATCGTATTGGATAAGGCAATTTGCATGAACGTTTGTCCGATATTGCCAATGATTAGAAAAAGGGCAATGAAAGCAGGAGGACTTCCCGCAAAGGAAGAAAGTAAAGCAAAGCCTGTAAGAAGCAGAGCTGCTGCCGAATAGAAAAGAAACGGGTTACCTTTTGCATCCGCCAGCTTGCCCCCGCTTCTTCCCAGCAAGGCGGAAGAAATGGCAGCCGGAAACATGGCGAGCCCGATCGCTCCCGGGACCAAATGATAAACATTGGAAAAAAGCTGCGGACTTAGAAAAGGAAAGGAGTAGCCAATCCCTCCCGCCAGAAAGGCCATTACCAAGCCAAGCGAGTAGCTTCTATTCTTGAACAGATGAGGCCGGACAAAAGGTTCCGCCGTATAGCGGATTCGCGCTATAAATAACAAGAAGCCTATTAAGCCGGCGGCTGCCAATCCGCCCTTTTCATATGTGACGGCCAGAAGCAGCAGGGCGACGGCTCCGGCCAACAAGCTTCCCCCCAGCCCGTCGTATTTTCCCTTCTTCCTCTCCTCATCACCTAAATATTTGCGAAATAAAGGCAGCATAGGCAAAACCAGCAGCGGCATGCAGAACAGCCACCGCCAATGAACCAGACTGACGACGATGCCGATTGTACAGCCTGGAATTTGTGCTCTTCCTGTGTTGAATGAGGAGGTTTACTTGGCCGTGCCTAGCGGGGACCGATTGGCGGAGCGGGACAGCATCTGCTTGAGCGAGGTGGCCCATGAGCCATTCATCGGCTATAAGGAGGGGTATCCGTTTCGAAAGATGAATGATGCATTCTGCCGGGCCGCGGGATTTTAACGTCGTGTGCGAAGTTGACGAACCGACCGCTATCGGCAACCTGGTTCGGGCCGGACTCGGCGTCGCTTTCGTCGGTGCTTGCAAAGGGGACGCGGAAACACCTTTAATTAAGCTTCGTATCGACCGTCCTGTTTGTCAGCGCACCTTCCATATCGCTTGGCTGGAAAACCGCTACCTTTCCCGGGCGGCCCTACAATTCCGGGACTTCCTTGTCCGGCATTTTGCCAAACTGCAATAACTTCGCAACGATTCTTTGTCGAAAAGCTCGGTAACGTATCCAACTCTTTCGTCATGGACGTCTAACTGGATTTCATACAGCTAGTTTGTTCCTCTGAGGGCGAAAGACGGAAACTAAGTGGAAAACCTGCAGCTAGTTTGCGCTCAAAAGGCGATTTCAGCAAAAAAACTCGATTCTAAATGGAGTTTTTCCATTTACTTCAATCACTTTCTGCCATTCGCTGGAATCTAACTGTATAGAATACAGTTAAGTCGTTTTTTCCAATTAGACGCGCCATTCCCGCTTGCAACGGCACCAGAAGAAAATGAAAATAGACGGATTTTCAAAGTAGAAAGCGATAGTTTTGCAGGATCTATATCCAAACTTATATTTCATCAGCCAGTCACATCAAACCTTTGGACCAATTTCGCTCTGCGAAAGTGAAAGTTTTTAAGCCAATAGGAACTCTTATGTGGCAAAAAAATAAAAACACCTGCCTCAGCGGCAGGTGTTGTCGTATATCGGCTAAAGCTCTTTTGTGGACAATTTTTTGTAGACTTCAATAAGCATGTCAGGATTTTCCCTAATATAGAAGGTCCGGACTCCATTCTTTGTGTGCAAATATAAAAAACCAATCGCCCCCTCCTCCCGGTGATTGCGGAAAAAGGAGATGTCGAAAACATCATGAAGCGGAAATCTTTCCCGTCTGACTGTGATTTCGTCTTCGTAAAGCTTCATTTCATAGGAGGCTTCGGTGATGATTTCCTCTATCCCCCGGATTTCCCTGCGGATTTCAATACAGGTCTGAACGGCCAGAGCTTCTCCGGACATTACTTGGACCCATCCTGCAACAGCTTGTTAATAGACACTAACTGAACGCATAGGCACAGCACTTGAATAGCAGTCGTCAGCTCTTCCATAGACGGATACGAAGGGGCGAGACGTATGTTCCGGTCACGGGGATCTATACCGTATGGATAGGTGGCTCCTGCCTTGGTCAGCACGACCCCCGCGTCGGCTGCCATCTCGACCACCGCTTTGGCGCAGCCGTCCAATGTGTTCAAGCTGATAAAATATCCCCCTTGAGGCCGGCTCCAGGAAGCTATCGATTTACCGCCCAGTTCGGAATCCAGGATATCAAGCACCCGTTCAAATTTGGGCCGCAGGATGGCCGCATGTCTGGCCATATGCTCCATGATTCCATCCAAGTTCTTGAAAAAACGGACATGTCGAAGCTGATTAATCTTGTCGGGGCCAATGGTTTCTGCGGCAAGCAGCTTCCTCGTCCAATCCAGGTTCCCTTGACTGGATGCCATCATAGCTACGCCGGATCCCGAGAAGCTGATCTTCGATGTGGATCCGAATAGGAATACCCTATTCGGATTACCGGCTTCTTTACAAGCCGTCAAAATGTTCTTCAGCGAAGCGGGCCGATCGGTTAAGTGATGTACGGCATAGGCGTCATCCCAGAAAATTCGAAAATCGCCGGCCTTCGTCTTCATCGAGGCCAGCCGGTCGACCACTTCATCCGAATACGTGATCCCCTCCGGATTGCTGTATCTGGGCACACACCATATTCCTTTGATTGCCTCGTCCTCGCTCACAAGCCTCTCTACCGTATCCATATCCGGACCGTCCTGCAGCATGTCTATCGTTATCATTTCGATGCCGAACAGCTCGCAGATAGCAAAGTGCCGGTCATACCCCGGACTGGGGGCCATAAATTTGACAACAGGCAGCTTGGCCCACGGAATTTCACTGTCGCATACTCCATGCAGCATAGCTCTAGCTATCGTATCATGCATCATATTGAGGCTGGAGTTCCCGCCTATGATGATTTCCTCCGGATGGACCTCCAGCATTGGGGCGAACAACTCCTTCGCCTCGGGAATCCCGTCCAAGCCCCCATAGTTACGGGTATCTACACCATTCTTGGCCAGAAAATCATCCCCGGAGCGGATCAGACCCAGCATTTCGTTAGCCAAATCCAGTTGTTCGGGACTAGGCTTCCCTCTGGACATATCCAGTTTCAGCTTTTGGCTACGGAACCGGTTATACTGCTCTTGCAGCCGGAAACGGTATTCGTGTAATTCCTCTGTGCTCAACGTATGGAAATCACTCATGGTCGTGTCCCTCCTTATCCTTTGCTCCTTAAGCTTTCGGCCATTGCTACAAGCTTGTTGACTGTGGCCCAGTTGCGTGTCGTAGCCGCCAGACCAAGCTTTTTCTCGAGGAAATTATTGGAAAACAGAGATTTCCCGTAGCCTTTGCGGCATAGAATGTAAACTTCCCGGGTGCGGAGACGATAATCATCTATTTCATTTTTATAAGACAATAACCGATCCTTGGCTTCTTGCGCCGGTTCCCCACTAAGAAAGCTGACATACACCTTCTCATCCGGAGTGAGGGAAGGCAGGTCATAAGGGTTCCGTTCCACAACCTCCTCCAACTCCTCCATCGTTCTTAGAACTACGGTAACCTCGTAACCAAGCGTCTCCTTGAGCCGGCTTTCGATTTTATGGACCAGCTCCTTGCTTGCCTCCTCTTCCACCGTTTGAAAAACAACATTCCCGCTTTGTATATAGGTTTGCACATTTTGAAAGCCTAACGATTCGAAAATAGCGGACAACTGATCCATCTTTATAATCTTCTGCCCGCTGACGTTAATTCCCCGTAATAAAGCAATGCAGATTGGCATATCCCGAATTCCTCCCTTATGACGGCCGGTTCGTGCTCTTTCTGATTATATAGAATGTAACATGTTTTCACGAGCTGTGCATACTAAATTTTCCCAGAGCAGATGGCCCTCTCCTGTTACATATAAAGAATTCCAGACAAGGCCATTTTCTCCCACAAAGAAAAGCAGTCCCGCGATGGGAACTGCTTCCTGAATCCTTGTAATACACCGTGATGCAGCCGTAACGCCCCGCAAAAAGGCATGTGGCCTATTCCCTATCGTCCGGGCCTGGAACAGGCGAGCCCCAACGAAGATGGCGCGCCCTGCGGAACCGATCGCGGTCCTTGCGGGTGACGACCGTCTCATCCAGCCCTTGCGGGGTACAAAGCTCGAGCCGGATAAACCCTGTATGAACCTGGGGATGGCGGATGACTCTTCCTGAAATCGTCGTGCCGCCGGCCCGAGAAATGCAGATATAGGAAAATTTCTCGTCTTCATAGGCGAGTTCCCCCGCTTTGGCCAGACGATGAAGCCGCGAGCGGGATACCCTCGCCGCAAAATGGCACCAGTTCCGCCCGGACATAGGACATCGGTTCTCATGAGGGCATGGAGCTATAATCCGACCTCCTATAGACAGCAACTGCTCCCGAGCCTGCCGGATACGCGCAAACCCTGCCGGTGTGCCCGGCTCGATGATAACCAATGTGTGGGAGGTCGATTCCCAGAGCTTGCCGATGATAGCCTCGCAGTCGCTGGAAGGCATCTCTCCCAGCACATAAGACGCGATCACCAGATCATGCGCGCTGACGCCCCATCTCCCTCTGAGATCAAGCCTACGCCAATGGGCTTCCCGAATTGCGGAGAAGGATGAATGGGCAGCCAAACGTCTGCCAAGGTCAATCATGCCTTCCTCGCGTTCCATGAGCGTTATCCGGCTGATCAGCCCCGGCCATACAGCGGCCGCTGCCCACATAGCCGTACCCGGACCGGCCCCTATGTCCAATAAAGTATCGGGGGACCAGCCCGGAAGCCGGTCTTGAACCTCCCTTGCCGTCGAATATACCGCTGCAAAAGTGGCTGGAAGGCGAAATGCCGCATAAGCTTCCACATCCTCCTGCGATTGCAGAAACTTGCCTCTTCCCGAAGACAAGCCTGTGCGATAGCGGCTGGACAGCCTCGCCGCGGCGACCGCAAGCTGCTTGGATGAGCGCAGCGCGATCTCTACATCAATAGCCTGCCGTAAATCTCTAGGAAGCTCCATGTCCGGCCTCCCCTGAACTAGGGTTGGCTCCAGATCGGACCGGCACTGCCCGGCCAACCGCTACTGGATAAGTTTGCTTGCTCGCAGACCAATGGACGCCGAGCCGCTCACCGTACCGGTTTAAATATGTCTCCGCTTGCTTATGGTTGAACAATAGGATACCCCTTTCAGATTCTGAGGGGGATCACAGTTTATAGGGCGAATGATGCGGTCCCCCCTCGAATGAGCCCCTGAACGACATATACACTGCTAACCATAAACATCGCCTCCCGAAAATAGTTCCTTTCAGAATAGCATATCCAGCCCGCTGTACACAGGGAAAGTATGATTATAGCCTATTTTTGCCTGCTCCGTTTACTCCTTCCTCGGGCTAGAAGCATTAAGAATCTTCTCCCCGCTTGCGTCATCGTTAGTTCTTGTCCGCTCCCAGTGTCTCGCTCTTAGTCCCCGGAAGCGGCAGGACGACCAACGTTCCGATGATAAATAACAGAGCTGCAGCCGAATACAGGACAATGAGCGGAAACATTTCCTTCAGAACCCCGGATAAACTCATCATAATCACCATAGAACCGGTCATAAGAGGGGTTCGGATGCCTGTTACCCGGCCTATGAACGATACGTCCGTATTTTGGATCACAAGCGAATGATTTCCGATAAAGATGGCGGGTTGAAACAGAGCGATGATAAGCTGGGCCAGCATAGCCAGCCATAGTACGCCGGATACCCCCATTAGGGCAATCCCTGCGGCGTTCATAACCAGACCAAGCACCAATAGCCTCTGCGGAGGAATACGGCCGGCCGCACCGAAGGCGAGGAAGCCTCCCGCCATTTCCCCAAGGCCATACGGTATCAACAGCCATTGCAGGTACTCCGGAGACAATCCGAGCCTTTCGGTCACGACAAAAATTCCGAGAGGCGAGATTAATCCGACTCCGAGACCAACCGCCACAAAACTGATACTGAGCAATCTAAGCACCGGCCTCGACAACACATAACGGATTCCGTCGGACATTTCCTTCCACAGGGAGGTCTTCCCTTTCGCGGCGCTGCCCGCTTCGGGATCAGGCGGAATGAAGGCCATAGCGGCGGCAGACAGCAGGAACGAGAAGCCCGTCATGGCGATTGCGGCAGCCATGCCCAGGTTTTGATATACAACGGTGCCCAGCATCGGCCCCACAATCATAAAGACAGAGATCATCGTCTGCAGCAAGGACATGCTCGCTTGGGCCTGATCTTCCGGCACATGGATTTTAAACAGCTTCATACCGGAGGGTTGGGCAAATTGCGACAGAATGGAGGAACACAATGTGGTGAAAAATACGGCCGGCCACGCGCCCAGTTCGAAGGAAGCCAGAACGGCAAATACCGATAGGGCGCTGAGAAGATCGCACCAAATAACCGTTCTTCTTGGTCGCCAACGGTCCGCGAATACACCCCCCAAGAACGAGAATATGAAGATAGGCGCGTACTCGGCCACAGAGATCATGGAAACAGCCAGAGCGTTTCCTCCGGTTTGCTCCATAACAAATAACAGGACGGATAGATTCCGGACCCAGATGCCGATCTGCGAGAACAATCCGGACACCATAACGGCCCGGACATATCGGCTGCGAAGAGCCTCACGGGGAGATGACATTTTCCCTACTTCTCCTTTCAAGGTGAATATTATTCGGAATTCCGAGGCTCATTGTAGGGCCTCCTCTCAGAGGAGAGTCAACGGGGTTGAAAGTATTTCGAAGGGAAAATTTTCTTCCGTGTATTCTTCAGTTACAAAGGCAGTTAAACGGAATAAGGATTGACTCTGACCCAAGGGGAGGCTTTACAATGCTTGTGGAAGGAGGTAAGGCGGATGGGATACACCGTCAAAGAAGTTGCCGAGATGACCCATGTTACGGTCAAGGCACTGCATTATTACCATAAGATCGGTCTTCTGTACCCCGGAGAGGTGACGGATGCGGGCTATCGACTGTATGGAAAGAAGGAATTGGAGCGGCTGCAGCAAATTCTGTTTTACCGGGAATTGGACTTCCCGCTGCAGCAAATCAAAGACCTGCTGGAAAGCGGTCAAGACCGGTTATCCGTCCTGTCGGATCAGCGCCGGCTTCTTCTTGCCCGCAAGAGAAGACTGGAGGATTTGATTCATACTTTGGAGGAAACGATTCGCAGTACCGAGGAAGGAGAGCCTATGGATACCCAATCTATGTTTAGAGGCTTCGACAGTGAAGAAGAATGGAAGGAAGCTCTGCACGAACAAAGCGAATACTTGAAGGAAAAGTACAACTACGACCTGGAAGCCGGGCCCATCCAACCGGAGGAGTTGAACGAGCAGGCCAAGGAGGCCGTACGCTTTATGAACGGGATGGCGGAGTTCCTTAGGAGCGGGGTGAAATTCGACGACGCAAAAGTGATGAAGCATCTGCGCACACATCTTGATTTTCTGAACCGGCACGGACATTCCATCAATGAAGCGGAATTTGCCGCGCAGGCCCGGTTTTTCGTCCAAGACGATTTCCACCGGGGTATGCTGGAAGCCGAGCAAACCGGCTTGTCCTATTATTTGTGCATGGCGGCCGAAGCCCAGGCTTCAGCGGCTCCCTGAGGCGCACCCAAGGGGTCTCCCCCATCCCTAAGACGGGAGGAAGGATGACGGCAGCGATCTGTTTTCCATAATCTATTGGCCTGCCCGACCTTTGCCCAGAACATATCGTTCATATACTCCGGGGTCGTGAGAAGGCAGGATGGTCAGACCGCTGTTCTCCTTCTCCAAATCGTGCAGCAGCGCAAATTGACTTAGATATTGCGAATAATCGTAATGCGCTATCCGGCTGATCCGGCTTCCGGCCAGCCTGTCACGATAATTGTCCTGCATGTAGACCGCATCCGCGCAGAGCAGGACTCTTCCCTGCCGGGTATGATTGATCAGCAGGCCCATCTGTCCGACGGAATGGCCCGGCAGCGGGACAAGCACAAGCGATTCGTCGCCCAACAGATCCACAGCCTGTGGCAAAGGACCGTATCCGGAGGAAGAATCGAAATCGATCAGTCTGACCCGATTCGGATCGATTTGGTTAAAGAGAGAGGAAAGATAGGCGTGGGGAAACAGCCTTAAGGGGGACCGCCCCTGCGTAAATTCCCATTCCACCTTGTTGACTATAATTTGAGAACGGGGGAAATCATGGATTCCCCCCGTATGATCCACATGCATATGGGACAAGATGACCGTCACCTCATCCGGCTCAACCCCCATCGCCTGCAATTGAACCAGAGCGTGCTCCTGTTCCGTAATGCGAACCGGCGTCGCCAAACGCATCAATCGGTATGGAACGAGGCGGGTTGCTTCCCGGAAACGCGTGGAATAGCCGGTATCGAACAGAAAATAACCGTTCTTCGGATGCCGGATAAGAAAGAATAATGCCGGCCCCCAGATTTGTTGCCGGGGGCGCTCTTTATGCAGCATGTTTAGGGACGCCCGGTAAAATCCGGCGTTCAGGACCGTCAGCTCGCATTGCGGTGCATCTGCCGATACTTCGGGCAATTTCATAGACATTGGACGGGTTCCTTTCTTCATTCACAAGTAAAACGTTGTGGTATTTATAAACGTGCGACCGTTTCCCGGATATTGCCGGACTTCGTAATGGCGGAGACGACGGCAACGCCGTCAGCCCCTGCATCCAGTGAAAGGCGGGCATTGTCCGGTGTGATGCCGCCGATAGCGACCATCGGCATTTCCGGCAGAAAAGCGCGCAGCTCCCGGATCCAGGCGGTGCCGACGGGCTCTTTGGCATCGATTTTCGTTGCCGTGCGGTATACGGGCCCTGCCCCGACGTAATCGGCACAGGCCATCGAAGGCCGACTGGCCTCCTCGATATTCGTCACGGACAGCCCGATGATCGTATCGGGAAAGCGCGCGCGGATCGTGTCTGTTCGTTCATCCTGCTGTCCGACATGAATACCGTCGGCTTGAAGCGGCTCGATCAGTTCCACGTCATTGTTTATGATAAATAAAATACCATATTCGGAACAAATTTTGCGCAGTTTTTTGCCGAGCTCCAGCTTTGCGCTGCCGGACAGCGAACCGGGGCCCTTCTCGCGGAATTGAAAAGCGGTAATGCCCGCTTTCGCCGCCTCCAGCAATATTTCCTCGGGGCTTCGTGTGCAATCCTGGCTCCCCATAATAAAATATTTGCGAAGCTGCGCACGTTGAATTCTCATTTATTTCCCCTCCAAATCTTTAATGTCGTAGGACAGAGCGTCAAGAAAAGCGGGCAGGAACGTACCGGGACCGCGTACTTCGGGACGGGCTGCCGCATACTCCGCCGCCAGCCCGTAGAAGGATACGGCCGTATAGGCTTGCTCCAGGACATCGGCATCGGTCGTCAGGCAGGCGGCCAGAATCGAGCCGAGCAGACAGCCGCCTCCCGTTATTTTGGTCAACAGCGGATGGCCGGTTTCATTAACGAGCAGCTTGTCCTCACTCGCTATATAATCGGTTTCCCCCGTAACGACCGCTATCGTGCTGTAACGCTTCGCCACTTCCCCGGCCACTGCCGACGCATCGCCGCCGCCTATGGAATCAACTCCACGGGTTTCCCACGGAATATCGGCAAGATAAGCCATTTCCCCGGCATTGCCCTTGACCGCGGCCAGCTTCACCTCCTGCAGTATTTCCCGCCCCGCTTCTTTAGTGAAGGCCGAGCAAGCAATCGCCACCGGATCAAGGACAACGGGGATCCCTTTTTGATTCGCGGCTTTACCTGCTTTGATCAATGCCGGCACTTCATCGCGAGAGAGTGTGCCTAAATTGATCAGAACCCCGTCGGATGCCGCTGCCAGCGGTTCCGCCACTTCTATATATTTGGCCATGGCGGGCGTACCGCCGAAAGCGAGCAGCCCGTTGGCGCTGAAATTCATGACCACCTGATTGGTCAGGTGATAGATAAACGGCACTTGTCGGCGAACTTGATCGATAATCGACTGATTCATGCTTGGCTGCCTCCGATCCGCGGCGCCCAATGATTCGTCGGGCCACTGCCTTTCCCAAGCGGCAAGGAATGGCGGATGGCCGCGGTAATATAGTCTTTGGCCTTGCGCACAGCCTCATATAAGGGAAGCCCCTGCGCCAAATAGGCGGTAATCGCGGCCGATAACGTACAACCGGTACCGTGCGTGTTGGTCGTCTCGATTCTATCCGCAGACAGAGCGTACAGCTTTTCCCCGTCGTATAGAATATCTACAGCCTCTCCGCGTAAATGTCCGCCTTTGACAAGTGCGGCTCCGGCCCCGTACAGGTTAACGAGCGCTACGGCCGCTTCCTCCATATCCGCTGTCGTTGTAATCGTACCGCCGGTCAAGCTCTCCGCCTCCGGGATATTCGGCGTGACAATGCTGGCAAGCGGCAGGAGCCTGTCCTTCAAGAAGGCGCGCGCATCCGGATCAATGAGCGCATCCCCGCTTGTCGCTATCATGACGGGGTCCATCACATAAGGGGCTTTAATTTCCGGAATCTTCCTTGCCAGCCATTCCATCATCTCCAAATGCGCAATCATCCCTGTTTTAAAAGCGTGAACCGGTATATCCTCTGTAACGGAATCCAGTTGACGACCGATGAAAGCCGCCGAATGATGGACGACATCCTGGACTCCGGTCGTATTCTGCGCGAGAACGGAAGTAATGACGGACATTCCGTACACCTGCAGTTCTTGAAATGTTTTCAGATCGGCCTGGATACCGGCGCCGCCCGTCGGGTCCGTTCCGGCAATGGTGAGAGCACAAGGAACACGCTTCATGGCGCAGTCACTCCAATGTTTCCGGCGGGCCATGTTTCGCAAGTCAGGGACATTTCCCAGAAGCCGAGCTCGAGCTGGCAGCTTTTTCGAAAGGCGTCGCGCATCCGGTTTTTCTCGGCTTCCGAGGCTTCTTCGGCACAAGCATCGAGCCGCTTGCACAAGGTTTCGGTGAGTGCTTCTATTCCCGAGTCGGCATAGAAAGTAATCCAGCGATAAAAAGGATGGTTCGCTTGAGGCTTATATTTCTCCATGAGCACCTTGCCGATTTCCAAATAGGTCCATGGGCACGGCAAGAGAGCGGCGTAGATTTCCCCGAGTGAACCGGTATAGGCATGATACATCATATGCTTCACATAATGATCCGCAGTTGGCGGGAGTGGATGACCCTGCAATTCCTTATAGGAAACGCCGATATAGTCGCACAAATTCATATGCGGGCCGGTTTCCGAGTGTAAGGTAAAGCCTACCTGTTCATGGAAAAAGGCAATATCGCTGCGAGTATCCGACTTGGACATGGCAATCGCATAGATTTTCATAAATGCGTTCAAATATTCAAAATCGGCTTTTACATAATGCATGACCGCTTCTTTGGCAATATCTCCGCGGCCGATCCCTTCTACAAACGGATGATGGAAAATCATTTCGAACAAATCCTGGTTGGTTTCCCGTAATTGTTGAGTAAAAGTCATTGGAACCGCCTCCTTGAATGTTGAAAATCAATAGAATTGCATAGAATCGCTTGCAAGTTCAGCCGAATGGGCTGCAAATTGGCTGGATGGAGAAGGAACCTCCTTTCTTCATGGGGGGGGAGAGGGAATCGGATAAATAAAAAAGAACCGATTCATGGCATTCATGAACCCGGTTCTTGGTCTGCGGAAATAATAGGGTATACAAATACCCTAGTGACTACTTCCCTCCGCTGGTACTAACCAGATCAGGTTCATAAGAGTTGGAAGCTATCTGCGTTCCTCTCAGCCCGAATATAGGGCACCCCTAGTAGTTTGAATAATGTATTAAATTGCAAGCAAATTTATATTAACATATCTGGAATAGACTGTCATCCAACATTTTCATCCTACAATTCCGGAGCGTTCGATACTCTTCATAAAGTAACGCTGAATTTCGAGATAGAGAATCAGGATTGGAAGGATGACAAGGACACATCCGGCCATCGTTGTCGCCTGGTCCACATTGGCGCTGGCCGTCCCTCCCGACATCGAGTTCAGCGACTGCCCGAGGAAGGGCAGCATCATCGGCAGAGTAAATTTATCACGGTCGACCAGGAAGATGGCCGGCTCGAAGAAATCGTTCCAGTGCCACACCACCGAAAGAATCGCCGATACAAGTATAGGCGGAATGGAGACCGGCAGCACGATACGGATGAAGGTTCGCAGTGCGCCGCAGCCGTCCACCCGGGCCGCATCCTCCAGCTCATGAGGCAAGCCGCGGAAAAACTGGCGGAAGATGAAGATAAACAAGGCCCCGCGCAGTCCGTTAGCGAAGAAGCTCGGCACAACCATGGGCAGAATCGTATTGATCCAGTTCAATTCCTTGTATTGAATAAACATCGGCACGATGATCGTTTGCGGAGGCACTATCATGGTAAACATAGCGAGCGCGAACAACAGCTCCCTGCCCGGGAAGCGGAAGCGGGCGAAGCCGTAGCCGACTACCGCGCAGGACAGCATCTGGCCGGTAACGGTGAGCAGCGTCAGGACGACCGTGTTTTTCAGATAGGGCAAATAATTAAGAGCCGCGTAGGCGTCGAAATATCCCTTCACACTGAACTGCTTCGGAATCCAGTATACCGTCGGATCGACCAGATCGCCCGGGGATTTGAACGAGGTCGAGATCATGAAGAGAAACGGATACAGGAACACGAACGACAGTCCGATCAGAAAGAGATAGATGAACAGCCGGTAGATGCGATATGCGATTTTCCACCTGCGAATCCCTTCCGCGGCCAAAGCCATTCTTGCCCCGATACTCGGGCGGGTACGAACAGTCTGCATCTTTAAACCTCCTCCTTATGCTTCCGCATGTAGCCGCATAGACTGGGATGGCTTCCGACATGCCGTTGAAGCAAGAGCGCCGCCCACTCTGTGTTACCTGTCCCCTGCGTAAAATACGCTCTTGCGGGTCAAGGTGAAGATCAGCACAATCAGCAGAAATACGAACACGAAATAAATCCAGCCGAGCGCCGCGGCATAACCGAACTCAATATCGGTGAACGCCACCTTCTGGATATAGCGCATAACGTTATTGCGCATGTCCGTGAACGAGTCCACCAGCGTGAAAATTCCGTTGAGAAGCAGCACCGGGGTCATGAGCGGAAACGTAATTTTCCAGAACATTTCCCAAGGAGTGGCGCCGTCACATTTCGCCGATTCATACAGCGAATCCGAAATTCCCTGCAGTCCGGCCAGAAAGAGCAGAATCTGGATTCCCGTCTTCCAGAAAATGATCGTCAGTCTGCCCATGATGTCGGACAGCGTCTTGACCAAATCATTCGGCAGGTACATAGCGATGGCTTCGGGCACCGCAAGCCCGTTGGCAACGCCTTCGCGCATCATTTCCGTCGGGTCCTTCACCGCATCCAGCCCGCCTATCCCCTGGCCCAGAAGCTGCTGCATCACGAAGCCCGAGCCGATCAGCACCGGCAGGAAGAAGGCTCCGCGGAAGAACATCCGGCCTACGGTTTCCTGGTTTAATAAAGTGGCGATGAAGAAGGAAAAGACAAGGATGAGCGGAATCTCAACGATGGCATCCTGAATGGCCTTATAAAAGAACGGGATGAACTGCGTGTCCTTCAAAATCGCTTTCGAATAGTTGTCCCAGCCGACGAAGGTCATCTGCAAATCAGCCACCGCCTGAATTTCACGAAAGCTCATATAGAGAGACTTGATCAGCGGATAGACGAGGAAGGCGGCAAAGCCGACCAGCCACGGGGAGATGAAGAGAAGCCCGCTGATCCTCTTTCTTCTTTCCAGGCCCAGCTTCATTCCCCCACCTCCTTGGTCAAAACAGCGTAATTCAGCGGTTTAACCGTCGTCCCTTCCGTCTCATAAGGAATAGAGCCATAATTGACGATTACCCTCGTTCCATCCTCGTAACCCGTCTCGTATACATTCCGTTCCAGCTTGCGATGAGAGGTCATCGCGAGCCCCCAGGTATGCCCGAGCCTCTCGTTCAGCTCCCGGTACTGCTCGATGATGACCGGAGCCCATTGCCCGAAGGCAGAGCTGAACAGCTTGCGGTATTCCGTGAAGCGAAGCTCCTCCGGCTCCTGCCAGGTCAATTCGTAGAGAGGCATACTTCCGTATTCCACCCATCTAAGGAATCCCTGCCGCTGATCGTGATGGATATTGAGCGGGATGTCGCCGCTGTACGGAATGCTGCCATGGACAATCATCGGGTAGAAAGGAACGGCCTCGTCTGTGAAGACGTAGCGGGAGTCCTCCAGCGGAAGATCCGACAACCGGTCCGCCAGGTGAAGAACATATTGATTTCCGCCGTGAACCGCCGCCTTCCCGTTCATCTCCCGGGATTCCCGAAGCATGGAGAGCCACTGCCCGACGGTTCCTTCCCTGGTCAGAGGGTTCCATTCGCTGTGATCGGCAACAGCCAAATCCCCATAAGCTTCAAAATCGATTCCGCTCGCTCCGTATCCGGACAAAGTCTGCTTATGACCGGAGTCAAAGCGGCTTGCCGCTGTCACTGCATTCAGCAGCAGCGAATCTCCGTAATAGTTCTGCAGCGGCAGCCTGCCCGGGTCCTTCATGACCGCCGACATCTTCCTCACGCCCAGATTATCCGCGTTAGCATGAACATTGTTGAAATTCAGAAACAGCTCCAGGCCGTTCTCCTTCATCGTTCGGGCGAGCCGCTTCAGCCCGGAGGCACCGCCCAGCTCGCCGGCAGCAGCGGTTCCGTCCGGAAAATCCCCGTATCCTCCTGTCATCCACCCCTTGACAATGACGCTCATCTCCTCCACTCCGGCTGATTTCAACTGCTGAACAATATTCTCCGCCTGCTCGAAGGTCGTAGCCTGCACGAAGCGATCCTTCAGCACCCGTTCCTCCTTCACGCCCATAAACAAATTCAAGGCGAGAGGAATCGTCCGGCTGTTCTTCTCTATCGTCCTATGAAGCTTGCCCGATTGAATCAGGTACTCCCGATAAATATCGGCCATATCCGGATATTCCGCCCTGTCCTTCGGCAGAAAGTGATAGGCGACTTGATGATCGAAAGCCCGCATAGTGGTTTCTACCCTTCTGGCGTGTTCCCCTTTGCGGATCGCTGCGGAATATTCGCGCCGGTAGAGGAATTCCGCGGAAACGCGGTTCACATTGACCAGGTAACCGCTTGGAGCATAGTGAATCTTCGATTCAAACTCTCCTTCCGTGATATAAGCCACGAATCCTCTGCCGTTCTTATGGACTCCGAATACCGGTAAATAAGCGTTCTCCGCTCGTTGTCCGTTCCTCTCGAATATATCCTCAGAGCCGTAGACAAGCGCAGAATACTTTTCCCTGTATTGGGGATGGCTTTCCTTGAAATAGGAGATCGCTCCGCTGCCATCCGGATAGAACATATACCCCTTATCCCGATCGGAAGCCGCTCCCAGATTGGGAACCGGCTCGATGGAGACAAGGGCGTAATTCCCTTGCTCGCGGATTTCCGTAACCGGTACGGAGACGACCAGACGGTCCTCATCAAGCGTGAACTCGATCGCGAACTGCAGGCCGAGATTGTCAAACTGATACGTAACCCTGATTCCGTTGTCCACCGCTTCTTTCCCGATTGTGGGCGAGCTGGAAATCAGGTTGGAACTAACCACCTCATGGGTGGGGCGTCCAATATCGGCATAGGAGAAATTAAACGGCGACTTCAGACTGTCCTTAAGGAGCTGACTCCCGCCCGCCTCTTCGTCGGAAACATCGGAAGCCGACAGCCATACCGCGCCTGTTTCTTTGTCCTCAACGGCAATAGAGGAGGTAAGCGGTTCGTAGTACAGCGACAACCGCCGGTTCTCCGCCACTTTCTCATAGACGGAAAGATCGCCCAGCTTATCGAGAACCGCTCTCGGGAAATCGGCATTCTGCTGGCCGGCCCCATCCCCCATGACCCCTTGCTCCACCGTATAATTCTCCAAAGCATATATGAAAAATGTCAGCAGCCCAAGCACAACGGCCCAGGAGATCCATCGCAGCACACGTCGAGGCGTCAAGCTGTCCCCCCCTCCTTTCCTGCGTTACTGGCTTCGGATGTAAAGCTCCAGGAAGAGCTCCTTCGCAAATTTGAATATGTGATTCATCAGCACATAAAACAGTGTGGCGGCGACCAGCAGTGCGAGCATGGCGAACAAGGTTACCAGCATCACACGTATCGTTTGGCCGACTGAATAATCATTCATCTCCCTGAATTGAATCAGAAACAGCCAGCCGGTCCAGATCCATATACACACCCGCAAGCCTTCGTAAATCGCTTTCTCATCCAGGGATAAAATGCTGCTGAGCAGAGTGGTCAGCACGGTCCCCACTATCATCGGAATCATGGCATAAGCGGAAGCGACCGCTATCTGTTTAAGCTTCGATTCCCCGTCCATTATGGAGGTGATTGCCCATCCCGATACCATCCAGGCAAGCAGCGGGACGATAATCTTGGACGTTTCCAGCCACAGGTTGGCAAATTCGGGACGCGTTCCCGCATAATGAAACCCGGTAAAATAGATTTCAAAAAAACGGGCGGCCACAAGCATCAATATAAGGAGGATAGCCGGAATCCAACGGGGGCGGCTCTGAATCCGGGAGAAGGCCTCCGATGGGGAGAAGAGCACCATGACCGCGTGATCCCATGCCGGAACGGAGGAAGGGGCAAATTCCACCTTTTTGGCATAACGCCCCAGCCGGATGACGGCCATGTACAAGCCGGCCAAGAGCAAGCCTGAAGCAAGAACCAGCCAGCCGAATTGCTGTCTCATCAGCATGTGGCGATATTCCTGGAACGCTTTCGAATAATTCGCCTTGTCTTCGCCCAAGCGGAAGTGCTTCATCGCCTCCTGCCATTCTCCCTGCTTGAAGAGCGCCTTCCCCACCCCGCGGTGAGCCAGATTATAATTGGAATGAATCGCCAGCACCTCCTGCCACGGACTCATCGCCTCCTCATAACGGCCTTCGTGGAACAGCCGGCTTCCTTCGTGAACCAGACTTGCGAAATGGTTGGTGCGAAATACTTGAATCTCCCCCCTGCCGCGGTCGAGCACATACAGGAGTCCTTCGGAATCGACGGCAATGCTGACCGGTTCCTGGAAGAAGCCGGTTTGCGAACCGCTGCCGCCAAATACGAGGAGATTGTTGCCCTCCTGATCGTATTGATAAACCTTCCGTTGATTGGAATCGACCACGCTCAGAATCCCGCTGCGATCCACTGCCACGTCAACCAAATTGGCGGAGGTGAAGATTCCGTTCCTCCCGCTGTATTCTCCATACCGGGCGGCCGGATAAGTGTTGATGCCGACGAAGTTGAACTGCTTCAATTCGTCGGAATCGGTATTTTCAATGACCGTGTACAGACGGCCTTCCTCAGGGTCGATCGTCACGTTGCGATGATTGGGGGGCACTTTCTTCCCCAGAGCCTCCCTCTGCTCCCTGGTGGCCAATTCCCGCAGAATCCAATCCCGCAGATTAAACTTCAGCTTGTTTGGAGCCAGATAGCCTTGAAAACCGTTGGTGCCGTCAATCACCAGCAGTCCATGATAATCATTGCCGCTCTGCACGTACAGATTCCCCCCCGGATCAATGACGAACTTGACCGGGGCGAAAGGAAAATCCGGGTCGATCAGCTCCGATTCCGGAGCCACAAACTCCTCGACAAGCTCACCCTCCGGCGTCAGATGCACGATTCTGGAATTGCCCGAATCCGCAATATAGACGTCTCCATCCCGCTCCACAAATACCCCTCTTGGAGACATCAACTCCAGCCCGTCCTCCTCCGTTCCGAATACCCGCAGGATTTGGCCGAGCTTATCCATCACGACCACCCGGTTGTTATCCGTGTCCGCTATATACAGACGGTCGGCAGCATCGATGAACAGATCCTCGGGGTTCTTGAGCATCCCGTAATGATAATCTCCGATCAGCACCCTTTCCACGGAATAACCGAGAGGGGTAGGGATTTTGTATCCTTCCTTGTCGATCACATAGCTCTCGGCCGGCTCCGCTAATACCGGGAAGCTCTGAGCCACTCCGAGCACGAAGACGGCCAGCGCGATTCCGAGCCTTCGCATCCACTTGTTCACCCGATCCCTCCTCCTCCGTGTAATATTGAACACTACTCGCCAAAACTTAGACTATCCTCCACTGTAATCATGTAACGGATCTGAAAGACCCTATTTCGACAAAATAGGCGTTTTTTTCAGACTAACGGACCTAAACGCCCTTATTTCATTGAAATCCTCATACTTTCGCCTGCATTTCTTGGAATAAGGTCATCCGATTCCGTTAAAATGACCGAAAGGCCCTTTTGGAGCGAATAAGGTCTCTGGGGTCCGTTAAAACCAAACCGCGCACATGATCTTTGGTTTTTGGTTGTATACCCTAAATCGACAGTCTACTCCGGGTCCGTTAAAGCTGCCGGAAGGCCTTTCCAGACCGATTAAGGTCTATCGTGTCCTATACGCCTCTATGACTTGATGCCGGAATGCGCCATCGTATCCATTACCTGCCGCTGCAGGATGACGAACAAAATGATCGTCGGTATCGTTGTGACGAACGCCCCGGCAGCCGCCGCTCCCATTCGTCCGACGGTTCCGTTGGACACGCCCGCCATAGCCAGCGGCAAAGTTTTCATCGCTTCGCTGGTCGTATAAATCAGCGGAGTGAAGAAGTCATTCCAATTTGCGATAAAGGTAAAAATGACGACGGTTATCCACGCCGGCTTGACCATCGGCATAACCACCTTCCAGAACGAGGTCCATTCATTCGCTCCGTCCACCCTGGCCGCCTCCAGCGTAGCTTCGGGAATTTGGTCCATAAACTGCTTCATGAGAAAAAAGTTATACGGAACAGCCAGCTTCGGCAGGATGAGCGCCCAATAGCTGTCGATCAAATCCAGATTGGAGATGACGAAATAGGTCGGAATTTGCGTTACCTGGGGCGAGAACATCAGTGCAGAAATAATCAAAGCAAACAAGAAGCCGGTCCCCGGCAATTTATATTTTGATACAATGAAGGCGCCCATCGAACAGATCACGACGCTGCCCAAGACGGTGGCCACGGTGGTCAAGACGCTGTTGAACACATAGCGGGTGAAGGGCACCAGCATTCCGTCCGTAGCGATAAACAGGTCGCTGAAGTTCTTCAGCGTCGGCTTCATTACCCAAAACCGGGGCGGATACATGAACAGCTCGTCGAGCGGCTTGAAAGCTGTGGAGATGACATAGACAATCGGGGCAGAGGTCAGGACGACCAGCACCAGCATGACCAGATGCAGAACGACCCGGCCCGGCTTGACCATGCGGACTCGGCGCAGCTTACGCCACATAGGTTTGACCCATTGTCGGGTTATTGCCGTCAAAGCAGGTTCCCCCCCTTCGGTTTGGACTTCGGCCCCGGCATTCTCCGAATCAGATCCGGATTAAAGCACAATCGTGATTGCCTTCTGCTTTCTCGATGAATCATGGCGTAAACGAGGCTGCTCACAGTCAGTGAAGCGTTGCGCCAATGACACTGCTGACCATCGATAGAAGCGTCGCACCAATGACACCACCGATCATCGATGAAGCGTCGCACCAATGACACGGCTGACCATCGATGAAGCGTTGCATGAATGGTGATGCTGACCCCTCGTAAAATCATCTCATGTTCGATCACTGATCCTTCGAAGACAGCAGCCTCATACAGATCCGCCCGAGAGTGAGCGTGAACAGAAACAGCACTACGGCGATTGCCGAGGAATAGCCCAAGTCAAAACGGATAAAGGCATAATCGTATAAATGAGCGACAATCGTATGCGCCGCATAATTCGGGCTGGGCATTCCGGTCAGCACCGTGGCGATATCGAAGACGGCGAAGGAGCTGACAATCGCGTTCACGGCTCCAAACAATAGCTGCGGCTTCATCATCGGCAGCGTAAGCAGCCGCATCTCCTGGAATTTACTGCGTATTCCGTCGATTGCCCCGGCTTCGTATATATCCGTCGGCACATTGCGCAAGCCGGCGAGGAAGACGAGGAAGCCCGCTCCCATGCTCATCCAGAGCGACACGAACATGACGACATAGAGCATCGTCTCCGGATTGCCGAGCCAGATGATCGGCCGCTCCAGCAATCCGTTATGAATGAGCAAGTTATTGATCAGGCCGTAGCGGTCGCCGGAGAAAATATAGAGCCAGACGACCGATAAAGCTACAGAGCTCGTGATCGACGGAGCATAGAAAGCAAGGGCGAAGCCGTTGCTGAACCGCAGATTATGAATGATCCAGGCGAAGAAGAAGGACAGAAAGTAGCTAAGCGGACCGGTGACGACGGCAAAAGCCAGCGTATTCTTCACCGCCGTCAGGAAAATATCGTCCTCCAGAAAAAGCAGCTCATAATTGGTGAGTCCGACCCAGCGCGCAGGCTGGAGCATATTGTAGTAGCTGAAGCTTAATCCGATGGACCACAGCACCGGGATCACAATAAAGAGAGTGAACAAGAGAACAAATGGAGCCAGCATCAAATACTGCAGCTTATGCTTGTGAAAATGGGAAAGCCTTTTCCTTTTGCCAAGCGGCATACCGGTCTCGCTGACGACTGCGGTTTTTCCCGTCACCTGACCCCTCCTTCCTGATACACCGGCCGGCCAATCAGAGTGAAGTCTGGTTCGCCGGCCTTCATCATCTGGCTCCGCTTCCTCGATGATCATCTTATCTTGGCTTGCCGAATCCGTACTCCTCCTGCTTCGCCTCCAGCTCCCGGTTGATGTCCTTGACCGCTTGCTCCAGCGATTCGCGCGGATTCATTCCCGACATGACGACCCGATTCCAGGCATTGGTCAAATGCCTGTTCGTAAAATAGCCGCCAAGGACGACCGGTGGCTCCTTGAACCACTTCCATTGCTCCTGGAAGGTCATCAGGTCCTCCTTCGGCCACGGAAGCTCCTGGAAGGCCTCGGCATTGGCGCTGTTCCATCTCGCCTCCACGCCCAGCAGCGACTCCAGCTCTAGTCCGAATCTCTGCTGCGTCTCCTTGCTCATCCACCATTTCAGAAACTGCCAGGCTTCGTTCGGATGCTCCGACTGCCGGAAGATGACGGTTGCCTTCAACGCTCCCCCCGCCGAACGGTCCACCGTGCCGTCAAGCTGCTTCTTGCCGGGGGCCGGAGCGATTCCCCAGCGCCCCGCCAATTCCGGAGCCGCAGTAGATAGAAGCACATAGTGCTGGTACCCGGCCAATCCGATCGGCATCTCTCCGGAACGCATCCGGTTGAAGAAATCGGCCTGGATCGGAATCCGGTAATTCGTATACAAATCCGTCCATTCCTTGAAGGCGCGATAAGCTTCCGGGGAGGCCAAGCCGGATTCCGTTCCTTCCTCATTGTAGAATTGGCCTCCGTGCTGATATAGGAACGGATCGATGACCGGCGGAACGAACGCGTTCATCCCGTTTCGCTGAAGAACGGGCAGAATTTGATACAAATCATCCCATGTATCGGGAATGCCCAGATGCAGCTCGGCCAAAATATCCTTACGATAGACCAGAATGTTGAAATCCTGGGTTTCCGGCAAGGCGTAATCCCCGCCGTTGTAGCGAAACGGAACTAACGCACCGGGCAAAAACCATTGCGAAACCTCTTCATAATCCGCAAACTGGTTCAGATTGACGACGGCATCCCGGATGGCGAACTCGACCGGAAGCAGCCCATCTACACTGACCGCCACATCCGGCGCTTTGCCGGAGCTTGCGGCCAGCAGCAGGGTGTTCACTCCCCCTACAGCCAGTTGGCCCGCCGGAATCGTATTCATATTGACGGCGATCCCGGACTCCGGGGTAAAGGTTTCGTCTGCCAAATCTTTAAGCAGCTCCGCCCATTCCCGGCCGTTCCCCACCCATACATCGATGACGACGGCATCCTTGCCGTCCTCTCCCAGAGCTGGCGTGTCTCCCACACTGTTGTAATCTTTGCTGAAGGAATTCAAGAAGTTCTGGAACGTGGCATACGAACGCTGGAAGATGTTGGACATCGCCTTCGGCCATGTCGTATCGGGCGATGCCACGATCAGGTAATCCAGCACCAGCGGAGCTTCCTTCAGACTCAGCAGCCAATTGCCGAGCTGTGCCTGGCTGTTCGTCATATCCTCCAGTTGGGCAGGAATGCTGTCCGGATTTCGGATCATCCGCGTGAATTGATCCTCTATCATCTTCAGGCTCTGCACCACCGCCGGATTCTTCCCGGAGAGGCGCTGTATTTCGCCGATCTGGAAACGAAGCTGCTCCGTAATCGCGGACAAATCGTCCAGCAGATTCGGAATCCGCCGATCCAGATCATAGCGGTAATTGAGATCGGGCTTCGTCCCCGTCACCATAATGATCTTGCGATTAAGATCGGAAATTTGCCGGATCGTCTCCATCAGCGACTGCAGCACTTCCCGATACGGGCCCAATTGCACCGTCATCCGGATGGTGTGCTCGCCTTCCTCCAGATAGAACAAGTAATCCTCTTCCCCGTCCCCGAGAGTATCAATCCTCCAATGCTTGTCGTAAGGGAAAGCAAATTCCTCCAGCTCCCGAAAAGGAACGCGGCCGTCCACTTCGATTTTCCGGTAGCCGGGCAGACCGTCCCCCCACCATTGGCCGGCCTTGATGCCAATCTTGTACAGCCCCGATTGGGGAACCGCGAAGGTCCAGGCTATCGACTGCCCGCCCTTGCGCCAACGGTAGTCTCCGATGACATTCAAGCGGATATTTCCTTCTGCCGCCGGCTCCGTTATCGGATCGGAATTCGTTTCCCTGCGGATGGTCGGATCGGTTTTGTAATCCGCCTGCTCCGCCTGAATTTTTACAGCCGTATCCTCCGCTTCTTTATAGCCTTTCTGCGCATACTGCTGCTTCACCTCGGCATAGGTCGGCACAATCTCCGGAGGAACAAGCGATATCCGCGACAATGCGACAGGCTCCCGAATCATCTCCATTCGGAGGGTATGCGTCCCCTTCTCCAGATAAAAGCGGAAAGGCTCCGCATGCTTGCCTTCATTATCCGTCAAGCGGACCGTTTCCCAGTGCGGAGCCTCCACCTGCCGCGGCCGGACATCGTCTCCCTTGCGGTTCCTGACCGGCTCCGCGGCGTCCTTCCAGAATCGATAGAAGGACAGCCGCTGGGCTTCGTTGAAAGGGAACTGGCCATCTATTTTCAAGGCCCGATCAATGGAAGACCTTTTCCCTTCTATGGGGAAATAATCCACCTCTATTTGATAAAACCCGCTCTCCTTAATCTCCGCCGTCCACTCGATCCATTCCGTCCCTTCATTCCAGATCAAGATAGGCTCCGTGCGCCCGCCTATTCCCGTCTGGATAAGCGGGGCCGCCTGCGGATCATCGCCGAATCCGCTGTACTGGCTCGCAGGAATATCGATCCTCTCCCCGGCGGCATCCGTCTTTCCTTCCTCCTGCTGCTTGCGGACGGCATGGGCATAAACGGGCAATTGGTCTTCGGAATATGAGGTAAATTCAATGGGCTTAAGCTGTAGAGCATCCTTATATTTATCCGCCAGCTTCTGCGATGCACCCAGGTCTTGGGACGGCATGGCGGATAACAGCAGCGCCAGGCTGACGGTAACCACCCATGATGACCGGCGGCGAAGAACGGATGTGCGATTACCGCCCGGAGGCATGCGATTATTTTTCATAGCTCGGATGCGGCCTCCCGTTATTTCGCATACTTCTCGAGGACCGGCTTCATTTTATCCGCAATTTGCTTGCCGGCCACCTCCGGTGTCAGCTTGCCGTCCAGCACCTCGGTATAGGCAACGCCGATTTCATTCCGGTATTGCGGGGTATAGGGCATGGACGGGAAGCTGAACAGATTTGGATTTTTGGAAGCCTCCAGATATTCCTTGAAGCCGGGAACCCCTTCGAAGACGTCTTGGTCGATCGCCTTGAGCACCGGAGGCAGATTGCCGATGCCGGCATTGAATTCGGCTGTATTTTCCGGCTCCAGGAACCAGCGGATGAATTCCCAGGCTTCGTCCGGATGCTTGGCGCCTTTGGGAATATAGAACGTGCTGGTACTAACGGAGGCGGAGCCTTTTTTGTCCGGATGCTTCTCATCGTATGGCAGTGGAGCGATCCCATAGTTGAAATTCGGTGGAGCAAACCGCTTGATAAAGCTCGGCACCCATTCTCCCGCAACCATCATCGCGTATTTGCCCGTGAAGAATGGATCGTCCGCCGTATTCACCGCTCCCAACGAATTGAAGAAAGGACTCAGCTTCTCGCTGCCTCCCGCCTTTTTCCATAAATTCGCGTTGTACTTCATCGCCGCCAGAAAGCCGGGGTCCTGCGGAGTGATCTCCTGTTTCTCTTCGTCATAAAATTTCCCGCCGAACAAATAAGTAAAATCATAGATCGGCAGGTTCGGATTAAAGGCGAGCCGCTTGATTTCCCCTCCCGCTTCAATTTTGTTCAGCTTATCGAAATATTCGGCCAACTGCTGAACCGTCTCCGGCGGCTGATCGTAGCCTGCCTCGGCGAGAATGTCTTTATTGTAAAGAAGCATCGAAATATGCATGGCCACGGGCAGCGCGTAGGTGACTCCCTCATATTGGTTCTGCTCCAGAGCCCCGGTGACGAAATCCGCCGCAGTTATTCCGCTTTTCTTCATATAATCGTCGAGCGGCGTCATCGCTCCGTCCACACCGTAAGGAACGCTGTTGTTACCAAACTGCGAAGCCACATCCGGAGGGCTCCCTGCCGTAATGGCCGTAAGCTGCTTACTATAGTCGGCTTCCAGTGTCCCTTTGACGATAATACGGTCCTGGCTGGCGTTGAATTTATCAATCAGGCTCTTGATCACCTGCTCCTCCGGGCCTCCCCATCCATACCAGAAGCTGATCTCGACCTTATCCTTTCCCTTGTCTCCATCGTCCTTCTCCTGAACTTGCCCCGTGGGCCCGGGATCCGGTTTGCCGCCGGAGGTGCAGCCCGCCAGCAGCGATACCGCCAGCAGAGCGGTTCCTACGGATGCCATCGACTTGTATCTCATTGCCATTCCTCCCCCGCCATTTTTTCATTTAACTACTGTGTGAGTCCTTCGCTATTTTTCCATCCGAACGGATGTATACAAGCGCTTTCAAAGTAACGGACTAGTCTTATTTTCCTTTGCCCGTGAACGTTTTTACCATTTGACTTGCGCCTCTGAGATTTCGCTTCGCTGCGTGCCCATCGTTTTTAGGACGGTCCCCCCTTTATGTAACCGTTCTCCATCCTTCGGAAGGCTTCATGTCTAGGCTGCTCCGGTTTTCTTCACTCATTATACGGTAAGGCTAACAAGGGACATTGAAAATTTGTTCACAGAATTTGTGATTTTCTCCAAATTATTTATGACGATTTTACTGATCCGATCGGACATGAAGACCCGTTGATGAGGCGCCGCGCCACAGGCGTCTTAATGGATTTTGTCCAACTTGCTCCTCCAGGGCGAAAGATGGAAAATAAACAAAAAACCGCCATAACGGCGGTTTCTCTTTCATTCGAACACTTTTCTTACGGTCTCTCGGCCAAAACCTTGCTCAGTGCGCTTTGGTTAAAGCCAACGATTTTCTCTGCTCCGACCACGGTAACCGGAACGGCACGTATGCCGGCATTCAACAGATCCTCGGCGTATTTTTCATCCTTGTCGACATTACGCTCCTCAAAGTCCACTCCCTGTTCGTTTAGAAAATGCTTCACGCGTGTGCAAGCAGGACAATAAGTGCTGGTATAAACGATGACTTTATGAACGGACATCCGAATCCTCTCCTTAATAATAAAGTAGCAACGGTTATACAATTAAACGGTTTCCAGCTCTAATGCTTCGAGATAACGTTCGCAGTCCAGCGCCGCCATACAGCCTGTTCCGGCTGCACTGATCGCCTGCCGATAGCGCTTGTCTTGTACGTCTCCGCAGGCGAAAACCCCCGGAATATTGGTCTCGGTCGTTCCCGGGTTCACGATCAGATAACCTTGCTCATCCGTAGTCAACTGCCCATCGAGGAATCGTGTATTTGGCGTATGACCGATCGCCACGAAAATTCCGTTCGCTTCGATCATTTCTTCCCGCCCAGTCTCATTGTTCCTCACCTTAAGACCGGTCACCCCCTGTTCTCCCGCCGCCACTTCCAACGGGGTGTGGTTCAGTGCCCACGTAATCTTGGCGTTGCCGCGTGCCCGATCCTGCATAATTTTGGAGGCACGAAGCTCATTGCGCCTGTGCACTACAACGACTTCGGAAGCAAATCGGGTCAGGAAGCCGGCTTCCTCCATCGCCGAATCTCCTCCGCCCACGACAATGATCTTCTTGTTGCGGAAGAAGAAGCCATCACAGGTGGCACAGGTGCTGACGCCGCGGCCGACGTTCTCCTTCTCGCCGGGGATGCCCAAATATTTGGCCGAAGCCCCGGTCGATACGATGACGGTCTCCGCTTGAATCTCTCCGATTCCTTCTACCAATAGCGTGAACGGCCGCTTGGACAAATCGGCCCGGTTTACCCAACCCGTACGAAACTCGGCGCCGAAGCGTTCCGCCTGCTTGCGCATATTGTCCATTAATTGCGGGCCCATAATCCCGTCCGGAAATCCGGGGAAATTCTCGACATCGGTAGTTGTTGTCAATTGCCCCCCGGGTTCCGGTCCTTCAATAACCAGAGGATTCAGGTTGGCCCGCGCCAGATAGATGGCTGCAGTCAAGCCTGCTGGCCCCGTTCCGATGATGACGGATTTATATAACATGCAATCAGCCCCTTCTGTAATAATTATTCTTAATTGAAAATAATTTTAATAAAATTATAGCATGGCCGGGATCCCCTATCATGAAGGTTTGATGAAGAAATATAATGTCGGCAGCTTTTTATGCCAATTAGAAAGTTGTTGGAACAAAAAAACCTCCATGAATGATCATGAAGGGTTGGTTTAGATTGGAATCAATCGGCAATCCGATAGCCGATTCCTCTGACTGTGGCGATGTACTTTGATTTTCTGGGATCGTCGCCCAATTTGCGCCGCAGGCTCTTGATATGAACATCGATGGAGTTGCTTCCGCCGAAATAGCTGTCCCCCCAGACGAAGGACATCAGCTCGTCCCGGGACATCACTCCTCCATTGAGAAGCAAGCCTTTAAGAAGATCGAATTCGGTTTTGGTCAGGTCCACTTTGGTGCCGCATTGGCGTAAGGTGATTTTTTTCAGGTCCATCACAAGATCCTTGTAGCGTAATAAATCACCTCCGCTCAGCTGGCCTTCCGATGAATCGCTGCGGACGACAAGCTTCTCGATCTTCTCCACCGCTTGTTCTATCGGGCATGGCCATACCAATACGTGACTGTGCGGACAGTCCGCTTCCTCCTCTTTGCATAAGAAGAGAATTCGGCGGTCTGACGTAGTGTTAATATCTATGGGACTGGATAAAATGCCCTTGGTCCGGTCGATAATCATAAGATCGCTATCCATCGTCTGCAGAACCGGATCATCCTCATGATGAAAGACCAGGACATCGAAACAGCGAATCGTCAGCGCAACAAATAGAGACCGTACGGAAGCGGGAAACGGGCTCACAATGACAATTCTCCGCGTAGTCTCGCAGATCGGGCCTGTCTCTGAATTCAGGTCAACGGCGACAGGAACTTCACTTCCGGCACCACTGTTTTCAAATCGTTGCATCCGCACTCACTCCTTTGTCCAAAAGTCATGTCAAACGCTAAACGTCGCATGATTTAATATCCATCATAAAAAATTTCTTCTTCAGCTGTCAATCGAGACCTGTACCCTACTCATTATGCAGGTGGGTTATGCCGGAATGCATGATTACAGCGGCAGCCGGCCGATATTTTTCAATTCCTCTGCATTTAAATGATCGGCTTTGCCGTCCAGAAGAAGCTTCACATCCTCCAGTGTTTCGTGTACGGAGCACCATTGACCCGGTCTCTGTGTAAATGGCTCGGCCGTATAAAACGGTTGGGATAGAAAAGCCTCCAGTCTTTCACCCCGATGATACAGGATACGATCGGCTTCGCCAAGCTTGTCGGCTCCCTGGATTTGCAGCATAGGCCTCAGCTCCCGGTACCGGCGGAGCACCTTTCTTGCCCGCTGTTGAACCGCTAAATGGGCGGATTCGAGCTGTGCTCCTTCCAGAATGATGGACGTGGACAGTATGGGGTCGATCGCCGGATACAATTGTCTTGTGGGGAGCTCCATATCGAACCGGATCAAGGTGTCCAATGGCCCGTAAGGCGCTTCGACATCCACCGCTTCTCCCCGGGGATCGACCAGAAAGATCGTCAATGGCCTCGCGCCCTCTTCCTTGATCCTTTCTTTCAAAGTGTACCATTCACCGGACAGAACGATAGCCCGGTCGGCTGCCAGAATGACATCATGTTCTTCTCTGAAATGAAGGATTTGATGAACGGCTTCATCCAACGATAAGCATATTCCATCCGCCTCTTCAACAACCTCCTCGATCCCCGGGCCTTCCTCCTTGGGCTTCCAGAACAGCGTCGTATAGCCGCGCTTTCCTAACCGGTTAAGCAGTTCAGCGAGCAGAACCATCTGTCCTGTTCCAGGTCTGGCCACCAGTCCGGTAATTCCGCCTCTCACTATGGGGGCCAGCAAGTCCAGCACTTTAATTCCGGTTTCTATCATTCCGCGGCCGTTTCCTCTTATAATGAGTTCGTCGAGTGTGCAGCCTGCAATCGAAGCAAGGATGACCAGCGTACGTACCTCTGCACGGCCTACGGGAATTTTGCCCGTACACAGGTTCGATACTGTGGCGGGCCTTAGACCGGCCGCTTTCGCGGCTACCGTCAAATTGGGTACACGACGGCGAAGAAGCGGAACATTCAACTGTAAATCTTCCATCCGGTTTCTCCTCTATTCATCAGAAATTTCCATTAAAAATTGTTTAATCCGATTCCATGATTCCAAGGATGCGATGTAATTGTTGAACGGTGTTCCTCCATTCATGGACAGTTGTGTGGTCGGAATGTACGGATAGCGGACCAAGTGGCCGGTATCTTCGTAATGGAGATGCTCGAACTTGTGGGAGAAGCCCTTCGCCTTGAGCCTGGCCGCAATTCTTTCGCCATGAAGCTCCGCCGGCCACCAATGATCGTCCGTAGAGGTAATGATCAGGATAGGGCCGGCGATTTTTTCCACGGGAATGGTCACTTCCTCCAGCCTGTCGCATTGCTCGAATGCTGCTTTATGAATATGGTCAATTCGTTTGTACGTTTTGAAGCAATTTAACGCTTCCTCACACTGCTCATTCGTCCATTCTACATAAGGCAGCGCCTTCCCTTGGTACGACCAGGATGAATACCGCCTGTACGAATGATCGGCCCCCGGTTCAATATGTCCTATGCAGGCGGTAGAACTCGGACTGGAAGCAATAACGCAGCCGATTTCGGGAAAGACCGTGCCCAGGATAAGAGATAACTCCGCGCCCTTCGACCGCCCGAATACCGCATTACGGTCCGGCCGAACCTCCTGCCGGTGCCGCAGCCATTCAATCGCCTGATAGAAATATTCCAGAGGGATTTCCTGCAGGTGTTCCGGCAGATGCTCGAAGCGGAAATAGGCCAGGGCCAATGAAGGAAAACCATAGGAAGCAAACAGGGCGGCATAGTTCATAGAGGAAGCTAATCCCCCTTCTCCTCCTCCAAGCACAAGCACCCCCTGTGCCGGTGGCTGATCCGGTAAATAAAAGTACTTTCCAACCAGACCGTGTTCCTTCACATCTTGTACAAGCACTTTCGAGCTTACATACTCCCTCTGAAGGTTGGCTTTCGCCACCCGCCCCTTTGCCGACTCAGCCGATAACATAATCCCGGAGGCTGCCGGCACGAAAGTTAGCTGATCCAGCTTGCGAGTCATCGAATAGCGGACATGACTGACCTTCATCGACCAAAACAAGCCCATTGGATCGACCCCGCTATATGTACCTGCTACAGGGGCTTGCTGATCCAGATGTACTTCCCCGTTAACCCCGGCTATAAACGTTGCGAAGGATTCTGCTTCATAGACCGCCCCGGGCATTTCAGTCATGGCGGCGCGAAGAGTGACCTGCTCGCCAGGCTCTAAACCTGTCATGCGTATGCTTACCTTCTGATCGACTAACGCTGTATCCGGTTCAACAATTAACTCCATGCCAACACCTCCATTTTATTTACTTTATATAGTAACATTAATTACTTTATAGAGCAATTATCAATGGAGTCACTTATTTTCATGGCTATGTGGATCGGCCGCTTTAATGGTGCTGCAACCAAATATTTGAAACATTATTTGCTTGGTTTCGTTATATAGACAGCAAGGAATATGAGAATACCTCATCGAATATGAAAAATATGTTGTTCAAATCGTGCCTGTATACTGTGACCGACACAATTATAAAACTTCGACTAACCGCTCAACTTTAAAAACGGCGTTATTGTATAAAATGTGGTCTTTGGCATAAGTACGTATCAATGGGAGGGTCAGTTTATGAATCTTAAGCGATTTGTTTTAAATCTTTTGTTATTGGCTTTACTTACCACTTTTATTATCGGTTGTTCCAAAAATCAACCAAAAAATGATGAAATTATTTTATATGCTGAAGGTGAGTATTGGAATGCCCTATATACAACAAACTCTTCTCAGACAAAGGAAAGTGTCGTAATTGATTTTTTCTACAAAGGTAATCTATCTGAATTATCTGCCGCTAACGAAATTGTATTTTCGTATGGCACGGTAAATGGAAGTATTGCAGAAACGCTCAGTTACGACAAAATAGATAAAGCTCATTTTTCCATTGCATTCGATGGCGGTTTGATTCACGGCGATGATAAATTAGTGAATATAGTCGGAAAATCGGACGAGAAAATTATGAGTATTATTAAATGGAATGATAAGTCTGAGACATTGCATTTAACTCAATTTGCGAGAAATAACTAACTTTTATGGGATAACAAAGTTTCAACCAACCACCAACTTGAATAGCGGTTTTCCTTTTTATTCTTAAGCGCGCGATTCCGGCATTATTGATCAGCACATCAATCCCCCCGAGAAGGTTCACAGCTTGGTTTGTCATCTTCTGCATTTCCCGTTGTTGGTTACATCAGCAGAGTAGGTGTAAACCTCGCCAAGTGCGGACAGCCCTTCCCGGGTTTCCGCTAATCTTGCTTCATCCATATCACACAGAATACTCGCACCCTTTGAAAATGTAACGGAACAGGGAGACTCTATTTCGTCAAATCAGGCGGTTATTTTAGACTAACGGAAACAGTTGCGCTTATTGCATAGATTTCTCCTATTTTCACGTGTTTTTCTTGAGATAAGGTCATCTGGATCCGTTAAAATATCTGAAAGGCCCTTTTGGAGCGATTAAGGTCTCTGGGATCCGTTATAACCGAACCGTTCAGGTTTTCCACACTAAATTTACCGAAAGGCCCTTCTAAAGCGATTAAGGTCTCTGTCTGGGGGCGGAACGGCCGTGGAGCTCATATTACTTCTATATTCCATCCATTGGGAAGGATTCCGCACCATCTCTCCATTCTTGAGGCATCTATTACCCTTCTATTGAGAAAAGTTCCGGCAACTAAATCAGGTCCACTTAAACTACCACCTGCTCAAAGCAGGTGGATTTAGACATAAATGTCGACGACTAAAGTCGTAGCGTAAGAGTAAAA
>NZ_VEGP01000062.1 GCF_007679495.1 Paenibacillus sp. 32O-W | reverse complement strand
CGACAAACACCATTCTACCAAAGATTTGGGCACTTTTTTATGTTTTCAATGAACGGTACTTTCGAAATTTAGGGTAAATTACTTAAAAATTTTGGAAAGGATGATTTCTAATGTCAAAATTATTTTCGGCAGCGGATGCCCAGGATCTATATCTGTTTGATTTGGAGCTGGCCAATGTTACGGTCAACCAAGGTTTGGCCATTGACGAGGTGGCGGGAGAGATTTACGCTACTCAAGTGTACAACGGTTTCGGCGGGAATTATGAGAGCTTTGTGGTGACTCGCACTTCATTGGGCGGGAAATACTTGGACAGCATGATTTTTAAAAACGGAGGTCATGGAACTTCCATCGGTATTGAAAGGGATGGGGGCCAAATCTACATCTGGACCAACATGATGGATGTCGATGCCAATGACACTTTGGTAACACAGTGGCTGTGCAGAGTGCCTTATTTGCCGGATACGACGATTTCGATTAACGATTCCCGGGTCCGGAAGCTGAAGGAATTTCCTAATCCAAGCAGATATCAAAGCGCTTTTACCGACCCTAAAAACAATTTGCTCGCTATGAGAATTACAGATACAACAAGCGGATCTACGGTAAGCCAGCTTGAAGTTTATAAAATCAGCGATGCTAAAAACGGGAATTTCAACACCAAGGTTCATTCCTATTCATTCACTTCCGATATGAATAGTCAAATTTTACAAGGTCTTGCCTTAGATGGAGCCGACTTTTATGTGACCTTTGGCCAACATGCTGAGGACTTTCATTTGTACCGGGTAAATCTCATAACGGGAAAGATCAGCGAGGAGATAAACAGACCTGTCGGTTATTCACCGAGCGGCGGTTATGTCGAAGGCTTTGGGGAGCCGGAAGGTTTATTCTTGTATACTGATCCCAATACAGGATACAAAACGCTGCTGACCGTTATCGTGGGAGATTTGGCAGGAAGACGCAGACAGAGACTTTTCGCCCTATCCAACAATATCGGGGTTCAGAAATTTCTCGGCTTGGCCGGAGAAAGGGTTCAACCGGTGCCCCTTACCAGGCATGACAATAAAGCAAAAAGAATCAATATGAGTAAAGTCCAATCTATTGCCCAAATTAAAGAGCCTGGCTGTTACTATATGACGACGGCTGAAGGGAACTTAATGGCCGATCATCCCATGAAGAACGTGGCCGGCTGGTGGCTGTATGTTTCCGGCGGTGATGCAGGAAGCGGAGTGAATTACGGGGTTCATCAAATTTTGGCGAGGAATTCCAGCGTTCATGCCACAACTTTTGTAAGATCCGTCTCGGCTGCGGGAACCGCATCTCCATGGTTTGAGTTGAATATGACGAAAGTCTAACTTCGCCCTATGAAGGTTTAATCTGTTATAGGAAGGAAAATAAAAGTATCCTCTGCTGTAAAAACTCGGCGGGGGATACTTTCATGATAAGGTCAAACGGGCATTCTCACCCCAGTCTCGGTTATTGCTGGATAATCCGAGTTGAAAATTGTACGATTTCGAGGGCAATGGGAGTCCCGGCATAAATAGTATCTCGTGTTGCCGAAATAGTTAGACCTGTGGAACTGATATTATACAAGCTGCTCTCCTGAATCATTCCGTTGATGAAGAGATTGCTGTAATTAGCCAATCCAATCTTAGGGAACTCAGAGGCTGCAGCTCCGTTATCATCCGTAAATTGGGCGGACGGGATCGTTACAGAGGAAGTAAGAACTATATCCGAACCGGGGACATAAAAAAATCTGGCCGCCTCCGGAACAATAATAACATCCTGAATTCCCGGCCCCGGGACTCCCTGCGGTCCCGTTTCCCCTCGGGCACCTTGAGGCCCCGGGGGTCCCTGCGGTCCTGTTGCCCCTTGTGGTCCTTCTGGTCCTTCTGGTCCTTGAGGCCCCAGGGGTCCCTGCAGGCCGTCCGCCCCTGGCGGTCCTCCAGGTCCTATCCCTCCCGCCAGCCCTTGGGCTTCAGGATCGCCCTGGTAACCCTGCTGTCCTGCAGTCCATTGCGGCCACCGCGGATTCCGAACGATGCGGTGGCGTCTGAAGCCGCTTTTGCGTTTCTTTGGGGGACAAAGACGCAGAGCGGTTTTTTTGGAGCGGACAAGGGTTCCTCTCTTTTTAAGACCTGATTTCCTGCGCTTTCTGCGAAGCAATATGAACATCTCCCTAAATTAATTTGGTTTATTGTATGGCTGATATTTGGCTTAAGACTGAACATCTATCCGTAGGAAGAGTAGGCAGGGGGCTAAATTTATGAAAATAGGCTCGAATCTTCGTGAACCCCGTAAGCGGCCAGGGAAAATTGTGGTGTAATTTATTGCCGCAATTCCATTATAATAAAAAAGATAATGGGTTATTTCGGACGAAAGGGGGAGGCAACATGCCAGGAGAACGGCGTAAACTGATTGTTTTGCATACGAATGATATCCACAGCCATTTCGAACAAATGCCTAAAATCGCAACGGCTATCCGTCAACTCAAGCAGAGTCATCCGCTTGATCCTGTCATTACGGTGGATATAGGAGATCATATGGACCGGATGCGGGTGGAGACGGATGGAACGGAAGGGCAGGCCAATGTGGAAGTAATGAACGCCACCGGTTATAATCTGGCTGTCCCCGGCAATAACGAAGGGCTGACCTTCACGATGCAGCAGCTCGAGGCAGCTTATTCGTCCAAGGCCAAGTTCGATGTGCTGGCAAGCAATATGGGTATGATGCCGTCGGGCCGGCTTCCCTACTGGCTTAAGCCATATCAGATTCGGGACTGGTTCGGTGTGAAAGTGGCTTTCCTTGGAGTAACCGCCTACTATCCGGATTTCTATCAGCTTCTTGACTGGAAGCTGGACGACCCGCTGCCGAACGTTGCCCGATGGGTGGAGCGGCTTAAGGAGGAAGCGGATAGCATTATCGTTCTCTCTCATCTGGGGTTGACGAATGACCGTCGGATGGCCGAGCAAATCTCCGGGATAGATTTAATTCTCGGCGCACATACGCATCATCTGTTGGAAGAGCCTCTCCTGGTGGAGAATACTTATATCGGTGCCGCAGGCAAGTTCGGACAGTACGTAGGCGAAATGGAGTTGACATACGATACGTCCCTCAAGAAGCTGGAACGGGTAGAAGGACGCGTCATTGAGGTTGATTCGTATGAGGAAGCCGGGGATGTGGTCGAAATTATTGAGCGATGCCGGGAACAAGGCAAGGCTTATTTGAGCACAACCATTACCTCTCTGGATCGGCCGCTGACCATAGCTTGGCGGCAGGAATCCGGCTTGGGCAATCTTCTGGCCTCCGGAGTCCGCCGTTGGGTGGACGCCGAGGTGGGGATTATTAATGCCGGCCAACTGCTGGGCGGGCTGGAGGAAGGGCCGGTGACCAAGCTTCGGCTTCTTCAGGTCTGCCCTTCACCGATCAATCCCTGCAAATTTTGGCTGCGGGGGGATCATTTGGCGCTTGCCCTGGAGCAGTCTCTGCTGGATGAGTTTATAGACAAGGAGATCCGCGGCTTCGGCTTTCGCGGCAAGGTGCTCGGCATGCTTTGTCTCGATGGGATCGATGTGGATTACGATGCGGCTGCGCCTTCTTACCATAAGATCCGGCAGATATACATCAATGGTCTCCCGCTTGAGCCCGAGAGGCATTATCTGGTCGGCTCTCTGGATATGTTCACCTTTGGAGTAGGATATCTTTCCTTAAGCAAGGGCACCGGCACCGAATATTATTTACCCGAATTTCTGCGGGAAGTATTGGAGCACCAGTTAAGCATCGGCATAGATTGGGATAGCTTCTCCGCCTCCCATTGGAGGGAAATCGGCAAGAAAGATTGAAGCTCTTTACATGGAATAAGCATGGGGCCTGTCAGATTGGAATACAATAGTTGAACGAGGGACAGTGGGAGGGGAGAAGAAGAAATGCTGGAATTATGGAAAGCGATCATTATTGGAATAGTGGAGGGACTAACTGAATTTCTGCCCGTATCCTCCACCGGACATATGATTCTGGTCGGCCATATGATTGATTTTACCGGGGAAAAAGCGGATACGTTCGAAATAGCGATTCAGCTCGGAGCTATTCTGTCTGTGGTTGTCCTATATTGGAAAAGAGTGCTGCGGTTATTCGGCATCCAGACGGCTAACGAACGGCTTAACCCGGGACCTAAGCTAAATTTGCTTCATATCCTGATCGGTATCGTTCCGGCTATGGCTCTTGGCTTCCTCGGGCATAAATACATCAAGCTTCTGTTTATGCCGGAAACTGTCGTGATAGGGCTCATTATCGGCGGGATTTTTATGATCATCGCCGAGAAGCAAAGCCCTGCAATAGAGGCCAGGACAATGGATGATATTACCTATAAACAAGCTTTGTTTATCGGTGCCGCCCAATGCCTATCGCTATGGCCGGGCTTCTCCCGCTCGGGGGCGACGATTGCCGGCGGAATGCTGGCCGGAACGACCCGGGGAGCAGCAGCGGATTTTACTTTCTTGATGGCGATCCCGATTATGGCCGCAGCGACCGGATACGACCTGCTGAAAAGCTACAGCCTGTTTACGGCGGATGATCTTCCGTTCTTTGCCGTAGGGTTCATCGTTTCATTCATCGTCGCTTTGTTGGCCGTGGCAACGTTTATTAAATTGGTCTCCAGGCTCAAACTCACATATTTTTCCTATTACCGTTTCGTACTGGCTGCGCTGGTACTCATTTATATGGCTATCGGAGGATTTGGCTCTTGATCGTAATGAAGGCATACAACCGAATTCGTCGATTTCCTTTAAAAAGCCCCGGCCGGGGCTTTTTTCGTTCCGGCCTTCTACGAAACAAATGTAATGGTTATAATTGGGTCATTACGTTTTTTTGCCGGTTTGCCTGACAGGATAAAAAATGGGAAAATGTTGTTAATTATTTCATCGAACGTAACGGGGGATGCATTCATGCGGGAAAGTGCCGATAAGGGCTGGTTTTGGTTATGGGGGGAGGCAATGTATCGTTATCGCCGTTGGGTAACCGGATTATGGGCGGCAATCCTTGTATTTATGGCTTTGTTCGCGGTTCAGGCTCCGGGCCAATTTAAAGATAACGGGTTCACGCCGAAAGGCAGCGATTCCGATGCGGGAATGATTGCGCTTCAGGAGAAGCTTGATTTTCCGGCCTCCAATTTCATTCTGGTATACTCCAGCGATTCCCGGGAATTAACGGATCAAGAAGCCATAACAACGATACTGAACTCCCTTAAACCGCTTGAAGAGCTCCCCTACGTTGCCGGCATTGCTATCAATCCGGCTACTCGTGTGGCGGGCCATGACCATATTCAATCGGTCAATGTGTCCCTGAAGCTGTCTACGGACGAGGCGTTGGATAAATTTACCGAAATTAAAACAAAAATTAAAGCCCCGGACGGCATGAAGGTAGATATTACCGGAGGGCCCCCGATTCTGCATGACATGCAGGTAGCGACGAAGAGGGACATCGTCAAAGCGGAAATCATCGGCCTTCCCATCGCCTTGTTGGTGCTTCTGCTTATTTTTGGCACGGTTCTGGGAGCCCTGCTTCCTCTGATTGTCGGCTTGGCGAGCGTTACGACGACGCTGGGGATTACCTATTTCATCGCACAAGGCTACTCCTTGTCCAATTTCCTGCCCAACATGGTGACAATGCTTGGGTTGGCGGTCGGGATAGATTACGCTTTGTTTATGGTCAGCCGCTTTCGCGAGGAATTGAACCAGCGGCAGGATGTGCGTGAAGCAGTGGCCATGACCTGCCAAATGGCGGGCCGTTCGATCTTTTTCTCCGGAGTCGCGGTGTTGATCGGATTGCTCGGCATGTTGTTTATAGAGCTTAATATTTTCCGGACTCTTTGCCTAGGAGGAGTTCTTGTCGTTTCGCTGTCGGTCATCATCGCCAACACCCTTCTGCTTTCTTTGATGGGCCTATTTGGCCATAACATAAACCGCTGGAACGTCATCCCTTCCCGCTGGAAGAAGCGGCAGCAGGCCTCCCATCTATGGAGCCGGATCGCATATTCCGTTATGAAGCGGCCCGTTCTGCTCGTTGTAATCATGAGCGGAATCCTGATAACGTTCATGCTTCCGGTCAGCGACATGAAGCTCGGGCTTCCAAGCGCAGGTATGCTGCCTCCCAGCTATGAATCCAGGCACGGGGATGATCTGTTGACCGAGGCTTATGATGCGCGGGAGATGAATCCAATCCAAATCTATGCGGAAGCGGAGGAGGAATTCTGGTCTGAAGCTTCTTTGCGTCAAATGGCTGCCTACACCGCCAAACTTAGGGAGCTCGATGGGGTTAAAGAAGTGAAGAGCTTGCTGGCAATGCTTGAAGACCGCCCTTTGGAGCAGGCTGCCGCCCTGCTGGCGAGGGAAGAGGTGCGCAGCAAGCTGGAGGAGGAGAAGCTGGCGTCGGACCGTTCCTCTTTATTGATAGTCGTGCCGGAAGATGATCCGGAAAGCAAAGATACGGAGAGATTGGTGAAGCAAATCCGCGAGCTCGATGCGGGAGGACTTGAGGTCAAGGTAACGGGCGGACCGGCCTACCGGCTGGATATGCTGGATCGGATTAACGAGCGGATCCCGGTGGTGGTCGGCTTTGTGATGGTCGTTACTTACTTCGTCCTGCTTGCCGCCTTCCGTTCCGTGCTGCTGCCGCTTAAAGCGGTACTGATGAATGTTCTCAGTTTGGGGGCTAGCATCGGGATAGTCGTAGCGGTGTTCCAGAACGGATTTATGGCGGAGTGGCTGCATATTACTTCGACAGGATACGTAGATGCGACGCTTCCGATTATCATTTTTTGCGTAGTGTTCGGAATATCTATGGATTATGAAGTTTTCCTGATTTCCCGCATCGTGGAGGAATACGAGAAGACCGGGGATAATGAGGCCAGCACGGCCGAGGGCTTGAGAAGAACCGGAAGCCTCATAACGTCGGCGGCGTTTATCCTGATCGTCGTGGTTGGCTCATTCATTTACACGGATATTCAAATAATCAAAGCGCTCGGCCTCGGATTATCCTTGGCGGTGCTGATCGATGCTACTCTCATTCGCATTATTGTTGTCCCGGCCTTGATGAAACTGCTCGGAAGAGCGAATTGGTGGGCGCCACGCTGGATTCGGCAGAGGTCACATGGATAGAAAGGTTTAACTTTTGGCTTCGTTCAGTTACAATAAGGGTCAGGCTAAACCAACAATAAAGTCAGGTGTGAATAATATGAAAGTACCCATGAGTCCCCAGTACGATCCCTGGGATCCGATATTGTCCCTGCATCAGCACGGCAAGCATGTATTAACCAGCATCGAGCTGACGGTGACCAATCTGTGCAATATGCGGTGTGAGCACTGCGCGGTAGGCGACGCGCTTGTTATGAAGGAGGAAGCGAAGCTCCCTCTTTCTTCCGTGCTGAAGCGTCTGGAGGAAGTGGAGCATCTGCAGACGCTCAGCATTACCGGCGGAGAACCGACCTATCATGAAGAGTCGGTCCGGGAGTATATCGTCCCGATATTGAAATATGCGCAGTCCAGAGGGATACGCACCCAAATTAATTCGAACGTCACACTGGATTTGTCCAGGTATGAGATGATGGCGCCTTATTTGGACGTCCTCCATATTTCTTTCAATTACTTGAATGCCGACGATTTCCACCAGATCGGCTTTGCCAACGCTTCGCATGAAGTGAGGAAGAGCACAGCGGCCAGAATGTATGAGAAAATGGTTAACAACACCCGGGCTTTGAGCGAAGCCGGCCTGTTCGTTTCCGCGGAATCGATGATCAATTACCGTACTCATGACAAAATAGCGGATATCCATAAGCTTATTGTCGAAATGGGCTGCCGCCGCCACGAGGTTCATCCGATGTATCCGAGTTCTTTTGCCGCTCACCTGCCGAAGCTCCCGCTTGATATGCTGAGGAAGTCGATCAGCCGTCTGCTGGATGAACGGGATCGGGAGGTATGGATGCTGTTCGGAACGCTGCCGTTCTTTAGCTGCAGCTCCGATGCCCAAGACCGCGAATT
The DNA here is from genome assembly GCF_007679495.1 of Paenibacillus sp. 32O-W. GTDB lineage: Bacteria > Bacillota > Bacilli > Paenibacillales > NBRC-103111 > Paenibacillus_L > Paenibacillus_L residui. The sequence continues at coordinate 28,417 of NZ_VEGP01000062.1, read as the reverse complement.
GATCGCAAAACTGCAGAGGGAGCCCAATGTAACGGTACGCAATGACCCGGACGGGCGGAATCGTTTGAACGTCAACTTATTTACAGGGGACGTTTATGTTACGGATTTCTCCGATTTATCATCTCTCGGCAATATTCATTCCGACCGTTTGGAGGAAGTGTTTGCAAGATGGCTGGAGCATCCTCTTAATTTAATGGTCAACTGCCACTGTCCGGAAGCCCGATGCTGCGGACCGAATTTACTGGTTGCGGATATGTACTACAAGGGAATCGATTTTAAAGAGAGAAAAGCGGTTATCTGATTTGCACCCAACTGTCTCTATTATGAGGCAGTTGGTTTTTTTTGTTTTCCCGGCCAGTAAATCCTCATAAAGAATGATTCCGGTCCAAAAATGGGACAATACGCAAGAGGTGTTGTAATTCGGAAAGCAAAGGAGACAATTCCAATGGACACTCCATTTGAACTTGGGAAAATCATTTGGAATATTGCTCTGGTCCTGTTTCTTGTGTTTCTGAACGGGGTCTTCGTCGCCGCGGAATTCGCTTTCGTCAAAATCCGGGCTACCCGGCTGCAGGAGCTTGCCAAAAATCATCATGCGAAAGCCAAATACGCGCTTAAGGTGACGGACAGGCTGGATGCTTATCTGTCGGCGACCCAATTGGGAATCACCTTGGCATCCCTGGGTTTGGGGTGGGTCGGTGAACCCGCGATCTCAAGATTAATTATCGATCCGATGCTAGCCGTATTCGGATGGAATCATGCGGCGTTCAGCCATACGCTGTCTTTTATTTTGGCTTTCGTCATTATCACCTTTTTACATATCGTGCTGGGAGAATTGGCGCCTAAATCGTTGGCTATTCAGAAATCGGAATCAACCTCATTATGGCTTGCCGGTCCGCTGATCTTGTTTCACAAATTGTTTTATCCGGTTATCTGGCTGTTGAATGGGGCGGCGAATTGGTTGCTGAGAGCAATCGGTATTAAGCCCGCTGCCAGGCAAGAGGCGCATACTGAAGAGGAAATCCGGATATTGATGAACCAAAGCGCCAAGAGCGGGCATATCAACAAGGATGAAATGAAGCTGTTTGACAACATTTTTGAATTTTCCGAGCGGTTGGCCCGTGAAGTCATGGTGCCCCGCACCGATATGCAGTGCCTGTACACGGAGCTGTCCTTTCAAGAAAATATGAGCCTGGTCTATCTAACCAAGCATACCCGCTATCCGGTAGCCGAAGAGGATAAAGATGAAATAATCGGCTTCGTGCATATTACCGATTTATTGACGGCGGACCCGGATGAGGAGCATGATCTGGCGAACTTCCTGCGCCCCATCCTGGCGGTTTCGGAAGCGACGGAAATCAGCGATGTGCTGCGGATGATGCAGAAGCGCAGATCGCAATTGGCGATCGTTATCGATGAATATGGAGGCACCGCCGGATTACTGACAACGGAGGATATTCTCGAGGAAATTGTAGGAGAAATCAGGGACGAGTTCGATGAGAACGAACGCCCGGACATTGAGGTGAAGGACCGGTTTGTGTCCGTATCCGGCCGCATGCTCCTCGAGGAGGTTAATGAACTGCTCCATTTATCCATAGAAGAAGAGGAGGTCGATTCCATCGGAGGCTGGCTGTTCAAGGAGCTGGAAGGCATGCCGGCTAGAGGCAAGGCCGTGGAAGTGGATGACCACGTGTTCGAAGTGGCGGAAATCGACCGCCTGCGGATTACAAGAGTGAATATCTATACCCCCGAGCAAAACCCAGAAATAAAATAATCGGTCCGAATTCCGGGATCATTAGCGAATTTCGCCCGCTGAAGAACTTTTGGAGAGGAATTGGCGATGGTACTCCCGGAATTCTCTTATTTTGTAAGCCATAAAAAAGGGGCGGTAGCCCAAACCAAATGTAGGCGACTGTCATACTCTAACAGTGAGAGCCCAAATAAAGCTAAGAGGAGGAGTAAAGGGACCATGTTCACTCAGGTTAAAACTTACTATCCGTTTATCGGGCCGCATGATCCATGTCCGCCCATCCGGGTGAAGACTTATCAGACACCGCCCCAATTATATATCCCCTTCCAGCCGCCCAATTTACCTCAATTCCATTTGTCCGAGGCGTTGAAGCGGGGTACTTTGTGGCCGGCTTTATACAGCCCGTATGAAGGCAGACCATAGAAAGGAGAAGAAGCGGTAATGCAAAAAACGTTGGATGAACAATACTACCGGAGGCTGCGGGAGCTTCAGGAGGTCGATTTTGCACTGGTTGAGCTGTCGCTTTATCTGGACACCCATCCCGGCGATCAACAAGCTCTCCAGCAGTTTAACCAGCTTGCCCAGCAAAGGCAGAAGCTCGCCAATCAATTCGAGCTTGAATATGGTCCTTTGATGCAGTTTGGACATAGCTTTTCGCGCTATCCTTGGCAGTGGGTAGAGTCCCCATGGCCGTGGCAGGTCTAACCATATAGAGAGAGGGATAACGTAAACAAAATGGGAGGAGCTTTTTATGTGGATTTATGAAAAAAAGCTGCAGTATCCGGTTCGCGTCAGCAAGTGCGATCCGCGGATGGCTAAATATTTGATCGAACAATACGGGGGGGCTGACGGGGAGCTGGCCGCCGCCTTGCGGTATTTGAATCAGAGATATTCGATCCCGGATAAGGTCATCGGATTGTTGACGGACATAGGAACGGAAGAATTTGCTCATACTAGTTATCGATGATTATTTTGGCAGCTTAGGATACAGTTTCAGCGTAAACTGCTGAATCGCATCCGGATTCCATCTTCCTCCAACTTCTTTTCTATATGTCGCATATTCCAGCACTGTTTTTAACAATTCGTTTTGTTTCTTGGGATCATTGGTTTTCCTATATACATCAAGTACGTACTCTACATTAGGGATGATCTCAACTTTAGCATTCTCCCTCTTCTCTTCAATTTCATACTCCATTTTTGCAGTTTCCACCGCCATTTTAGCTTCTTGGATACGGGAGGATAGTATTTGTGATCTCTCCATATATTCGTCAATCGTGTATACTTTTTTCTCAAGCAAATCATGAAGATTATCCTTCTGATTCATAAGTTCGGCTAGCTTCTTTTCGGCGCTTTTCAAAATGTATAACTTTGCTTCGAGCATATCTTCCTGTGGTGTAGTTGCTCTTGGCTTTTTACTCATCCATTGTGCCTTATAATCCTTTAGCCATATCCTAAGCCCCTCTAAAAGTCTATCCTCCACCAGGTCCAATTCTGAACTCACATTTTTGCAAAGTGATGTAGCACATATGATAGCTGCGGGCCTGTTATCATAATATGGTCTACGAACCATTGATCGTCCGCACATATCACAACGTATCAATCCGGCAAGTGGATTAGTAATTATGCCCTTAGGAGCAGGAGTAATATCTTTGTCTCTAAGTATTTCTTGGGCCTTTTCCCAAGTTTCCTCATCAACTAATGCTTCATGTCTTCCTGGGTATAATAGCCAATCTTTCCGATCTGTCCTTGGTCTTGAGAGAATAATGACACCGTCTTTCTTTTTCTTCTTTGTTGGTCGTCTGTTCCAAGAAATTTTCCCCATATACACAGGATTTCGAATCATTCCATTGATCGTGGCGAGCGCCCATATACTATTCTTTGCGGTGGGTACACCAAGCTCATTTAATTTTCTTGCAATTAGCCCTGTACCGATGCCTTGGTTGACATACATATCAAATATCATTTTGACAATAGGGGCCTGATCTGGATTGGGCACAAGTGTATAACCCTTTCCAGGCAGCTTTTTTCTGTCGTATCCATACGGTGGTTGACTTCCGGGATACCTGCCATCCTTCACTGCATCTTTACGGCCGCCTTGGAGACGGCGCGTGGTGGTTTTAAATTCGCGCCTAGACATAAATAGGCCAAACTCAAAATATTCCTCGTCATCGGGGTTTTGGGGATCGTAGACTCGCATTGGTGTGACAATCAAAGTATCCGAATATTTAAAGGCGTTTGCCACAAGACCCTGGTCCATAGTATCTCCCCGTGCTAAACGCTCAACCTCAACGACCAGGATGCCGGTCCACATTTCGTTTTCAACATCTTCAAGCAGTTCGATCATTTCCGGACGCTCGGAAATTCTCTCACCTGATGTAGCCGGCTTTTCTTTATATATTTTTGAGATAGTGATCCCATAACGCTTAGACAGGTCAATCAGTATCCCCATATGACGTGCGTATGTATCTTCTTCACCTCTAGCTTCAGCCTCCAGATCAACACGTGATTTCCGCAAATATGCAGCATATTCCCCATCGGGTAATCTGTACATTTGAAAAACCCCCTATAAAACCATTGTATTCAGAGTCCTATAACGAATTGATATTTTCGCCTCCGAATTTGCTGAAGGCGCCTCTCGGCAAGTGTATGCGTGCACCCGAATTCTCGGGCGACGATATCTATTGCTTCACTTTCTCGATTAGGAAGAATTAATTTTTGGTACATAGAATACGGGATAGCAGCATACATGACGAAACATTCAGCATCCCATTCTTGATAGTCAACAAAAGCCCCGGGGAGTTGCATCTGGTTTCCTGCATGCCGAAGGACATGGCAAAGCTCATGGAGGAAATCTTCCCATTGTTCTGGCGGAGAACGTCTTCGATCGAGACTGATGCTAATCAGTCCGTTTCGTTCGATCGATTTGCTTGGGAAATCATTAAAATATAACCAAGCATTGAGACGGTAAGCGATCTCAAAAACGTTCAGTTGGGACGGAGTCTGGATGCCTCTAACCCGATGTACATTCTTTCGACCCAATCTTCCAAATGTGTTGTCCGGTAGCAGGTCATGATGGCACCTCGTAAGAATGTATGTTCTGTATTTGAGTAAAAAGAAAAGCCATTTCTGGCGGTTGTCGTTTCCCTAGAGATTAAGGCAATTAACGATTTTTCAATTTTTCGATTTCGGTTTTCAATGCGAATTGTTCCCGGTTTAAAATATCGATGCTATGTGAATGTGTGTTTAGGTCTGAAGTTGTCTTGTTCTCAATACGGTTTACAATTTGATTAGTTTCCATGACAGCTTGTTTAACCTGGTTCAAATCGATGTCCAAGCCAGCAATCCTTGCTTCGATATTTGTTACTTTTGTTTCGATGTTAGACATTTTCTCCAGCAATAATTCCATAAGCTCTTGTTCTTTCACTGGTTATCCCCCTTTCTCTGTCTTTGTCCAGGCTTACGACCCTCCTCTGATTCCTGGATATACCTCCAGAAGCGGAGCATCTCCTCCTGACGCTCCTTTGGAGCGCTCTTGAAATCTCTAAAAAACATACTGATTTCCGAATCTACTTCTTCGATGTCAACGGATGGTTCTTTTATTGGAGAATCTGTCCTACCAAGAAGGTAATCAGTATTGACCAAGAACAAATCTGCTAATTTGTTTATTGTGTCCATCGGTGGCTGCTTTGTTCCATTTTCATAGGCCGTGTAAGTTGGCCTGGCAACATCTATTAAACTAGCGACGTAATCCTGAGTCCATTTCGGATCCTTCTGTTTTAATTTTTCCCTTTCTGCACGAATCCTTTTTGCAAAAACCTCCATTAATAAACACCAACTTTACTAGGATAAACCTTATTATAATGTTCCTTAGAGAAACTTTAAATACAAGTTACTAAAAGAAACAAAAAGTTATTGACATGTTCCTTAAAGTAACATATAATCGTAAACATAGAAGTTACTTAAAGGAACATTTTGGAGGTGATTTTTTTTGAGGGTATGGCTTAAGCAATTTCGTGAATCTTGTGGATTTACCCAAGAGCAAGTAGCTGATAAGGCTGACATATCAAGAAGCTACTATACAAATATTGAGAATAATATCAAAACGCCTTCAGTAAGAGCGGCAAAGTCAATTGCAGATGTTTTAAAATTCCCTTGGGAATATTTTTTTAGCGAAGAATGTTCCTTTAAAGAACAATTGAACGAAGGTAGCAGAACTGAAGCGGTATAGAACCAAATGACTATATTTGTGATCCGTGAAAGGCAGGTGAAATTATGGCCGTCCCATTGAAAGTGGAGCATAAGCATAACCCAAGGGGGAATGCGCCTATGCCGAACAAACCGAAACCTCTGGAAAAAGGTAATATCGTCGAGACGTACCAGATCGGGAAAACTACCGTCCACATCTGTGATGATCACGTTGCTAAGACACAGGAAGAAATTGAAAAAGTGATCGACGAAATGCACACTGCTGGGTGGAAAATCATTGAAAGTGCTGCTGAAAAAGGCGAAGCGATTTAGGCTTCGCATGATGGACAAGCAAACATATGGTGCCTAACGGGACGAAATTCGTTTACTTACTGGTGAGGTGATGTAGGTTGGTTAAAATTCCGAAGGATGTTGCGGAAGCAATAGAGCGTTTTTGGTCCAAGTGGTGTTCATCAGCTCATTATAAGCATATCAAACTTACAGACTGGACAGCCATTGCAGCGAGAGATTCGGAAGCTTTCTGTATCCTCATTGATTACTGCAAGAAGAATCCAGTTACATACATGAAGGCGCTCCAAGAAGGATACGAAGTTGTAGGAGATTAAGAGGTAAATCCGCCGACCAGGATCCTTGGCCGACGGCCTGGGGAATAAGTGGGGAACGATTTAACTTAAGTATAGAACAGGACAAGCCCTCTGCCTATTCCAAAATGGAATAATTCAGGAGGTGAGAGCAATATGAAGTTTGGCGCGATCATGCGGGCCTGCAGGGAACGTGCGGGGCTTAGCCAAGAGGAAATGGCAGCTCATTTACATCGGACACAGAGCTGTATCAGTAAATTAGAGCAAGATCATAAGGTGCCAGATATGCCAACGATGATGGCATGGATGGAAGTTACAGGAGCCAGGGAAGTTCTGATTGCATTCCTATATGGAATGGACGGGTTGAGTATCATGCAGAGCTTACTACAAGTGTTTGGAGGTTAGAAAATGCAATATAACTTCAAAGAAGTTAGGGAAAGAATTGAGGAATTAAAGCTTCTGTATCGCAGGTTACTCCATTGCCAAGAGCCAGACGGTTCGTGGGATTGGTGGATTCGGAATGAAATATTGCTTCTTGAATCCGAAATTTTGGAAGAACAAAAGAAGATGACCGCTGTTAGCGGCAGCGGCCATCAAGAACAATTTCAACTCATTTACTCCTCCATTGTACCGCAGTGGAATGCTCAAAACAAGGGGGATGTCGCCTGATGGACGGGAAATTTGCTATACGGCTTGACGGTCAGGAAGCAACCTTAATCGTTAATGCATTGCTAGAAAAAGCACTTCGTATTAAACATGTTGATGACCTTTCCTATCACTATCACACGATTTTAGCCGATCGCATTTCTGAAGCTAGAAGTGAATTTCATAGCAGAACCTACCGGGAAATGGCAGATAGGTATGGGTTATTTGAGGATTTCAGATGAAATACATCATGAAGGGGGATCGTGTCCGGCTTCATCAATTCCTGCTTTACAAAGGTGAATCGATGCCTGATCTACCGCCAGAGCAATGGACAGGCATTGTAGTCGATACATGGGGGAGCGCTCGTCATTTTGTCAGGGTACAGCGTGACTATGATGGACGAGTCATCCCTATGATGGCAAAAGGTGTAGCGGAAGTGTTGGAAAGAGCAAAGGCCAAATCAAGCCGTGGAAGGAGGTGAGGGGAGATGGATCATAAGGAAATTATTCGAATCATTGAGGCATACGTCGAAGCGGAAGCCGAAAAATGGCTTAAATCGAGCTTAGCACCGTCCAAAGGTATTCCTACATCATTCGTATTTGATTTGGACAACGAAGGCAATGCGGTCGTTAAAGAATTGCTAACGAGAGATAAAAATCAGATGATCATGAACGACCAAGGGGAAGTAGCTGATGCAACAGGCGAACCTCTAAAGGTTGTAGCCGGCAAGTTTCGTTGATCTATCCTTATTGAAAATGGAGGTAATCCCGTGATTAAAGAAGCTTTGCAATATATCGTAGAAGCTTTTTCCGTTGAAACACATTTCATTGATGGTCAAACTTATTCTAATCAACGGCTACATTTGATTCCCGAACCAACTCCGACAACTCTTGTAGTTCATAATCTTTCCGGCCTGGTTGATTATATCAAGGGCAATTACGACAAGCTAGCAAACGTACTTATTCAGGTTGAGAGCCCGACAGAAGTTAATGTTTTTAGCTCATATAACGGAAACATGGATAGAAATCGTTACCTGCAAGCAAGGGCTTTACTTCCTAGCATCCCATTTGAAAGATTTCTGGATGTTGAAGAGTTTAACATTTTACTTCAAAGCTGCTTTGTGCCGAATGATGATCGAGCAGCACTCTTACAGGTTGTAGGTAATGTAAAAGAAGAAAATGTTGCTACTATCGGCGACGATGGTGTTTCTCAACAAGTTACTGCTAAGGCTGGCGTTGCAACGGTAGCACCTGTAAAGGTTCCTAATCCGGTGTTCTTGAAACCGTATCGAACGTTTGTAGATATCGCTCAGCCAGAAAGCCAGTTTGTTTTTAGAATGCAAAAAGGTCCAGTAGCAGCGCTGTTTGAAGCGGACGGAGGGGCCTGGAAGTTGGATGCCATCCATTCGATCCGTGATCATTTGGCCAAAGAGCTTGAAGATCAAGTCAAGTCCAAGCAGGTAACTATTATCGCTTAAAAAATCAGTCTATGGGCGGCGAAAGTCGCCCTTCTAACAAGGAGGTATTCTCTTGATAAAGGAAGCCATTGAGAAGATCCAAGCAGAAATTGTTGCCGATCCAAAAAATAGATATGTAGCAGTTGTTGGAGGATTTTTAAGAAACTATGTCCGTGAACACCCAGAGCATGCATCTCTGATCCTAGCTAAAGATAAAACGATTGCTGGTAGCCTGAACGCTATGAAAGAAGAGGCAAAAAAGCATAAGACAAACGGGGTGGGAATCCTCACGGATGAAGAAGGTTTTGCTGTAGTGCTGAAATACTACGGGGTTAATATTCCTAAACCTGAACCGACGGCCGCAGCCGTTCCGGAGTTCGATGTTTCGCTGGATGATTTGTTGTGAGGTGAATGAAGTTGGACAAGTCATACCAATCGTTCAATAAGCACTTTCCGAAAGCAATCAGTAAAGACATCCGAGACTATGTCACAAATGTTGTTTTGAAAGAAAGCAGATACATCTTTATCCGGCGTGTGAAGGGAATTCAGTTTGGATATTGTACCCATTGTAACAATAGGTTTATGACGCCAACCCCGCTAAAACATAACGATTTTACAGATTGTCCAAAGTGCGGTTCGCGGTGCGAAGTGAAAAATCACGGGACGAGTAGAAAATACATGATCGATAGTGGATTTGTTGTCTATTACGAAAAGTCAAAGGTTAACCCGAATGCGATCATCGCCAGGGCGTGGCGCGTGTCCCGTGACTACACCAAAGAGTATACCGAAGTGAAAACCCATTATCAACACTTGGCTAAATACTTATTTGAACCAGGAAATGCGGAAATGTATGAGCGATATTTTTGGAATGATACCTGGCACAAGTGCAATTCTGTTTATTCCCTGGAATCGAAGTCGTTACATGCTAACAACTGGTGTTCCGAGGAGAGCATTCGAAAGGCGATTCAGGGAACACCATTCCAATACAGCACTTGGGACAAACATGATCAGCCTCAAGGTGATTATGTCAAATTTTTCGCTTTGTACAGTAAATATCCTGTTATTGAGTACCTAACTAAGTTAGGGTTTGGGTATTTTGTTCAAGCTAAGTTATTTGACCGCAAGACATTTAGTTGTATTAATTGGCGTGGAAAGCGAGTCGACCAGATTTTGCGTCTATCAATGCAAGAGATAAAAGAGGTGCAGAAATGCGGAGACTGTGCTAATCCACTACATCTTCGTCTATTCCAGAAATCACGGTCCGATAATAATCGTCCATCCTTTAAAGAGATTGTCTCCTTTTTTAATAGATCTGAGGACGTTGCCAGCTATCTCGATTACATACTGAATTATGCCAAACTCAGTCAGGTCATGGCTTACATTAAGAAGCAACTACAACATTCTAAAAACAGAGAATATCGGGACTATCCAGCAATATTGATTGCTTGGCGTGATTATCTTCAGGAGTGCATAGAACTTGGGTACGATCTTAGCAATGATTTCTATCTTTTCCCTAAAGATTTATACGAAGCTCATCAGCGCACAATGAAGCTGGTTCAAATGAAAGCTGACGAGATTCTTGATCAGAAAATACGAAAAAGGGTCAAAGAGTTGGAGGGATTCTGCTTTGAGCATGAGGGTCTATTAATTCGACCTGCTCGATCTGCACAAGAGCTGATTCAAGAAGGCAAGAAGCTGGAGCATTGTGTTGGGAGATATACTGAAGACTATGCAGAGGGAAAGACATCGATCTTCCTGATTCGCCGCTTGAATGCCCCAAATAAGCCGTTCTACACAATGGAAATTAGGGATAACCGAATTATTCAGACCAGAGGATTCAAGAACGCATCTGCTACAGATACAGTGAAGACTTTTATTGATGAATTTACTAAAGCGAAGCTAGGAAAAAAGTCTAAAAGAAAAGGGGTAGCCGTATGACAGCCCGTAAAACAAAGAAAACCGAAACTGAAATTGTTCCTACAACGGATTCCAATATCGTGAACAGAACACCGGACGTTATAGCTGCAGAAATCCGCAGCATTGACCAACAGGCACGTGAATTTGTTCTTCGCTCTGCTGTTGAAATCGGAAAACGATTGATTGAAGCCAAGGAGCTTGTCAAGCATGGGGAATGGGGAAAATGGCTGGAGCAGCACGTTAATTACAAACAATCGACGGCTAACAACTTCATGCGTATTGCTTCAGAGTATGCCGATTCAAGTTCTGCGATTGCTAATCTAACTTATTCCCAGGCTGTTGCCTTGCTTTCTCTACCTGCCGAGGAACGGGAAGAATTTGCCGAGCAGAACAATGTCAAAGAAATGTCCACCAGAGAGCTTCAGCAGGCTATCAAAGATAAGCAGGAATTGGAACGGAAGTTGAAAGAGGAGCAGGAACGCCTTGAGGCCGAGAAAGCTCGTGCTGAAGAGGAAAAGAAGAAGCGCGAAGAGCTATATGAGCATTATCAAAAGGAATTGGAACTAAGGAAAAAACAGGAGGAGCAGCTCCTGGTGCTTCAAGAAAAAGCCGGGGACGACTCGGCTCTAAAAGAGGCCAAGGCCAAACTTGCAGAATCGGCAAAGAGAATTAAAGAGTTAGAAAAGGAACTCAAATCCAAGCCGATTGATATTCCCGCAAAGGAGATAGTCGAGGTTATCCCGGATGAGACGAAGAAGGAGCTGGAAGCCCTCCGTCAGCGTGAAGAATTGGCAGCAAAGCAAATCAGTGAAATGCAGCAGCTACTTGAAAAGAATAACAATACCGCTGCTATTAAGGTAAAGATTTGTTTTGATAATCTCGTGGAAAATTTCAAGTCACTTCTTGCGGCAGTGAATGAGGTTCAAAATGAAGAAGAAAAAGCAAAGTTCCAAGGAGCTGTTTCCAAACTTTGCGACAAAATGAAAGAGCAGTTGTAATGTTTTTCTTCTTCTTCGACGATGACCGGGTTAAATATCAACCTGGAACGGTTTGCCGGGTTGTTGGGAGAGACGAAGGAAAAACAGTCGTGATTCATCAGATTAGTGAAGATACGCTCTGGTGCTATGAAAATAGGCCGGTCAGACATCGGATTAACAGGCAGGGAGTGAAAGTTATCGACTTTGATCCTGCCTGCATACTCTCTCCTTACGGATACGATGTTTTAGAAATTACCAATGAAATTCCTCTCCAGACTGATGGATGGGGTGCAAAATATAGGAGGCAAGGATAATGCCTAACGAAAAGGGTTGGCACACCAAATCAGAAGTGCTTGAAACAGGGCTTCCGTACTACATCCCTAGGTCAAAACGTTGGACCTATACGCCATATCCATTTGCGGTCCTGTTGTCGAAGTCACGTTGTAAGGAGTTGGGAATACCGATTCTTTCAAGCGGACGCGAAAAACCATCGGCGTTTCGATACGCTGCAGCAGCTGGCACGGGATCGGGAGATAACCAACATAGATTTATCCCCTTGTATGATAGGACAGCCGTATTTATTTCAGGAGAAATTGATATGTCAGTTCTATTTGCAGGGGAATTGATGGGTGAAAAGCAGCAAAGAGGGTGAGAGATTTGGATCATATTGTCGAAATGAGCGCCTTCATCGATTGGCTCGAAATAAATCCGTTGGAACCAACCACACAAACTTTGTGGTTTCACTTAATGCAAATCGCAAATAAGAGTGGTTATCCAGAGTGGTTTACGGTAGCCAATACCCTGTTACAGGCAAAAGTAGGCGTCACTGAAAACACCCTTATCAAACATAGAAACGTCCTGGTTCAAAAGGGGCGAATCGAATATAAGTCGCAGGGCAAACAAAAGGCCGGAAAATACAAAATTATCTCTTTTACCTCAATTAATGAGGTAAACAGTCCGGTAAATCGCGAGGTAAACCATGCGGTAAAACGTGAGGTAAAAGGTTCAGCATTATTAAAAGATATTAATTCTTCTTCTGCTTCTTCTTCTGACAAGCAGGAATCGTTCTATGCTGCACATATCAGAGTGTTTGGATTTGAGTGCAACCCATTTCAAGCCGAAAGCCTATCGTCCTATATTGATCAAGACGGCATGGACGAATCTGTGGTCATAAGAGCCATTGAGAGGGCCGGGACAGCTGCAGCAGGGTATAATTTTAACCTTATCAAGAAGATATTGGACGATTATTTCAAATCGGGTGTTAGGACCTTACCACAGGCAATCGCATTGGATGAACAATTCGATGCACGGAAGAAGAAGCCAATCCAATTCAAGTCTGGAAAGGTGAGAAGCTTTGCAGAAATGGCTAGGGGGATAGTGGAAAATGACGCTTGAGGAAATTGGGGTTCTTTTTGATCGTATCGTCGAATGTTACCCGCAGTTTACGGGTGATTTGGCTAAAATGAAGACCTGGCACGCTGTCTTGAAAAATATTCCGTTTGATACGGCCATGGATAATTTGCTTCGGTATGCTTCAAATCCAGAAAACCAATATCCGCCTCATCCTGGGGCACTGGCTTTAGATCGGCAAACGGATGTTGATCGTTTTCATGAATATTTGCATGATACAGGCAAATCTGAAATCATAGCTCATGAACATCGAATGATGACAGGTGTTCCTCCTACTCCTGAGCAGAGCAGAAAGGTGCGTGATATCCTTGCAAAACACCGTAATCCCACTGTATAACATCGAGGCCGAAAGGGCCGTCATTGGGTCGGTACTACTGGACAACGATTCGATTGATATCGCGGACTCTGTACTTCCGGAGGATGCTTTTTTCGACAAAGCAAACGACATTATCTATCGCGCCATGAAACAGATCAGGGAGGATGGAGAGCCGATAGATATCGTGACTGTTTCCTCCCGACTACAGGCAACCGGAGAATTGGCATTGATTGGAGGGATTAGCTATCTTTCCAGCGTGGCAAGCAGTGTACCTTCTGCAACAAATGTGTTTCATTACGCCAAAGACGTTCGAAAGTACTCCCTGCAGCGCTTGGCATGTCAGTTAACAAAAGATTTGTATGATTCAGCGGTTGAAGGAGCATCACCCGTGAAAATAGCTGCTCAGCTTGACCATGCCGCTGCAATTATGGCTGATACCACAGCTTCAGGACAGGATTTTCGCACGATGAACGAAATTATGACGGAGGTTTACGGAAAGATCGAGGAACGGGCCACTTCACCAACACCAGATGGGGTTACAGGGATCCCTTCCGGCTTCCCGGATTTGGACAAGATGACCTCGGGTTTCCAAAGGTCCGATTTAATAATCGTCGCGGCTAGACCGTCCGTAGGGAAGACCGCATTTGCTATGAATATTGCTCAATATGCTGGAGTCAAAATGAAAGCTAACGTTGCGGTATTCAGTCCAGAGATGCCAGACACCCAACTTGGACAAAGGATGATTTCTTCCGAAGGCAACCTGGATGCCAGTCGCATACGAACTGGAAAATTGGAATTCGATGATTGGGAGAGATTGGCCAGATCAATCGGATCGTTGTCGGAGTCTAACATCTACATCGATGACACTCCAGGCATTGCAGTATCCGAAATTCGCGCGAAAAGCAGACGCTTGAAAAAGCGACTTGGACAGCTTGATTTGATCGTCATTGATTATCTGCAGCTCGTTACCCTACGCGGTCGGAAGAAGGAAAACAGGCAACAAGAAGTATCGGAAATTTCCCGTGTATTGAAGCAAATTGCCCGTGAACTGGATGTTCCAGTGGTTGCCTTGTCCCAACTCAGCCGAGCAGTTGAGCAGCGACAGGATAAACGCCCGATGTTATCCGATCTTAGGGAATCGGGATCGATTGAACAGGATGCGGATATTGTCGCCTTCCTGTACCGGGACGATTACTACAATCAGGATACGGAGAGGAAGAATATCATCGAGATTATTATCGCCAAGCATCGTAACGGACCGGTTGGAACAGTAGAGTTGGCGTTCTTGAAAAACTATAACAAATTCGCTTCATTAGACCATTCTTCATCTTCCAGATATGTATCGTAAATGAAAGGATGAAGTATGCCCTAGCTTGACCCATATTTTGCAATAGGAAGGATGTTGAAAATGGATAGAAAAGATAAGGACCAGCACATCAGGCAACATTGGTTTAGGGATCACAAAGCTACGCTAACGCAGCATGGAGATTTGCAAGTGCTGGATTGGAAACGACACGGAACGATCACATACTACTGTCGATACGTTTTTGATGGAAACAAAATGTATATCAGTGGAGATATCGGCGAAGCAGTGTTCTGGCTCACTTGGAAAGCTGATGTGCATTCGTTTGATGATATTCATATTGATTATTTCGAGAAAAAACTCGCAGCCTACTCGCAGGATAGAAGGGATTTTAATGCTGAAAAAGCGGTTGGAAGGCTGAGGGAATGGCTCAACGAACTAAAAGACAGCGAAAAAAAGTATGACCACAACGATATGAGAAATTTATTTGAAGCAGCCCGCGGATGCTCTTCGCGAGATGAATGGGTGCACATTATCGACGACAACGATTGGATCAGCGATTTGGATAATGACTATTGGGAATGGATGTACAGCATCGGGGATGAAATTCCTTGGAGGATACACGGATATTTAGTCGGATTGAAAATGGCATCCGAGCAATTGAAGTCTGAGACTGTTGTTGTGTAGGAAGATTAAGCGAAGGGGGTAAGCCATGAGTGACCGGGAACAGATGATAGCTGAGATAAAGCAGGCGCTGGAAAACGAGAGTGATATACATTATTCCTCCAAAATTCGGCGGCTGGGGCCCGAATGGCTTCAGTTCCTTCTAACCGAACGGAATGAACAGCCCGGCTCCGAACATGTTAGGAAGGAAGTTCAATGGTTTGCTCAGCAGATGGAAGAACGACTAAAAGCTAATGACCATAAAGGTGGATGGGATAGAGAAACTATTGAATGGCTTAAAGAGAGATTGTTCCAAAACTATCGAGACCTTGAAACGTCCATCCTAAATATCCGTGCTTGGCAAGAGAATGGAGATTTAACAGACCGTGAAATTAATCGTCTTATAGGCGACTGTGCCGACATCGCAAATCGAGCCATGATGATAGCGGACGTTTCAAGGAAATTAATATAGAGGATGGTGAACCGAATGGAAAGGGAATACCCACTTAATGATGGAGGGTCGTTGATCCGGACGGAGGAAGGCGTTTTGTTTTCTCGCAGCTCACCTAGGATGATTCCGATATTAACGGATGCAGATGCTGAAATTGATGTAGTGTTGGATAGCTATGGTGACGTATTGGACGAGAATCGCCGGCTTCATGAGGAACTGGAGCAGCTAAAAAGCAAATTTCAAAAACCAGTAATTACAGATGAGGAAGAACTTCCTAAAGGCCAGTGTAGTGACTGCGAATGATACGGGGACCAAATACAGTCAATTTTAAAGCAATAGAACTGATTGAATTGGAGCTAGCTCCGATCCTGAAGAAGGGAAAAGATATCAGAAATATGAAGCTTATGGTCTGCCCAACGTCAGAGATTGCAAGACATTCATCTGTTGAAACAAGGTTTGGTAAGCTTATTATAGCTCCAGGCGAGTATATTCCAAAAGGATACTCTTATATTATTGAGAATCCAGGAAAGAGAGGGAGATCCTTCGCTTGGGTAACAAAAAAGAAAAGCTCCCCGGCATCTGTTGGGGAACGGACCAGGGAGCTTGTTCATAATCCTCTTCTATTATAACAAGTTAGATCAGTTTGGTAAGGGGATGATGGTATTGCAATTGGAGTTATTCCCAAAGGCAACAGCACAAGAGATTCAGAAGGCTAAGCAATTGTTAGAGGAATACGAAAAATGCCTAGCTATTCGGGCATCATTTGAACGAGATGGGATCGAACAATTAAGCGAAGCAGAAAGGGTTTCTTACCAAAAATGCATTGATAAAATAAAGAAAATCGAACGGTCTGTGAAATCTATACTTGACCAAGAGGTAAAAGAAATTATAGACTATCGATATATTCAATGTCATAACTATACTTCAACTGTCTATCATTTCTCAAAAAAAATGGATGATAGAACCGTTGATAGAAAATTGAATAAAGGCATTGAGTCTATAGCCGAGACCTTGAAACTGTTCTAGAAATGACGGTAACTAGACGGTTGATAGACGGAATGATGCCAGTCAAATCAAACTCACATAAAGGTACAGTGGAATTACAAGGAGTTTATCTCCAGGTAATGTCTACTGTACCTTTATCACTTTTGTAGGCACTCGGCTATGCTGTGGGCGCTTTGCGCCTTAGACGTATATCGTCAGGGGTATAGTGTGAGGAGGGGTTAGATGCCCTATTTCTAAAAATACGTAGAGCAGCTACTTACAAGCTGCTCTTTTTCTATATTGGGAGGAAAAGTTGAAAGCAAAGAAGAAAAAGCCGATGGTAAGGCAGCCGCTATTGTGTAGGGGCTGCGAATGGGGACGCTGGGAAGGTTCGGCGCAGTATTGTTCCAGAATTAAATGTGTGAAAAATAAGTAAAATCTGAAATTCCCAAACGTTTGGGATTTTGAACAGTGAGGTGGTGAGATGAATTTTGTCCAGCCGATCCGGGATCCTAACACACTGCTTGAGATAGAGAAGTACCTTGAGCAGAAGAGCGAACGTAACTATGTCATGTTCGAGATTGGCATTAACACTGGCCTTCGTATTTCAGACATATTAAAACTTCGTGTCAGGACTGTTCGAGGGAGTCATATTCGATTGCGCGAGACGAAGACGGCGAAGCAGAAGAGCATCTTAATAAACAATCGATTGCGAAAGATATTGGATAGATTTATCCAAGACCGCGACGACGATGAATTTTTAATCCAATCTAGGCAAGGGGTAAATAAGCCGATAGGCAGGAGCATGGCTTATAAAATTCTGCAAGAGGTTGCGAAGCATTTTGGATTGGAGGATATTGGCACTCATACATTGCGCAAGACGTTTGGTTATCATTATTACCGGCAGACAAAAGATCTTGCCATGCTGATGTATATTTTTAACCATGCCAGCGAGCGGATCACACTTCGATATATCGGGATTATCCAGGATACGGTCGATCGATCAATGCGGAATTTCAACCCTACTCGCGAAGGTCGGAGTGCATGAGTTATCCATAATTTGTGAATGTGTAACTCAAAAACTAAAAGTCCGGAAAGCCTTGATACGACAGAGCTTTTAAGGAGTCTACGAGGTACACAGAATATAAGATATGGTGAACTCATATTTTATGCATTTTATACAGAAATGGCATGTATTTTATTGGATTTCACGGTGAAACGAAGGCGTTATGAACCCTGCAAAACAAGGGTTTTTCTCATTTTTAATTCGATGAATATTTATACACAGCTACTTTGAGAGTGTGATTAGCCTTGAAATACGTAACACCAGAACAGAAACGAAAGTTCTATGACAGCAAGGAATGGAAGCAACTTCGAGAGGAAAGGAAGAAAATCGACAACTACGAATGCCAAGAGTGCAAACGTAATGGACGGGTCACTATAGACACGAACGAATACAGCGAATCAGCAAAGCGAAAGAAGATACAGCTTGTAGTTGACCATATAAAAGAACTGGAAGACCATCCAGAGTTGGCGTTGGAAATAGATAACCTTGAAACGTCATGTGTTCGTTGTCACAACGTAAAGCATGGTCGAGTGTTCGAGCGAAACGTAAACAAGTGGGAGCATGATGAGAGGTGGTAGACACCCCCCGGTCAAAAGGTTTTGCCATTTCTATAAACCCTGGCACCGGTGGGGGGAGTGTATTAGCAAATTTTTTTTGACTAACTCGCGCATAAGGGGGGTAGGCTGTGGATGAAAAAAAGTTAAAAGCCATTAGAAGCGAATTAATGAAACGGATAGATCGAAAAAGCAAAGTGCAGGTCGAGAAGGTTGAACGTTATATTAATCTTGTTGAAATATACTACATGCTTGATGAAACGATAGAGGAATACGGTGTAATGGTAACAACGGAAAATGGCGCACAAAAATTCACAAAGCCTAACCCTGCCATTGCGGAAAAGAACAAGGTTAACAGTTCGTTGATTGCTCTCGGTAAAGATATGGGTTTGGATGTTCCTGTGCTTCCTGTCGAACGTGACAGAGAAAACAAAAGCGAATTGATTTAATGCTGAAACAAAAATATGTAGATGAATATACCGCTCTTTACCGAGCTGGCAAGATCATATTAAATGAAGAACGCGAACTGCTGATTGAATATCTGGAACGAGATGTACTATCTCGGGACGATCTCTATTTCGATGACGAAATGATCGAGAACTGTATCAAGTTTGCTGAGAAGTGGTATTTTCCACTGCAGCCATTTCAAAAGTTCTTGATCGCTTTCGTTTTTTTATATTACAGAGGAACAAGGCGATTGTTTTACCGGCGATATTTCTGGATGTTCGGCCGGGGGGGCGGGAAAAATGGACTGATCTCGGTTGTCAGTAACTTTTTGATCAGCGAGCTTCACGGCGTAAGAGGGTATAACATTTCTGTTATTGCTAACTCAGAAGAACAAGCGAAAACGTCCGTCGAGGAAGTTGGGGAAGTTGTCAAGCTGCATCCAACTTTACAAAGTCATTTCAAAGCAACGGCAACCCAGGTACTAAGTAAAAAAACAAACAGCATTTTCAAGTTCCGCACCTCAAACGGGAATACAAAAGACGGTTTACGTGACGGTGCGGTTGTCTTTGACGAAATCCATTATTTCGAAGATAACCAAAATGTGCGAGTCCATATATCAGGGCTCGGTAAACGGCAGCCGCCGCGAGAATTTTACATCGGCACTGATGGCTATGTCAGAGATGGGTTTTTAGACAAAATGAAAGAGCGAGCGCGAAAAGTCCTTGAAGGCAGTGCAAGGGCTAATTCACTATTTCCTTTTATCTGTAAACTTGATAAAGAAGAGGAAGTTGACGATCCAACCAAATGGGAAAAAGCTAATCCGATGCTCAGTGAACCGAGATGCGAATACGCCCAAGGGCTCTATGAAACAATCAAAGAGGAGTACGACGACTTGGTCGACGATCCGTCCAACCGTGAAGAGTTTATGACTAAACGCATGAACTTCCCTGTAACGGATTTGGAAAGATCGGTTGCTAAGTGGGAGGAAATCGCCGAAACAAATCAACCTTTACCAGACTTGGAAGGGCGAGAATGCATTGGCTGTTTGGACTTTGCTCAGATACGAGACTTTGCGGCCGTTGGTCTGGTTTTCAAACATGATGGCAAGGTCCCTTTCATTACCCACTCTTTCACGCGCAAGGAATTCGTGGATAAATACTATGGCTATTCTAGACGAAATGTGGATGATAAAGAAAAATTCGCACCAATCAGGGAATGGGAGAGCCGTGGGCTGCTCACGGTTCTTGACGAGGAAATGATTAACCTGGAACACATCGTTAATTGGTTTGTGACGATGCGTCTGAAATATAACATTACGAAGATCATCGGCGATAACTACCGCATGGAAATGTTGAAGCCAATGCTTGAGGCTGTAGGCTTCGAGGTCGAAGTAATCCGTCGGCCGGAAGCCATTCATGGGCTTCTGGCCCCGCGTATCGAAATGTACTTCTCCAAGCGGATGTTTGTATGGGGCGATAACCCACTCATGCGATGGTACGCTAATAACGTGCTGGTAACAATCAAGAAAGACGGCAACAAGGTATACGGGAAGAAAGAGCC
This sequence comes from Paenibacillus sp. 32O-W, assembly GCF_007679495.1. Taxonomy (GTDB): domain Bacteria; phylum Bacillota; class Bacilli; order Paenibacillales; family NBRC-103111; genus Paenibacillus_L; species Paenibacillus_L residui. The sequence goes on along the minus strand of NZ_VEGP01000062.1, from coordinate 8,131 downwards.
GATCCGAAGGAAAACAGATGGATTCCAGGCTCTTATTTGCGGTTTATACAGAATTGAAGAATTAAGCGAAGATAATATCGACGATGCGCTTGATGTGCTGGATTCCTTGGGCTTCTAGGAGGGGGTGATCGGAAGGGATGGGTTTTTTGGAAAGTATATTCAAACGCAATAGTGAACTGGAGAGCCTTTTTGACTTCGAGTTATTCAAAGATTCCACAGGCCGGTTATATCTTAAAAAAATAGCATTGGAAACGTGCATAAATTTTATTGCACGAACCATCAGTCAAAGCGAATTTAGGATTACACAAGACAATAAGCGTATCAAAGATGAATGGGATTACTTACTCAACATCAGACCAAATATGAACCAATCTGCTGCGGAGTTTTGGCAGCAGTTCATATTCCAACTGATTGACGATAACGAAGTGCTTGTTATTTTGTCTGACAACAACGATTTATTGATTGCTGACAGCTTCGATCACGAGGAATATGCGGTATATCCGGATACCTTTAAAAACGTGACAGTAAAAGACTTTACATTCAAACGTACTTTTCAGATGGATGAAGTCATTTATATGACTTACAACAATGAAAAGCTGAAGCTGTTTATGAATGAAATGTTCGAGGACTATTCCAGTTTGTTTTCTCGCATGCTCGAAACTCAGAAATTAAGCAATCAGATACGTGGAACAGTAAGCATGGATGCAACGCAATCTCTCGACAAAGAGAATCAAAGCAGGATGCAGAAGTTTATCGATCGGCTATTCGAAGCCTTTAAAAATAAAGCTGTTGCTCTTGTACCTAAGCTAAAGGGATTCGAGTACAACGAAGTAAGCAGCGGTCAGCACAGTGGGAAATCGGTTGATGAACTTGCGAAGTTGAAACGTGATATTTTGAATGACGTTGCTTCGATCCTGGGCATACCACATTCGCTCATTCATGGGGATATGGCAGAGTATGAAACAGCTATAAAAGCATATATCAAATTCTGTATTAATCCCTTAACAAAAAAAATCCATGATGAGTTGAATGCCAAGATCATCCCAATGTCAGAGATTGAAAAAGGGAAACGAATTGAAGTAAGGGGTATTGCCGAAATGAATCCGTTAGAACTGGCTACAGCTGTAGATAAACTCCGCGCCAGCGGCGTATACAACGGCAATGAAATACGGATCAAGCTAGGGGATGAACCGGTGGACAATCCTTTGTTGGATGAATACGTAATTACGAAGAACTATCAAACTGCGGAAGGGGGTGAGGAGGAGAATGCGTAAAATGACAAAACAAGACTTTTTCAAAACGTTCAAAAATCAATCCTATGTGGAGCAGTTAAAAAAGATCGAAAGGAAGTTCGAAACGTACCGTAACGAATCCGCTGGAACGACCGAAATCACGATCTACGGCATTATTGGAGAATCGTGGTGGGAGGATTCCGTGTCAGCTTCCGACATCGACGACGCACTTAAAAACATTGAAGGCGACATTGTCATCAATTTGAATAGCCCAGGTGGAGATGCATTTGACGGTATTGCAATTTACAACCGGCTAAAGAAGCACGACGGCAAAGTGACGATCAATGTTGACGGTTGGGCTTGCTCTGCCGCGTCTGTTATCGCTATGGCAGCTGACGAACTGATTATGGGACTAGGTTCGATGATGATGATCCACGAAGCCAGCTCCATAGTATGGGGCACTAAAACAGAGATGCGTAAAGAAGCTGACGTGCTGGACGAATTGGAAGAAGGCATAATTGACATCTACATGACAAAAGCAAATGTTGAACGCGAAGAAATCAGAAACATGGTTGATGCTGAAACATGGTTCAGCGCTCAAAAAGCTGTAGATATTGGTTTTGCTACCTCAACATCTTCGGTTAATAGTAGAGACAAAGAGATTGCCCAGCTCAGGGCAAAGCTAACCGCCTCACAGAATGAATTAGAGCAACTGAAAAATCAATCCCCAAAAGGTGAACCGAACCCGGCTGCAGCAGTTGGAACACGGTTCTTTTTTTAATTCAAAATAATGGAGGTCATCGAACATGACGATGAAGTTAAAAGGTAAAATGGAAAACTTCGAAGCTAAGAAAGCCGCATATATGAACCTTGTCAAAGAAGGTGCGGACGCTGAGAAGCAAGCTGTTGCATGGAACGAAATGCAGGATGCGCTTGTCGAGGATTTGACTGAGAAAATCACGGCGGAAGTACGTAACGAAAACATTGACAGCCAGATTCTTTCTTCGCGTGGCCAAAATGTACTGACTTCGGAAGAGCGAAAGTTCTTCAATGCAGCTATTGAGTTTGGCGGCTTTGATGAAGATTCTATCTTGCCGGTGACTACTCAGGAACGTGTATTTGAGGACTTAGTGGCTGCGCATCCGTTGTTGGAAGCGATCGGCCTGCAAGACCTTGGGGCAGTCACTCGTTTCATTTACTCGGACCCAAACAAAACATATGCATGGGGTAATCTGTTTGGCGAAATCAAAGGCCAAGTCGGCGCGGCATTCCGCGAGGAGCAGATTGGTCAATTGAAACTCACGGCATTTGCGATTATCCCGAAAGATATGCTAGAACTCGGTCCAGAGTGGGTTGAACGCTACGTCCGTACATTGCTTGTTGAATCGTACAGCGTTGGTCTGGAATACGGTCTTGTTAACGGTCGCGGACCAACGCAGAGCGAACCGATTGGGTTAATGAAGGATGTTGCTGATAACGGCGCTGTGACTGACAAAACATCTTCTGGAACTTTGACATTTGCACCGTCTCAATTCGGAGAGGTGGTCGCAGGGGAATTGCACGACGTCATAAAGGCGTTATCCACCGATGCAAAAGGTAAGGCTCGCAAAGTCTTGAACAAAGTTGTCATGGTCGTGAACCCGGTTGATGCTATCAGCGTTCAATTCCGTAACACGATCCAGACGGCGAATGGTCAATGGGTAACGGCGCTGCCTTATAACATCAAGGTTGTGGAGTCGGAAGAGATTCCGGAGAAGAAAGCATTGTTCTTCATTCAAGGTCAATACTTGGCCGCACTGGCCGGGGGCTACAAAGCCAACAAGTTCGACCAAACGCTGGCTATTGAGGATGCTATGCTTTACACAATCAAACAATTTGCCAACGGTAAGCCGAGAGATAACAAAACTGCTTTGCTCTATGATCTGGATATCAAGTTCGGCAACGGTGATGTGGAGACTCCTTAACAGGGGTCTCTTACTCTTTTCGAGGAGGTGGCGCAGTGTTTAGAGTAGTACGCAGATTTAAAGAATTGAAGCATGATGGGCATATCTACCAGGTAGGCGATACTTACCCGAAAGAAGGATCAAAGGCGACTAAGACGCGCCTGGAAGAATTGACTACCGGGAAGAACAAATACAAACAGGTGTACATCGAGGAAGTTGTCGAGGAGAATGCTGAAAAAGTTACCGAGGAAGTAAGCCAAGAAATTGCTGACGAGGAGTGATAATCATGTCTCAAGTTATCACTCAAGAAATCGTCGAAGAGTTTAAGTTGCGGATGCACTTAGATGGTGACGAGGACGGCAACTTGGCTCGTATCCTCAAAGCGTCTCACGCTGACCTGACTCGTATATGCGGAGATTACGACCTTACCGATGAAGTGTTCAAAGAGTTGGTATTCGAGCGCTCGCGATATGCCTATAACGATGCGCTCGAATACTTTTACACCAATTTCTTGACGCAGATCAACAACCTCATGGTGGCAAAGGCGCTGGAAACGGGTGATTCGGATGAAACCCAATAAGTACGATCCGTATAATCATTCAGGAATGTTTAACAAGCGCATCAATGTATACGGGAAAGTGAAATTCACAAACGATCAAGGGAAAACGGCATATCGAGATGAAAAAATTAAAACGATTTGGGCGAATATCGTACCACAAACTGGCAGGCTGCAGACGCAACAGGCAGATACAATACTTGCCAATGTAACGCATAAAATCATTGTGCGATATGATGCCGGTAAAGATATTCTGAACAATATGTATCTCGTGTATCGCGACCATAGATTCGACATTAAGTACATTCTTAATCCTTACTTCAAAAATGAAACTCTCGAAATATTCGTGGAAGAGGTGATTGGCTGATGTTGACATTAAGACAAATCGATAAAGCTATCACTGGCTTATTGCTAAAAAACTTCCCGAATATCGAAGTGCAAGAAAGTGATGTGGAAGAAGGTTTCCAACGACCTTCTTTTTTTGTTTCCCTTGAGACGAATCGGACAGAGACGTTTCAATTTAACCGGGTACGAGATATGACTTGTCGAATCTACTATTTTCCGTCTGACAGGTATGTTTATAGTGCTGAAGTCCAAGATGTTCAGGACCAACTAGAAAGCATATTTGGGCTTAATTTTAAAGTTGAAGATCGAATCATTACGATTGATGATGCTGAATCATATGAAGTCGATAAAGTCCTACAATATAGCTTTGACTTCACATATTACGAGGATACCGGAGAGGAAGAGAAGGGAGAGAAAATGAAGGAGTTGTCGTATAATGAGTGATTTTTCACTAGATACAAAAGGGCTGGAATCATTCCACAAAGAATTGGATGACCTTCAGAAACTCTTCCCTAAAGAAGCCAGGCGACTCATGCAGCGAACCGGTACCAAAGCACGGACGATTGTGGTAAGACGGGCCCGACAAACTGTGAATAAGGTATCTGGAAGGTACCTTAAATCGATCAAGCGCGGTAAGGTATGGGTGGATGACAGCACAGGAGAGTACAAAGTAAGGGTATATACACGGGCCCCGCACGGTCATTTGATCGAGAAAGGGCATCGTATTGTGGGGAAAGACGGATCAGAGCACGGGTTTGTACAAGGTTACCATGTTTTTGATAAAGCGGCCAAAGACATCGAAAAGCAATTCTCAGACATAGTCGAAGCGGAGTTTGACAAAATCATGAGAAATTTATAGGAGTTGATCTATTTGGGACTGCCTGAAATAAACATTAATTTTTCAAGTCTCGCGGTGACAGCGATCCAACGCAGTCAGCGAGGAGTCATTGCTTTAATACTGAAAGACGATACCGGCGTATTCGATAGCGTGGAGTATAAAAACGTAGCCGATGTAAAGTCAAACGATTGGACTCCGGCAAACTTAGATTACATCAAGAAGGCATTCATGGGTGCCCCTTCGAAAGTGATTGTGGAGCGATTGGATGAGGATGCAACGGATTACTCTGCTGCGCTCACTCGCCTTGCCGGAAAGCGGTGGAACTATCTCGCTGTACCGGGGATTGAGCAGGTAGATGTAACCGATGTATCCACTCAAATTAAAACATGGCGAGACCACAATAAGAAGACTTTTAAAGCTGTATTACCAAACAGCGAGTCTGATCATGAGGGAATCATCAATTTTTCAACAGAGAGGATCGTCGTCGGTGCTAAAACATACTCTGCATCCGAATATACGGCTCGCATAGCCGGAATTCTAGCAGGTCTGCCACTCACAAGATCGGCAACGTATTTTGTCTTGCCGGAAGTGGACTCCATATCGGACAGTGAGGATCCGGATGCCGACATTGACGCAGGAAAGCTGATCCTGATCAACGATGGCGAAAAGATCAAGATTGCCCGCAGCGTGAACAGCCTGACAACCGTACTAACGGGGAAATCGGCCGACTGGAAAAAGATAAAAATCATCGAGGGTCATGATCTTGTTCAGGAAGACATTACGCGCACGTTTGAGAACGATTATGTCGGAAAAGTCGTCAATAGCTACGATAACCAAGTACTGTTTATCACGGCGATAAACGCGTATCTTCGCGGTCTCGAAGGCGATGTTCTCGATCCTAACGCCGATAATATGGTAGGCGTAGACATCGAAGCGCAGCGGCAAGCGTGGGAAAGTGTTGGTACTGACACGAGCACTTGGGACGATCAGAAGGTGAAGGAAACGAGCTTTCAGTCGAAAGTGTTCCTTGCCGGCAGCCTGAAATTTTTGGATGCTGTCGAAGACCTAGATATGAAAATTCATGTGTAAGGAGTGATGAAAGATGGCGAGGCCTAACGCAAGTCGAGTTATAAACGGCACATATGGCCGTGTGTGGGTGGATGGCGAACTTTGGGCGGAAGTGGATACTTTCGAAGCCAAGGTTACGGTCAACTATGAGGATGTAAACTTTGCCGGAGAAGGGGCTACATTCAAAAAGGCAACCGGTTGGGCAGGAGAAGGCAGCATGACAATCAAGAAAATCTATTCTCGGGTGCAACGAAAGATGGCGGATAATGTCCGAAAAGGAATTTATCCGCGATTTGAGATTGTCGGAAAAGTTTCGGATCCGGACGCGCTTGGCAGCGAACGGGTAGCTTTACATGATGTGACGTTGAACGAATTTATGCTACTCAAATTCGACCAAAAGACGCTGGGTAGTGAAGATATCCCGTTTGCCTTTAGTGATTACGAGCCCGTAGATCTAATTGCTTAATCTAATATCTTAATATAGGGGGATTCTAAAATGGCTAAAATGACAGTTAAGGATTTGCTTGCGAAAAAAGATCAGTTGAAGCAGAAAAAAGCTCGTACACAGACGCTCTATGTTGAATCGTTGGATGCGGAGATCGTGATCCAGGAGCCAAGCAGGTCTGTGGCATTGGAGGCATTGAGCATGGTCCATGATGATGAAAAAAGTGAGATGGCGGATATCCATGTTGTGTATAACTGCGTAATCGAACCTAACCTGAAGGAACCAGAATTACAAAAAGCCTTTGGCTGCGCCGAACCTACCGACATCGTGAGTATGGTTTTTCGCGCTGGGGAGATCAGTTCGATTAGCGGACATGCCCTGCAACTTGCTGGGTATAGCAAAGGTGTAAGGGCAATCGATAAAGAACTAAAAAACTAATCAATAGCGATTCCGACTTTTATTTTCTGCACTATTATGTGCAGCGCGGATTCGCTATTGATTATTTGTTGAATTTAGATTTTGTCACAAAGCGGTTTATGATGCAGTCTATCAGCGTGTATTTTGACGAAGAAGCAAGAATGTGGGGCGGCAGAAAGTAGTCGCCTCTTTTTAATGAAAAAAAGAGCGCTGAAGCGCTCTATTAATACCTTATAAAACTACCGTGTCATTTTGACTTGATATCTGACTGTTGATTTTTGTGCAAAACGAATTGAGACGAATGGTATTAAGATTGTTTTTGAACGTAACGCCGCTGAGTTCTCCATTGGAATCTACGAAATTTAAAATGAGGTAGAAATTCGTATCGCCTTTTACTTTCTTGTTACCGATACCCGACATACCACCGACGATAGTGCCGAGACCAGGCACTAGCAAAGTACCGATAACTGCACGCCCAACCACACTTTTGCTCTTTTCTTTCAGTTCTTTTTCGGATTTGTACTCGGCAGCTCTAAGTCTAGAAATTGGAATTTCGAATTTCCTGCCTCCCGAGTCGATCACGAGTTTCTCGTCAAATAAATACAAATCGCAGTTTGTATTGCTGGAGAGTCCAAGCCCTTCTACGTGCTGTGCAGTAAAGACAGATATCGCTCCGGAGTCACTGGCCTTTTTGTCCATTTCCTTTCTTGCGGATCGGGATGCGATAGACATTCCGATAATTGTTCCGAAGAAAACAACAGCGATAAAAATTAAAAATATCTTCAAGCGCTACCAACCCCTTTGTTTTTACTTAGATATTACCATAAGTTGCTAATCATGGCATAGATAGATTTTTTTATTTTGGAAGGATGCGGTGCGTATGGGTGCAAGGGATATTTCAAAGACAATGTCTTTGAAAGACGGTGTATCCGGAACGCTAAAAAAAATCAGCGCCGGGACTGTGCAATATAAGAAGAATCTGAAAGATTTAAAAGAAACCGCAAACGATACCTGGAAATCCATCAAAACAGGGATCGTAGCCGGTTTATCTGCTGGATTAACTACTCTCGGGGTAAAGGCACTTTTCGAGGCAAATCCGTTCCGTGGGATTATTGATGATACAAATCAAGTCATAGCAGTAGAAAAAAAGCTGCAAACCGTCATGCGTAATACGATGGAAGCCACTGACGATCAAATCAAAAGTATTCAACCTAAATTTCGAAAGTACCGTTCATTGAAAACATAAAAAAGTGCCCAAATCTTTGGTAGAATGGTGTTTGTCGAGAA
>NZ_VEGP01000061.1 GCF_007679495.1 Paenibacillus sp. 32O-W | reverse complement strand
CTCGATCCCTCCACCCGCATAGCGGGTGGTTTTTTGTTTCGCGCGTTTCACGCACTCAACTGGCTAAAGCCTAAATAAGAAGCAGCCCCGATCCTGTAGAACGGGGCTGCTCTTGCTTTATGCTAAAGACAAGTTCGGGAAGGGCTCTGCGGACCTGACTTTGCCATTTCACTGAATGGAAGGATGCCTGTACCGTCCTAACGGCTTGCCGTTAATCCTGATGGTCAATCGCTGCCCTATAGCTTCTCCCCGACATAATGAAACGATAGTTCTCTCACATGAGGTTCGCCGTCCGACTCCAGCACTTCCATGACAACCTCTCGTGCGCGGATAGGCGCGAACCGGCATATTGCCTTATGCCCGACACTCTTTCCTTCGTAAACCGGGATTAACCTCTGTGATTTCTGAGTCATTACCGAAATTCTGAAGCTTCGAATGCTCTCCCCGTGAGCAAGCTCCTCTTGAATCACTGCATGATCCAGAAGGATGGTCCGTTCCGGCCTGAACGTCCAGCACCTGCCCTCCCTCTCGCAATCCGCGAGCGTAGCGATCGGGCTGGCGAAACGCTGCCGGATCACCTCGCCGAACTCCAAAATCCGTTCCGCATCCTTATCCGGCAGAAGCCCTCTCCGGTCGGGCCCGATATTCAACAGCAGATTGGCTCCGCGGCCGACCGAGTAATAATATAGCCCGATCAGTTCGTCGATGCTTTTGACCGTATGTTCGTCATGATCGCTGTAGAACCAGTTCGCCCGCATTTGGACATCACATTCCGCGGGAAGCCGCAAGCTCTCTCCCAACTGTTCTTTCCTCTCCGTCTGAATGGAGAAATCGACGGCATCCACCGTATTCCAGCAGGGGTATGGGGCGACCCCGTCCTCGTTGCCCACCCAGCGAAAATCGGGATCCCCCATATTAAAAATCAAAATATTCGGCTGAAGCCTGCGAATCTCTCCAATAATCCGCGGCCAGTCATATTCGTGGTCTTCCGATCCGCAGCCGTCGAACCACAGAATATCTATTTCTCCATACTTCGTCAGCAGCTCCGTTATTTGATTGACGAAATAATCGTCATAGGCCTTGCCGTCATGGAGGAAGCTCTCGGCGGAAGCATCATAGGGCGAGTAGTACAGACCGGGCTTAACCCCGTACTTGCGGCAAGCCGCCACAAATTCGCCGACGACATCACCCTTTCCGTCTTTCCATGGGGTATGGGCTACAGACATTTCCGTATAGGCCGACGGCCAGTTGGAAAATCCGTCGTGATGCTTCGCCGTAAACACCGCATAGTTCATTCCCGCCTGCTTGGCCGTTCTAATCCACTGCCCGCAATCCAGCTCGACGGGGTTAAATGCCGACGGAGACATGGGCCTCTCATCGAAATCCACGTATCCTTCATAAAAAGTACGCAAGCCAAAATGTATAAACAGCCCATACTCCCAATCCTGAAAAGCTAGCTGTCTGGCACCTGGAATGATCTGTCTGCCGCTCATTATTAACCGTCCCTCCCTATCTTATTCGAGTCCCCCAAATAGGACCGCCTTCAACCCCAGGCTTATCCATTCCCCTAAAATCCGCTGATTGACGACTTCCCATCCAAATACAGGAAAAGTCAGTTTTCCTTCAAGTATATACCGAGAAACGTTCCACCGGATTAAAAATTAACGAAATAGAAAATATATAATTTAAAATTAAATTCATACTAAACAGGTGGGTAAAATATGTTATAGTATTATAAACCGATAATAGTTAGTCGGAAGACTTAAATTTACTATACAAGGGAGTGCTAATAATGCCGGTAGAAACTTTTAAAGCAACCGCCCATTTGCAGGACGGACTGGTCGTCAAGACCCGTTCCAGAAATTTCGAACTGTTAATAGACGAACCGAAAAGCTTGGGAGGAACGGATACGGCCATGAATCCGGTGGAAGCTCTGCTCTGCTCGCTGGGCGCGTGCCAATCCATCGTAGCCCGGGTGTATGCCAGGAAGTTTGATGTTCAGCTCGATGATTTCCGGGTAGAGGTGGAGGGGGATCTGGATACGGACGGCTTCATGAATAAATCGGATGTTCGCCGCGGGTATTCCGACATCCGTTACACCTTCCATATTAAAACCTCCGCGCCCCGGGAACGGGTCGAGCAGTTTATTCAATTTTTGGAACAAACTTGTCCGGTAGGAGATACGATCGCGAACCCCGTCAACCTTAAGTTAAACGGAATTATCATTGAAGAGTAAATATCGTGAAGACAATAAGCCAGAGAGCCATTTTGTTACGATTACGGCCCTCTGGCTTATCCATTCGAGAATCTCAAACCTCTAAACATTTTCTTATACTAACGTCCCGCCAACAGCTTGTCCGCCGCTCCGAAATGCTCTCCCGTCCGCTTAAGGGCATCTAGCGCCTCTTCCCTGCCGATCGCGTAACGCTGCATAAGAATCGCCACTCTCGCGTCCCCGCCGGCCCGTTCGCAGTAATCGGCGGCCGTCGGCCGATCGACACCCGTCGCATCCATGACGATATGGACGACCCGCTGCTTCAGCTTATGGTTCGTCGCCTGCACATTGACCATCAGGTTGTCGTGTACTTTGCCAAGCTGAATCATAGTGACCGTGCTGAGCATGTTCAGGACGAGCTTCTGCGCGGTTCCGGCCTTGAGCCGGGTAGAGCCCGTAACGATCTCCGGGCCGACAGGCACCTCAATCGGCCACTCCGCCGCGGCGCTCAGCGGGGTGCCGCTGTTGCACGAGATGCTGGCGGTCACCGCGCCGATTCGCCTCGCCTCCTGGATGGCCGCGATCACATACGGCGTCCGGCCGCTTGCCGTAATGCCGACGACGGCGTCATGTGCGGTCACGACCGCGGCCGCATCGCGCCGCCCGGCTTCCGCATCGTCCTCGGCGTTCTCGATCGCGTGGCGGATGGCGCGGTCCCCTCCGGCGATGATCCCCTGCACCAGCTCGGGGCTGACGCCGAATGTCGGCGGGCATTCCGACGCATCCAGAACGCCGAGCCGGCCGCTCGTTCCGGCGCCGATATATATCAATCGGCCGCCGCTCCTAAGCGCCTCCACAATGCGCTCGATGGCCGCCGTAATCTGCGGCAGCGCCTTGCGCACCGAGAGGGCGACGGTCTCGTCCTCCCGATTCATCAGCTCGGCGATCTCTTCTATGCTTAAGCGGTCCAAATGCCGGGTGCGTTCATTTCTCTGCTCGGTGAGCAGTTCACTGATGTTGGCCTGCTCCATGGTTTAGTTCCTCCATTTCTTGCATTTCTTGTGAAGTACTCTCCGGTGAATCTATCATCCGCTTGGCTATTGCTTTGCGCTTCTTCAGCTTCCGGCAATACTTTGTGTTACTTAACCGCACCTGCCGTCAATCCGTCCATGAATTGCTTGGAGGCCAGGAAGAACAGAACCAGCATCGGTAGGGAAGACAGGGTCAGACCGGCGAAGAGCACGCTCCAATCGGTAGAATATTCGCCGAACAGCGTCAGCATTCCGACAGGAATCGTCTTGCGGGTTTCGTCCTGAATGAAAATGAGCGGAAAGAAGAAGTCATTCCATACGGTAATAAAGTTCATGATCATCACCGTACCGAGAGCCGGTCTCATCAACGGCAGCAGTACGTTCCGGAAAATTCCCAAGTCCGAGCAGCCGTCAATTCTGGCGGCTTCCTCCAGTTCCTTGGGCAGTGTGCGGAAAAAGCCGGTCAAGATCAGTACCGATAACGGAATGCCGATCGCCGTATAGACGAAGATGAGCGACCATTGGGTGTTGATAATGGCCAGCTGCTTCATCAGAAGGAATAACGGCACGATCCCCAGCTTGATCGGAATCATCATGCCCAGCAGGAAGAAGAAAAACAGCGCCCCGTTCCAGCGGAACGAATACCTGGCGATATAGAACGAAGCCAATGATCCGCTGACTATGATGAGAGCGACCGAAACAACGCTCACGAAAATACTGTTCGTCAAGTAGTCCAAGTATGGAAGCTGATCGATCAGCTTGACATACGCCTGGAAGCTCAGCTTCGTCGTCAAGCCCATAGGATGCTTGAAAATATCAATATTCGTTTTGAGCGAAGAGATCAGCATCAAGAAAACCGGGTAGAGGCTAATGAAAGCCAGCAAATACGCGATGAAATACTGTGCAATCCGAAGGCTTCTGCTTGTTTTCATATGGCTCCCCCCTTAGTGCTGAATCTCATTTTTACGTGTGAAGTACAAGAATAAGGCCGACAGGCTGGCAATGATGAAGAACAGAACCACCGCAAGCGCGGAACCTAATCCGATAGCCACAGAATCCCCGCCGCCGGCTCCGCCGAACGCAATACGGTAGAAGAAGATGGCCAGCGTATCCGTCGAATTGAACGGTTCCCCCTGCGAGCCTTCCATCGCATAAATCAGCTCGAAGGCTTCGAAAGCATGAATGAACGTATATACCGTTATAATAATGATCGACGGCATCATCATCGGAATGATCATCGTACGGATCATCTTGAAGCCTTTCACCCCATCCAGTCGGGCCGCCTCGATCACCTCCTGGGAGATTCCCTGCAGTCCCGCCAGGAAGATCAGCACGGAAAATCCGATGCCGAACCAGCTATTCACGAGAATGATGGCCGTAAGCGCCGTGTCCGGATCGCCAAGCCACGGTCTGGCCCATGAATCGAGCCCGACCTGCTTCAGCACCGTATTCAGAACACCGTTGTTCGGATTCAGGATGAGCTTCCACAAGAAACCGACGACAATGACGGAGAGCAGACGCGGGATAAAGTACGCCATCTTGAAAAAACCCGCGCCCTTGATTTTCGAATAAATAATATAGGCCAGCACGAACGCAATCCCGTTCTGTACAACCATCTCGAGAATAAAGTAATAAACATTATGGCCGAACGCATTCCAGAACAAATGATTGAACGGCTCTTTAGTGAACAGACTGACGAAATTGTCGAACCAGATAAAGGCCCCTTTTTGAAACCCCTGCCAATCATACAAGCTGTAGCTGAATGCAGCCAGAATGGGGTATACGATAAACAAGGTATAAACAGCGAGGGCAGGGAGGGGGAAAAGATGCACCACCCACCTCGTTCGCTTAACGTTTCTCGTCCGATTTCCCATGTCCTCGCCACCTCACGGAATTATTTTTGCGGTTGGAACCAAGAATCAACGCTCTTCTGCACTTCATCCGCCACTTGCTCCGGCGTCATTTTCTCCAGATACATGCCCTGCAGCGAAGTTTCCAGCGTAGATTTGGAGGTCGGGTTGCCCGCTCCGAAATGAACAACGAACAGATATGGCGTCGCGATCGTATCCGCGTTCTCGGCAATCTTCGAAACGAGCGGATCGTCCGCGGTAACTCCCGGAATAGTGCTCGGCTTCTGCAGCTCGTTAATGACCAGCGTACCGAATTCTTTGGTCGTCATGAACTCCAGGAACTTCAATGCCGCTTCCTTATGCGGGGATTGCTTGTTGACGGCGAAGGAACCGTCCACCCATGTCGTCACCGTCGCTTTGCCGTCGGCGGATTTCGGAGGAACCGGGAACATATCGAGCTCAAGCTCCGGATTCATCTTCTTCATGACGGCCACCTCCCAGTCCCCCATCACGAACATTCCCGCTTGCTCGGTAACGAACAGGTTGCGCATATCATCCATGCCGAGACCGATATAGTTGTCCGGGAAATACGGGGCCAGCTCCTGCATCATCTTGACGGAATCCACGAATGCGGGGTCCGTCAGCTTCGCTTCGCCCGATGTGACTTTGTCCACGAAATCGGACCCTCCGTAGACACTTGGCCCCAACGCACCGTGAGTCAGGGACAGAATCCAGCCTTCCTTGGAACCGAAGGCAAACGGAGTTACCTTATTCTCCTTCAGCTTCTCGGCCACCTGGATCAGTTCGTCCCATGTTTTGGGCTCCTGCAGGCCGTATTGCTCAAAAATCTTCTTATTATAGAAAATCTGTGTCGAGCTGAACACCGTCGGCACTCCGTACAGCTTGCCATCACTTCCGGTCGCAGCCAGCAAGGTATCCTTGCTAAAGACGTCGATTCCTTTCAAGTTGTCAATCGGCTCCAAATATCCGCCGTCGGCCAGCTGTCTGCCCGCCGCATACGGACGCAGATGGATAATATCGGGACCGCTGCCCGTCTGCAAAGCCGTATTCAATACGGTGTTATACTCCGTGTTCTTCGTCGGTTTAAATTCGATTTCAATGTCCGGATTGGTCTTGTTGAACTCCTTGATGATCTTCTTGTAAGCCTCTGTATCCTCTGTACGCCAACTTCCGATCGTCAGCTTAACCTTCTCTCCTCCCGGCGCCGGCTGCACGCTATTGTCAGGTGTACTGCTTGGCCCTGCATCCTGCTTGCCGCATCCGGTCAGTGCCGTTGCCGATATTAGAGCAGCCGTCAACGCAATGGTGGTCCAACGTTTCATATTATGTTGCCTCCCTTTTTAAATTTAACTTTCTTTATCATTTATTTAATCCTCTGAAAGTATGAGGAGAAAACCGCAGCGAAAGCGATTCCAACAATGATGAAAAATCCAATAACCGCAGCAGCGGAAGGAATATTCAAACCACTTCGAAAGCCCTTTCGCCAAGACAAAACCTACGGTCATAACGATTGGTTACAATGGAAATGTTTGTGAAATTTTATTTCATGTTTGAGTTAAGTATATAAAATATTATTTTTAAAATCAATCCTTTTTGCAAAATATATAGCAGTCATTTATTGCAGGTTTCTTCTTACGGAAGCATTGAAGTCGAATAAGCGCATAACACGCCGTATAAAGAGACGTTTTTATCGCGCCCGTAAAACGGAAGCATGTGCATTGCTCTTTCCAGTCTTTTTACGGCAAGGACAAGTTTCAAATTCCTGCGAATATACATCTATTTTTTATCCAAATGGGATATTGAGAGAAAAGCCTGCGATTATGCATTTATTTTCGTAGTAAAAGGCTCCCTCTCCACTCAAACGAGAAAAAAGATGTATTTTGTCAGCCTTTGCTGCGGCAGCGAAGCCAAACCGCCCCAAAACATGCAGATTTGCAGCTTTTTTAAAAAAAGCTTGGCGCCATACAAACGGACCGATCCATACAGAGGTATTGGGGAATATTTGTAGTAATATAATCTGCATAAGAGAAAAACAAGCTGCTCTTAATGTACGCGGTTTGATCAGGAGGCGGTTAAATGGATTCCCGAAAAGAAACACCTGCAGACAAAAGAGAACGTTTTAGACAAGAAGAGCTAAAAAATAACCCCTTCGGTACGTTCAGTGATGGAGTAAATCGTGCCGAATTTGGAAATTTTGCGGATTTAGTTGGCAGGATGGGTTGGAAAGGTACTGGAATTTTAATTTTATTATTGGTTATAGGGTATGCCGTTTATAAATTACTTTTTTAACAAAGGTCCATCTATTACCGCTGGAAGGAATGGGGTTGTATCATAAATCGATCTATGATTTTTCAAGCCCCGCCTAGAGTTAAATTTGGCTACTAGAAAAGGACCCCGTTCCCACACACACAGTGGGTTTAGAGGTCCTTTTTACTTCGTTTTTGGAATGTTCTCGTTTGATGCAAACGCTATTGGGACAGCCCCATTAAAGTTAAACACATGATCGCGAAGGCCAGATATAGCAGCTAATTACCTGTTTCCGCTTGAAATTAACGGCTTACTCTGATTCTTCCAGGCTTGATACCACTCCGTAATCGCAGGGCTGGGCTGCGTATTAAATTTTTCCTTCAACATGGCCCGCAATTGATTGAAGTAATGAAGCACAGACGCCCGATCCCCTGCTTCGGCCAACAATTTCATGAGAGTAAAAAAAGCTTTTAACGAAGTTTTTTCGAAGATGAATAACCCGGTATTAGAGGAAGCTTTTTATGCCAATTAGAAAGTCGCTCCATTTCAATACTTTAATGAACTTAAACTTTCCAATGTGGTAAACCAAGCCTTCTCTTCAAGCGGATATTTATGGCAGATGCTCAAACAATGAGACACTGCCTTATCCAGATGATGGTTGGAATAATACCAGTCCGCTATTTTGGAAACCGTCCGAATCCACATTGCCTGCAGCCTCCGTCTCTCATTTTCCGCCCATGCATAGTTATATTCCTGCAGGTATTCTCCCGTAAACAAGCTCATGGCCTGTTCATATTGTTCGATCGTATCGCGGGATAATGGTGTCTCTGATTGGACAAACCGTTCAAATTGGTCCACATCCAACCGGATATCCTTCAATGCCAACAGATACCCCTCGGATGAGCTAATGATTGCAAAATGATCGCCGAACGGCTCAAGCAATTGACGAATATGATACACCCCGGTGTACAAACGGGCATACGCTCTCTTGAGCTCGAATTCCGGCCACAGCAAATCGATTAGTTCAGATTTGCCGACAACCTGTCCTCTATGCTGGAGCAGATATAGAAACAACTGCTGGATGTCTGCCGTCCTCCAATGCAAAGGCAATATCCCGCCCGATTCATCTGAAATCGTGACATGCGAAAACAGGTTTAATTGCAATATTTCCGTTCTTCGCAACGAATCCGGGCATAGTCCCATCTTTCTTTGTTTAGCCCGTTGAGTGGTTTTAACCAAACGCTCTTGCCGAACCGGCTTCAATATATAATCAAATGCATTAAGCTCAAAAGCCTTGACTGCAAAATGATTATAAGCCGTCACAAAGACAATAATCAATTCAGGCTTCCTCTCCAGAAGCTGTTCAGCCAATTTCAACCCGTTAAACCCAGGAAGCAGAATGTCCAAAAAAACGATATCAACATCGTTGTTTTCAATCACTCGTTTTCCAATCACCGGATCCGTGAATTTGCCTACGATATGATAGTCCGCCATCTTCAGAAGCTGTTGCTCCAAATCATCTATAGCCAGCTTTTCATCATCGATTAAGACCGCCTTCATCGTGCTCTCCTTGATTATCATGGTGTTAAATCCATGTCATTCTGCTTTCTATTCCCACGATCCGCCATTTATCAGTGCTTGGAAGGGAATTTTGAATACCGCAAAAACAGCGCTGCTCTTCGCTGCACAGAAGAATCAGACTGTTCGATAAATAAGCATTCTCGCATTAATACCTAGCATTATGAATGATAGCAAATAAAACTCTACAGAAAATATACATGTAAGTTCTAGTTATATAAATTGTAGAATTTTCATCCTCTCGGCATCGTAGTCTCCAGGGTACCGCCCTCATTACAAACCCGCTCTGCCCCTTTAAATCGAACATCCAACGACGAAAGGCATCATTATTTTCTACTGTGCTTAGGTAGCTGCGTTCGTGAGGGTTGGTTGAACTTTTAAAGAAAAAAAGCATCCCACTAAAGTGAGAAGCCTTAATCAAACTCATAAATTATCATTTATACTTTCTATTACTTGCGTCTGAGTAGCTCGAATAATGCCGGATTATGAATTCCGCTATTCTATGAAACTAACAAGCAGCGCATGTGCTGAAAGGTTATCTTCATTGGACAACCAGACCCTTACCGAGGGAACAGTATCCGTCGAGCTCAACAGGAAGGCGAGTTCCGAAGCCGTCCCTTCCTTATATTGGCTGATGATTTCATTTTTATCGGAATGAATTTGCCGAATAATTATTTTTGTCACAGCGTTGAAGGAGACTGTCACCCTCTCGTCTCCGTCATTCGATATTTCCGATTGTGTCATCGTAACTGTATGCTTCGGAGAACGCTGTACTGTAATCGTGTCCGCATCAATGGATACTAATTCCCCAACCAAATGAGCCGCAGCCTCATCCAAGTCTTCCATTATTTCTTTATTCTCATCTATGTAGACCACTTTGGAAGAGCCAAAAGGAAGCAAGCTGCTATCCACCTTCATAATCGTTGCGCTTCCGGCGATCCCCGCCACCAGAAAAAAGACCACAAGTGCGATAAGGTGACGATCTTGGGCAGGGAATATTCGTTTCATTCCTTGGCAGATAGCAATTCCGAATAATCCCCCCACAACGTTCAAAAGAATATCGTCCACATCAGTGCTGCCCAAAGCCAATATATATTGAACGATCTCAATGGACAGTGAGGTTAAAAACAGAATTAACGTTTGGTAACCAAGCGATTTTTTCTTAACTGTATAGGATATAAATATTCCAAAGGGAACAAAGACCGCAATGTTACCCAAAATGTTGGTTAACGCCATCACTAGATCCATGGGTTCACTAATAAACTCGATGATTGTACGAAGAGGAATGAGATTCACACTTCTTAGTTCAAGAAGCGGATGCGTAAATGCTTTTGATAGTGGGATCGTCTTAAATAAGATGATTTTCATTGCAAAACAAACATATACAGCAAAGAGAAGATAAAACAAAACTAGCCATATTCTTCCTGAATTTGACCTCATCCTTAATTGCACCTCTCTTGAACGGATTGAACCATTTGCATATCACAAGCTTTAACTTCCCGCACTATTCGATTGTTAGAATAAGCATACATTTAACTACCTTCTAAATCTTTAATACTATCTATAAAATGTATAAAATTTTCCTTAATTTAATAAAAAAGGTTTGCGATTCTCTACTTCTATTCCCTTTGTTCATCCAGGGGGGTGAGGTCAAGGAGCATCATCCCTCCTCATTACAAGCTCCTTTTACTCTTTTTTGAGATGTCTTGTAATACAAAAAGAGGCAAGGGATCGTCCCCTGCCTCCGAATGCTCATTCCATTACGGCTGCCATTTCTGTATAATGTCCGTTTCAATCAGAAGCTTCCTTCTTCTATTACTGCAGTTGATAGACGCGAACTTCGGCATAGGAGTTCCATTGGTTTACGCTGTTGCCGTGTCCGGTAATGCGGACATATCTCGCGTCATGCTGCCTCAAATACGTCTTTTCGATATCCAGACTTTCGCCGCTGCTTGTCCCTGTGAACGCCTTGTACCAGTTTTCGCCGTCCAGCGAGGTTTCGATCTCGTATTTGAAGCTCCGCTCATT
This sequence comes from Paenibacillus sp. 32O-W, assembly GCF_007679495.1. Taxonomy (GTDB): domain Bacteria; phylum Bacillota; class Bacilli; order Paenibacillales; family NBRC-103111; genus Paenibacillus_L; species Paenibacillus_L residui. Next base: position 25,614 of record NZ_VEGP01000061.1, on the reverse strand, counting down.
TCCGCGAATAAAGGCGATGCCGACGCTGTTTACGGTTTTCGCTTCCCCCAGATCGAGCATGATCCATTGGTCGCCTTCCGCTCCCCAATAAGTATCGAAATTACCGTCGATCGCTTTATCCTCCGTGTTCCCCTTGTCGGCTTGCGAGGCACTGGCGGAAACGGCCTCAACCGGCAGCTCGGTCAGACGCTCCTCTTCTCCGTCAAGCGGCGTTAATTTCAAGTTGAAATAGTAAATGCTCTTGATCTCGGGACTTTGCACCGATGATACGATAAGCCTAGCGATGCCGGGAACGTCATCCGCCGGAACAACCTGCACATTGTACAGCGTATGATCGTAGACCGCTTCCACGACAGGCACATTCGTCCGATCTAACGGCAGCCGGATATCATAGCTGAATGTCTGCTCGTTAAAGCTTGGCAGAGGCTCGCCGTCGATGCTTACGCTTTGAACGACGGGAATCGTCAGTTCGCCGTCCGCAATTGTCCACTGATCGAGCGGAACGCCGGTGAACGAAGTATCCGTATCCTCCAGAGCCCCGACAATCGGGATCAACGTAACCGTTATTCTCATTTCCTTCACTTCATCCAGCTTGACAAACAGCTTGCGGATACCTTCATTCTGATGCTGCTTGGGCGGATTGGGCGATTCCGGCAGCGGCTTGGCATCCATCACGCCGAGCTTCGCTTCGATCGGACGGCCCGAAGCGTCGCGGGCGTCGCTGTCCAATCCGACCCACAGCTTCTCCCCGCCTTTGGTCAGAATGGCCGATTGGCCGTCGTCGCTAACTTGAATGTCGGCTTCTGTGTGCATGAACCAGTACGCGGTGGACGGGTTCAAGAAGGAAACCTCGTCCTGAATCGTCGCTCGCGTACGGTTCGAGGCAAGCATCACGCCCCGTTTCGCCGAAGAGACATGCTTGTCATAAGCCTCCGTCAGATTGGCGATCGCAAAACCGCCCAGCGGCTTGCTTTCCGTCTTTTCAATTTTGGCAAATGCCTTAATGTTCTGCTGCGCGCCGCCATCGGGATTGATGACTAACGTGTTATGTCCCTCCGGATTCAAACGATAATAGGTTAACCGTTCCTTATCGTAATTGGAATAGCCCGGAAGATTGTAATCGTCCTTGCCCAGATCAATGGCCCATTGCTGGCCCAACGCTTCGAATACGAAGCTGCCCAGGTCGTAATGCCCGTGGCTGACTACGTTATTGCCCGCCTTCAACCCCAGGAAGCTCGTATTGGGATCGTCCCATTTGCTTCTGAAGGTGGCGACTTCCGTCCCGCTGAAATATTGGTCCAGCTCCAGTGTTTGTCCCGGCAGATAGGAATCTGGCTCGTACCATAGCATTTCGAATTCCGTACCGGCATTTCTGTACTTGATTTTATTGTCCAGATGCACGGAGGCCAGCAATCGATCTCCGTATTTCTTCGCAATCCACAATTCTTCTGCGGCAATCACTTTGTTATTCGAGGCATCGCCATAATTCAGCGAGCCCACCGCCCCGCTCAAATACGTCGGGAAATACCCCGTCTTGTTGAGTCCGGGCGTTTGGTCATATCCGTAGCTTGTCCCTAACGCCGTTTCCAAGGAAGAAATGAACCGTACAATGTACTCCAGCGTATATTTCCAGTAGCTCGGCCCTTCCGCCCATGCTCCGTCTGGAGTGAACTCCAGCAAAATAAAGTCTTCCAGCGCATTGAATGCAATATCCAGTATTTTGCCGCCAAATTGCTCCATCGTCACTTTCTCGTTGGACGGCAGCAATTATCCGTGAAGATCGGCTTGCCGTCGACCATCGTATACGTGTCGCCTTCCATTCCGAAGTTAGCCATTCGGCGGCCCTCTTCCGTAAACCAGAAGTCGAAGTATTTAATCGTGGCCACCGGGTCCGGATTGCTGTGCGAGATCCCCCAGCCATAGTTTTTGGCACGATCGCGCTTGGAAGGTTCCTTCACCACGCCGTTGACGTCCGCCGGAGGAAGCATCGGCTCGAACCGGAAGCCCGGAATCTTGCTCGCCAACTGCTCGTTATAGTTCCCCGTCGAAGCGAAGAAATCATGCGTCAATCCGCCTACGTTATCCGCGAGCAGAATATCTCTCGCCTTGCTTCCCCGAGTGAAGATTTCTTTATCAATCAATCCTTCTTTATACCACTGGGCGATATTTTCCATGGCAACGCCGTAGTCGTCCTCCAACGGCCCGAATACCACTTTACCGTCAAATGCCCGATAATCCGGGTATGCATTCCAGAGCGCCATGAGTCCTTCAATTCCGATAGACGTATTTCTGTGGAAAAAGCCAACTTCATCCTTCTTGTTGTTGCCGTTCGGATCATTATTCACGAACGCCGTTAACACATTATGCAGCTCATCCACGGTTTTCGGTTCTTCCAATCCCAGCTTCTCCAGCCAGTCTTTGCGGATAAACCAGCCTTTCTCCGCTTCTCCATCCGCAACAAACGGGATAAACCATATGTTCCCGTCATTATCGGAGGCCGCACTCCTTACATCGGGATTATCCTGAAGGAATTGCTTCAGATGGGGAGCATGCTTGTCGATCAAATCATTGAGCGGCAGGAAAGCTCCTTCCTGGCCGTATTGCAGGAAATCTTTGGATAGCGCTTGCATAATATCCGGCAGCGAACCCGACGCCATGACAATACTGAACGTTTCGCTGCGACCGTACTCGGCAGCGTTCCCTCCAGCGTGACATTGGTCATCTCCGCAGCCATCACGAAGATGGGCCAATCGTTTTTAAATACTCCCGAATCTTTCGTTCCCATGTGAACCTTCAATTTAAGCGGCTTCTCCGAAGCCAGGTACGGATTTTGGCTATTCTGTGCCGCCGTTTCCCCTTCGGACGGTGCAGCTTCTTTCGGAGCCTTCGAACACCCTGCCAGAGCACCCGCAATGATAGTGGTTGCCGTTAACAAATAGACGATTTTTTTCAAACCTTCCACCCCATTTTTAAAATAGTAGCATTATCCCTTGACCGCGCCTACCAGCATACCTTTGATAAAATATTTCTGAATATAGGGATACACAAGCACAATTGGAAGAATAGAGACGACGATGGTCGCATAAGTTACGGTTTCCGCCGATACCGTAGAGGTAAAGTCCAACGCGGCGGCAAACTCCGATTGCAGATCGTTCTCGACAATCATCTTCTTCAACAGCACTTGAAGCGGGATCTTGTCCATATCGGTCAGCATAATCATCGACCAGAAGTATCCGTTCCACTTCTCGATCGCATAGAACAAGCCGACTGTCGCTAATGCGGGCTTCACCAGCGGCAAGTATACTTTGAGCAGTACCTGCAGATCGTTGCCGCCGTCCACTTTCACCGATTCTTCCATTTCTTTCGGTATGGCTTCAAAGCTGGTGCGGAGCAGGATCACCTTAAAGGCGTTACAAGCAAAAGCGATTATAATGCCTGTCCGCGTATTCAAAAGCCCCAGATCTCTCAAAGTCAGATAGAACGGAATCATGCCGGCATCAAACCATAGAGTTAACGTGACGAAGATCGTAAACCATTTTCTCCCCCTCAGACGTGTCTTCGACAGAGCGTAGGCTCCGCAGATCGTAAAGAGCATGGATACCGCCGTCCCGACAACGGTATAGAAAATGGTGTTAGCATAGGCCACCCATATTTCCGAATTGCCCAAAACCTGTTTATACGCATCGAGCGTAAACCCTTCGGGAAACAGGAGCACTTTGCCCGTAACGACGTTATACGGCATGCTTATGGACGCGGATAATACGTATATAAAAGGGTAAAGAGCCGCAAGCGCCATAATAGCTAACAGAATATTATTGATGATCTTAAATATTTTTTCTCCTCTTGACTCAATCACACTATCACCTACCATAGGCTTGCATCGGTTACTTTTTTGCTAAGCTTATTCGCCATAATGACCAGGATAAGGGCTACGATAGAGTTGAACAATCCTACGGCAGTCGCGAAATCATATCTTCCGTCTATAAGCCCCGAGCGATAAACATAGGTGCTGATGACATCCGCTTTCTCATATGTTGCCGGCTGATAGAGCAGAATGATCGTCTCATATCCGACGCTCAGCAGGTTGCCGACCTTCATAATGAACATCACGACAATGGTAGGCAGTATGCCCGGCAGCGTTACATGGATAATTTGTTTGAACTTGTTGGCCCCATCCATTTTAGCAGCTTCGTAGAGCTGTGTATCTATACCGGCAATCGCCGCGATAAAAACGATGGAAGCAAACCCCGTCTCCTTCCAGAGATTCATGGCCGTATATATTCCTCTGAAATAATCGGGATTGGTCAAAAAATAGATCTTCTCCATCCCGAGCTTCTCCAGAATGAGGTTAATCAGCCCGCTGTTCGGCGCCAGGAAAGTCGTTACGATTCCGGCGATGACGACTACGGATACGAAATGAGGCAAATAAGTCAGCGTTTGCACCACTTTCTTAAAGCCCTGCCGAGTCACCTCGCTAATCATAATGGCCAATATAATTTGGGCCGGGAAGCAAATGATCAGTCCATATAAGCTGATGATGACCGTATTCATGAACACTCTCGAAAAGTATTCGCTTCCAATAAATTCAGTAAAGTACTCGAAGCCTATCCAGTCGCTGCCGCCGATTCCTTTAAACAAGCTGAAATCTTTAAAAGCAATTTGGATGCCCCACATAGGAAAATATTTGAAGACTAGAAACCAGAGCAGGAAAGGGATTAGCAAATAGTACAGGATTCGATCTCGAATGATATCTTTTTTCAATTCTCTGAAATACGTTGCCCAGCTTCTCTTCGGCTTCGCTCTTTTGAATTTTGCCGACGGTTTCATTGGAGCTGCGGTATTGCTCATAGTTATCTTTCACCCCCCCCTTGGTCGGACGCGCAGAACAAGCACAACCACCAATTATATATGGATCAAGCCAGCAATTACGCGGACTTCAAGCTGCGCATTGCCATGGATTTCGTATATAAGGTTTCCACGCTGCAAAGTTTAATCGATTATCGCTATAGCGATGAAACGAGTTATTTGTACATTGCGAACCTGTACAATGATCTGATAGATCAGCTTCAAGGCTTTGGCCAGTTGGGGTTCACCCTGGGGATTACGAAGTGGACCGATAACCTGGTGATCACATCTGCCGGAACTTATAGCATTAAAGATTATTTAAACGAACTCGGGGTCCGCTCAGAGGTCTTGAACCGTTTCGAACAAATGCAGGGCGAATCGCTCGTGGCCAATACTTACGTTGTTCCGCAAGCGCTTTCCGAGAGGCCCGGCAAAATCGTGATGATTCATCAGACGATTAATTCGAAGCTTGATCCCCTCTACTTCTTTATCGTGGTAGACAGCGCTTCTTTACTGCCCGGGACATCGGAATCTACGAACGGCAATTTCTATCTGTATACCGATCAGATCGTCAGCTCCTATATTCATAACAAGGAACTGAACCCGGAGATTCCGGCCGAAAGCGGGTGGGGCAACGATAAGGAAGATATGAACCCTATAAAGGCAGGATCGACCGTTAACTATATTTATCATTCGAAGGTGATCCCAAATCTAAACTATATTTACACCAACGAATCGACTTCATTCAGCTCGATTTTCTTCGCCATATGGAAGACAGCGCTGTTCCCTGGCGTTGTTCTGCTGCTGCTGGGCATTATCCTCGCTTATGTGGCAACAAGGTCAAGCTATAGGCCGATTCGGCAGCTGCTACAGTTTCTGGATGAGCGGAAGGAATCGAACGGAACCGCGTCGGTGAATGAACATGATCAACAAATTCACGAGCTTGCTTACATTCAATCCAGCATTGAGCAGGTCTATTCCATCAATCATGCATTGCAGCATAAGCTGGATCATTCTTTAATCCATTTGCGGGAGGATTTCTTTCGCAGGGTGATCTACGGAATCGCAAGCGAGGACTTTATTCGAGAGAACTTGTCCGCCCTGCAATTAGAGCAGTTTCAGGACGACTTGAAGCTCATGCTGCTGGAATGCGAAGGCATCGAAGCCTTGCATCAGACGATGCCCGCTTCCAATCTTCTCTTGATTTTCAATACGTTGATCAAGGAGACTCTGGACGGGTACGAGGATTTCTTTGTTCTGCCGCTGGACAAAAATAAATATGGTGTAATCTTCCACAGCATTTCATCCGAGTCCCTGCAGCGATTGGCCGAAACGGTGATTACCCGCATCGAACAGGATCTGTCGCTCGATATAACTGCATGCCTGTCCGATTCCTACCGGCTCCATGAGCTGACTTCCGCTCTGCAGGAGCTGCTTCGGTTGAGTAATTACCAGCATGCGAACGCCAATAAAGTGTTAACATCACAGGGCGTGAAAGATCTCGAAGCCAGCGTCGGCTATTATCCGATCGAGATGGAAGCGTCCCTGATTAATTACGTCCAATCGAACGAATTGGGCAAAGCCTACGATTTGCTGAGCCATCTGCTGAACAAAAATGTGAATCATTCCGCGATGGGGCCTGCAAGCCTGTCCAATCTGAAGCATTCGTTCCTGACCACCTTCAAGCGATGCTTGAATTCGAACGGTAAAACGTTGAATCAATTTACAAGGGAATATCCCGACCTGTTGAACGAGTTTATGGAGGTGCCGGTTTCGAAGTTTTCGGAAAAGACGTTCGCCTTGTTCGAATTGATTTTTAATTATTGCAACAAGGACAAGTTCAGCCTGGAGAGCTCCACCGCTTCGCAAATCTTCATGTACATCCATAAGCACTTCGATAAAGATTTGTCGTTGACGGATATTGCGAACCACTTTAATTTGTCCGAAAGCTACGTCAGCAAGCTGCTGAAAAACTCGCTGGACATTAACTTCAAGCAATATGTCAATACGTTGAAGGTGAAGAGAGCGAAGGAGCTGCTTCACCAGGGCAATTATAAGGTTCATGAAGTTGCGGCGATTGTCGGATGCAATAATACCAACACCTTCATTCGAATCTTCAAGCAATATATCGGTGTCTCTCCGGGAGAATACGTGAAAAATCTGAATCAACTGTCAAGCTGATTCGGATCACGATTTTTTGCAGTCCGTATTCAATTTCTGTTCTTCGCCCAAAACCCGCGCTGCAGTGCCGTTTTTGGCGACTACAGCCAATAGTAAGGATGTACCTCGACCTTCTTAAGGATTACAATGAAAGCGCAATCTCGGCATCATTTCCAATAAGAAAGGAGCAATCATCCAATGGACCATAGACCGGATTGGCTGAACCACGCATATACGGAATCCTTGAACAAGATCCGGACCGTAAGCCGGAAAATCGGAGCGAGCTTCCCGCATGTATGCTTGAATGGAAGCTACAATTGTGAGGAAGCCTCCTTCTGGACTTCCGGATTTTGGGGAGGCTTGCTGTGGCTGGCCTATCGCGAAACGAAAGAGGAGTCTTTGAGAGAGCTTGCGGAAACGATCGAACAGAAGCTGAACGTTCCGCTGCATGATTTTTATGATATTCATCATGATGTCGGATTTATGTACCTGCCGACGGCTGTCGTTAACTATCAGTGGACGGGAAATGAAGAATCCCGGAGAACGGGCCTGATCGCAGCCAGCCATTTGGCAGGCCGCTTCAACCTTAAGGGGCAGTTTATCCGGGCATGGACGGATCGTGTGGACCCGAACAGCACGGGCTGGGCCATTATCGACTGCCTTATGAATCTGCCGCTGCTGTTCTGGGCATCGAAGGAGACGAGCGATCCCCGCTTCAGGCATATTGCCGTGGCGCATGCGGATACGGTGCTCAAGCATTTTGTAAGGGAGGACTGGACTGTCCCTCACATAGTAAGCTTTGACCCGGAGACGGGTGAGAAAATCGAGAACCTGGGAGGACAGGGACTCGGCCCGGATTCCGCGTGGTCGAGAGGCCAAGCCTGGGCCATCTACGGCTTCGCCATTGCGGCGCGCGAAACAGGCAAACCGGAATACCGGTTAGCAGCCCAAAATATCGCAAATTACTTCTTGTCCCATCTTCCTGAAGATCAAGTCCCTTATTGGGATTTCAGATCGGAAGACAAGGATAAGTTCGCCCGGGATTCCACAGCGTCCGCCTGTACGGCAAGCGGCCTGCTCGAACTGAGTGCCCTGATGGAAGAGGAGTCCGAGAAGTCCTTCTACTACGAAAGGGCACTGGCTATACTCAAAGGGCTGTATGACAACTACGCCGACTTCAGCGGCCGGCAGGATGCCATTCTGACCAAAGGAACCGTATCGTATCCCGTCAACAAACATGTTAACGTGCCGATTATTTATGGGGATTACTATTTTGTAGAGGCACTCGGCAAGCTGCACGGTCACCCCGGGTTGTTCTAACCTGCAACAGCCCCCCGGCCATAGATGGTCAGGGGGGCTTGAATCGCAATTTTTGCCGACGAGCTAATTTCTCCGTTCCATATTTGTAATCCTATTATTACGCTTCATTCCCCTATCCACTGCTCTAAATCAAAATGTTTCAGCTTGGCTGCGCAACAAAACTTGAACTTCTGACCGCTGCCGCATGGACATGAAGCATAGACATTGGATGGGGTGAGTTTTTGCATTAGTGCTTTTCTAAGGTCGGATAAGTCTTCCATGTAATTAATTTCGACGATGCATGGAAGCCCGTATCGGTCACAGAGCCGCAGAATTTTCCCAGCCCTCTCTTCGGACCTTACATAGGCGACGATGGAGTTGTCGCCCTTACCTAACGGAGTTGCCAAACGGTCCGAAGCCGGCTTCATCCCCCCCTGCTTCGCTCGCCGAAGATAGGTATCCAGAGTTCTCTCACTGGGTGGAATTTCTTCCTTTCTGGGCCCCAAATACATTTCCGCTATTGGGTAGAAGGATTCCGGATCGTCCGGGAATACCTCCAGGTCCTGTAATTCCAATATCTGGTGCTCAGCCCCTGCTGCCGCCTCTTTAAAAGAATCCAGTGCCTCAATTTCTTCCTTGATCGGTATAAATGGAATGTTGTGGCCTGATTTCATATGAATATCAAATGAGTGCCACAGTCCGATCGCTAACATTTTCCTTAGATCAAGAATGGGGAGCTTGGTATAGTTCCGAGCGTATATCAGCATCATCCTGTAATGATAAGCCGCTGCTTCGGGCTCGTCCACCTCAATTAATAATTGGCCGAGTGAGTAATGAGATTCTACTTGAGTCGGGTCTACTTCAATAGATTTCTCGTAAGCTGCAGTAGCCAGCTCCGGTCTCCCCCCTTTCGAGTACAAGTTGCCCAACCGATTCCACAAATATCCGTCCTGACTGTTTTCACCAAGTTTTTTCAGAAAGTTATCTTCCGCGTCGGTTGCCCATCTAGGAGTAGTACCGTCATATAGTTGAATTTGGCCTATCATGAAGCTAGAGGAATCTTCCTCCTCGCCTGCAGTCGCCTTTAACAACCAACTTAATAGAAGAAACGGATCCTTGGTCTCCCAAAGGCCTGCTCCGTTACATTGTTTGCATCGAAAATATCCCGTAGTTTGTATATGATCGAACATGCTTTCATGTTGATCTTGACTATTTGACTGCCCATGTCCCACATTGAAAGCAATTAATCCGAGATCGTATTGTCCTTTTCTCCCACAATGACCACAAATTAACATCATTTTGTTAGCCTCAAACGGGGGGCTTATTTTCTTTTTATGCTTGGCAATAAGCTTCGCAAGTTTGCCGGGCAACCATTTGACCGTCGGAATATGCGGAATACCTGAAAGGGGTTCTCCTGTCAAGGTAGCGATCAGCAAAGGATTAATGGCCGCATGGGTATTTGCCATATAGATTTCCCGCCCTTCGTATGATGATTAGGTCGATCACTCGATTGGTAATTTTCCGAATATCCGCTATCCTAGTGATTGGCCTTGTGCTTTTCGTTCAGTTCATTATAGTCGATATCGAACCTTTCCATCCAGGATCTAATCATTTCTTCCGCATACTTGTATTCGAATTTCTTCCATTCGTCCCATAGATCCAATTCGTAAAGCGCATCCTTAAACCTGCGAAAAGGTCGATGGCCATTAAGAGCGTCGAACAGCCTGTCCTCGGGATCGGATTCGGTACGCTGGGCAAATTTCGTCATCACATAAAATGCCTCATTCGAATCGATCTTTGGAATGTCGATATAACGTTCTTCATTCTCCTCGTCATCCCAGTCGATGCCAGGCTCCCCTGTATAAGCTTCGTCTATATCCAAAATAACTTGTCCGGTATACAGATCCAGGTAATAAGGATGCTCGAAGTTGTTATCCAGGTAGGCATCAACAAGCTCATCCATTAACTTCATATCAGTCAAACCCTCTTTCGATTTCAAACATATACTTATAGTTTAGCAGAATGATATCTGGTTAAACATTTGTTTTTCTGTGGTCAATGAAACATTTATGATAACATTGAACTCCGCACAGCTTCCGAAATTCATGCAAGCACATGGAAAAAGACGCCCAAGAGAGCGTCTCAACATGGTTAATGTATTTATTTACCCGGATTTTTGAGGGCATCCGGATACTCTATCGTTTTGAAAACTTCTTTAGTACTCTCGTCTTGAAGCTTAATAGCTACTTTACTCTCGTCTGACGCGCCTTCGAATATTTGATAGTACATAGCCGCTATAGCAATGCCTATGGATGCGAATCCGTCGAAGCTCTTTTCATAAGCAGCCCTGTCTACGACAAAGGTGACCTCCGAAAAGGAGTCATTAGGGATCACATCTTTGATCGATTTAAAATCTTGTCCGCTTTTCAACTCCTCAATGCTTTGGGTAAGACTATCTCTCATTTCACCCAAGATCTTGGAATGAGTGTCCTTCGACATGGTATAAGTGAGTGATCCGTCATCATTCTTTTTTACCTCGTCAACACCTTGTTCTTTAGCTTTGGCAATGGTGTTTTCGATATTTTGTTCACCTTGGAACATGGATGCGGGCAATGTAATCTCTACAGTAGTGGATTTGTTCTCCACCTTCTCTTTCCCCGTTTCCCCCTTATTGGCGCCATCCTCGACAACAGGAGCATTCTCCCCGCTCTTCTGTTTCGGCTCCGAGCAGCCTGTAAACATCAAAGCAGCAACCGACAGAACAACAAACAGTTTTCCTCTCACAACTTCCACCCTTTTTTATTTCCCAGATCGGCTCCGGTATTCTCTCTCTAAATGACAGTCCATCCTATTTTATTACAAAATCTAGCAAATTGCGACTAGATTTTTGGGAGTAGGGAGTGGTTGACCTGAGTGAGTCCTTGGGACAGAAGCACCCCTTCCAGCAAATAAGAGAACCACCTTTACTGCTCTTATCATTTTTTCTTGAAGCTAAATGGAATTGATTTCGTGCAATTGCAACAGATCTCTTGCTATGAATAGAGGCGATCTGTGAATTACAAATCCACAATTCGCCTCCGCATGTAGTTTATTTTGTTTTGGAGAGTGGCTCAACTCAATCTCTTTCAGCCACTGTCAATTCTCTGCAATCAATCACTAAACCGGCAGAATGGATAAAATCAAAGCCAAGGATGCCGTCAATCTCCATGCCGTAGTTCATTTCTCCGATCTCTACTTCAAAGCCTTCCAGAGTAACTTCCCCAATCCTTACAAAATCAAATAATTTGGAATAAACGACTTCTACTCCACCTACGCCCCTGATTCTGTTTAAAAAGTCACCCGGCTCAATCTTAACCCCAATGTTACCTACTACATCTGCGTTGAAAATCGTTCCTGCCGACCCTGTATCCAACAATACATTCCTTAAACGAAGATCTTCACCACGGTAACAAATGGTAACTTCGATAAAAGGTAGTCCGTACCTCACATGAATGTTCATCTAGGCCCGCGAACCCCCGCCCATTTCTCCCGAAGCTTTAGCTTTTTGCGAGATGTGTGAAAAAAACCGTACTCCCGGTAAGGCTGTGCCCGATGCAACTCATAGTAGCGTTTCATGGCGACACTTGAATCTTCAAATCGGTCAATGACAGCCACCTCATCGATAAGCCAGTATCCGTCCTCCGAACGGGACTTTATCGCCTCGCACACCACCCACTCGTCAGGAAATTGCTCACGAACCTCTTCCCATCGCATCTTGGCCACCTCCGGAGACTTGATTTGTATATACTCTCAGTATAGCATAATGCCTAGCCGAAGATAGATGCGGATAGATAGTATAAATGATGATTTGATTAATGGGTCGCGACCGAAGAGTGTGCTGAACTTAATCTATCTTTTGTATAAGAAAAGTCATACTCATTCAAATACTGCTTTAATCCGTTACCTACACCAGGCCGCGAAACGTGAACTAACTCATTTAATCCAGTATTGCTGCTAAAATGAAGTTGTGAATAAAGGACTATAGGGAGCTGCCTGTTGTTTTTAAACCTTCTATCCGGCCCTCCATTTTTATTTACATACCCCCAGGTATGATCCACAACCGTTGTATCTCCGGGTACCGCGCCTTCTTCAATAAATCGGGTTTCCGTGCATTCCACTCTAATACGACCGTAACTAACAGCACCAACTTGTCTTCTCTGTACAATTAAGATTTTGTCGGGAAAAAAATAGAGTTTCTGCTTCCCAACCGGGATACAAGGCACTTTAACGTTCGTTCTTATGTACTTGGGTATGGAGTAATTAATGGAAATACTACTTCTCGCAATGAGTGTAGAAGCTCCTGCATGATATTTCCTATCCGTAACATCCCCAGATGCCGATATATGCCACTTTCTATCTGCACTCATAATGTCATTGAACGAATCATAAAATGCTTGTATTTTTGATTCTGTTGCTTCATCAATATCATATATTATTGTAGTGGTTTTCCTGTATCTATCTAGCAAGATAGAGGCAACAATCGACAACAGACCTAAAAACATATATGATGACGAGCTAAGCAGGGCCGCTATAGCTACTCCTAATGTCCACAGAGGAAACTTTTTATATTTCCGATTAATCTCACTTAGTATTTCCTGAGAACTGGAGTCAAAGATCTCTAGCGCATCCCTGCTTTCAATTTCATGCATGATAACATCGGAAGGCTGGTTGATAGTTCCGTTGCCGTATGAGGCAGGATTATCCCGTGTCCCCTCCCGACTTTTCCCTTTTCCGATCATGGTTTTGTAAGAAAGCCCATTTGTACCGATACGAATGTAGTTACCACGTGGCCTGTCCCAATACGAAATCCTCTAATGCCCACCGAAGCCCCTATTCCCGACTTGGCAAAAGTCAATCTAACTCCACCAAACGACACTGATTTTCTTGAATAAAAGCTCATCTTAACCCTCCTCGTCACAAGCCTGCTTAAGGTATTTCTATCGAGAGTTAAAATTTCTAGTTAAGTAGCAACCCTTATTCCTTATTCGCTATATACTTCCACACCATCCGGTAGTTTCCTTCTCTCAAAATGACAGTCTATCCTATTTTATTACAAAATCTAGCAAATCGCGACTGTATTTTAACACTTGCACGTGACGTAACGTCATGTTTTATAGTATAGTTACCGGTAAACAGATGTGCAGCCAAAAAGAGGTGATTATGAAGCCGCTTTGGAAGGTGGGAGAGCTTGCTAAGCTCACGGGGCTCACGATACGAACATTGAGGTTTTACGATCAGATCGGCCTGTTTTCTCCGTCGGCACATTCCGATTCGGGGCACAGGCTGTATAACGAAGCCGACCTGTCGAGATTGCAGCAAATTTTATCGTTAAAGGAGCTCGGCTTATCGCTGGAGGAGATTAAATCCATAGTAACCGGCGGACACTTCAGTCCGCTGGAAATCGTGTCGCTGCAAATCGCCCGTCTGAAAGAAACTATCCGGATACAGCAAAAGCTTCTGGCCGAACTGGAATATGTTTCGAATCAGATGCATTTAAAACAACCTGTGACCGTCGAAGATTTTACAACGTTATTGGAAATGATGAAGAAGAGCCGTGGAAAAATGATCCTCGAGCGTCGGATGACTTGGGAGCACCACCTGGACCTACTGGGCGGACTCCAGCCTGAAAGGGCAGTGGTTTTCGAAAGCGGATGAGTTTGACTTCCGAGTCGGCGGTGGAGAAAGCAGTCAAGGAGGGCCTCCCGGCGGACCGATATTTACCTTCGATGCCCGGTACCACGACATTGTGCCGGACGAGCGCATCGTTTACACCTATACTTTGGATATGGATGATACGCGGATTTCCGTTTCCGCAACGACCGTAGAGTTCAAGCCGGAGGGCGGAGGCACTAAGCTGATTTTCACCGAGCAAGGCGTCTTCCTGGACGGCCACGATACGCCGGATCTGCGCGAGCACGGTACCAAGGAGATGCTGGATAAGCTTGGTGTGCAGTTGGAGATCGGCTAGCCTACCTTAACATGCGAAGGAGGATCGGACATGACGGAAAACCGTGCGGCAAACAACGAAAGCAGTGCAGCGGAAGAATACGAATTGGTAACAACGCGGGTGATCAATGCATCCCCTGCTCTCGTTTACGAAGCCTGGACAAAGCCCGAGCATTTGGCACAGTGGTGGGGTCCGGACGGATTTACGAACACTTTTCACGTATTTGATTTACGGCCGGGAGGAATATGGGAGTTTGTGATGCACGGACCGAACGGAGTCAATTATCCCAACAAAAGCGAATTCGTCGAAATTGGGCCCGAACGAATCGTGCTGCGGCATCTTTGTGCCCCCTATTATCAGCTCACGGCAACCTTCGAGGATATTGGCGGCAAAACCAGACTGACTTGGCGCCAGCTTTTCGAAAACGCTGCCGTATTTAACGCCATTAAGAAAATCGCACTTCCAGCCAACGAGCAAAATCTTGACCGGCTCGAAGCGCAATTGCAGAAGATGTCCGTCTGAGAACCACCCTGGCACCTTTTCCACGAGATCGCGCCGGCCGAAAGGCCGGTTTTTTCATGTACAAATAAAGTACCGTGACGTCCCCCGCCAAAAGATACAGTTTTTTTGACTAAAGGGCATCACCAAAAATATATAAGCAGGTTCAAGTTATGCGTGATATTACCTTTTGCCAAATTGTCTTAATAACTCAACTTTCGCAGGGTAAAATCGGCTTTTTAGGTTGATGTGATGAACAAAAGATAAGCTCGGTTAGTAAACTTAACTCGTTAAAAACGGAGGTGCACCAAATGAACGCCCCAATGCCACAGGCTTTCTACCGATGGTCACTTGGGCATTACTCCTTTAAAAATCACCTGTCAACGGAATGCTCTTCCAGAATGTGAGTGATAGCCTCTAATGTATGCACTCCTTTGGCAATATCGACTATAAACTCTACTGCATATTTCCGTTCCATTCGCAGATGATATCCGTTCAACAGCAGGAATGATTTTGTGACCAGATAGGCTGTCCGCTTATTGCCATTATGAAAGCAATGATTTTTGACCAGGGATTCCAACAATGCAGCAGCCTTATCAAATAAGGATGGGTAAGCATCTTCTCCAAAAACACTTTGTTGGGGGCTATGTACCGCAGAGTCCAGCTGACCGTGGTCCTTTACTCCCGCTTGCTCCGCGTCATTCATCCTCTTCATCATGAAATAATGTGCTGTAATTATCTCTTCTTTCGTCAAAAACTTCGTCATATCATCTATCCCTAAGGTCTTCAAGAATACCTTCGTCTTCTTCAAATACATCAAAGAAAGCTTCTAAAACTTCAGGACGGACATTCTCAGGCAATTTACTTTGCCTTAATTTTTTTAGCACAACTTCACCATGATCATTCTCGATAAATTCGATTTCATCTCCTTGGGAAACCTCTAACCTTTCAGCAAGTCTTTTAGGCAAACTAACGCCCAAGCTGTTTCCCATTCTCCCTACCTTCCGGATATAACGAGTCATTTTCCGCTTATCGTTTGGCATTTTGACCACACCATTCATTTTATATTCTCCGCTTCTATAGTATGATCAGCGTTTAAACAGTTATACCTTATAACAGTAATAACTTTTATAACATACTTACATTTTATCAAATCTTTCTGAGGACATAAAGCAAACATTCGCAGTTTAAATAGGGGATTTAGCGGGCTCCTTTGCATTGTAAAATGCCGCCTTTTTTGATTAAAGTAGCATTAATTGACCGTAACTATCGTTCTATGGAATCATATAGTTATTCATTATAGAAGAAAGCCTAGGTGGGGGAGGATTAATTTTATGGCTAGGGACTATTTAAACTTAAACGATGGGCAGCTTTATTATACCGTTTCGGGAAAGGGCGATTCTGTTGTTCTGATACACGGAAATTTCAACGATTCTCAAATCTGGAACGAGCAGGCTGCTGCTTTGTCCACATATTATAAAATCATTCGTTATGATTTACGGGGATACGGTCTTTCCAGCACGCCAAAATCTTCATTCTCCAATGTCGATGACTTGAAAGCACTTATTGATTCCTTAAAGCTGCATAAAGTTACTCTAATCGGCTCTTCCTTGGGTGGAGGCGTTGCTATAGACTTTACTCTCACGTACCCCGACCTAGTTCAAGCCCTTATTCTGGTCTCACCCTCCATAAACGGTCATCCTTATCCCAGGAATATGATGTGGCAAGGAATTAAAAATTATATCCTTGTTCGTCTGAAAGGACGCGAGAAGGCTATCGAATCCTTCATCACTAATGATTACTGGCAATATTTCTTTCCTTCTGAGAAAAAAGAAGAGGCTCTACGAAGAGTCCTCACCAATGTCAGGAACACTAACAACTTCTGTCGATTCTCCCCAAATCTCTCAGTTCCTGCTAAACCTTACGCCATCAGCCGATTACATGAGATTAACATCCCGACCCTTATCATCATTGCCGATCAAGACCATCCATTTAACATAAAGACGGCTGAAACCTTACACCAGAACATAAAGCAATCGTCTAAAATTATGATGGAGGACTGCGGACACCTCCCATTTATCGAGGAGCCCCATGAATTCAATCATTCGGTCCTTGAATTTCTGTTAAATAGAAGCACTGACAGATAAAATGTAATCATTTCGGCGTTTTAAAGACGATCTTCCACGCAGCTTGGACACTCGTCTGGAAACCGTAAACCTTCACTCGTGTAATATTCAGGATTCGTCTCATCAAATACAAATGGCCCGCCGCATGACTGACACGCCAATATTATCGGGTCGCGTGAGCGAATAATTAGTGATTGGGCCCGTTCCTTCAATAACTGGTTCCATTCCACATCATCCATATCATCGCTCTGTTTCAGTGCTTGGATCACATTACGAATTTCAGCCTGAACTTTTTTAAAATCGATGCGTTCCCACAAAGTTAAAAACGGAATATACTTCTTATTTCTGGAGCATAAAATTTTGTACAAAAACAAGAACATCATGCCCCGATTTCGTTCTTTCAAGTACTCCATGTTGAGTGGAGCTACGCTATTCTCCAGCCAGTAATCCCACTCCTGCAGGAACTCCTCAGCCCTTCTTTCCCTTTCGATCGCCCATCCACGCGAAGTAAATACAATTGTAGAATACTTGCCATAGACCTCCGTTGCCAGAAAGCCTGTCCGAATCATATGATCCACTTTATCCATGATCTGTTCTAATGTAAGGTCCTTATAGTAACCATACGAAGGATTTCGATCTAATCCAAGTTCCAGCAGCTTTCGTTCCTTTGAACCTTTCAAAATTTTTGAGAGAAGCGTCCTTCCGCCTTCGCCAATGATGTCATCGGCCGCTCGCAGAATAGCCCGCAGTTCAGGATCCGGCAATGGTTTCATTTGATTTTTCATTTGTTTTTTCATTGGTTTTCAGGTTCTTCCTTTCCTTCCCGTTTAATTTGTCAAAACTTCGTTACTGATTTGTCTGCCTCGGCGTGATACCGCAAAAACTCTTCAAGGTCAAAAGGCACCTCCTCGCCTTCCGGCCTTGCGATAAACCAGATCTCATCCGTTTGGGGGTGCGGTGACTTCCATGTTCGGGGAGGGAGAGTAGCATCAAGGCTGTCCTGATCGGCAAACCTCTCCATTTCTTCCCATGTAATACCATACGGAAATCCCCATCCCGTATACCCGGCAATATATGCAAATGTCTCGTCAGACCAAGGAACTTCGCTAACTTGCTGCTCTTGTTGGCGTCGCAGCCTCTTTTCCTTGCGGGCTTGTTTTGCTCTTGTAGAAGCCTTCTCACTTTCTTTAGCCTTCCGAACGGCATCATCGGTTAGCGGCACTCCCAGTATACGGAGCTCTGTAATGGCCGTTCCTGCGTCAACGCCAAAATATTTGCGATAAGCACGGATGTGGCGAGTCCCGTTATAAGACTTGAGCCAACTTGCTGCAGCTGACTGCAGCCGGCTGTTTCTGTTCATTCTTTTGACTCGCGGTGTACTTGCGCTTTTCTTTCTCTTCTTCCCCAACGACACCCCTCCCACAACATTGCGATCAATACCATTCCAGCCTTTATTAAATCCACTTTTCTCATAATAACTCTTCCAGAATCCATCTTAGAGTCCAACAAAATTATTTTTTTCGCTGGAAAACAGCGTTTTAAAACATACTATTATTATAATTTACTTGATTAATTAAGGTAAATACATCTCTTCTGGAGCAGATCCGAACGTAAAAAGCGACCTGGCACGGTCGCTTTTCTGTTTGTATTGGTGGAGGCGAGATTAGATTCCGATTTCCCTCATTTTCATCGTGACTTTCTCGACCCGGCCATCCATGCCCGTCCCATCAAACTTCGGAAGCTGCAATTCGCTGACGATGGCTCCGTCACGCATGAACATAATACGTTCCGTCCTGGCCGCAACCTTGGCGTCGTGGGTTACAAGCATTACCGCCGTACCCTCCGCATTGATTTCGGTAAAGAGGTCCATAATCCCCTGCGCGGAGCTGGAGTTGAGCGCACCCGTAGGCTCGTCGCCGAATATAATTTTCGGGCTGTTCATAAGCGCACGGCATATGCCCGCACGCTGAAGCTGGCCTCCGGATACCTGTGTAATGTCGCGATTTTCCAGCTCCGCAATACCTACCCTTCTCATAAGCGCTCTAGCTTTTTTCGTAATTGCTGCAGCGTTTTTTCTGCTGCCCCGCATGGATGGGAGAATGATGTTGTCGAGGATATTCAGAGTTTTCAGCATCGTCGGCTGTTGGAAAACAAATCCCATTTCGGTTCGGCGCAAATCCGCAAGCTCATTCTCCCCCATCTCCGATAAATCCCTGCCGTCAACAACGACTTTCCCGCCATCAACCCCGTCCGTCCCGCTCAGCGCAAACATCAGCGTCGATTTTCCCGAACCCGAGGGTCCCATCACCGCCACGAACTCGCCCTCGTTTATATAGGCGGACACCCCGTCGAGAACATTGCGCTTCTCATCACCCTCGCCGAAAGTTTTGACGATACGATCTCCGATAATGATCTTCTTCATAGGCCTACTCCTTTATATTTTCGGAAATTTTAATTTGTCCCGCACCGAACGTGCCGATGATTGTTGCGATCAGTACCGAGCCTATCATCATCACCGGACTAAACAGATAGGAAGCAAGCGGATTGATCGTAAAATGAAACGTCGATGCTCCAAAGGAGGAGATCACCGCGCCCGCAAGCTTCTCTCCGAGAGTGTTGGCCAGAAGGGTCCCGAGGAAAATTCCGACAACCAGAACGAATACCGATCGCGAAATGTACTGCGCCTGAATATCCGAGCTGGTCAAACCGAACGCTTTCATGACGGCAATGGAATATCTGTCTTTGGCGACAAGCATTTTCATAAACAACAGGGTTACCAACACCGCTATAACCAAAGCAACAACCATGGCTGAATTGGAGGCCTTTGCGACAGAGCTTATTGTAGAGCCGAAGGTCTGCGCAATATATTCATCAATGTCCGAAACCTTCGCATAACCAAATCGACCCGCATATTCCGAAACCTTACTCGCGATTAGAGACGGATCTGAAAGCTCCGCACTGATCACGTACCACATAATGTCCGCCGAAGGAGCGGTGAGAACAGCCTTGGCCGTCTTCCCTCCGTTGGTAATGTCGGAATAAATTCCGCTTACCGTGAGATCTTTTTCCTTCCCCTCCATCAGCAGTGTAATCCCATCGCCGACCTTTATGTTCAGCTCATCAGCGTTCAAGGTGGACAGAGCAATTTCATCTTCATTGGCAGGCGCCCTGCCCTCGGAATATTCTACAGGGAAAATGGAATGGTCGCCGAGCTCAATTTTCAACCTTTCCTCCGAGCCATCCGCCGTCTTGACTTTGAATGTTTTGGTTGTCAGCACAGCATACTTCGAAATGGCGCTGTCGCTTTTCATAGTCTCGATGATTTCAGCCGCTTTTTCCGAAATATGGTCGGTCTGCTGAAGGTCAATACGCATATCGCTGCTGCCGATCCCCATATATTTGATAAAGCTTTTGGAGGAAATCGTGTTGTGCAAGTTCTGCGGAACTATAATGAGAAATGTTGAAATCACAAGCACCGCAAGCACGGTGGCGTAAAGCTTCTTCCGGGCGAGAACATCCTTGACCCCGAGAAAAATATTAAGGGGAAGCAGCCGGTTTCCACTCAGGCTAAAACGCTTTGTGCCCGCGGCTTTTTCCTGTGAAGTGCCAAACCGGATAGCTTCGGCGGCCGATATTTTCCGAAAGCGTCTCAGCACTCCATTTACATAGGCAATGATGGCAAGGAATACAAGCAAAATGCCGATGATTCCGAAAAACATGGCAAAAGATGAATTTTCGCTCTCCCCCATATAAAGCCGGATATTTTCAAGAAGCGTGCCCTGGAACACAAAAGAAAGGGCAAAACCTAGCATGCAGCCTATCGCCGCCATCGCCGCGTACTTCGCCACATAAATCTTCTTAATTTCGGAGATGCGCATCCCTATAGCCTTCATAACGCCAATTTCGCGGTAATCGTCTTCGATTTTCGCCAGGAGCGTAAAGCGTATGCACATCAAGGCAATGGCAACGACAAGCACGCTGACCAAAAGAATGACCCCTATCATCATCCCGTCGGAAATGGCATTGATCATTTTGAACAGCGGATAGGTCACCGTGGGGCCGTTCGCGTCAAGTCCTGCGGCAGCATAAGCCGTTTCGAAGTCTTTGAGCTTCGACAAATCCTTTAATCTGAATTCGATCAGATACTCTATATTTCCGGCATTTTTTAGCTCCTCGAAGTCATTGGTGCTGATCAGAAACCTTTTGGAAGAGGCGAGCGCGGAATTCATCTGCGAATCCCGAAGAAAACCGGCAACCGTAAATTCCTTCCCGCTTATTACGGCCTTGTCGCCGACCTTGGTGATGTTGTCCTTAAAGTAGCTAATAGGAACATAAAGCTCCCCGTCGGATACGTCGATAACATTACCGTCAAGATCAAGGAGATAATCGAACTTCTCGCTCTGGATGCTGAATCCGTTGTCCTGAACGCTATTCGCAAGCGTACGGTCGCCAAATCGAATTTGCGAACCGTCTATATTAAGAAATTCAAGCACCTGAAATTCATCCACATCGGGATGTTGCTCCGCGAAAGCATGAAGCCGATCAGTATCGATTTCCCCCGAGTGCATCTGCAGAAAATGCGGCGTTTTCGCCGTTATCATGAGTTCATTTAGCGCTCCTGAAAGATTTACGAACAGGATGGCCGCAAGCGAAACTAGCATAGCTGCAGCAGCAACAAATATTGTAGTGGTCAAGGTGATCAGCTTGCTCTTGGATAGATCATTACGGATTATTCTGTAATACATAAGTCACCTCTGGATTCAAGCTTTTTAGCCTAAACGACGTAAGCCCGTTGCCTATGGCAGAAACAAACTGACCCGACCACAATAGAAGAAACTTTCGGAACGATTCGCCGGAGTTACTCATTCGCTGCTCCATCGCCTGCACCAAACATCTTCATAACGCCCATCAAGCTTCCGCTTTCGGCACCGAGCAGCCTTTCTACATTGCAAATAAAGGCCAGCATGCGTGACAAACGCTCCTCGTCCGTCAGGGTAACTAGATCATCGTCAAAGACTGTATTCGCATAGATCACAACCATTTCCATGCACTCATACGGGTACGGCGTGTTGAACATTCCCTGCTCAATGCCCTCGCGGATGATGCCCGTCAGGATCGGCGGAACGCCATGAATGATGACCTTCTGAATTTTCTGATGCATAAGCGCGTTCTGCGGCTTGTGAATATGCTCCATAATTTCCCGGCTGCTTCCGCCGTTAAGGTTCATTGCCCTAACCACACGAATAATACGCTCGAGGATGGGAATGCTCTGGTCTTCGGCAATTTCCCGAGCCGCACCCAATAGACGAACACTATACCGCTCAATCAGCGCGTCCATAATATCTTCCTTCGACTTGAAGTGATAATACAGCGTTCCCCGCGCAATGCCGACCTTCTCAAGAATATCGTTGGTACTCGTGCCGTCAAAGCCCTTCTGACCAAATAGCTCATCCGCCGCATCAAGGATTTCGTTCCTGCGCTCATCAGCTTCTTTTACCACTCTC
The DNA here is from genome assembly GCF_007679495.1 of Paenibacillus sp. 32O-W. Taxonomy (GTDB): domain Bacteria; phylum Bacillota; class Bacilli; order Paenibacillales; family NBRC-103111; genus Paenibacillus_L; species Paenibacillus_L residui. The sequence goes on along the minus strand of NZ_VEGP01000061.1, from coordinate 3,196 downwards.
ATATTTAGACCCCCAGTTTGTAGACCGACTGCCTGTCGGTTAAATGGTAACATATTATTTGGTGGTGTCAAGGGGGGGATCACGTTAAAAATAAGGGATATAAAAAAGCCCCCGATTGGGCCGATATATGGTCCCATGGAAGAGATTCTGGGGCACTTGAAAAGTGAGAAGTATTATTTACATACATATGCTACCTTTGAGGAGTTGAAGAGAGACATTGGTGACTACACCTACTTTACAATAACGTGGGATATAAGCAAATTAAACGGCCTAAGATGAATTTAGGACCAAGGCCGCGTAACCGATTTTATTTCTAATGTCTACTTGACGGGGTACAGTTCTCATACGCGGATGCCTTATGTGTCTGATTAACAATATGATATTTCAGTTTCCGCATACGTTCCTACTTTTTTCTCAAATAGACGGTCACTTCAAGTCTATTATGAAATAAATGCCTTACCCCTGAAACGATATACCAACGTTTTAACAGCTCAATATAGCTTATAATTTTTTTTAATGTATCACCTTTCTTTAATTTTAATGTTACAATTGCAATTCCTTTATCAGATAAATGATTCGATGCCTCTCCCATTATTTTGATTGTGTCTTGACAGTCCATTTTCATATCATTTACGATGATATCAAAAACTAAGTTTGTACTCTTGAAAAAGCTCTGGGATGTTTCCTTTATATGAATTACACGAGAATTAGATGCCATGCGTTCATCCAAAGCAGCTGGATCTACAGCATAAACAAGATAACCATGTTTTACAAGTACTCTTGTCCACCCACCAGGAGCCGCCCCCAGATCTAAAGCAGATCTTGTTACCATCGGTAAATCTATATTAAAATACTCGATTGCTTCTAGTAACTTGAATTCCGCTCTTGAAATTTGATTCTCTTCTCTAGCAAATCGTCGCTTTCCACCTGCCCAATTGCTTATATTTGACGTAGCTAATGAGATTCCTATATAGACTTCATTTTTGAAACTAAGGATTGATACGATTTGTTGAGGATTTTTTACATCCAATATAAGAGTAGGGTTAACATTAATAAGTCTTTGTGCAACAAGATTATTAACCTCAAATTTTTTCATATCAGATATGCTTGGCTGAAGAATACGTGTTTGTATAGCAAATGATAGATTATCGAGTAATAAATAATTTACTTGAACAACGTGCTCCGCAATTTGCAAGACGGAACTTTTGTCATGTAGAGTAATATATACTTGGACAGGAAAGATATGTTGAATAAATATCGGTTTTTCAATTCGAAAATGTTCTGCGATTAAATTGAACCCTATTTCACAACTAACTAATGCAACTTCCGAATCCAACCATTTTATTATTTTTATCCCTTTATCGACATTTTGAAGTTCACCTAGCCCTTCCGCAATATAATCCTTATCAAATGTAGCAATTATTTTGTTGATTATTTTTTTCTCAGTTAGTGGCATTTCAAAAGCACTCCTTGTTTATCATATTTACTTATTAGCCTAGGCTTGACAGAAATTTAAATCGCAAGTTAGACAAAATCAACCTATTGCAAATATCTCCCTGCAACCTCTAGCCATCGGGAAGGCTGATCTTGGCCCACCTACGGCACGATGTGTTTCACCATGTTTGGTAAAGTACCAATTCGCCTCGTACACATAATGCGAGCGGTGTGCGCCGACGCGTTATGTAATGATAGCGAGGTGTTTATGCCGTTCAAGGTTCATTGCGGTTTCCAGATCACGTTCTACAACCCTTATGAATGCCAATAATGTCGAGAACAAGGTCAGAAATATGAAACACAATCAGTTCGTTCCGCTACCCGCGATCTCATCAATGCAGGGAGCACCTCGATTCTCCTTGACGCATGTGTATGCCTCGTACGATTTTCCTTCTTTCATAGAATCGTCCCATTTCAGGTTGAATCAAAGAATGGCGGACAACAGGACTCATTTGCTCCACTGCCATTATAGCAGATTCATCACTACTACCTACTACGAGTCCTTCCGCATCTGAGCCCTTCATCTCTACTTTCACCCTTGACGTTTTGGCGCTTAGAATTTCCGATTACTATTAGAGCCCAAGTGCCTGTGTCACGATACTGAAACCTCAACACTGACGATCATCTAACCAGTAGTCAGGTTTCCGCTAGACTTTATCGCAATGAACCACTCAAAATCTCCGGTTTCGACCGCACTCCATCTTAACGACGTTTCATCAGTTCTTCACTTTCGTTCAGCTTCATGACATGTACCTGACCGATTTTTACCACCGTTTTCCAATCGTGCTCAGTACCACAAATTTTAATTTTAGCACTCAATGGCGGTTTAAAATTACCTGAATGTCGATTCTGAAGGCCTTTCCCATCTCTTGCAAAGCACGAAAAGCCGCATGTTTCTCTTCTTTCATTGCTGCTTTTCTTTAGGACTTGCTGAGCGTTAATTTGAAAAGATCTGATTTCGTTAAGGGAGCGGTGAAGGCCTTCGGCATTGTAAAAATGACATAGCGAGCTACCGCTTGACATAGTGAGTTTTCGAAATCATTTGTGTACTCGTGCTTATGGCAGCAAAGAATCTCGCCGTGCGGGTGTTATCCGTTGCCTAGCCTTTATGGATGTCTCCTTCTCCAGGAGCTCAAGGAAACCCTTTTGGTTGGAGCGCACCACGCAGAGTGCGAGCGCCAACTTAAAATGAGTTTAGATACACGGTTTTCTGTGTCTCATGTCCCTATCAAAAAGCGTATGCTCTTACGATTAAACCCAAAGCCCTGATCATGAAGGGTTTCGTTATACGTTGGTAGCCAGAGACCGAATGCTTCATCCAAATCTCATCAATTCGGGTATGAGTTAGACATTTTCTTCACTTTCTCGCCGCTCCTGTGCCGGGCGGTTGGAGGCCAGCACCATCTGTAAGTTGGCTAGCCAGCGATTCGGCTTGCAATTGAAGTCGAGTCTACTATGGTAATAACATGATAAATTCATATATCTGATCTTAACAATATTCTATATATTAAAATTTGAGATTTTCCTTTTCTGTTTATACATTTGCAATTCTATATATGCATTTCTGACGTCTCTGCTATCACCTATATCAAACTTTCTTTCTGACACCAAATTGGAGTATCTTATATACATGACCTATGCAGTTCAAGTAAGTAATTGGTAATCAGTCATAACGTCAATTGTTAGAAAATATTTCGCTAAA
>NZ_VEGP01000060.1 GCF_007679495.1 Paenibacillus sp. 32O-W | reverse complement strand
TGTAGTTTATCCAGTTAGTTTGATCATTTTCGCCCATTCGCTTGAATCTACCTGTACAAAATACAGTTAGACGTGCCATTCCGCGGCAGCAACGATGCCTGCAGACGGTAAAATAGACAGATTTTCAAGGTAGATTAGTCGTTTTCTACAAAATGCCCCCATCTACCTGCATAAAATACAGTTAGTTCGCTTCTCTCGCGCTAAAACGACAACTAGGATAGCCGTAAATCTAGCGTTCTACCTTTCACATGACCCTTTGTAACCGATTCGCGCCCTTTGCGAAAGTTAATCTGAATCAGATAAAGAATCAGAAGAAGAATCTGAACAAAAGGTTGTTGAGAAACCCTGTTTTCTGCAAAGAAAGCGATACGAAAACCTAATATTACATGTTTTTTTTCATGCATTTGTCCCAAAAGAACTTTTTCAACAGCCTGAACAGCCTTCCTCTTGTTTCAATAGCGAAAGAAGGGTTTTGCAGCCAGGTTGTGGAAAAGGAAAGGTGGCAATTTATCCGTTACGTCTGGAGGAAGCGATATGAGCAGCTTTTTGAAACGGAAAGGAATTCAGCTTACCGCTAAAGCCTATATCATTGATGCGCTTAGCTATATGGCGCTGGGGCTTTTTTCGTCTTTAATCATAGGGCTGATTCTGCGTACGATCGGCGAGCAGTTGGGCTGGCCGCTCTTCTCGGAGATGGGTCAGCTCGCCATGAATTTGATGGGGCCGGCCATTGGAGCGGCGATAGCTTACGGTCTGGGGGCGCCGCCGTTGGTCATCTTTGCGGCTGTCGCGACGGGGGCCGCGGGAGCGGAGTTCGGCGGACCCGCCGGAAGCTATGTAGCGGCGTTAGTATCGGTCGAGCTCGGCAAGCTGGTCAGCAAGGAGACGAAGGTCGACATTATCGTTACGCCTTTCGTAACGATCATCACCGGTTTCCTCGCGGCCAAATTTGTCGGGCCTGCAATTTCGGGCGCGATGACCGCGTTCGGAGGCTGGATTGTATGGGGGACCGAGCAGAAGCCCATCCTTATGAGCATTCTGGTGGCGACCTTAATGGGGCTTGCGCTGACCGCGCCTATTTCCAGTGCCGCCATTGCGTTCATGCTGGATCTAAGCGGGTTGGCTGCAGGGGCGGCGACCATCGGCTGCAGTGCGCAGATGATCGGCTTCGCCGTCAGCAGCTACCGGGAGAATAAGGTGGGCGGCCTGCTCGCGCAAGGGCTTGGCACCTCTATGCTGCAGGTGCCGAACATCGTCCGCTATCCGCTTATTCTCATTCCGCCGACGGCGGCGGGAATGATTCTGGCTCCGATCGGAGCCACACTCTGGCCCATGTCGAACAATGCCGCAGGAGCGGGCATGGGCACCAGCGGTTTGGTCGGCCAGATCATGACCTTGACGACGATGGGCTTCTCCCCGGCGGTCTTCATTCAGATAGCCGTGCTTCATTTTATCGGCCCGGCGGCCATCAGCTTGATCGTGTCGGAATGGATGCGGAGCCGCGGCTGGATTCAGCCTGGGCAGATGCGGATTTATACCGGGGACCGCCCGTCCGGATAGTCGGTTCCATATTGACTTTATACGGAAGAAATGCTATAAAACAAGTGATTGGCACTCTTGTCATGAGAGTGCTAAAAACGGTTGATCGTAATACAGGAGCATGAAAGGAGAGAGAACCATGGCCAAAAAGCAATTTAAAGCCGAGTCGAAGAGACTGTTGGAAATGATGATCAACTCTATTTACACTCATAGAGAAATCTTTTTGCGGGAATTGATCTCCAACGCCAGTGATGCCATAGATAAGATTTATTACAAAGCGTTGAGCGATGAGCAAATGGTGTTCGATAAAGACAACTATTACATAAAGGTGAAGCCGGACAAGGCGAATCGGACACTGACGATTTCCGATACCGGAATCGGGATGACGAAGGAAGAGCTGGAGAACAACCTTGGTGTCATTGCGAAGAGCGGTTCCCTCGCCTTCAAGAAAGAGAACGAAGTGAAGGACGGGCACGAAATTATCGGGCAGTTCGGTGTCGGCTTCTATTCGGCTTTCATGGTAGCGGAGTCCGTCACCGTGATCAGTAGAGCCCTGGGCAGCAATGAAGCCTATAAGTGGGAATCCAAGGGCGCGGACGGTTACACCGTTGAACCTTGTGAGAAGGAAACGGTCGGAACGGACATCATTCTGAAGATCAAAGAGAACACCGAGGATGATCAGTACGACGAATATTTGGAAGAATACCGCTTACGGGCGATTATCAAAAAATATTCCGACTTCATCCGTTACCCCATCCGCATGGATGTAACCGGCTCCCGGCTTAAAGAGGGCAGCGAGAACGAGTACGAGGAATATCAGGAAGAGCAGACGATCAACAGCATGGTCCCGATCTGGAAGAAGAACAAGAGCGAGCTGACTCCGGAGGACTACGCCAATTTTTACACCGAGAAGCGCTACGGCTTCGACAAGCCGCTCAAGCATATCCATCTTAGCGTGGAGGGCACCATCAGCTATAATGCGATTCTGTTCATTCCCGAGAACATTCCTTACGACTTTTATTCCGCCGAGTATGAAAAGGGACTGGAGCTGTATTCCAGCGGCGTGCTGATTATGAACAAATGCCCGGACCTGCTACCGGACTACTTCAGCTTCGTCAAGGGGATGGTCGATTCGGAGGATCTATCCCTTAACATCTCGCGGGAGATGCTTCAGCATGACAGGCAGCTTAAGCTGATTGCCAAGAACATCAAGAACAAGATTAAGAATCAGCTGCAGAGTATGCTCAAGGAAGAAAGAGAGAAATACGAGCAGTTCTATAAACAATTCGGCAGACAATTAAAGTACGGAGTATACAGCGAGTACGGAAGCCACAAGGAGGAGCTGCAGGACCTGCTGATGTTCTACTCTTCCAAAGAGAAGAAGCTGGTCACTCTCGACGAATATGTATCCGCCATGCCGGAAGAGCAGAAGTATATTTACTACGCTTCCGGAGAATCGATCGAAAGGATCGAGAAGCTGCCGCAAACCGAGCTTGTCGCCGAGAAAGGGTATGAAATTCTGTATTTCACCGAGGATATCGACGAGTTCGCCGTCAAGATGCTAATGAGCTACAAGGAGAAGGAATTCCGGTCGGTGTCCAGCGGTGATTTGGGAATCGAGAGCGAGGATAACAAGGAGCAGGAGGATTCTCTGGACGAAGCGGACAAAGAGCTGTTCGAGCATATGGAGAAGCTGCTAGCGGGCAAGGTCAAGAAGGTTAGAGTATCCAGGCGGTTGAGATCGCACCCGGTATGTCTCTCCACGGACGGCGAAGTGACGATTGAGATGGAGAAAATTTTAAAATCGATGCCGAACAATCCCAATGTGCAGGCAGAGAAAATTCTCGAAATCAATAAAAATCACGAAGTGTTCCAGTCTTTAAAGGATGCCTTTGCCAACGATAAGGAAAAATTGGACCTGTACACCCATCTGCTGTACAATCAAGCTCTGTTGATCGAGGGGCTGACGGTAGAGGACCCTGTACAGTTCACCAATGATATCTGCAAGATCATGGTCTCTTCTGCCAAGTAAAAGGCAGCGGCATAGCTGCAGCAACGCGGGGCGGGGAAGCATGGACTTACAGGATTCCATGAACCTTGGAGCCCTTAGGATGGCAAAAGGGGTTCAAAACCCCTCGGAAGAATGGACGGAGAAGTGTATTCGCTGGCTGAAGAAACGAAGCCGGAGATCATCAATAAGTTCCTTCAATAGGTGAAGGATAGGCAGGCTTACGCGATTAGGCGTGAGTCTGCTTTTTTTGTAGGGGCGGAGCGAACGAGTGCGTTTGTATGAAAAATCGTACAAACGGCTGAGTAAATGTCACGATGGTCTCGCTTTTGTACGAAAATTATCCAGGCAGCCGTGTAAATGTCGTGATGGTCCGTTGAGTTGCAGCGAGCGAGAGTTGTAAGGGGAGGCCCGGTCCTGAACTTCCCCGACAGCAGCAGTCTCGGGCCAGCCAAGTCGGCTTACATATGCAACAGTAAAGTTTCCTGCTTCCTTGGCGACACCTTCCTCGGCGTGTACCGGCGGCGCTGTACGGCAGTGAGGAGGACCGCCTCCCCACCTAACAGAGAGCTGGACCGGTGAAGCACAACCCTATCGTTTCTTCAGTCCGCTTTTCTCTTATCTAATTCTCCTTATAGATTCCCTTGTGAAAAACGCGCTCCAACGGATACATCTCTTTGGCCGGCGGCTGAACGGCAGGGTACCCCAGGCCGATAATGGCGACGACACGCAGCTCCGGAGGGATGGCCAGCTTCTCGCGAATGAAGTTCTCCCGCCGGGAAGATTCGTCGCTGTCCTCCGAATGGTAGATCGCTCCCCATGCCGCTCCCAATCCGAGGGAAACGGCGGCAAGCCACAGATAGCCTCCGGCGAGCGTGGCGTCCTGCAGCCAATACTTGCTCTCCCCTGGATGGCCGAGAATAACATAAGCGGCCGCCGATTGCTCCAGCCACTTCATGTAAGGAGTGGCAGGCGTTAGCTGGGCAAGCATAGCGGGATCAGTCACCAAAATGAATTCACGAGAAGGCAAATTGTTGCCGGTGGGGGAATAATACATCGCCTGTGTCAACTGCTCCAGCACCTCGCTGGGAATGGGATCCGGTTTGAACCGGGTGATTTCCCGGCGAAGCTGGATTGCTTGCAGTACGTCCATACATTACTTCCTCCCTAACATAAATTTATTAAGGCAATCTCGGAGTTTAATGACGAGTTATCCTATAGATATTTATGGAATGATACCGATTTCCTTTTAGTTTACTGCCGCTCTGCAAAGATGTCAAAAGAAACAAAATGGCGGAAAACCCTAATAAAACGGCATACACCTTTTTAACGCAAGAAGGTATCTTTAACCAGCGTCAAGAAATATAGTCCATAGGGGACCTTTGATCAACTGAATAAGAAGGGGTATCAGCTTATGAATAATTTAAAATTTGTCCAAGGCTACAAGGCGGATGAACCTTATGGAAAGAGCCTGACGGGGCTTGCCAATCTAATTTTCGGCATAAATTTGAATAAGTGGGATAACCGGTACATTCCTTTTTCTTATATGGATGGTGAGGCCGTCGCAGCGAATGTATCGATCAATCTGCTCGATCTGATTATCCGGGGCGAGCGAAGAAGCGCACTGCAAATCGGAACGGTAATGACCCATCCGGATTATCGGAAGCGGGGGCTTTCTGCCCGTTTAATGAACCGGGTTTTGGATGAATACGGGGACAAATGCGATTACATCTATTTATTTGCTAATCGGAACGTTTTGGATTTTTACCCCAGGTTTGGTTTTGAGCCCGTAGAGGAGCACCAGTTTACTTTGGATTATTCCGCAGGGCCAAAGAAGGGGAACGGCATCCGCAAGCTGGATATGAATAATAGCGAACATGTTCGTTTACTTACTCATTTTACCTCGGAGAGAATTCCGGTTTCCCGGCGGTTTGGAACGGAACGTGCCCATGGTATATTAATGTTTTATTGCCGAAATATTTTTAATAACGATATTTATTATTTGGAACAGGAGGAAATTATGGCTATCTTTCAGAGGAGGGAAGGCCAAATCGATCTTTACGACTTGATCGGAAGAAGAGAAATCAATCTGGAAGCCATCCTTGCACAAATTTCGGATGAAGACACTCAAGAAATCGTGTTCCATTACACTCCCGACGACCAAGGAATGGGGATAACAAGCCGCTTGTTTAATGGAGATGAGGTATTGTTCGTAAAGGCAAACGGAAATAACCGCTGGCCGGAAAATTGCAAGCATCCCCTTACTTCTCAAGCTTGAATCGGGCTTCACTTAAATTGCCGCCAAGAGGGGCATCGAATCGGGATAGCTCAAATAGGTCGCAGTATAGATAGAGGAAGCTCACCCTCCTCATGATAATACGATGTAACCAAAGATTCCTATTGGCATAAAAAGCTACCACTAATACCGGGTTATTCGTCTTCGCCAAGGCTACGTTAGGAGCTTTTTTTACAAAATTACGGCTGGTTCCCGATTTGATCTGTTGTATAATGGATGAAAATGGTATTGGCGAAATGGAGGCTTGTGAATTGAAAGCGGTTTTAAACATTGCCCACAGGGGAGCATCCGGTTACTGTCCGGAGAACACTATGGCGGCTTTCGAACGGTGTATCGAACTCGGTGCGACGGCGATCGAAACCGATGTACAAATGACGGCCGACGGCCGATTGGTTCTGATTCATGATGAATCGCTGCAGCGGACGACGGGCTTGCCCAAACTGGTGAAGGATGTGACAGGGGATGAGCTGTGGGAGCTGGATGCGGGCTCCTGGTTTAGTCCGGCATTCAAGGGGGAGCGCGTTCCGACTCTGGAGGATTTGTTCGAGCTGGTTAAATCCCGTTCCCTCCAGGTGAATCTCGAGCTGAAGAACGGGGTCGTGCAGTATCCCGGTATAGAGGAGGCCGTTATAGAAGCGACCCGGAGGTTTGGAATGAGCGACCGGGTGATCCTCTCGAGCTTTAACCATTATTCCTTGGCGCACTGCAAGCGGCTGGCCCCGGAGATCCGGACCGGCATTCTCTATATGGAAGGCTTATACGAGCCGTGGGAGTATGCGGCGCGAATCGGTGCGTCTGCGCTTCATGCGTATCATTATGCGGTTATCCCGGAGTGGGTTTCCCAGGCGGCTGCACGGGGAATGGCGTATCATCCGTTTACGGTCAATGAGCCGGCTGAAATGCGCAGGCTGATTCAGGCCGGGGTAGCCGGCATCATAACGGACTACCCTGACCGTCTGGCAGAACTGCTGAAGACAATGGAGGATTAAGGGTATGAAAAAGACTTGGCTGCTGGGCTTCGGATTTTTCAGCATTAGCATTACCTGGTCGCTGTATAATGCTTTCGTCCCGTTCTTCCTCGATCCGTTCCTGCAAAGCACGGCCTTGATCGGCTTCATGATGACACTCGATAATTATTGTGCCTTGTTCCTGCAGCCATGGATCGGCAACCGCAGCGACAAGACGGTCTCCCGGTTCGGCAGGCGGATGCCTTATCTGCTGATCGGAATGCCGCTTGCTGCTTTGTTTATGATCCTCATTCCGCTTCATACCAATTTCATTACATTGGTGCTGTTCATGGTGCTGATGAATCTGGCAATGAGCCTGTACCGGTCTCCGACCATTGCGCTGATGCCGGATATTACACCGGAAGCGCAGCGGACCAAGGCTAATGGAATCATTAATTTCATGGGCGGGGTCGGGGCGATTATCGCTTTTGGCGGAGGATCGATGCTGTATAAAGCCAACCCGTCGTTTCCTTTCGTGGCGGCCGCCGCTATTACTTTGCTGTCGTTATTGATCTTGTTCCGTTTTATTAAGGAGAAGCGGGATTCCATTACATGGGCGGCTGCCGATACGGAGCGGGTCAAGCTGCTCGGGGAATTGGACCGCACAACGGTTCTGCTGCTGGCGGCGATTTTCTTCTGGTTCGTTTCCTATCAAGGGGTAGAGGCGCTCTTTACACTGTATGGAAAGCATCACATGGGGCTGGAAGAGAGTGCGTCTGCGTTCTCGTTAACGTTCTTTTCCTTGTTCTTCGTCCTGTTTGCGATTCCAAGCGGCTGGCTGGGCAACCGGTTCGGCAAAAAAACGATGATCCTCATCGGCGTAATCGGCTTATTTCTGGTGTTCGCCGCCATTCCGCTGATCGAAACGCTGGTTATGCTGCGGGTCATGCTGGCGCTCGGCGGGATTTGCTGGGCCTGCATCAATATCAACTCGTATCCGTTCGTCGTAGCCACCGGCAGCGAACGAAGCATCGGCACCCGGACGGGCTTGTACTACCTCGTCTCGTCGCTGGCCGCCATTTCTTCTCCGCCTCTGCTGGGTCTCGCCATCGACCATTTCGGCTACGGCTCGCTCTTCTTATGCGCCTCCGGAAGCATGCTGCTGGCCCTGCTGTGCCTGCTGCTCGTCAAGCATAACGGAAGCTCCTCGGTTTCTAGGACCGAGGCGGTTTAGCGACATTTCGCCATATGAACGCATAGGCTCGTATTTGCTTCAAACCTCAGGGGCCCGGCTTCGGACGGGTCCCTCGCTGGGCGGCAGATAATAGCCAAATTCCTGCGAAAATACATCAACTATGAAGAGAATTTGCAGGATAAGAAGCAAAGCCTGCAAAAATGCAGCAATTTTTGCCAATAACCGCCCTCCATCACTCGAACCGTAGAAAAAGATGCACTTTCGCAGGTTCTCAGCCAATGGCGAGCGACTCCCTGCAAAAAGATGCACTTTCGCAGTTTTTTTACATAGCAAACGAGAACGGCAGCGGAAACCTGAAAGCCAAAGAACGATCTAAAAAGTATCGGCATGTAAGTTTTGAAATGACTTTGGGAACCAGCAGCAGTGGAGTAGTGTTGTATTCCCAGCTTTAGTTAAAGGTTGACCATATTTAAACAAACCTCCCTTTTCCAATAAATGTATAAGTGGTCAGCTGCTTTGGCAATTACTCAAAATTCCCGTTACAATGAAATTACCTACTATATGAATTGCAAGGATGGGGAGTCGCATTGGACAACTTGCACGAACAGCTTCGACTCGCGCGGCTAGAAATCGAACAGCTTAAACGGGAAAATGAAGAGCTTAGATGTCAATTAAAAGCAATGATACCGAAGAAGATATCTGAAGATATAAGCCAGACCGTACACATAAACCAGACTGATCAAATGAATGATTCTTATGAGCAATTAGAGCCAAAGGGTGTTCATCGGTTCTCCCCAGCGGAAGATAAAATAGAGTTATTCCGGAGTTATTTTCGCGGCCGTGAAGATGTTTATCCCATACGCTGGCAGAATAAACAGGGGAAATCGGGTTATTCACCCGCGTGCAGTAATGAATGGACCACGGTTTGCCAAAAGCCAAAAGTGAAGTGCTCGGTTTGTCCTCATCAGGATTTCTTGCCCATTACTGATTCTGTAATATCCAATCATCTGGATGCTAGGGCTGACAGAACCATAGGGCTCTACCCTATGCTTCCGGATGAAACCTGCTGGTTTTTGGCCATTGACTTTGATAAAAATAATTGGCAAGAAGATGCAGCAGCTGTAATGCGTGTCTGTAAAGAAAGGCAGATACCTGCTGCTTTGGAGCGTTCACGTTCCGGAAATGGCGGACATATTTGGATCTTTTTCCAAGAGCCGATTCCTGCAAGTTTGGCAAGAAAACTTGGCACCGCTCTATTGACTCTTACAATGAATTACAGATATCAACTGGGACTAGATTCTTATGATCGATTGTTTCCAAACCAGGATACGCTTCCGAAAGGAGGATTCGGCAATCTGATTGCCCTTCCGCTCCAAGGAGGACCACGGAAAAGTGGAAACAGTGTTTTTGTGGACGAAGCCTTTCAACCCTATAAGGACCAATGGCAATTTCTTGCGGAATTAGAGAAAATGAATGAGAAAGATGTATTGAAATTTTTACGAATGAACGATTTGGAGGGTGACCTCTTTCAAATAGACATGGTGGACTCAGACGAGGAAGCACGGTTGCAGGAGTTGGAAGCCAAGCCTGCAAACTTTCATTTCCATGAGTCAATGCCTGAAATGGTGGAATTGGTTCTTTCTAATCGAGTATATATATGCAAAAAGGATCTTTCTCCGAATGTGATCAATCGATTAATGAGGCTGGCTTCTTTTGCAAACCCTGATTTTTATAAAGCACAAGCGATGCGACTATCCACTTTCGGGAAACCTAGGGTTATTTGTTGTGCTGAGGATCTTCCAAATTATTTAGCGTTACCCAGAGGATGCTTGCAGCAGATTATAGAATTCTTTAAACAAAATCATGTCTTTACTCAGATTAAGGATGAAAGGTTTGGAGGCACCTTAATAAAAACGGAGTTTTGCGGGACGCTGTCAACGCTGCAGGATGCCGCTGCAAGGTCCATTCTAGTGCATGATACTGGGATTCTATCGGCAGGAACAGCTTTTGGAAAAACTGTTGTAGCCGCCAATATTATAGCAAAGCGCAAAGTAAACACCTTGATCTTGGTACATCGTCGGGAACTGATGGAACAGTGGAAACAGAGATTGCAAACCTTTCTTGATTTACCGAAAGAATCCATCGGAATTGTTGGAGGCGGCAGGGATAAGCGCACGGGAATTGTGGATATAGCCATTATCCAGAGCTTAAACCGAAAAGGGGTAGTAAAGGATTATATTAGCGATTACGGTCAAATAATCGTAGATGAATGCCACCATATCTCTGCTTTCAGTTTCGAACAAGTGTTGGTCAAAGCCAAAGCGAAATATGTATTTGGATTAACTGCTACTCCGAAGAGGCAGGATGGCCAAGAAGCGATTGTAATGATGCAACTGGGGCCTGTACGAATGCGAATAGATGCCAAGATGCAGGCTGCTTCAAGAAGCTTTTCTTTGACCGTCAATCCTCGTTACACCTCCTTCCGGTTGCCACTCCATTCGGAGAAGTTGGGAATTCAAGAAGTTTTTCAGAGGCTTGTGGAAGATGAGGAGCGAAACACGATGATTTTTAACGATTTGCTGCATTGTTTGGATCAAGGACGCTCCCCTTTGTTACTTGTTGAGCGGACGGCACATGTGGAGTACTTTGAGAAACGGCTTATGAAATTTGCTAAAAATGTGATCGTTCTTCGGGGCGGAATGGGAAAGAAACAGCGGGAACATATCCGAAAGCAAATCGACAGTATTCCTGACCATGAAGAACGTCTCTTTATTGCGACAGGCAAACTAATCGGCGAAGGCTTTGATGATGCCAGGTTAGATACACTGTTTCTTGTTCACCCCATCTCATGGAAAGGCAAGCTGGAACAGTATGCAGGCAGATTGCATCGTTCTCACATTAACAAGAGCGAAGTACAAATTTACGATTATGTCGACGTTCAGGTTCCTGTATTAATGGCCATGTACAAGAAACGGGTTAAAGGATATCGTACTATGGGTTATAAAGGGGCGGAGTTATAGATCGTAAGTTATCCCCTTGGTAACCGCCATTAGAATCCAACGGCTGGAGCGAAGCACCGGTCCCTTTTTTGTTCTGAATTAGAATGCGGGAGAAACAGCGTTAATCTATAACCATAAATCTGTTTTTGCAGCAATTTTTATAAATATTTGAATACTCATTTCCAGTACAATAGTACTATAATAGGTTCTAGGTAAAAAATACTAGGAGAGACAGATATGGCTTACATGGTACCAGAAATCATTCCAAGGGGAGCGAACTCCGGGGAACGTATTTTATTCGAAACTCTAAAGGCTCATTTGCCTAGTGATTATATCGTAAAACACCAAACATATATATCGAAGTAGAAACGATAACTGAACAAACCGCCCTTATGGGGCGGTTTTTAGGTAGAAATTCAACATTAAATCTGAATTTCCGTAACAATTATAACGAGGTTGCGGGAGCATTAGCGATAAACCCGGTGTTATTAAGGCCTTTCAGATTCTGGTTATAATTTGACCGGGAATGCAGGATTAAGGTTTATCAGCTTCGCACACAAATTTTTGGCGAAGAAAAGGTTACCGTACATTCCTGGTTATTGGGATATCCGCCATGGTCAGCAGGCCGCTTCCCGAGAACGAATGAATCGTTCTTGCGGTACTGACGACGATGTTGGCCGTAGCGGTATCGCCAAAGATGCCGCCGGGAACGACGATATCCAGCTTGCCCATATCTGTAGTTTCCAGAGTAATCCGGTCTTCCTGCCCGGACCCTGCACACATAATCAGATCCAGCACGATCGGAATATGACCCGCGGCTAGTCCGCGGGATACTTGATGGAGGCCGATTACCTCATTTTTCTTGACGGGCCCCGCAGCCAGTTCGATGTCTTCTTCGGTAATGACCGGCTCAATAGTAGTAGTTACATCGGACAAGCCGAGATTCAATCCGTAAGCAATCAGCCGCAGCGATTCTTCCAGACCGACATGGCCGATGCGGTTTTGTTCCGCCAGCTGCTTGAACTGTTCCGGGGTCATACCGGCACCCACCTTCTTCTGCAGCGGAATTCGGCGCTTGGCCACATCCACCCGGCGGGATACATGGATTGCGGTAATGTCTCGGGTGACTGAAGTAATGAACAGGGCCAGGGAATCCATGACAAAGCCGGGATTAACCCCGGTGCCAATGACGATTTGCCGGCGATCACGGGCGTATTGGTCGATTTCCTGCGCCAGTTCAGGATAACGATGCCAGGGATAGGACAATTCCTCACAGGTTGAAACCACCGAATACCCGTGGTCCAACAGCTGCTTAATTTGCGGCCACACGCTAACCAGATTAGAACCGGTTGCATGAAGGGCGATTCTCCGGCCGCGAATCTGAGGAGTCTCGGCATCTTCTACCGTGGCTACAACCGATATGCCGGCATGCTCTCTTCCGGCTAATTCTCCGACATCCCGCCCGATTTTGACAGGATCAATATCCACCGCGGAAATCAGGCGGACGGATTGAGTCAGCAGGCAATTCTCGACGATCTTGATTCCGATCGGTCCCAGGCCATAGGGCAGGACTAGAATAGGTTCAGACGGCATTCGCTATTTCCCCTTTCCTAGAGAGCGTTTGGCAGCAGTGTTTGAAAACGGCTCATCGCATCGTTTAGTATCCAACTTTAAATGTTACGAGGATTTTGCCCCATTTTTTCCCATTATATCATTTCCGGTTATTCTTCGGCCATCGATATGAAAAAAATGATAGGTTATAAAACTAGCGTTTGATAGAGCCTAATATTCGAACCCGACACGAACTGAACGAATAGTATATGGGCAAATAACACCGGGAGATGTGATCCATGCAGTTATCATACAGGGCTGCAGCCCAAACCTTAGTAAAGGCCTGCACTTTTGCGGGTCTTTGCTGCTTCCCCCCTCATTCTAAGGTCCTGTCCATTCTTTTTATGTTATAATGTGGAAAGTAGATCATACCTTATCTGGGGGAGCGTATGAGCAAACCGGCCGTATTTATAGGATCATCCAAGGAAGCGATTCCTATCGTTAATGCCGTCCAGGAGGAGCTGGAGCATTTCGCCGTTGTCACTCCGTGGCATCGGGGAGTCTTTCAAGTGAATCGCTATACGATGCAGGATTTGGAGCAGCAAATGCAAGAGAGTGATTTTGCCGTGTTTGTTTTTCATCCCGACGATGTCACCAACTTCCGCGGCAAGCTGTATTATACTACCAGGGATAACACGGTCTTTGAAATGGGGTTGTTCTGGAGCAAGCTGGGCAGAGAACGCGTCTTCTTCCTCGTCCCTAAAGATATTCCCGAGCAGGAGGACGGTGATGAATCACGGATTGAAGGCTTCCGAACGCCTTCCGATTTATTCGGCATGACCACTCTCACCTATCCTTTTCATTCACAGAATTGGAATGCCGCCGTCGGCGTAGCCTGCGGGAAAATCGGCGGAATCATCGAACGGCTCGGCTGCAAAGAGCCTGATCCGTTAGTGCTTCTTCGGGAATCCGAGGAGGAGAGAGACCGATTATTGAAAATCATCGGTTTTTTTGAAGAATTGAATGATAAGGCAGCCTTGGATACGGCGTTATATAACAAAATGTGCAGAGCCCTCCGGCTTTCCTTCTTATCCAGCCCTTATACCGTGAGCGGAGCCGCCCTGTTCAAAGCGTTCGAAGACGTCATCCGGCAGGTCGGAAGCGACGGGGTAGGCCGGATCGGGCTGGAATATTCTCTTAATGCCAACAAGGACAAGAAGCCCGGGGATGAAATTATCCACGTCGTGGACGTTCATACGAATGGAAATGTCACGTTCAGCCAGCGCAACCGCAAATCTGTTGTGAAGGAATACATCTTATGTTATCCTTTAGCTAAGAGATACGTCTTTACTATTCATCTTAGAGGAACCACTCAGGTTACACCGCGGCATTTTGAAGAAATCTGCTATCTCAATAAACCTTTGTTGGATTCAATCCATGATTTGTTAGGAGGGGAATCAACATGAGCCATAAACCGAGGCAGGCATTCAGGAAATCTGCACTTAAGCCTTCCACGCTCAAGCATGACGAGGGAACCAAGATTGTCCTTGCACCTTCCTTAGACGGACACGATGAGATGTATACCGTCCTATTTGAGAAGAAGGCGGAATACGGAAAGCCTATATACAAGTAAGAAATCAAGCCGCATCCGCGAGGATGCGGTTTTTTACCACATTAGAAAGTTTAAGTTCATTAAAGCATTAAAAAAAATGGAACAACTTTCTTATTGGCATAAAAAGCTTCCTTTAAAACCGGGTTATTCGTCTTCGAAGAGGCTCCGTTAGGGGCTTTTTTTACTACTTAGATGGCAATCTATACGGTGTAATTGTGGTGCAGAACAAAGATTCCTATTGGCACTAAAAGCTTCAGCTGGTTATTTACTCAACTTTCGCAGAGCGAAAACCGGCTGTGCAAAAAGCAGCGGATTAAATACAAAAGTTGAAAAATAGAAAAACACCGCTTCGTTGGGTAAAGTGAGAGTGTCAAGCAATCACTACCATACCCGTCAACATCGTCTTTGTACGCCATCGTTCATCCGGGGCGGTGAAGACACCACAAAGACGAGCAAAAATACATTAAAATCGTGCCTTTTTCCAAAAAGAAGGCGAAAGACGGTCAAATGTGCAGGTCTTTTTCACAAAATGGGGCCATTTCGCAAAAATCGCTCCAAAGACGTGCATTATTGCTCTAGAATCAGGTATGTGGCGACTTTTCTTCAAAAAGACGTGCACTATCGCTCTAGAATCAGGTACTTCGAGGCTTTTCCCGAAAAGACGTGCACTTTTGCTTGAAATATAAGAAAGTATAAGTTTTCATCTTATACCTGTTCTTATATTTCATCGGTAAACGCGCCTGTCCAAAGGACGGCGATAGCCGTTTATCCTTGTCTTTTACACCATCCGGTGAACGATCCGGGGTTGTCCCAAAAAAAATTCACTATAAAACGAAAAATTCCGGTACTAGCGGTGCTGAAAAATCGCGAACTGGATTTTGGGGCAGCCCTTTTGTGAGTTGTTCCTGGGCCATAATAACCCCGACAGGCTACGGCTTACTCCGCAACCGCGATACTAGGTATCGACACTTCGGCTTCCGCATCATCCTCATACGAAATTGAGCTATCCGCCAAAACGTGCGGTTTTAAATAAAGAACTAAGCTCTCGAAACTTATACTTTCTAAAAATGGCTAAGAAAGCGGGCAAGAGGCTAGAAGTTATCGGACCGATCCAAGTGAACTCGTTCAGCTTAGCTGAACATCGAGTAATCAGATGGAGACTCTACTCCACCTGATTTAGAGCCCACCTATAGAGGTGGGTGTCTTAACCCGATAATACAAACATCGGGATAAACGGGCCATTTCTCAGGATCAGTTTCGCCGATCATCCATTTGCTTTTTCCATACATTTTCGATAACTTTCCATGGTTTATGCGCTGCTGGGAATGGTATATTTATTAAGTAAAGAAGAGTTTGGAAAAGCCAGGTTGTTGCTTGTCAATCTCTACTAAAAGTGACTATGCTAGAATGAAAAAACAAGAATAGAGGAATAGGTGGACTCAGATGGACAGTCAACAAATGGCTCGAACGCTGCGGAGCGTGCCGGAGTTGAAATATACGAATGCCGAAAATGTAGTGCGCTACCGGGCGATCATGCGCTATTTTTACCAGGAATATAAAAGATTGAGATACTGGTTGAAGCCCGAGGAAATATTCGAAGCGATTTCCGCAAGGAATGTGGTGCCCCAGTATACTCTGGAGCAGTGTCTCGGCGATCTGGCACAATTGGAAGAATGGGGAAATCTGGCTTCCCGGCATGACGGGGGAAGGGCAACAACATTGGAAGAGTATATGAAGAAAAAAATGCAGTATCTTCTCAGGCCCTATTCTATTGAAATTGAACGCTTGCTGGAATCGCTGGAGAAAGTGACCGGTTATGGCGGCTCGCTCGAGCCGACCCTGTTCGACAAAATCGCCGATAAACTGTTTGAAATCCGTCAGTACGCCGGTACCTTCGAAGAAGACGCGGCGTTGGAGCTGTGGAACGAGCTGTACGATGCCTTCGTTCGTCTTCATGAGAATGCCTCCGATTATATAGCCAGTCTGCAGACGGCCAAAGCCGAAGAGATGATGGTCACGGAATCGTTCCTGATCTTTAAGGACAAGCTGACGAATTATTTGCAAAATTTCGTTCAGGCGCTGCAAAGAAACGCGTATAAAATCGAAGGCAATCTGGAGCGAATCGGCGACAATGTCCGGGATTTGTTTCTGGAGAAGGTAGCGGACGGCATAGCGAACAAGCCCAGCCTGGAAGAAATGCCGGTCAAGGAAGAAATGCTGGAGGAGCTGCAGCAAGGATGGAGCAACCTGCGGCGTTGGTTCCTGGGAGACGGCTCATCTCCAAGCGAATTGACCTTGCTGGAGAGAGCGACCAAAGACGCTATCGCCCGCATCGTGAGAAGCGTCATTCGCATTCAGGAAAGGAAGCGGTCCGGGCTAAGCCGGAGAAAGGAGCTCGAATATTTGGCGGACTGGTTTGCGCGTACCGACTCTCTGGAGGAAAGCCACCGTCTGGCGGCCTGCGTGTTCGGCTTGTTCGAGACCCGCCATTTGCAAGGAGAAGATTTGCGCACGTCTGATCGGGCGGATATGTCCATGTGGGAAGAAGTTCCCACGATTCGGGCGCTGCGGTCGCGCAGCCGCAAGCGCGGGGAACGCCGGGAAACGGAGCCGGTCCGCGAGAATGAAGCAAGAAAGCGGAAGGAACGGGAGCTCTATTTGCAACGGCAGGCTGAAGAATGGGAGGCTGTTCGCGAAATGGTGGAACGAGGCAGGGTGCGGATTTCGGAAATGTCCGTTGTTTCAAGCGTCACAAGGCTTCGTCTGCTGCAGTGGATTGGACGTTGCACGACCTCCCCATGCCGTTCGTTCGTTACACCGGAAGGGGTCAAGGTGGAGATGATCAATGCGGGAACGAAAGAGCAGGCCGTTCTTGTTTCCGAAGACGGCGAGCTTCATCTGCCGGATTATGAACTCGTTTTTACCTTCATAGGCGCATCCCTGGAAGCGGCAGCAGCCCGGGAAGGAGAATGATCAGATGAGCGAGAGCAATAGCTCGGCCATTCGCCGAATCGGCCGTTCAGGAAGGGCGATGAGCGCGGAGCAAGCCGCAGAGCGCAAGAG
Source organism: Paenibacillus sp. 32O-W (assembly GCF_007679495.1). Taxonomy (GTDB): domain Bacteria; phylum Bacillota; class Bacilli; order Paenibacillales; family NBRC-103111; genus Paenibacillus_L; species Paenibacillus_L residui. Next base: position 19,523 of record NZ_VEGP01000060.1, on the reverse strand, counting down.
AGCTTGTATTCACGCCTTGCTGAACCGGCCATGGATATCCAAGGAAGAGGACAAGGAACTATATTTTGCGGTGAAGGATCATTATGACGAGCTGCGCAGTTGGTTTCTGGATCAGACCGGCTATCCCCTGATTGTCACCCGTTCGCTGGCCAAGCTGGACAAAGTGCCCGTCGTTCCTTATTCGTGGATGGGATTCGCGGAATTTCGCGAACAGCGGGACTACGTCTTTTTTACATTCGGCCTATGGTATTTGGAAGGAAAAACGGAAATGGACCAGTTTCTGCTGTCCGACATGGTGACCGAAATCCGCGAGCATTTAAATGGGCGGGGATTGGAGGCGGATTGGACCAACTATTACCATCGTTTATCGATGGCGAGGGCTTTAAAGAAGCTGAAATCGCTGGGAGTGCTGTTTTCGGTCGACGGGGATGAAGGAGAATGGGCCCAGAATGAGTCGCGGAATGCCTTGTTCGAGTGCTCTCCCAATGTGCGGTATATATTGCGGCGGTTTCCCCAGGATCTTACTTTCTATACGAATATGGAGCAGCTTTCAGATCCGATTTTGTATGCAGATACCCAGGAGGGGCAAGCGCTTCGCCGGCGTCATCGCGTATACAGAAGATTATTGTTGGAACCCGCGGTTCCGGATCGTCTCTGGAGCGAGGAAGATTTATCCTATGTGCTCACCCAACGGCGTTCGATCATCGATCAATTGAGCAAAATGCTCGGCTGGGAAGGAAGGCGGTATCGTGAGGGGCTGCTGTTCTTCCATCCGGAGCTTTCCAGCGAGTCCGCCTTGTTCCCTACCCTGTCCGGGGTATCGGATCTGGTTCTGCTTGTAGCCGGGGAGCTGCGCAGGCAGTTGAACCAGGAAGATACGGGTCGCTACTTGGAAGATAATGGATGCATTCGAGTGGAACGCTCGGAGATGGAGACGATCCTGTTAAAGCTGCAGCGCAAGCACAAGGAATACTGGAGCAAGGAATTTCGCGAGGCCTCTTCCCAGGATTTGGCCGAGCTTTGTTTTGCCCATATGGTGGAGTGGAATCTGGGAGAATGGGAAGATCATTCGTACTTCCTTATTTCGCCGGTGCTCGGCCGATGGAATGCAGAGTATTTGTATACCGGGGATTTGGATTGATTAGATGCACAGGATAGGAGAGATCAACATGAAAGAGAATATCAGATCGGCATTACCGGCTTCCGACCAGCGCTGGCGAATGAATCGTGTCGGTATCCTTAATTTCTGGTATTACGATGAAGAGGAATTTGAATTGGAGGACGGGCGCCTCATCCTGCGTGGAGCCAACGGCTCGGGCAAGTCGGTAACGATGCAAAGTTTTCTGCCCCTTGTCCTGGACGGGGATAAACGGCCCAGCCGGCTTGACCCGTTCGGCTCGCGCGACCGTCGAATAGAATATTATTTGTTGGGAGAAACGGATAGCGGTAAATCCGATGTTACAGGTTATCTCTGGATGGAATTCGTCCACCCGGCCAAGGAAATTTTCAAAACGATAGGCATCGGGCTGCGTGCACGGCGTGGTGCGGCCCAGGTACAGTTCTGGGGATTCGTGCTGGAGGATGGCCGGCGGATCGGGAAAAATTTCTGGTTGTACGACCGTAATCATTGGCTGGAGCATAACGTTCGTGTTCCGCTCAGCCGCCGGGAATTGGAAGAGAAAGTAGGCGCCGGGGGGCAAGTCGTGCACGATCAGACGTCCTATCGCGATCTCGTCAATAAACAGCTATTCGGATTCGCAGAGGCGGATGCATTCCAGGATTTGCTGCAGCTCATGATTCAGTTGCGCAGTCCCAAGCTGTCCAAAGATTTTAAGCCGTCCGCCATTTACGATATTCTTCATAAGGCGCTGCCTCCTCTGCACGAGGATGAACTGAGGCCGCTGTCGGAAGTCCTGGAGGACATGGATCAGATTGCCGACGGCCTGGACGAGGTTCGCTTGCATCGCAAGGAGATGAACAAGCTTCAGGATAGCTATGACCGTTATAACAAATATATGATTTATGTGAAGTCCATCGAATTATTGAATAAGAAGGCGGAGTATGAGAAGACCCGGAACCTGACATCGGAAGCGGAGCAGTCCTTACGGGAGGCGGAGGACGAGAAGTGGCAATTTCAGGAAGAGATGAATCGCGTGGAAGCCCGGCTTCAGGAAATGGCTGCTGAAATCGAAGTATTGGAAAATCATGAAGCCATCGGTAAACAGCGGGAATTGGAGGCGGCAACGGCAGCGCTTGGCGATGTGGAGAAGCATCTTCAGTTGGCGCAGGAACGGATGGTCAAGCATCAGGCCCGGACGGCGAATTTGGAGCGGACGATTAGTGAAACCGAGCATAAATATGAGGAATTGAATCGCGAACAGCGAGCCGGATTGGACGATCTCGAAACGATGGCGCAGGAAGCGGAGTTTGCCGAGCATCCGGTATACCACCGATATTGGGACCGGGGATTGCCCGAAGATGACGGATGGCGGGAGCCTTGGCGACGGGATTTGCGCAACCATCGGGAGAGACTGGAGCGGGCTCTGGATTGTGCGCAGAAGGAACGGGAAGCGGCCGGTCTGGTGCGTGAACTGGAGTTGGAGTTGGGCGAATCCCGCAAGGAGCGCGACAATGCGGAACGGGAACGCAGCCTTGGCGAGAGGAGGCTGGAACAGAGCAAGGAAGAACTGCGGGAAGAAATCGTCATGTGGCGGAACGGGCTGCAAGCATTGGATTTCGGTGATGATCGAATTCGCCTTGTTTTTAAAGCAATAAGCGAATTTGGACAGGAGAATAGGGCGTATGAGCCGGTTCGTGCTCCTGTGATGGAGGCGTTCAACGAACAAAGGGAAGCTCTGGCGACCGAACGACTGAAGATGATTCAGCACAGAGAGGTGCTGGAGCAGGAGAAGAAGCGGCTTCAAGACGAGAAGAATGCCTGGAAACAAAGCCGTGAACCGGAACCGGGACGGAATGAGGCCAGGATGAGGGCGCGTCTGGAAAGTCAAGGCGGCAGCGGAGCTCCCCTGTTCGCCGTTTGTGATTTTCAGCCACATGTGGACGAGGCGGCGAAAGCGAGAATAGAGGAAGCGCTGGAGCGAGCCGGGTTGCTGGATGCATGGATTTCGGCGGATGGCCGTATTGGCGCGGTTGCGGATGGTCGGGAGGAATTCTGGATTGTGCCGCAGCCCCATGAGATCGGCTATACGCTGGCCGATGTCCTTGTCCCTGTTCCTTCGGAAGAGAGCGGACTTCAAGCGGAACAGGTCGATGCTGTTCTGCGAACCTTTCTATGGGACGAGAGCGGCAACGTCGCCGATTACGACAGTATTTGCGGAGTTATTTCCTCACGGGGTCATTTCCGGCTTGGTCCGTTAGTGGGGGCCAGTCGGACCAAGGAAAGGGCGGAATATATCGGCAAGGAGACGAGGAAGCGTACCCGAATGCTGGAAATTGAACGTCTGCAGCGGGAAATAGACCAACTGCTGGAGCGGCTGTCCGCTCTCGATCATTCCTTGGAGCAACTGAAGGAACGGGAGCAGCAGCTTAGAGCCGAGAGCGGTTTGTTTCCGAATGGACTGAAGCTTCAGCAGGACTTGCAAGCGTTGCTGGAGGCAGCGTTTCGTCTCGAAGCCGCTATGAAGCAGGAGCAGCGCATATTGGAACGGTACAAGCTGAAATCGACGGAATGGCGCGAACTGCAAAGACAGCTGGTGGAGTTGACAGCCTCCTGGACCCGGTTAAAGCGCGAGAAGGATCTTCGCGAGGCTATTGTCATATGCAGGGATTATGAAGGCGTCCTCGGTGAATTGCACTCGGCCTGGAGGCGAAGCCGGGAGGCGGCGGAGGCGCTCGTCCGTTATAGGGAAGAGTTGGAATCGGTCCTAACGGCTTTAGAGGAAGAAGAAGAGCAACGGGAGGAAATGGAAGAACGTCGGCGCGTACTGCGGGCACAGGCGGGGATGTTGAGAAGCATCATCGAAGAGCTCGGATTGGCAGAGGTGACGAAACGAATTGAATCGATCAGGGCAGAACGAAAGCAAGCTGCTGAACGGCACAAGGCAGTATCGTCCGATCTGGATGAGGTGAAACAAAAAGCGGCGGCGCTTCAGGAACGATTGCGCATTTATAATGGAGAATTGGCGGAGAGGCAGAAGGGACTTGAGCTTGCGTCCGGGGAATGGCACCGTGAAGCCGGAAGGGCACTTGTGGCCGATTGGCGGGAGACGTACAGCCCCGAGATGGATTTGCAGCAAGCGTTAAACCTGGCTAAAGAAATGAGACAGCGCTATGAGTCCCTGTTCGCGAACCGGAACACGGAGACGATAACCAGCCATTTATTGGAACATTATAATGCCGTTCGGATTGTGCTGACGGATTATGTTCTGGAGACCATAGTCGAAGAAGGAACGGGAAGAATTCTGATTCAATCGATGAGAGATCGTTCGCACCCCCAGCCGCCGCAAGTTCTTCTCGAAGAACTGGAGCGTTCGGAAGAGGAGCAGAGTCTGCTGTTGAGCGAGAAGGATCGTGAGCTGTATGAGGAAATCATTTTGCGCAGCGTGGGCAAATCGATTCGCCAGCGTATCCATCGGGCGGAGAACTGGGTCAAACAGATGAATCGTCTAATGGGGGAAAGGAATACCTCAAGCGGACTGCAATTGAAATTGGAGTGGGACCCCAAGCCGGCGCTGAGCGAGCAGCAAATGGACACTGCCACGCTGGTTGAACTGCTGAAGCGGGATGCGCATCGTTTGCGTGAAGATGAGATAGATCTTATGATCAACCATTTTCGTTCACAAATCAGCTACGCCAAGCAGAATGCCCAGGAGGAACAGGAATCGCTCCGCAAGCATCTGTTCGAGGTATTGGATTATCGGAACTGGTTTCAATTCGAATTGCGCTATCGCAAAGGGGATCAAGCGGGGTATCGGCCGCTTACCGACTCCAGGTTCAATGTACTGAGCGGCGGCGAGAAGGCGATGGCGATGTACATTCCATTATTTGCGGCAACCTGGTCCCGGTATTCGGATGCCCGGTCGGAGGCTCCCCGATTGATTTCTTTGGATGAGGCTTTCGCCGGTGTGGACGAGGAGAACATGCGAGATATGTTTAAATTGCTGACGGATATGGGATTCGATTATATGATGACATCCCAGGTGTTGTGGGGATGCTACGATACGGTGCCGAAGCTGGCGATCTACGAGATTTACCGGCCGAAGGATGTGGATTTCGTAACCTTGTTTCGCTATCGATGGAATGGGAAGATCAAAGAATATGTGCAAGATGGGGTTAACGCATGAATCGAAACAGTGAAGCTTCCGAAAGAGCCAGGGCATATTTTCGCCGCCCCGGATTTCGGCGGATGCTGTCCTTAATGTGGCAAAAATACGAATCGCTGGAACGTGTGGGCGGACAGGCGATTGTGGAACGCGCAACGGCGGAAGAATGTGAAGCGATCAATTTGTTCTTCGGTTGGGATTACAAGCCGGGGGAGACGATTCGGGTTTCGCTCAAAAGGTTTGAAGAGGAATTGAAAGATTCCGCTTTTCCGTTCCGCTTGAAAGAGCTTCATTTCCTGCTGGAGGGGACTCCTCTTCAGACCAAATCGGAGAAAAGGATGCTGCAGAACACGGAATGGTGCCGATTATTCACCAGCGTTAGAGGAGAGTACGGCACAGAACTGTCAGTTTTCGTCTCCGAATGGCTGCAGCGGTTGGAAGAAGGATTCGGACAAGGCTGCCGGACGCTTAAAGAATTGTTCATGACCAATCCGGCCGAGGCGGAAACAGCATTGCGGCATGCCGTTCGCGCTCTGGATATTTTATTTACAGGAAACTGCAATTTTTCTGTCGGAGGAATCTCCCTTCGCACGATCCGTTTGCCGGTACTGGCAGCGATGGCGAGCGGAGATTCGCATGCATTGGATTGGAAGCAGCCCGCGGGCCGGCTGTTGTTCTATGCCCTGCGGGAGAGACAGTCGGATGATCATGTACCGGTTGATATGGACAATTTCGAAACCGATGGCAATGAGACCATTACTTCGTTAGCGTCAAGCTATGGACTGTCTTCAGACAAGACCGTGCCAAGTGAGGTCGATACTTTGGCCATGAGAGAAATTTATCGTTCGGCGGGAATTAGCGATGATGATCTTTCCTCGTTAGTCTACGTCTATATTCCTCAACCGGATAAATTGCCTGAGCCCAATGTATGGACATTAAGGCAGGTAGAGGCGATGAAGGAGTTTCCCGGATGCAGCGCATTGTATATAGTTGAGAATCCTTCCGTTTTCTCGACCCTGCTGGATATTACCGAACAATGGCTACAGAAGGAAGCCGGAAGCGGGTCGTTACTTTCGTCAGCCCCGCCGGCTCTCTTATGCACCAGCGGACCGGCAAGCGCCGCAGCCTTGCGCTGGATTCAGCGCAGTCTCGGCCATTCCGGTGAAACATGCCCCATCTATTATTCAGGTGATTTTGATGTTCAGGGGCTGACCATGGGAATCACTCTCGCTCATCGTTTCCCGGATCATTTTGTGCCGTGGAGATTCGATACAACCCTGTACCGCAGTATCATTGCCAATCATCCCGGTCCGTCTTTCGAGCCCGCCGCCCTCTCGAATCTGAACAAGCTCTACATTCCATGGGACGAGCAACTGGCAAGTGAAATGACTTCTTATAAAGTAAAGCTTTTCCAGGAATCGTTCGTTTCGTTGCTGGCGCAAGATTGGCTTCAGGCATGTTCCATTTTGCGTGGGGTTAAGTTAATTACTTGATTCCGCAAAGCCAAAGAACCCTTCTCATTTTTCTCAATTTATTTCGAATATGATATAATGGTGGAGCTTGGTCGATAAAGAAGCCTGAAAGAGATCGATTCTTTGCAGGCTTTCTTTTCACCCGGAAACGAATCTAGAAACGGACACCGCAACAATCAGAATCTGATGCCGCACTCAACTAAAAAGCCAGAGAAGCAGTTTTGCCTCTCTGGCTTTTTCAAACGTACTATGAACGCCACTGCTGCAGCAACGAGTTGACCTGCCGCTCCAGATGCTCCTTCGCTTCCTCCGAAATGTGACGCTGCATGGCTTTGTTATTCAAATGCTTCAGGAATTTCTCCAGATCTCTGGCGGCTTGCTCCAACCGTCCCTTATCATACTGATGCCGGGCCTGGTCCAGAGTATTGCTCAACTGCTTGGCCAACGGGCCGCTTAAATCGCCGGAAGCGATATAGTCGTCTACTAACCGGCGTATAGCAGGCAGTCCGTCAGCCGGTGCGGCAGGAGAAGTCTTCACCGAAATCGCCTCGCTGGGCGCGGATTTATATCCTTGGTCATCCGCAGCCACCACGTAGAAACGGTATTCCGTATCCGGAGCCAGCCCGGTCACCGTATATACAGCTTCTGTGACCGCAGCGTGCAGCTGATTATCTTTATATAATTCATAATGGATGTTCCGGCCGCTGCTGCTTACCGGGTCCCAAGCCAGATCGATGGTGGTGCTTGTCGTTCCGGTTGCCCTCAGGTGGCTTGGGGCGGGAAGCTCCGAACCGGCTCCGGTGGTGAAGCTCCAGATGTCGGAAACGATCCGGCCTCCGAATGCATCCGCCGCGATTACATACCATTGATAGGTTTGATCGGCAGCCAGTCCATCCCATTCGATGCTGGCCGTCTGTCCGCTCGGTATTCCGTTCGCCGTTCCGATTACCGTATCGGAGTAAAGGTTGACTTCGAAGTAATCGGTGGCTACCCGCTTGATTTGCGGCTCCAGGCTAAGAGCCAGTGTGAATTCGTCCTTACCCGGAAATTCTATCGGGTCATAGTAGTTATACTTTTCCTTATAAGGAGAGTACGTATTGACATAGATGGTATCCGTGGCCGTGTCAAAATGGAACAGCTTCATGAAGCCGTCGCCGCCTTCGCCATGCCCTTGATAATCCGTCAAAATTTGATACACTTTACGGTCTGTAATTCCGTCTCCGTTATCGTCGATTTCGTCCGTTCGTAGCGTGCTGCCGGTGCGATGGCCGTTCAGCACCAGCACGACGTTCTCATTCGGTACAACCACCCTGTCGTACAGAATGTCGCCAATCTCCGCCCGGCTGCCGTTAGCCGTCAAATAATCGTGGAAACAAAGGATGGCTTTGCGGTCCGGATGTTCCGCGAGCACCCGATTCATCCAAGCGATTTCTTCCTCTCCGATTCCCCAGCCCATGTAGACAATAATGTAGTCATTGCCGTGAGAGGAAATCAGATCGTAGTGACCGCGGTTATTTTTGTACGACTCTCCATAATAAGGCCGATCTTGGAAACGATCCTCCCCGAAGTAACGATAATAGTTCGAATAGTCGAACTCGTTGTTACCCAAATCCTTGACGTCATGATTACCGGCCAGCACTCCGTACGGAATATCGGCCTGATCCAGCACTTTCATATACTGATCGGCACGCTGCCATTGGATTTCGTAATCGTGCACGTTGACGATGTCTCCGGTATGGATCACATAATCGATCTTCATGTTGTCCGCTTGCTCGGCGATCCAGTTAACCTGGGATTCGTAAATCCCCGGGAATACCTCTGTATAGAACTGGGTATCCGTCATCCACACGAAGGTATAATCGTACTCGTCCGGCGTCGGAATCCGATCCTGAACGATGACGTTGACCTTCTGTTCACGCACGTAATCGTTAACGTCAACGGTGCCGCTTAGCGTAAAATCGTCCTCGGACTTGGTCACGAAGGAATCGACGGCTTTCCAGCGGTTTTCCGTGTAATTCCAGGCATACATCGTCACTTTGCGGTTGGCCAAGGAATTTCCTTTCCAGACCACCTCTACCGTATCCTGCGGAGTCATATTGCCGTCCAACTCGACTTCAAAGCGCAGGTAAGGAAACTGGGTAGTCGAGTCCAGAGTGACATATTGCTGATCCACGGACGCCAGGGTCGCGAGCTCCGCTTCCGTCAAGGCTTCTTCGCCGTCCGGAGCGGCTGAGCGGGGAGGCTCCGTATCGGTAGCATTTTTATATACCCGGACCTTGCCTGGGGTGACTGCATTGTATTTATAACCTTGATAGAAGGTTACGTCCAATTCGTCATCCGTCGGATCGGATACTTTAACGCTTAAAGTCGGGCGAAGGTCTACATTCGCGGCCCCGTCCTGCGGACTGATCAGTTCAGGCTGATGCGGTGTTTCCTCTACCGTCGAGAATCGAACGTTCTTTTCGCTCTTCAAGCCTTTTTTGTCCAGAGCGGAAACTTGCAGGTAATGCTCGCCGGGCTTCATAGCCGCCGAGGAGGTCGCGTAAGGAACTTCGATAGGTTGGCCGTCCAGCAGAATCTCTACCTTGTCGACCCCGGCCACTTTATCCGTCACGGTGACGTCGATAGTAAAGGCGCCTTTGTACAGCTTGCCCTCTTCCAGAGTCGTCTGGATGAAAGGAGCGGAATTATCGACCCGGATGCGGGCTGTCGCTTCGCCTTGCTCCGGAGCCGTTACCCGGATCAGGTGATCGCCTTCCGATACGGCTGAGGTATCCCATACATAAGCTTTGGAAGTCAGCTTGTCCTGCGGAATGTCGAAGGTGAAGTCGACCACCGGCAGGTATCTTCCATTGTCCCCCATATCCAGAATTTCGTTAGGATCACTGTATCGGGGGTCTCTGACTACGGTTCCGTCGCTTAGAAGGAGCCGGACATTGCGCACATCGAAATCATCAAGATTTTCTTGCGGATCTTCTTCGATGGCGGATTTGGTAGAGCCGGCGCGAAGCGTCACGGTGTTATTGTTCTGATGAAACCGGATCGGATCGATCGGGACAATGACCGTTTCAAAGCCGTTAATATTCGTGTCAACGAGGCGGATGATGTCGCTTCCCAAGCTGACCGAGTTTTTGTAACCGGCATTTATGCCGTCGGCTTCAAAGGCGAAATAGGCGTTTTTCTCCAGGGACCGGTAAGTATCGTTCACTTCCGTCCCGTCAATGAACAGCTTCAACTCATCCGGGTTGACCCCGTCGGCTGAAGCCACAATTGTGGAACGGCCCGTCAGAATATCCCCGTCCTGCCAATTCAATCTCGGGCTGGGAAGCTCCTGAACAATATCTATTCTGTAAATATCGCTAACCGTTTCGTTCGTACCGTCGAAAGCCGTGAAATAATACTCTACATAGTTGCTTCCGAGGAATTCCAGGAAATCAATGGTGTGATGGAACAGGGAATCCTCCCGGCTCATTTTCAGGTTGACACTGGTATATTCGCTCTGCTTCTCACTTCTGTAATGCAGAGTAAAGGTTCGAACCATGACATCGTCATGGGTGCTCGCGACGATATGAATGTCCTGGGCGTCCCTGATCCCCGTCTGGTCGGTGAGATTTTCGATGACCGGAGGAACGGTATCGGACTTGATCTTGACCGGTTCAGGCGGAATTTGTTCCGGACTGACGGAGCCGGGAGTAGCCGGATCGGTCGCGCTGCCGATCAACTGCATGGTGGTGGAGCCGTCTTCCGGATATTTGTAGAAAATACCTTTATCCGGTGCCGTATCCTTCACTCCAACGTTATAGCTGGCTTGGACAAGCTCGTAACCGGTATTGGTTGCGATGATCATCGTCCTCTCGCGGCTGTTGTGCATTCCGCCGCTCACTTCAGTCCTGACGATGTCCTTGTTCTCAACCAGATTGGTTCCATAGTTGGCATTAAAATCGGCTACTGTCGCTTTCTGATTGGCATTGTTCGTGATCCACAGGACCAGGGTGGCTCCCGGTTCAATGATCACTTCTTCAGGGATAGTCTTCCATACCTGGTCATACTCCAGGCCGTTCGGGTAGCGATAGATGAGCTTATAATCCTTGTAGTTGATAGGTTGGTCCGTGTTGTTGTAAATTTCAACAAATTCAAAGCCGTCGGCCCCGTCAATATTTGACGAATCGGGGACGATCTCTGTAATCAGAAAGTGCGGCAGTTGATCATAGTTGACCGTGGTCTGAACCTGTTGCGCGGATGCATAGCCGGCAGGGGAAAAAGAAAACAGAAAAGAAAATACCATGCACAATACAAGTGCGGAAGACAGCCATCGATTGAATTTTGTTCTTATCATTTTCTACCTCCTCGGCTTAATGGTTCTTACTGCTAACGGTATTGCTTGATCTTGCCGTCACCCCCTTTCGAAGCTTGGTCGTCCATAGGAAAGGCATTACAAAAAAGACCATAAGAAATTCAAAGAAACCGTCTCCATCCAAAAGAGAAGAAGCTGGCTTCAAAGGTTTTCTCATGGTCTCCACCTTCGAATTATGCAATTAGTAGTGCAGTCATTTACTATATTACCACAAATTAGGCTTGTGCTTGGTTACCTTTAATATATTATTGGATCGGGCTTCCGTCAACCATTGTTGATGGAAATATAACAAATCTTTACAAAGATAGTCTTCTGGTTTTGTTTCGAAAGGCCTAATCTATAGCGTTGATAGGTAAGCGTCAAATAATCCCCCTCTAACGCTATTGATTGCTTGCGGTAAAAGTGTACGGGCATTCCAAATAGATCAACAGATGCCTGATGACCGTTATTTTCGTCAAATAGCTAAAAAATTGATGACTTATTTGGTGAAATTAACTATATGGATTGTTCGCCTTCCGGTATTTTGAGGGGGACAGCCCCACAAGCTTGCGAAAGGTCGACATGAAATGGCCGTACTCGTCGAACCCGACACGGTAAGAGATTTCCGTTAGCAGCAGCTCGGTATAAAGGAGCAGTTCCTTCGCCTTCTCGATTCGGACGAGCAACAAATATTGATAAGGCGATTGAGACAGCTCTCTTCGGAACAGCAGGCGTAAATGTCCTTCGCTGATATTGACCAACTTGGCCATGTCTGTAAGACGAATCGGGTTCATGTACGCGCTCCGAATGTAGAAGCATACACGCCGCACACGCTCATCGATGAGCGGTTCCGGGGTTGCCATGAATGGCTGCAAAACCTTAGTCGCCTCGGCAAGCCACAGCTTGCTCAATGCCTCTGCGTACAGGTGACGTGATGCCGTCTCTGCAGAAAGCGCTCCGGTTGCAGATGTACTGAGGGATCGGGGGGCCTGCTCCCAGGCTTGTATCAGTCGCCTCCAAACGGTGCACAGGCCTGCGGTCTCCTGATCGACTGGAGGCCGACAATGGCGTGGTATGCCATACAGTTCTGACCACTCCATCCCGTGACAGAAGGCCGATATGCCAACGGAGAAATAGTGCATGGAGCACTGGAGGCCAGCGGTCCATTCAGTCGCAAACAACGTATTCGGCGGTATCACCACGAAGTCCCCGGGCCTAAGTTCGTACGACTGGCTCCCAATCAAAAGCGTGCGGGTGCACTAAGCGAAAGCGAATAATTGATTTCTCCTTTGAGTTGAAAGTCAAACAGCCTCTCACCTAGTATGTCTCTTCGTTTATTCCTTAGAAAGAAAACTCTCGGATTTTTTAGGTATCGATGAAGCCAAGGAAATACCAGCACATACTAAAGTAATTACTACAACGATTGAACCTACGCTTGCAGTACGTATAACTAAACCCGTATGTCCTAATACTGCTCCCCCAATTGCTGAAAAGCGTTGACATATTGGCTTAAATCTACATTAGCGAATAACAGAAATTTCGCCCATTCATACTGGCTTAACATTTGCACGATCGGATGGCCAGGCATCAAAACCAATATTTTCAACCAAATCCTTTGACTGTTATATAGTTATTATGGAGCCACGGATTTCTTTCAAGCACTGATTATGGTTTTGAGCCATAATATCTGTATATAAAAATTGATGAATAGAATATTTTTGTAGAATTTTCTATATTAGAAAGTTGCTGATGAAAAATATAACAAATTTGTCAAATTTATGGTATAATTTTCAAAATATATTTGGTATATTCCAATTGAGAGGGATATGAATTGACTTGCCAAGACGCATAGTGGTTATAAATTTCTTGCCTTACATGTACTTACTATTTTTAAAAATTATTTGTTTGAACTGCTGGCCAGCATTCAAATAAACAAATTGATAATTTTAGTAGGTGGGTGAGATTAATTGTTGAAGAGGTGGCCAAGATATATCCCAAGAGCCGAAGTTCACGGAAAATAAAAGTCAGTCGCGTGAAAACCCTTATGGACATGTCAGCATTTCCAAGCCTAAATCTGGGGTTTACACCATTGGAGTAAGAGTGATGGCCGATTCCTATATCTCCCTAGATATCGTTGGAAAAGTACGTCCTTAATAGATAAGACAACCTGCCTTGAGGAAAAACGGGGCAGGTTGTTTTAAACATTTCCCAGGATTCGAGCAAGTTCATATAGAAAGGACGAGATAGAATTGTTCTTCAAGTTTAGGTTTTTTTTAGTCACCCTTTTGTTCGGCCTTGCCTTTATGCCCGAAGCATCATCGGCGAAAGAAGGGCCGTTACAATCAATCATCATTGAAGATTACGGCAAAATTATTCCTTCGGATAAGCTCGAGGTGACTCCAATAGATCAATTCAGATGGGCGGACCCCGAATATTACTCGAAGCCTTTCCTTAGCAAGGAATTAAGAAAATGGGCGGAATCAGCAAAAGATGAAGAGTCCATCGAAGCCGCCATGATCATAAGAGAAGCGAAGGCTTCGGAATTTGAGCGAAAATTCAGAGAGGCCTTCGGGGATTCGCCTGCATTGGCCAAAGTACATCCTATCCGTTTCCATACTCGGCTAACCAAAGAAATGATGGCTCAGCTTTTAACCTGGGAGGAAATGATTCTCATCAGCCCGGTTGATTTCGAGGCGCCCTTGTATAACCCGAACGATTATGGGGCCGTAAGACCTCCGGCTGTGTATGTGGACGGTAAACAAGTTGAGTTCGAACGCTCTCCGTTTCTTGAGAACGGAACGACCTATGTTCCTCTGAAACAGGCTGGAGAATCCATGGGGGCCACTGTGACATGGGAAGTATCAACCCATGAGATCGAAATAACTAAGGGAGAAAGCGTCATCCGTTATTCCACTGATCAAGGTTTAGCGATTCGGAACGGTCAGCCTATGGATTTTCCGATAGAAATACGAGATGGAGTTTCCTATATTCCGGTCAGGAAGCTGGGGGATGCATTAGGCTGTTTGGTAGGCTGGGAAGACAAGGCTTATAAAGTGGTTGGAAGCTGCGCTCCTAAAACCAAAGTCAAGGTTAAAGAGGTTATAGACGGAATTACATTGCTGGTGGATTGGAACGGGGAAGAACAGAAGCTTAGGTTAGCCGGTGTCGATGTCGGATCGATGGAAAGAAGTTACGGAGAGATCGCTATCCAGAAGGCTTATCAATACACCAAAGAGCATTTAGATAATCAAGAGGTTTGGGTCCAATGGGTAGAATCGAAGGAGGTGCCATTGGACATCCCCCGAGGCTTTGTCTTTCTGGAAGACGGCACATTTTTCGACGCGTCCATGATCTCCAGCGGGTATGCGAGTTCAGTCTGCTGCAGCTCTATCTGGTACTCCTTCTTGGATGAACTGAACTGGCAAGCGATAGATAGAAAAATAGGTGTGAATGGCGAAAAGCTCTTGGATGGGGTACATTCTATGTATCATCCGGTAGGAATCTCGCGAATAGATGCCGATGGGGCAATCATCATCTCCAACTTCCCCGAAATGGAAGAAAAAGACCTTTCCGGCTGGACATTGGTCAGTTCCAAGGGAGCAACGTTTCAGTTTCCTGAAGGCACTGTAATAGGTTCAGCCAGTCGAATGATTATCATGACCGGAGAAAGTGCTGTTCGCGGGATAAGGGAGAGCAGCGGGACGGTATTTAGCAATCAATATTTTATCTGGACTACCGAGAGCATATGGGACGGCGAAGACGACGAAGTGATTCTGTATGACGAGGTCGGGTATGAAATCGATCGCTATCAGATTGAGTCGCCCAAATAGTAACGTAAGTGTTCAAAGAAAACTGCACAGTCTAAGCGGCTTGCTTAGGTTGTGCAGTTATTTTTTGCCAAATTCGCAGAGCGAAAACCAAAATGATTACCTGGTCCTAACGATTCGCCATAGCAGTTCCTTCTTTCATATTCAGTCATAATAGTACTTGGAATAGCATAACATTCCTCTATCTATATTATGAAAGCGCAAACATTCATGTAACAGATGAGAGGAGAGGTCTATTGAGCATGGCAAAATTCAAAAAGCATTCCAATGTTCTGTTGACCGCGGCGGCCCTGGTGTGCAGTATGACGATTTCCGGATGTTCGGATTCCGGCAGCCCGAGCGCTACATCGACACCGGACGAATCCAAGCCGGGAGCCAGCCCCCAGACGAAAACGTCGGCACCCGTCAAGCTGAAGCTGTTCATGGGCAATTCCGGAATGGCACATCCCGATGGCGTCAATCCGAGCGATAATCCGTATATCAACCTGATCAAGGAAAAATCGGGGGTTGATCTGGAGCTCGAGGTGCCCGGATATCAGGATTTCAAAACCAAGTATAATCTGATGCTATCTTCCGGTTCCTTGCCCGATCTCGTTCATAGCTGGTATCCGACGGAAGCTTACCGGACAGCGGATCAGGGCGGTTTTATCGACTTGAAGAAATATTACGACCAATCCGAGGCTGTGAAAAAAGTGATTACACCGGAAATGATGGAGCTGGCCAAATCACCGAGCGGACATTACTACCGTATACCGATGCGCAATACAAGCTCGCCCCAAGGCGCAGGAGTCGCTGTACGCTATGACATGCTGGTTAAATACAATGACGGTGAATATCCGGAATCAGTGGATGGTTGGATAGAGTTTATGAGGAAGGTGCATAAGGCTGAACCGAACGCGTTAATCCTCTCCAATCGCGTGGCCAATACCGACACCGCGCTCGGCTTTGGCGGATTGCCTATTTTCTTCTGGTACGGTGCGCTTCCGTATGATTATCGCGTACAGGATGGCAGGGTGATCAGCAATTTTATGCTTCCGGAATATCGTGAAGCTGTACAAACCATGAAGATGTTGTATGAAGAAGGTATTCTCGATAAAGAATTTGCAACGAACGATAACGTGAAATATGGAGACAAGAAAAGAAACAGGGACGT
Organism: Paenibacillus sp. 32O-W; assembly: GCF_007679495.1. GTDB lineage: Bacteria > Bacillota > Bacilli > Paenibacillales > NBRC-103111 > Paenibacillus_L > Paenibacillus_L residui. The sequence goes on along the minus strand of NZ_VEGP01000060.1, from coordinate 3,456 downwards.
TCTGTTTGAATACAATCAGGCGGATCAATTCATTCCGACCGGACAGGCGAAGCTGCCGCAGGAGCAGCATATGGAATGGCAGTTATCCCCAGCCCTCAAGCAATACCCGGCCGTATTGAAGGACCCGAAATATGCTCAACCTTACGAAGGACTTCCTATTACCGATCACGGGATCTACATTTCCAGCCAATCCAAGCATCCGGACGAAGCCTGGAAGGTTATAGAGGCATTGGCTTCAGAGGAACTCCACGACATGATCTTCTGGGGCAAGGAAGGCGAGGACTATACAGTCCAGGGGGATAAGAAGGTGCCGATTGAAGGCAAGGGTCTATCCGACAAGAACCAGTATTATAAGCTGCATCTCGCCATTCTCTTCGGTTTCAGCGACCGCAAGGATTCCAGTATAGCCGCTGCTCAACAGGTCATGAATAAAGAAGAGTTTGACAGAAGGATGGAAGGCTTGAAAACCTGGGAAGGCTATGCCAAAGATAAGGGGCGCCGATTAAGCCATTTCGCCCAATTGTCCGACGAGGCCAACCGAAAAAGAGGTGAAGCAAATAATTTCATCTCACAGGCGACGTTCGAGGCGATCATGGGTCGCATTACGATGGAGCAGTTTGACCAGAAGGTGACTGAATTCGGCAATAAGTACGGGTTTATTTATGAGGAATATACCCAATACATGAACGATCACAAAGACAAACTAAGAGGGTTTGGCGTGAAAGAGGTAGACTGGTAACGGCAGACGAAATCCTAAGCTTATCCGCATGGCAAGTGTCTCCTGCCTGCTCTGCGGACCGAATTCTCTATTGGAGGTGGGATCATGGCAAACAATTCCACACCGCAATCTTCCGCCACGCCCGTTCCGATACGGAAAAAGAGGGTGTATAAAAAAACGCTTTTTGCGCTATATTTGCTTCTGGCTCCGACTATCCTTCTATTATTTGTTTTCCATTACATTCCTCTCTATGGCATCATTATTTCGTTTAAAGATTTTTCACCCTACAAAGGGATCTTGGGCAGCCCCTGGGTGGGCTTCAAGCATTTCGCCTATTTTTTGCAGGATGATACATTCTGGAAGGTACTGAAAAATACGCTGATCATCAGCTTTTACGATCTTGCTTTCGGATTTACCGCTCCGATCCTGTTTGCTTTATTGGCGAACGAAATTATCCACTTGCGCTTCAAAAAAATCATTCAAACCATCTCGTATCTGCCGCACTTCCTGTCGTGGATCGTTGTTTCCGGCGTATTTTACCAAATGCTGTCTCCGGAGGCGGGAATGGTGAACACCCTTCTCGGATGGTTCGGTATCGAACCGATCTTCTTCATGACGGAGCCGGGGTTGTTTCGGGGAATCGCCGTATTCGCGGAAATTTGGAAAAATGTCGGTTGGTCCGCCATCCTGTATTTTGCGGTTATTGCGGGAATCGATACAAGCTTGTACGAGGCCGCAATGATGGACGGGGCGAGCCGCATTCGTCAAATCTGGCATATCACTCTTCCGGCGATGGTGCCGATGATTGTACTGCTGCTGCTGCTCCGGCTTTCCGGCATATTCTCCGTAGGGTTTGACCGGATTTTTACACTGCAGAATCCGCTGGTTCTGGATGTCTCCAATGTAACGAGCACGTATATTTACCGGATCGGTCTGGTGGAGGCGCAGTACAGCTTGACGACAGCCATTGGCTTAGTACAGAGCTTGCTCGGGTTCATTCTGCTTATTTCCGCAAATCGGATTTCCAAGAAGCTCGTCGGATTGGGACTATATTAGAAAGGCGGGGGGCTAAGCGATGAGCTATCTATCACCGGCGCGAAAAATTTTTATTATTGTTAATTACTTGCTGTTCATTGCTTTTTCTATTTCGATTCTCGTTCCGTTTATCAATGCGATAGCTATTTCGTTGAGTAACTACGAAGCCCTCGCCACTGGAAAAATAGGCTTGTGGCCTAAAGGCTTTTCGCTGAAAGCTTATCACGAGCTCGCTTACAGCAAGCAGTTTTTGCGGACCTTCCTTAATACCGTCGGCTTGACTGTGGTGAATACCGTGTTGACGATTGCTTTATCGCTTGCGGCAGGTTATGTGATGGCTCACAAGCATCTGCTGGGAAGATCGGCGCTGTTCATTTATTTGATTATTCCGATGTATTTCAGCGGCGGCTTGATTCCGACTTATCTTCTTGTCAATGGTCTGGGGATGACCAATACATACGCCGCCCTTGTGCTGCCGCAAATCATCAGCATCTTCTATATCATCGTCTTTCGCAACCAGATCAATCAACTGCCCCAGGAGCTGATGGAATCGGCGGAAATAGACGGGGCCAGTGAATGGCGTATATTGTGGAATATCATTCTGCCGCTTGTTCTGCCGATGACGATGGCCTTCGTCGTGTTCAGCGCTGTCGCATATTGGAACGAATGGTTCAATGCGTTGATTTATATCCGTGACCGCCAGCTTTGGACATTACAGCTGCAATTGCGGGAAATTCTGATCAATGCTTCTCAATTTATCGATCAGCAAACCCAGGAGGCCCTCATCGGTGGCGAACCACAGGTTCACCCCGAGAACATCAAAATGGCGGCGCTAATGCTGACCGTCCTGCCTATTATCATTGTCTATCCCTTCGTGCAAAAATACTTCATACACGGTCAGCTGGTCGGAGCGGTGAAAGGATAAGCGTAATAGGCACGGCATGTGTATCGGCTTCGTTGATCGTCAACACTTCTCTGCACGCTTCTTCGGCCGCACTGGATTGGCTGGATAGCCTTCGATTATGGTCCACATTTCTTCGGCCACGCTCCTGCGGGTGCATTACAATGGCTAGACCGGATACTGCGCTCATTGTCTGCCTTCTCGGCACACTTCTTCGGTTACACGGCATTGGCCAAGTTGGATAGGCGCACTCATTGTCGCATTTCTTCGCTCGCACAGCATAGGTCTCACATCTTCGTCCACACGGTGTCGCGGATGCATTGCAATGTCTTGCACTTTCGTCCTCACGGCGTCAGATGAATTGCCTCGCACTTTCGTCCACACGGTGTCGGATGCATTGCCTTCCACGCTGAGTCGCCTGTGGGGATTCCGCGAAGGTATCACGTTCAAAATGAACTGCACAGTCTAAGCGGTTTGCTTGGACTGTGCAGTCTTTTTTACCACAGGGTGAGTAACCAAAGATTCCTAACGGCATAGCTGCCTCCTAACACAGGGAAAAGTGGCTCCATAAGGTGGTTGACCACCGTTATGCGACGCCATACACCGCGCAATGGGATCTCGCGCGGTGCGGAAAAGTTTTACCACATTTACAACCAAGTGATCTTTATTGCTGATGATCTAGCTGGATTTTATGCAGGTAAAATGAGCCAAATTGCAAAAATAACGAAACTACCTTGAAAATCCGTCTATTTTACCGTCTGCAGGCATCGTTGCAAGCGGAGCGGCACGTCTAACTGTATTT
>NZ_VEGP01000005.1 GCF_007679495.1 Paenibacillus sp. 32O-W | reverse complement strand
TGGCTACTAAAAGCAACGATAAGTCGAGAAGCCTCCACTTCAAAAACCGTAAGGTTTTAAGTGGTGGGTAGTTCACTGATCAACAGACGGGAGACTCGGCTCGTATGAACTTCGCGGATGGAGAGACGGAGCATTGTACGGCCAATAGAGAGAGAAAAATGGGAGATTGGACAATATGAAAAACATTTTGAAAATTTTCGGTACAGATTTAAGAAATATAGCAAGGAATCCGGCAGCTTTGATCGTCATAGCTGCTGTTGTCTTTTTACCGTCACTGTACGCCTGGTTTAACATTATTTCCTCGTGGGACCCTTACTCCAATACGAAGGACGTCCCCATTGCCGTTTCCAATATGGACCGCGGGACGACATTGGAAGGCAAGGAACTGCGGGTTGGCGATGAAATTATTAAATCGCTGGAGGAAAATGATAAGCTGGGCTGGGTATTCGTAGACGAGCAAGAGGCGCTGCGCGGGGTGGAGCAAGGCGATTACTATGCCGGAATCGTCATCCCGGAAGATTTCTCGGAGAAGATTACATCCGTCTTGACGAGCAACCCGGAGAAGCCGGAATTGGATTATTTTATTAATGAAAAAATAAATGCCATTGCGCCTAAGGTGACATCGGCCGGCGCATCCGGCATTGTCGAGAACGTCAGCAGCCACTTCGTCAAGGTGGCCAATGGCGCGATATTCAAAGCCTTTAACGAGATGGGTATAGAAATCGAACAAAATCTTCCTGCCATGGAGCGGATGAAGAAGCTGGTCTTCCAGCTCGAGGCCGATTTGCCGGAAATCGAGCGGATGATCCAGCTTGCACAGACGGACCTGGACAAGGCCGAGCTTATCGTGGGCAAGGTGGATGAAGGGCTGGGCAAAGTTAAGGAGATAGGGCAGCATGCCGAGACGCTGGGCCAGCAATTCGAGCAATTGCTTTACGAAGGGGACAGTGTCATAAGGGGATATGCTCCGGCTATTCAGGCCGATCTGCAGACGCTTCAGGAGGTTGCCCGGATGACGGGCGAGCTGACAGATGTGCTGATCGCTTCGGATATCAACGCGGATACCCTATTAAGCGGATTAGGGCAGGCCATGGAGCTTATCGATAAAGGTTCGGCAGGGTTGGAAAGGCTGACGGATGTGTTGAAATCGATCGATACTCTGGTGACGGAGGAAGGAAAGCTGCAGGAGGCTATCCAGGCGCTGATCACGGCCCATGACCGGCTGGGGCAATTAAAGAATGCCATGGCTGCCGCAGTCCGTGTGCTTAATCAGGGAGAAGAACCGGCACGGGAGCTGATTCAACGAATCCATGACCTTGCCGGGGAAGCAGATCGTCTGATCGGCCAGCTTATTCAGCTTCACGACAATCAAATTCTTCCCGCTCTGCAGGAAGCTGTCGAGAAGGCGAAGCAGGGAGCGCCGAAGCTTAAAGAAGGGCTTACTCAACTGCAGGGGAAGGTTCAGGCGGGCGAGCAGGCGGTGGAGAAGCTGCTGGACATGCCGTTCGATGCCGAACGTGCCAAACAAGATTTGGAGAAGGTCACCTCATGGGTCGATGCCGGCCATACGGTAACAGGGCGATTAATCAACGGGCTGGAGCGGCTTGACGCATTGACGGGCAAAGACCTTCTGCAGCATCCCGTTACGGTGCTTAAGGAAGTCCAGAAGCGTCTGGAGAATACGAAGGAAAGACTGGATCAAGCGCTGCAATTGATCGAGAACGGACAGCAGCCTGCGAAGGAGCTGCTTGAGGATATCACGGGGCTGCTCAAGGAGACGGATCGCCTGCTTGGGGAGGTTATTCAAGCCTACGACCCCGTTGTCATTCCGGCATTGCAGGAGGCGTTGAACCGAGCGGCGGAGCTTGACAAGCAAGTAAGGGCGGAGATGGATAAGCTGCAGGAAGCAGCGCGGAAGACCGTCACCCTGACGGACAAGATTCTGTCTATAGATACCGGCAAGGTGAGAACGAAGCTGCTGGAAGGGATGGCCCGAATCGATCGCGGCCAGGCTGCTATAGGCCGTCTGATCGGTGCGTTGGATCAAGCCCAGACAGCCGTGAAGGATGGAGCGCTGCGCGATGCCGCAGAACGGCTGGAAGCCATACAAGGGCGCCTTCAAACATTGAAGGAAGTGCTGGCCAAGGCTTATGAGGCGGTAGAGGAAGGCGGAGAGCCTGCAGCAGAGCTCGTTCAACGTGTCAACGAGCTGTCCAAGCAAATCGATCAATCGGTCGGAGAGCTGGTGGAGCTGTACGAGACCAAGCTCGCTCCGGCTTTCGATGAGGCGTCTGCGGCCGCACAGCAAACGGTGCGCAAGGCCAACAACGTTATTCACGAAGCCAATGAGGCTCTGCCGGATATTGAGAATCTTCTGTTGAAGGCCGGTGAGGGAGTCGAATTGGGGCAGAAGGAAATTGCTCAAATTCGCGATAAATTTCCCGCTGCCCAAACCAAGCTGAAGGAGATTGCCGACCGTATCCGCGACTTTGAGAAGAACGGGACACTCGATCAGATCATGGACCTGTTAAGCCTGGATGCCGAGAAGGAAAGCGACTTCTTCTCCCATCCGATTAAGCTTGAGGAGCACAAGCTGTTCCCGATTCCTAACTATGGTTCGGCCATGTCACCGTTTTTCACTACCTTGTCATTATGGGTCGGCGCTCTGCTGCTCGTCTCGCTGTTAAGGGCCGATGTGGAGAACAAGCAGGACTATAAGAGCTACGAGGTTTATTTCGGCCGTTTCTTCACCTTCCTGACATTGGGGCTGGGGCAGTCGCTTATCGTTACGCTGGGGGATATCTTCCTGCTGAAAACCTATGTAGTCGACAAGGTCTGGTTTGTATTGTTCGGGCTGTTGATTAGCGCAGTATTCGTAATGATCGTCTATACGCTTGTTTCCGTATTCGGCAATGTGGGCAAAGCTTTGTCGATCATTCTGCTGGTGCTTCAACTGTCCGGTTCCGGGGGAACATTCCCAATCCAGATGGCACCGGAATTTTTCCAGAAAATTCATCCGTTCCTGCCCTTCACGCATGCAATCACCATAATGCGGGAGGCGGTGGGCGGATTGTTGTGGAGCGTCGCCGGGAAGCATGCGCTTATTCTATTCATTTATGTAGGAATCGCATTTCTAATGGGCGTCGCCCTGAAGAAAACATTTAACAAATCGAGCGACAAATTTTTGGAGAAAGCCAAAGAAAGCAAGCTGATTCTATAACGGATAAACGGCCGCCGTATCGTCGACAGAGATAATCTCGACGGAAATACGGCGGCCGTTCTTTATTGTCAGACCGATCAATTTAAATCAGCAGGCCTCCCCGCTCTTTATACCGTGCGATCAGAACCTCGCTCTGAACATCCACGATGCCTTCAATCGCCTGCAGCTTCTTGAGATATTGTTCCGCGTGTTCAGGATTGTCCAGCAGGGCATGAACATGCAGGTGAGGTTTGCCGCTCATCTGATACACGTTCGTAATTTCTTCCGCAGCGATCAATTCATCGGCCACCTGCTGCAGCTTGGGCCATTCCACTTCAATATTAAAGAACATGGACAGCATTTTCCCCGCTTTAAGAGGATTAACGATGATCGTAAAACGGTCAATGACCCCATCGTTGATTAATTCGTTGATCCGCTCCCGAACGGCCGCGCGGGTCAGGTTCACGAGACGCCCCAGCTCCGCGTTGCTCAAGCGCCCGTTTTCCGATAAATATTTCAAGATCAGGGTATCGGTTTTATCCAGGTTTTTAAATTGCATATCATCATTCCTTAAGGTTGAATTTAGCTTTTATTATAACATTTTGTGCTGAAGGAATGGCTATTTGCCTTTAGTTTAAGGTGTTTAGATCGCCTATTTTTATTTACATTGTAAAATTTATTTTTAATATATTGATCGAATGTAAAGTATATGATATACATATGGGTATCCACAGCTTTGTTTCGGGAGGGGAGAATGTGGCTTTAATAGCGATTCAGATTTTGGGGATATCCGTGCTGGCCGGGTTGGTGGGGGCGGTGCTGGGTTTGGGTGGCGGAATTATCGTTACCCCTGCGCTGACCCTGCTTTTCGGCGTGGATATCAAGCATGCGATTGGCGCGAGCATCATATCCGTCATTGCGACCTCCAGCGGATCGGCCATTGCGTATATTCGAGACCGCATAACAAATGTGAGAGTCGGAATGTTCTTGGAAGTAGCGACAACGATCGGAGCGATAACGGGAGCATTTATCGGCGGGCTGATGGCGCCCGGTATTTTGTATATCATTTTTGGACTGATTCTATTGTATTCCGTCCTGGCCATGATCAAGAAAACAAAAGACGAGCTGCCGGCGGAAGTCCCGCTTCATCCCATGGCCGGGAAATTGAAGCTGCAGGGAGAATACTACGACAAAGCTCTGCAGCAGACCGTTCCGTACAATGTAGGCAACGTCTACGGAGGGTTTGGCGTTATGTACGGCGCCGGTGTGATCTCCGGACTGCTGGGCATCGGCAGCGGAAGCTTCAAGGTGATGGCCATGGACGTATTCATGAAGCTGCCGTTGAAGGTATCCAGTGCGACGAGCAACTTCATGATGGGGGTTACGGGAGCGGCGAGCGCCGGCGTATTTTTCTTCCGGGGGGATATCGATCCCGTTATTTCCGCGCCTGTTGCCCTGGGGGTTCTAATGGGAGCGATGATCGGCACCAAGGTGATGCAGAAGCTGAAAAGCAAGACCATCCGCAAATTGTTCATTCCGATTCTCGCTTATGTGGCCATACAGATGATTGTGCAGGGAGTGGGGGGACAGTTATGACTGAGAAGCAGGGGCAAATGGCTGGAAAGCCGCAGACAAGGGATCGCGCGGCGGAGGTGGAGCTGGCCGTCAGCCGTTGGCTGAGGGCGGGGGTGGCGATTAGCGGAGCCGTTATTCTGGCCGGCTTGATCTATTTTATCATGAGGGGAGACAGCGGCTATCCGGAGGGAGCTTACCCGACCGCTTTATTCGATATCGTGACGGGGGTAGCGGCTTTGAAGCCTTTCGCCTTAATGATGGCGGGTTTGTTTCTGCTCATTCTGACTCCGGTATTGCGGGTGGCGATTTCATTGTTTGTCTTTCTGGCGGAAAAGGACTATTTGTATGTGCTGTTGACCAGTTTTGTGCTGCTGACGCTTGTGATCAGTTTTTTCTTGCCGTAGCTTCTCTTAATAGTCATTAATAGGCATCCTGAAAACAGTATTTTGCTTTCCCGATTTTTCTTGCTTAATGGTACCCGGTAAACTATAATAAGAACGTACGTTCTGTTGATGGGCGGAGAAGAAGAAGGGAAGGCAGGTGCAGCAGCGTGAATAATGCCAGGCGAACAGACTTCCATTTATGGTACAGATCGATGACGCTGACGCTGCCGGAAGAGGAAGAGGCGGAGCCATGCACGGGGAAGCCGGCTCTATCGGGAGAAGATGGGGCAAGCTGCCTGATTCGTGATCTTGTCCGGTTTTCCATGGAGCACAAGGCACCGATACGATTGCTGATACAAGAATCGGGCGGAATAAGGCGAGTGGCCGGCGGAATTTATAGCTTGGCTCCTGAACGTGCTGTAGTGAAGACCTCTGAAGGTTACGAAACGATTATGCTGGAGCATGTAATCGAAGCGGGGATGGTTATGGAAAGACCCGCAGTCCGGAATCAATCTTTGCTCTTTTTTACCACTTGAATATAAAACTTACGTTCGCATATAATACAAACAAATGTTCTTGTTTGGAGGCGAGCGATTGTGGATATCAGGAAGTATGTGGGGCAAACAATCGAGATGATTTACCTTGATCGTCACAGTCGATTTACGAAGCGCAGAGTAAAGATTAAGTCCGTGGATGGTCAAATTGTCCGGGCTTACTGCCTGGAGCAGCAGGGGCCGAGGGTGTTCCGTCAAGAAAACATACTGGCTATCCAATCGGTGAATCGCCATGCAATTTAAGAATCGTGTAGTTGTGAAAAGCAGATAACGGAGCGTCTAAAATGAAAGCACCGGCTTCTAACTTGACGATTCATTCAGAAAAATAAATAACCTACTTAGAAGTTGCAAAAATCTTTGTATCCGTTGACTTGATTTCAAATAGTAACGCAAGAGGAATCTATTCAGAATGAAGGGCGATGATTTTATGGTGCGTAATATTTTAACCCCGGGTCATTTATTATTGATTTTGGTCGTTGCGTTATTGTTATTCGGTCCGAAAAAACTTCCTGATCTAGGACGCGCATTGGGCAGAACCTTAAAGGAATTTAAAGACGGCATGAATAACCATACGACTAACGCAGACGAACCGTCAGCTCACGAAATTAAGCAGTTCGAATCAGACGAAAATAAAACCGGATCAAACCCGAAGTGAGAATTAACCGGAATTCGATAATTTTTGATTTTCCCGACAAAAATAAATCGGGCGTCCCTTGCGGGACGCCCTTTTCATGGGAGAGGAGAAACCGGACGAAGAGCTTATGGGGAAACGTAAGCCTTCTCCGCGGTTGTCTACGACATTACTCTAATGTCGATATTGTCAGGATTGACCCTTTGCCGTGAAAATATACATCCGGGATAAAAATTTTTTTGTAAAACGCGGCAACAATATGTGATAATATAGCAACGAATGACATACGCAAAAAAAAGGGGTCAACGGATGAGAGTCATTTCAGGAACAGCCAAAGGAAGGCCGCTGAAGGCAGTACCCGGCACCGGAACGAGACCTACGGCGGACAAGGTTAAAGAGGCCATATTCAGTATGATCGGCCCTTATTTCGACGGAGGACAGGTACTGGATTTGTTCGCGGGGACGGGCGGGCTTGGAATTGAGGCGCTCAGCCGGGGGATGGACCGGGCGATCTTCGTCGACCTGGAGAAGAAGAGCGTTGACGTAATTCGCGAGAACGTGCAGTCGGCGGGATTGGACAACCGTGCGGAAATTTACCGCAACGAGGCAACGCGGGCGCTCAAAGCGCTGGCCAAAAGGGAGATGCGTTTCGATCTTGTGCTGCTGGATCCTCCTTACCGGATGAAGAAGCTGGACGAGCTTGCGCGGATGCTGGAAGAGCTGGCACTCCTGAAGCCCGGAGCAACGGTGCTGATCGAATGCGATGCCTCCCGGCATTATGAGGCCCGAATCGGAGGCCTGTCCCAGGTTCGCCACTCCGTCTATGGAGATACGGCCATTTATGTTTATCGATATGTAAGCGAAATCCCGGAGAGCGGTTTGCACACGAATGAAGGAGTTGACCAGCATGAATAAACTGAACCAAGAGCATACGATTGCCGTCTGTCCGGGAAGCTTCGATCCCGTCACTTACGGTCATCTGGACGTTATTCAGAGAGCATCGCAGGTTTTTGAAAAGGTCATTGTGGCGGTATTGAAAAATTCCAGCAAAACGCCGTTGTTCAGTATTCAGGAACGTAAACAATTGCTGGAGCAGGTGACCGAACATCTGCCTAATGTGGAAGTAGACAGCTTTGACGACTTGCTTATAAATTATATGAGCGAGCGCAACGCCAGAGTCATTGTCAAAGGCCTGAGGGCAGTATCCGATTTTGAGTATGAGCTGCAGATGGCTGCTCTTAACCGGAAGATGAATTCCGATATCGAAACATTTTTCATGATGGCCAGCAGCCAGTATTCGTACTTAAGCTCGAGTATTGTCAAGCAAATCGCCCAGTTTCACGGCCCCGTAAACGATCTCGTGCCCGAAGTGGTGGAGCAGGCCTTGAGGCAGAAATTCGGGACGCGCTAGAAGTGTTGCGGCGAATGAAATCATTCATACCAATACGATGATTCTTTGAGAGGCTGTGTATCCTTGTCTCGATGTGCCGAGGAAAGCCGACAGATCGTTATCGGCAGGCAAGAACCGGCATTAGTGCAGGTCTTTACGAGGATTTCCATTAAAATCAGCCAAAGACATGCAAATGTGCAGGTAAATTTAACTATTTTGCATATCTTCGGCTTTTTCCGGTTATTGTACTGCAGTTTTGCTCGTCTTTCCGGGTATTTGTTACGTTTCGCGGAAAGACATGCACTTTTGCCCGTCTTTTCGGAAGATGGTTGTTGTATTGGTAAACTGGTCATTCATCGACGCGGCCGGATGTTGCTGCATTTATGCCTCGAACAGGACAGAAGGACCATTCTGTGAATGGATTTTGGCTAGCCGGTTTTCTTACGATAAGCGCGATTAATCAGTGATATACATATGAGGAGCACAAAGATGCCCGCAACAAAAACATACAGCTTGGCAAGCAGCGGCCATAATTTCAGCCCCTGGGTCCAGAAGGCGCCCGCGTCGGACAGAAGCGAACCGGCAGCATTCGGCGGGCTGGTCAGTGTATCCGTCATAGCGAAGGTCCCGACGACCCCGAAAGTGGCGGTCAGCGGCTTCCAGAGCAGCACGGTCAGAATAAAGGCATAAGCTCCATGCAGGAGCCGGGCAAGGATAAACGGCGAATAGCGAATGCCGTTGTTGCCGGCCAGGCTGCGGGCCTGTGCATGCAGGGACAACCCGCTCCAGCCAAGAATCGCACCAATTACGGCTACAGTCATCAGCAGCGGAAACGACAGCCGGCTCATTCCGTACATCCCTAGGTGGGGCTCGAGGAAGGCCGACAGCAGGGTATTCACCGGCTCTGCTGAAACTATTGGGCCCAATGCCAGGACAAGGATGCGATGAAGCACGGAAAACAGGATGATGTAACCGCCGATCCCGAGCAGCTTCTGTGCGGCGGAGGTGACGGAATCTCCCAGGAGCTTGCCGAATGTCCGCCCGTCCTTCCGATGGGCGGAGCGCAAGGACCCGGCCGTACGGCGGAGCCATCCGTGATTACGGCCAGCGGTTTCGGTGCCTGAGCCGGAAGGGACGGAAGTTCTCTCGGATGAATCCGTCCAGCGCAGCGTAAAGCCCATCGCCAATGCGGACAGATAGTGAACGACGGCGATCATGAAGCCGGCCTCCGGACTTTGCAGAAAACCTACCCCCACAACGGCAATCATGATGACGGGGCTGCATAAATGGCTCACGGCTAACAGCCGCTGGGCTTCTGAGGCATTGAGCACACCTTCCCGTCTGAGCTGGCCGGTGACATCGGCTCCCGCCGGAAACCCGGCAGTCAGCCCCATGGCCAGAGCCCAGCCGCTTGCTCCGGGCAGCCGGAAGACAAGCTTCATCACCGGCTCTAGCACCGTTCCCAAGGCATGAACGAGACCGAGGCCAATCATCATTTCGGACAGGATGAGAAATGGGAGCAGGCCGGGAAATACAAAGGTCCACCATATGGTCAATCCATGCAAGGAAGATTTAAATATTTGATCCGGATAGATCACAATAAACATTACAAGAATAATAGCTAACGCTCCGAGTAAAATAGTGAACGACCGGCTGTCCGACGGAATCCATTTTCGCATTAAAATCACCTCCGTCCAGCGTTTCTGCTACATGTTTACGCCAAGCGGCGGGGAAATAGAACAAGCCTGCCTCGTATATGGAAAGGAGAGGATCGAGTTGGCGGATCATACTCAAGGGGGAGCATCCGGATGGAACCGGAATGACAAGCTGAGGCGGCGCGGGAATTCCGCGGTCCGCTGGTATTTGGCCCCGGTTTTGGTCGGGGTTATTGTTTTTTGCCTGCTTTATTTCATTCCGCTGCCATACTACATTTATAAACCGGGATCAGCGGAAAACGTCAGACCGATGATCGAAATCAAGCAGGGAGGCCAGCCGGAGAGCGGCTCCTTCATGCTGACGACCGTCGGGGTCAGCGATTCCAATCTGATCGGATACCTCTATGCCAAATGGAGCGATATTCATGAGCTTCGTCCCAAGGAAGAGGTTCACCGCAAGGGGGAGACCGACCGGGAATATAATAAGCGCCAGGAATATAATATGACGACTTCCCAAAGCAATGCTATCCAGGCCGCATACAAGAAAGCGGGGGTTCCTTACCGGATAGAAAATACCGGAGTCATCGTGCTGCAGGTTCTTCAGAATATGCCGGCTTACAAAATACTGCAGGCGGGCGACCTCATTGAGGACGTGGACGGGCATAAGGCCGCAGCAGCTTCCGAATTGACCGCTTATTTACAAAGCAAATCCCCTGGAGAAGAAGTTCGTATCACCTTCCGGCGGGGAACGGAGACGAGGTCGGAGACGCTGAAGCTGGCGGAGCTTCCGGCGGATGAAGGAACGCAGGACGGAAAGCCGAGAAGCGGCCTTGGCGTCACGATCGGCACCCTGCAGGAGGTTAAGCCCGAGGACGAGGCGAAGCAGGTTACAGTGAAGGCCGGAAACATCGGAGGCCCCTCGGCCGGACTGATGTTCTCGCTGGAAATCTATAATCAGCTTGTGGAAGAAGATATTACGAAAGGCTACCAGATTGCCGGGACGGGGGAAATCGATTCCGACGGGAACGTAGGAGTGATCGGGGGGATTCAGTTCAAGGTTGTGGCGGCCCATCGGCAAGGAGCGGATATATTCTTTGCTCCGGAGGACCTGCTGCCCGGCCCCGGAGAAACCTTCAAGCCGATTCTGAATGCGACGATCGCCCAGGAGCAGGCGGAGAAGCTCAAAACCGGCATGAAGATCGTTCCCGTGAAAACGATGGATGACGCTCTGGAGTATTTGAAATCATTGCCTCCCAAAGCGGAAGCATCGGGGAAAACCGCTTATTCGGAGCCTATGCGCAAAGGAGCCTGATAGTAGTCCCGCAGCAGCTCGGTGGAAGACGGCTGCGAATATCCGAGAGAGTAGGCGCCTGCAGCCTGAATGTCCATTTCCAGAAAAGGCGGGCGTTCTCCCGGGATTTTGACGAGTACGGGACAGGCCGCCTCCTTCTTCATTCTCTGGAGCAGCAAACGGCCCTTGGCGGAAAAGCCGAGCACCCGGATATATCCCGGCCCGCCCGCCAGCGATTCCCGGGTAAGCTCCGCTTTTCGGTGATTCAACAGAATCCGTACAAGCATTCTCTGAAGCTTCGTTCGCGTATACCGTTTCGTCTTCATCTGCTCGATGAGGGCCTCGAAGGCGGCTTCCCCGGCCGTGGAAGCTTCGGACTTGTCCGGCCGCCAACCGGCCAGGCAGCGCTTGATGCGGTGCTCAAGTCCTTCGCTGACTTCATGGACCAGCCGGAGCTCGTCCACGGAGCGGGTGACGATCTGGTTCAGCAGCGGCTGCATATAGCGGCCCCAGCTAATCGGCGCCCGTCCGGCTTCCAGCTCCCGCAGCAGAATCTCCAGCGTATAGGAAGGAACATAGGAGCGGATTTTCTCCAGTCCGGCCTTCTGCCGGCCGCTGCCCAGCCATTGGCGAATGGCCGTTGCGCTGGCGATGTGTGCGTCGGAAGCGTTCCGGTCATGATAGCCGGCTTTGTGCCGTGCAATGGTGGCGGGGATGATCGGGCTGTTCAGCCTTCGTAAGGCGATCAAATAATGAAGCCCGAGCGTGTTATTGGGCTCGTTCAGACGTCCGCCCTCTTCACCGACCCAGTCCCGGATGGCGGCGCTGTAGGCGGCAGGATAATTCATTCCTTCCTCCAGCCGCCGGGCGAGCCGCTGTTGGAAGTCATCCTGCTCTATGTATAGACGTTCCGCCAGACCGGACAGCCAATCGATGCTGCCGCTTTCGCTGCCGAAGCATAGGGAATCCACTACGCCGCAATCGTTCAACACGCGCACGGCGCCGTAAGCGAACCATTCCGCGGCCTGGGAAGAATAGGCGACGGGCAGCTCCAGGACGACATCGGCGCCCATCCGCAAAGCCATCTCCGCCCGCGCCCATTTGTTCACCAGGGCCGGCTCGCCGCGCTGCAGCCAATGACCGCTCATGACGGCTATCGCCGCATCGGCCCCGGTAACGGCTTTGGACTGCTCGAAATGATATACATGTCCGTTGTGCAACGGGTTATACTCAACAATAAGACCGACAGTTTTCAGGAAGCTTCCTCCTTTCTGCAGTTGCTCATCACGGCAGGACCTGCTATGATCGGGTTAAGCGTCAGGCAGGCTGCGGCCCGGTCCGGATCATCCGTTCGAGGCCATCCCGGAGTCCTGCGGCAAACACTATAAACGATTTCGCCGCGCCAGCGTCATTTCGGCCGGTCCGGGAACCGCGATTACTGTATTTTAATATAGCATGGACAGAAAATGTTGACAAAAGATCGGCACTATCGCTATAATTAACTTTGTTTGTTTGGGGTGAATAATGATGCTGCTTCATCTGAAGGACTTGATCGCCAAAGAGAAGTCTGTGCAGATCAAAGAGTCCTTGGATCTGTCCGGCCTGCTGCAGGATCGCGAAGACTTGCGCAGCTTTGGAATGCTCAAGACGGACCTCGAAGCTAGAGGGGAATCCGGCATGGTCGTTGTCTCCGGAGAACTCGCTCTGGACCTGGAGATGGCTTGTTCCCGGTGTCTCGATCCGGTTCGGGAAACGCTGGTCATACCTTTCCGGGAATTGTTCGCGGGATCGGCCGAATTACTGCCGGAGAGCGAGCTGGAGGATGCCCACGTAGTGACCGAAGATAAAGTAGATTTAATCCCTTACTTGGAAGAGGCCGTTGTGCTTGCCCTTCCATATGCCCCGCTGTGCGGAGAAGAATGCCGGGGGCTGTGTCCCGTATGCGGGAGTAACCGGAATACCGAGCCTTGTCAATGCAAGGTGGAGAGAATCGATCCCCGGCTTGCCGGTCTGGCCGATTTTTTCAAAATATAAGAAAGTATAAGTTTCACCTTATACTTATTCTTATATTTCATCGGTAAACGCGCCTGTTCAAAGGACGGCGATAGCCGTTTATCCTTGAATAGTAAAGAACTTATAAGTTCCGGGGTTATTTCAAGCAACAATGAGCAGATTCGTTAGATTGTGCCGTGATTCCTAACGGGCGAATCTAATATAGCCAGATAAACTTGAATTGCCGCGCCAAGGCGGCGATGGTTTATCCCACGTTAAAGGAGGTGGAAATCCATGGCAGTACCTCAGCGGAGAACATCCAAAACCCGTCGTGACAAGCGCCGGACTCACTTTAAATTAGTTGTTCCTGGCATGGTCAAATGCGAAAACTGCGGAGAGCTTAAGGTGGCTCATCGCGTATGCAAAGTTTGCGGAACATACAAAGGCAGAGAAATTATCAAACAATAATCGTTTGAAGTAGTGCTTCATCTTTTCGGGTGGGGTGCTATTTTTTTTGTTTTCGCGCTTCTCTTTTCATTTGGCCCAGAATTATATATACTACAGATTAGCACCAGGTAATAAAATGAAGTAATAACCGGATAGAAACCGGCCGGGTAACTCCGGATAATCATTGAGAAGAAGGCGGTGCGGCACCATAGAACGCATACCTAAACGGCTTCGCCAGCAGCAGCTGATGAAGGCGATTGAAGATAATCCCTTCGTTACGGACGAAGAACTGACCAAGCGGTTTGGGGTCAGCATCCAGACGATCCGGCTGGACCGGCTGGAGCTGGGGATCCCTGAATTAAGGGAGCGCATCAAACTGATGGCCGAACAATCGTATGATCAGGTCCGCTCGTTGCCGCTTCACGAAGTGATCGGAGAAATTATCGATTTGCAGTTGGATAAAAGCGGAATATCGATTTTTGAAATCAGGGAAGAGCATGTCTTCTCCCGGACCAAAATCGCCCGCGGCCATCATATATTCGCGCAGGCGAATTCTTTGGCTGTAGCGGTGATTAACGACGCTATCGCTTTGACGGCCTCCGCGGATATCCGGTTTATCCGTTCGGTGATGCTCGGGGAGAAATGCGTAGCCAAATGCTATGTCCGAACCGTGACGAGGGGGAAGGCGAAAGTAGAAGTGTTTACCTATGTCAATGACGAACTTGTGTTTCAAGGAAACTTCTTAATTTATCATTCGAAGAAAGAGCGCGGCGAAGGAGGCTATCTGAATGCGGATCGCGATTGATGCCATGGGCGGGGATCACGCTCCTCGGGCCACAGTGGAAGGGGCCTTAACGGCTGCCAGAGAATGGAACGACGTGGAGCTCGTTCTCGTCGGACATTCGGAGAAGCTGGAGCCCCTGTTGAAGGACAAGCCCGCCAACCTGTCCGTTCACCATGCGGAAGACGTCATCCTGGCGGATGATGAGCCCGTCAAGGCCGTCCGCAGGAAGAAAGACGCCTCCATGGTCGTCGCCGGCACCCTGGTCAAGCAGAAGCAGGCCGATGCCATGATCTCGGCAGGCAATACGGGAGCGTTGATGGCGACCGGCTTGCTCGTTGTCGGCCGGATCCGCGGGATTGAGCGGCCGGCGCTTGCTCCGATGATCCCGACCATGGATGGGACAGGGGTGCTGGCGCTCGACCTGGGCGCCAATATGGATTCCTCCGCGACCAACTTGCTCCAATACGCCATCATGGGCAGTGTATACCGGAGCAAGGTTCATGGACTGACTAAGCCGCGGGTAGGTCTGTTGAATGTCGGAACGGAAGAAATGAAGGGCAACGAATTGACCAAGGCCGCCTATCCTTTGCTGGCCGAGGCGCCCATTCATTTTGTCGGCAATGTGGAAGCTCGCGATGTTCTGAATGGAAATTGCGACGTGCTGGTATGTGACGGCTTCGTAGGTAACATATTATTGAAAAGCCTGGAGGGAGCCGCAGGGGCGATATTTTCCGCGATCAAGGAAGAATTCACCCGCAGCTTCACAACCAAGCTGGCTGCGGCGGTATTGAAGCCGGGCTTGACCCAATTTAAGAAGAAACTCGATTATACGGAGCATGGAGGCGCGCCATTGCTCGGAATTGACGGGCTGGTGCTGAAAAGCCACGGCTCTTCCGACGCCAACGCGATCAAGAACGCAGTCCGCCAGGCGAGAATGGCCCTGCAGAACGATCTGGTCGCTTCCATCTCCTCCGAAATTAGCAGCGGGAAGTGAGTGTATTAGATGAAGTTGATACCGGTTGGCATTATCGGGACGGGCAAATACGTTCCGGAGCGAGTACTTACCAATCAAGATTTGGAGAAGATGGTCGATACGAATGACGAGTGGATTTCCACCCGCACCGGAATTAAGGAAAGAAGGCTGGCGTCGGAGCATGAAGCTTCGTCGGATCTGGCCTTCCAAGCGGCCCAAGTGGCTCTGGAGCAAGCAGGGATAACGGCGGAACAATTAGACCTGATCCTTGTAGCCTCGATCACGCCGGATATGGCGTTCCCTTCGACGGCCTGTATACTCCAGGATCGCCTTGGCGCCAAGAAGGCCGCGGCTTTCGATTTGTCCGCCGCCTGCTCGGGATTTATATACGGGCTTGCCAACGCCTCCAATTTTATTGCCATGGGCACTTATAAATATGCTCTCGTTGTCGGAGCAGAATGCTTGTCCAAGATTACGGATTATACCGACCGCAATACCTGCATCCTGTTCGGAGACGGCGCGGGAGCGGCTGTGCTAGGTCCGGTCGCTGAAGGAAGAGGCTTCCGTTCGTTCGAGCTTGGAGCCGACGGTTCGGGCGGAGAGCTGCTGAAAATTGCCGGAGGCGGCTCGCGCTGCCCTGCCAGCCCAGCCAGCCTGGAGCAGAAGCAGCACTATATCTATATGGCGGGTAAGGAAGTATTCAAATTTGCGGTCAAAATCATGGGCTCAGCCGCTGAAGAAGCGTTGAACAAGGCCGGAATCAGCAAATCGGAAATTGATCTGCTGGTTCCGCATCAAGCGAACATTCGAATCATTCAGGCGGCCCTGAATCGCTTGGAGCTGCCCGAGGATAAATGCATGATCAATTTACAGAAGTATGGGAATGTATCGGCCGCATCGATACCGATCGCCCTCGCTGAAGCGGTGGAGGAAGGACGGGTCAAGGAAGGCGATTGCATCGTTCTCGTCGGTTTCGGCGGCGGATTGACCTGGGGGGCCTCGGTGCTTATCTGGTAATTGCAAGGCGCCGAGAATCAGGAAGTTGGCTGCATAAGGGACCGTCCGGGAAACGGCGGGCGACCGCTTTTGCATGAGAACGTTATGAACTGTGGAAAGGGGACGGACGATGGGGAAATTAGCTTTTGTCTTTCCGGGGCAAGGAGCCCAATCCGTGGGGATGGGGCAGGATGTATATGAATCGAACCCGGACTCCAGGAAAATATTTGATGAAGCGGACGAGGTGCTCGGATTTGATCAGAAGAAGCTGATCTTCGAGGGGCCCGAAGCGGAGCTTAAGAAAACTTATCATACCCAACCCGCGCTGCTTACGACAAGCATCGCTTATTATGAAGCGTTACGCCAGGCTGCTCCCGCCCCGGATTATGTGGCGGGACACAGTCTTGGAGAATACAGCGCTCTGGTCGTGGCCGGAGTGCTGTCCTTCGCAGATGCGGTCCGGATCGTCCGGCTGCGCGGAGAATATATGGAATCCGCGGTGCCGGGAGGCCAAGGGGCTATGGCCGCTGTACTGGGTGCCGACCGCGCAGCGTTGGAGAGCTTGTGCGCCCGACTTTCCCGCGAAGCGGGGATAGTGGAGCCCGCGAATGTGAACTGCCCCGGCCAGATCGTTGTATCGGGAAGCAAGGAAGGCGTTCAGGCGGTCATTGAGCACGGGAAGGAAGCGGGGGCCAAGCGCGTTCTGCCGTTGGAGGTCAGCGGTCCGTTCCATTCCTCGCTGATGAAACCGGCGGCCGAGCGCCTTGCGGATACGCTGCGGAATGTTCCGATGAATCCGGCGGGGATTCCCGTCATCGCCAACGTAAGCGCCCAGCCTGTAACCGATCCGGAGGAGATCGGCCGCTTGCTCGTCGAGCAGGTATGCGCTCCTGTTCTCTGGGAGGATAGCATTCGCCGGCTTATCGACGAAGGGGTGGATACGTTCGTCGAATTGGGGTCGGGAACCGTGCTGGCCGGCTTGATCAAGAAAATCGACCGGTCAGTCCGGGTTCTGTCCGTCAACAGCAAAGAGGCGGTTGACCAAGCTCTGGCCGAGTTGTAGTTAACACCCGTCTTTGCTGCAACACCTCAATAGGTAACTAATCGGATTACAATCTGTGAAACAGGAGGGAACTTGATGCTGACAGGAAAAATCGCCCTCGTCACCGGGGCTTCCAGAGGGATCGGCCGGGCCATTGCTCTTCATCTGGCTGAATCCGGGGCGGATGTGGTCGTTAATTATGCGGGCAGCGAGGGCGCTGCCGAAGAGGTGGTTAAGGAGATTACCGCTCTCGGCCGGCGCTCGATGAAAATCAAAGCCGACGTGAAGGATTCCGCCCAGGTCGAAGAAATGGTCAAGCAGGTAGTGGAGGAATTCGGCCGCCTGGATATTCTGGTGAATAATGCCGGAATAACTAGGGATAATCTAATTATGCGTATGAAAGAAGACGAGTTCGACGAAGTCATCGCCACCAATCTCAAGGGAGTGTTCAACTGCCTGAAGGCGGTGACCAGACCGATGATGAAGCAGCGGTCCGGACGGATCATCAACATCTCTTCCGTTGTCGGTTCATTGGGCAACCCGGGACAGGTTAACTACGCCGCGGCCAAGGCCGGTGTCATCGGCATGACCAAGACGGCGGCGAAGGAGCTGGCCTCCCGCGGTATTACAGTCAACGCAATAGCTCCCGGATTTATTGTGACGGATATGACCGACCAGCTGCAGGGAGAGACCCGGGACCAACTGCTGAGGCAGATTCCGCTTGCGAGGCTGGGACAGCCGGAGGAAATTGCCAAGGCGGTCCGTTTTCTGGCCTCCGATGATGCAGCCTACATGACCGGACAGACGCTTCATATCGACGGCGGAATGTACATGTAGCTCTGCCGGGACCGGTGTGCCTGCAACTTTCTCCATCAGTCGGAAGTCAAGTCACGGTTTAGCGGTTACCGCCGGATTGCTTCCTTCTGTTGCTAGGAAATGAAAAGTCTGGGAGACGGCTGCGGTCGTTAAAAGAACCGCTCTGCCGAAAGTCTCATTTCTAGTAAAAGCTTGTTTACGATTCTATGGTAATTTGGTGCTAATTTTCGTATAATACCAAAGAGGAGGTGAGCCGGGATGTCCGATGTTTTGGATCGTGTAAAGCGAATTGTCGTTGATCGCCTTGGGGTGGAGGAATCCGAAGTTACCCCTGAAGCATCTTTTAAAGACGATTTAGGCGCTGATTCCTTAGATGTAGTGGAATTGGTTATGGAGCTGGAAGACGAGTTCGATATGGAGATTTCCGACGAGGATGCGGAGAAGATTACAACCGTGGGAGAAGTTATCGCCTACATAGAATCTAATAAGCAATAAGCCGGTAAGTCCCGTTTGGTCTAGTACAACGGGACTTATCCTGCCTTGCCGCTTCACAGGAAATCAGCCATAAATGTTAAGTATAGAGGTGAAACCATGGCACAGCGGGTGGTTGTAACAGGTTTGGGGATTATGACTTCACTCGGTCATGAGCTCGAAACATTTTGGGATCATTTGATGGCAGGTAAGTCCGGTGTTTCTCTGATCGAGAGCTTCGATGTTAGCGAGTATCCCACGCGCATTGCGGCATCTATTAAAGATTTCAGCCCGGAAGATTATATGGATAAAAGAGATGCGCGCCGCATGGACCGTTTCGTGCAATTTGCACTGGCGGCCAGCCAGAAGGCTTTGCAGGATGCGGATTTAAATATACGAGATCAGACCGATCCGGAACGGGTCGGGGTTATTGTCGGATCGGGAATCGGCGGTTTAACCACTTGGGAGGAGCAGCACAAGATTTTGCTGGAGAAAGGTCCCAAGAGAGTAAGCCCCTTCTTTATCCCGATGATGATTGCCAATATGGCTTCCGGACAAATATCGATGGCCACCGGGGCGAAGGGTCCCAATACGACGGCTGTGACGGCTTGTGCCACGGGAAGCCATTCGATTGGGGATTCGTTCAAGATCATTCAGCGCGGTGACGCGGATGTCATGATTTGCGGCGGCGCGGAAGCGACTATTTCGCCGACCGGCATGGCCGGATTCTGTGCTCTGCGGGCCATGTCAACGCGCAATGACGAGCCGGAGAAGGCAAGCCGGCCCTTCGATAAGGACCGGGATGGTTTTGTCATGGGCGAAGGATCGGGAATTCTCATTCTGGAATCTCTGGAGCATGCTCTGCGGCGCGGCGCGAAAATTTATGCCGAAGTGATCGGCTACGGAATGAGCGGAGACGCTCATCATATGACCGATCCGGATCCGAATGGAGCGGCGCGCTGTATGAAGAAGGCGCTGCAAGATGCCGGATTGACACCTGCAGATGTTGATTATATCAATGCTCACGGCACTTCGACGCCGGTTGGCGACATTTCGGAGACGAAGGCCATCAAGGAAGCGTTCGGAGAGCATGCAAGCAAGCTTGCGGTCAGCTCGACCAAATCGATGACCGGGCACCTGTTGGGCGCGGCCGGGGGAGTAGAGGCGGTCATTTGCGGGCTCGCCATCAAGCACGGCATGCTTCCGCCGACGATTAATCTGGATAATCAGGATCCGGAGTGCGATCTCGATTACGTACCTAATACTCCACGCAAAACCGACGTTAAAGTAACGATGTCCAACTCGTTCGGGTTCGGAGGTCATAACGCAACGATTATTTTGAGGAAATACGAAGAATAACCTAACAAAGCAGGTGTTTTCGATGAATCGGGATTTAAAGCAGCTCCAGTCCGCCCTCGGCATCTGTTTTCATAATCCGTCTTTGCTGCGCCAAGCCTTTACCCATTCCTCTTATGTGAATGAGAACCGGGTCGCAGGGAGCAAGGATAATGAACGACTGGAATTTCTGGGGGATGCGGTACTGGAGTTGACGGTTTCGGAATACTTGTATGATACGTTTCCTCATCGGACCGAGGGAGAATTGACCAAGCTCAGAGCTTCTATCGTTTGCGAACCATCTTTGGTCCTGTTTGCCGAACAGCTCGATTTCGGCAGTTACGTGCTGCTCGGCAAAGGGGAAGAGCTGACAGGGGGAAGAACCCGGCCTGCTTTGCTTGCGGATGTCTTCGAATCTTTCGTCGGAGCCCTGTATCTGGATCAAGGCTTGGAAGCGGTCAAAGTGTTTCTTCGCCAGCATGTGTTCCCGAAGCTGTCCGGAGAAGGGAAGCCGCAAATTCTCGACTACAAAACCCAACTGCAGGAACATACACAGCAGCATAATATGGGGCTCCTGGAATATCGGATAGTCGAGGAACGGGGACCGGCGCATGAGAAGGAATTTATCGCGGAAGTGAAGATGGGCGACAAGCTGCTCGGCCAAGGATGCGGTCGTTCCAAGAAAGAGGCGGAACAGCAAGCCGCCGCACAGGCCTTGCTCAGCTTGAATGTCAAGGTCAGATGAACCGCCGGCAAACCGGCATGCATCGGAGGAGAGCGAACAGGGACGGTCATGGCCGCCGCCTGCTTCGCTCTTTTTCCATGAGAAATGGATAAATCCGGCCATAAAAAATCAATATGACCTGTATTTGCTGAAGCAAGTTCCCCTCTTTTATTGCGACAGGTTATGATACAATAGCTTTGAGGTGAGACCATGTTATTAAAGCGGATTGAACTGGCGGGATTCAAATCGTTTGCCGACAAAACCGAATTGGAATTTGTACAAGGAATTACCGCCGTCGTGGGTCCGAACGGAAGCGGAAAGAGCAACATATCCGACGGAATCCGCTGGGTCTTGGGTGAACAGAGCGCCCGATCTCTTCGCGGAGGCAAGATGGAGGACGTGATTTTCGCCGGAAGCGATTCCCGTAAAGCGGTTAATTACGGGGAAGTATCCTTAACCTTGGACAATTCCGACAATGCTCTCGGGCTTGATTTCAGCGAGGTGACCGTCACCCGTCGGGTGCACCGAAGCGGGGAGAGCGAGTATCTCATCAATAAACAACCATGCCGCCTGAAAGATATTACCGAGCTTTTCATGGATACGGGAATCGGTAAGGAAGCTTATTCGATTATCGGGCAGGGGCGGATTGAAGAAATATTAAGCACGAAATCCGAGGACCGAAGAGGGATATTTGAGGAAGCGTCAGGGATTGTCAAGTACAAGACCCGTAAGAAGGACGCGGAAAAGAAGCTGGACGAAACCGAGCAGAACCTGCTTCGCATTCATGATCTGGTCTCCGAGCTGGAGGATCAGATCGGGCCTCTGCAGGAGCAGGCCGAGAAGGCTAAGCAGTATAAGCGGTTAAGGGAAGAGCTGAAGCAGAGCGAAATTTCCGTTTATGTGTATCAAATAGATAACATCCACCAGAGCTGGTCCGAGACACAGCAGAAGCTGGACGAGCTGCGGGCTCAGCAGATGGAATTGGCCGGGATAGTTCACCAGCATGACGCCTTCCTGGAGAAGCACCGTTGGGAGACAGGGAGACTGGATCAGGAGCTGCAGGAGCTGCAGGCTAAGCTGCTGCAAATTAGCGAAGACTCCGAAAAGTGCGAGGGCCATGGAGAAGTATTAAAAGAGCGCAGGAAGAATACGATCGGCAATCGGGCGCAGTTGGAGCAGACGATCCGGCACCAAGCGGAACGGCTCGCCGAAAAGCAGGAAGAGATTAAGCAAACCAAGGATAAGATTGTTGAAATCTCCCAGCAGCTCGAGGATTGCCGTGACCGGTTGGCTTCGGAGGAAGAGAGGCTTCTGGGGGTTGAAGGAGGCATCAGCAGCGAAACCGAGGAAGAGCTGAAGGCGGAGCTGTTGGAGACGTTAAACCGTATGGCCCAGAGCCGTAACGAAATCCGCTATGCCGAGCAACAGTTGGAAACTATACAGCGCCGGGCGGAACGGCTCGAGAACGAAAAGGCGAAATGGACGGAGGAGAGGGAGCGGCTCGTCGAACGCAAAGCGGAGCTTGAACAGAAGCTTGCCGCGGCCGGGGAGCAGCTTGCCGATATCCGCCAGCAATACAGTACGAAGCTCGAAAGCTTGAGGACGAAGACCAGTCTGCTGGAGCAGACTCAGGCGACCGTCCGTAAGTGGGAGCAGAAGCTTGACTCCATCGTGTCCCGGAGAGATACGATGAAAGAGATGCAGAACGACTATGACGGTTTTATGCATGGGGTCAAGGAAGTGCTGAAGGCGACCAAGCGGCCTGGCGGTTTGCGCGGGATTCATGGCGCCGTTGCGGAGCTGATCCAGGTTCCGGCGGAAGTGGAGCTTGCTGTAGAGACGGCGCTTGGCGGTGCGCTTCAACACATTGTCGTGGAGAATGAGGCTAACGGCCGCGAGGCCATCTCTTTCCTGAAACAAAGGCAGTTGGGAAGGGCAACCTTCCTGCCGCTGGACGTCATCCGCGGCAGAACAATCGGGGAATCGGACCGTAAATCCGTACAGAGTACCGATGGCTTCGTCGGCATTGCCGCCGATTTGATTCGTTATGACCCGAAGTATACGTCGATCGTAACCAGCTTGCTCGGCCATGTCATCATCGCCCAGACTCTGGAGCAGGCTAACCGGATCGCGGCCCGCTGTCAATACCGTTACCGGGTAGTGACGCTGGAAGGCGATATCGTTAACCCGGGAGGCTCGATGACGGGAGGCAGCCAGCATAAGAAATCGACAAGCTTACTCGGGCGGCAGCGCCAGATAGAGGAGCTGGAGAAGGAAATCGCCCAATCGCAAAGCCAACTGTCGCTGCTGGTCGGCAAATCCGGGCAATTGAAGGTGGAGCTAGCTTCCGAGAACGAGCAGTTGGAAGTTCTTCGCGAGCAGGGCGAGCAGAAGCGGATCGAAGAGCAGCAGTATGCCGCCGAGCTTGCTCCATTGACCAACGAAGCGAAGAAAATGGAGGAGCATTACACCCTCTATACACAGGATAAGCAGGCTTTGACCGAGGAGCGGGAGCAATTCGAGACTCGCAGAAGGGAAGCGGAGGAGCTGCTTGAGGAGCTTGCCCGGAGAGAGCAGGAACTGCAAGAGGCTATCCGGAAAGCCGAGCTTGCGCGTAAAGCGAGCGAATCGGCCAAGGAAGAGCTACTGGGCCAATTAACCGAGCTTAAGGTACAGGCGGCTTCCCTGTCCCAGGAGAAGCAGTCTCTGGTGGAACAGTATCGGAGGCTGGAAGGAGATTTCAAGTTATCGCAGAGCGAGCAGGAACAGAACCAGCATCTGCTCCTGCAGATGGACAAGGATCTGAGCGAGATTGAAGACCAAAGCGTTAAGCAGGTGGAGCAGCTCAATCAGCTGAAGATTCAGAAGCAGGAGTGCCTGGAGACGATCGAGTTCAAACGGGCGGAACGGGCCAACTGGATTCAACAACTGGAGCAGGAGGAAAGCAAAACAAGAGAGCAGAGGAACGAACTGAAGCGGGTGGAGGAACAGCTTCATCAAACCGAGGTTCGGGCCAATCGGCTGGATGTGGAGCTTGACAATCTGCTCAAGAAGTTGTCCGAGGACTATGAAATCGGTTATGAGCTGGCCAAGGAACGTTATCCTCTTCCCGATAACATTGAAGAAGTTCAGCATACGGTTAAAGAGCTGAAGCGGTCCATCTCGGGGCTCGGCGAGGTCAATCTGGGAGCGATCGAAGAATTCAGCCGGGTCAGTGAACGTTTCGAGTTTCTTAGCGAGCAGAAAGGGGACCTGATGGAAGCGAAGGCTACGCTCTACCAGGTCATCAAGGAGATGGACGAGGAAATGTCGCGCCGTTTCCGCAGTACGTTCGAAGCGATCCGTTCGCATTTCGTCGTTGTGTTCGCCAAGCTGTTCGGCGGAGGCCGGGCGGATCTCATCCTGTCGGAGCCGGGAAACCCGCTTGCGACCGGAATTGAAATCGTTGCCCAGCCCCCGGGCAAGAAGCTGCAGAATCTCCAGCTCTTGTCAGGCGGAGAGAGGGCGTTGACCGCCATTGCCCTGTTATTTGCTATATTGCGCGTAAAGCCGGTTCCGTTCTGTGTTCTTGATGAGGTGGAGGCCGCGCTGGACGAAGCGAATGTATCCCGGTTTGCGGAATATTTGCGGGAATTCTCCAACGAAACCCAGTTTATCGTCGTCACACACCGGAAAGGAACGATGGAAGAAGCCGACGTTCTGTATGGAGTCACGATGGAAGAGGGCGGAGTTTCCAAGCTGGTTTCCGTTAAGCTGGAGGAAGATGAGGCCGTTTCGGCCTAAAGGTGAGTACAAGTCCGAACTGGAGGAAATTCAATGAGTTTTTTCAAGAAACTAAAAGAAAGCATTTCTAGCAAAACTGAAGCGGTGACCAATAAATTTAAGGAAGGCCTGGCCAAAACGAGGAACGCTTTCGTTGAGAAAGTGGAGGATTTAATTCTTCGCCGCAAGAAAATTGACGAAGAATTTTATGAAGAGCTGGAGGAAATTCTGATCGGTGCGGATGTGGGCGTCAATACGGTGATGGAGCTGATTGACGATCTGCGGGCGGAGGTTCGCAAGCAGAAGATTGAAGATGCCGCCGAGCTGAAGCCTATACTTTCGGAGAAATTGGTCAAGCTTCTTAAAGGGGACGAGAACAACTCGCTAAGAGTGTCTGACAATGGGTTAACGGTCTACCTGTTTGTCGGCGTGAACGGTGTCGGCAAGACGACCACGATCGGCAAGCTGGCACACCGCTTTAAGCAGCAGGGCAAGAAGGTGCTTCTCGCCGCCGGGGATACGTTCCGGGCGGGAGCGATTGAGCAGCTGGAGGTGTGGGGCCAGCGGGTCGGAGTCGATGTGATTAAGCAGCAAGCCGGCTCGGACCCGGCGGCAGTCATGTTCGATGCCGTACAGGCGGCCAAAACGCGGGGAGTCGATATTCTGCTGTGCGACACGGCGGGCCGCTTGCAGAACAAAGTCAATTTAATGGAAGAACTGAATAAAATTTACCGGGTCATCAACCGGGAAGTGCCTGACGCTCCTCACGAAGTGCTGCTGGTGCTGGATGCCACGACCGGACAGAATGCGCTTAGCCAAGCGAAATTATTCGGGGATAAGACCGGCCTGACGGGCCTTGTGCTGACGAAGCTCGACGGTACGGCGAAGGGCGGAATTGTAGTGGCCATTCGTCAAGAAATGAACATTCCGGTTAAACTGGTCGGCCTCGGGGAAAAAATGGACGATCTGGAGCCGTTCGATTCCGAACAGTTCGTGCATGCCTTATTCGCCGGCTTAATCACGGAAGAAACTGTAGAGGAAGAAACCCAAGCTTGAACATGGACTTGGAAATAGCCGTTCCCAATAAGGGGCGGCGATTTTTTTTAAAAATATAAGAAAGTATAAGTTTCGACTTATACTTGTTCTTATATTTCATCGGTAAACGCGCCCGTCCTAAGGACGGCGATAGCCGTTTATCCTTGGCCTATATCTTCATCCCCTTTCAGGTTGTTGAAAAACATTAAATAACCAAATGGTCTGATTATGAAGGGCAGCCTTTGCAACCGGATTCTATATCTTCCGTATAATAAGGTAACCAAGTAATGGGAGACGGAAAGGGGGAGGCGAGATGTTCTATAGAGGCCGGGTTCGTCCAAGCAAGCCCGCATCTTTCCTTGGCATGATTGTCGGAATTGTTTTCGTGATTATAGGATTTACGATGGTTATGCCTATGGGGGGAATATTTGGAGTGCTATGGACGGTCATTGCGATAGCCATTACCGGGTACCATGGTTATAATTTATTTTCCAGCCAGGGAGCCGCGGAATGGGAAGTGGATGTCAGACCGGACAGGCCGCTGAACCGCAGTATGGAGGAAGCCGGCGTTGATTTTGAAGAAAAGCTGAGGAAGCTGGAGAGATTGCGGAGAGAAGGGCTGATCACCGAAGAGGAGTTCAAGCAGAAGCGCGATGAGGTTATGCGCGATAAATGGTAAAGATGATTCGAAGGACCGTTGAAACGGTCCTTTTTTACCGCATTAGAGAGTTTAAGTTCATTAAAGTATTAAAATGGAACAAACTTTCTAATTGGCATAAAAAGCTACCTTTAAAACCGGGTTATTCATCTTCGAAGAGGCTCCGTTAGGAGCTTTTTTTAAAATAAGCGTATAAGTTTCACCTTACATTTATTCAAAGCTTCGGCTGGAGCAAAAGCTGGCGGCGTTGACTCCGGAGGAAATGAAGGAACTGCAAATTTTCAAGAACAATTAGGGAATAGGGTATAGACCTAATAATACCAATAGGGCCATAAAATTCATATTCATAGTAATGTGGAATATATTTCACGGTATGCATAATTACGTGATGTGTAGCGCATACATTACCGTTTGCCAAATTCTGTGGATGTTCATTCCAATACGAGTATGGTAGCCTCCTTAATGCCAAAACTTATCGTTTGTGAAAGATAAGTACGGGGGATGTTTTTTGCGGAAAATGCTTGTATCTGTCTTCCGCTTGGGGTGAAGCGTCGACAGATGCGGGGTTGTATCCTCAATCCTAACCCGACAGCTAACCTCGTCGGCAGTACTTAAAGGAGAACCTTGTCTATGAATCGATTGATTTCCAAAGTCCCGTTCCGAATCATTGCCGTGATCACCGTTGCTATCAGTTTGGCTACGACCGTATCCGCCGCCTCCCAGAAATGGAACGAAACCGAAGCCCATGGAACGGATCCTCGGGAGATGAAGTTCGCACAGTGGGTTAAAGCGCCGCAGCCTGTTCCTGCGGAGCAGCAGGCGGATCAACCGCAGGGGGATGCTCTAGCGGCTGCAGCACCCGAAGCGCCGGCTCAGGAGGAAGCCCCGCCCGTTCAGCAGAGTTCGCCCGCTCCCGCTGTCCATGCCCAGCCTTTGGCCGCATCCACTCCTAAAGCCAAAGCGGACAAACCGAAGCAGGAGGAGAGCAAATCGGCTCCGGCGATGCGCGCTGTACCGGTGAAAGCAAACGTCATCGTTACTCCGACCGGGCAAACCTTAACATATAAGAAAGCAATTCCTGCGGTAGCGTCTGCCTATACGGCATCGGCCGAGGAAAACGGAGGCTACGCAGGACGTGATTATTTCGGAAATCCTCTGCAGGTCGGTAGTATTGCAGTGGATCCTGCCGTCATCCCGCTGGGGTCGAAGGTCTTTATTACCGGCTATTCCTATGACGGGCTTCCGGCAGGAGGAATGGTAGCTACAGCTACCGATATAGGCGGTGCGATCAAAGGAAACCGGGTGGATGTTTTCGTTCCCGATTCCCGGCAGCAGGCGATGAAATTCGGCAAACAAAATGTGCAAATCTACATTCTGGATTAAGTAAACAGCAGCCGGAGTCCTTCTTCTTCCGGCTGCTGTTTCTATAGCTCCTGTACATATCATTGAAAAGTGTGGTTATCCGACGGAAGTCCGGACTATTTGCTCTTGGACATGTTCAGCAGCTGGGGAATCGTAACGAGCTCATACCCGTCCGCCTGCAGCTTCTCGATAATTCCGGGAAGGGCCTTGACAGTTCCCGAAAGGTTCTGGCCGTTGCCTCCTGCGGAATGCTGAAGGATAATGGCTCCCGCATGTGCATGATTAAGAATATTGGCGGAAACCTGTTTGGCGTCAAGCCCTTTCCAATCCAACGAATCCACATCCCAATTGACAATCAGAAATTGATTCTTAATCGCCCATTGAAGCTGTTCTTCATTTATCGCTCCGTAGGGAGGGCGTATAAATTTCGGTTCATAGCCGATCAGACGGTTGAGAATGTTCTGGGTCCGGTTGATTTGCTGTTCAAAGACGGTGACCGGCAGCTTAGGAAAATTCGGGTGATTGTAGGAGTGGTTTCCTATGACATGTCCTTCCTTAGCAATTCGTTTCACGACTGCCGGATTGGCCTCCGCCCGATAGCCGACCAGAAAGAAGGTGGCTTTGACATTGTACTTCTTTAGAACATCCAATACTTGCGGAGTGAATCTTTGGTCCGGTCCGTCGTCGAAGGTCAGAGCGACCTTCTTTCCTTTGGAAGAGCCTTTGAGCCGAAAGGAATCGGGATATTTAGCCCTTAACTCGGACAAGGTCAGTTGAGATGACGTGCCCGAGGATTGTCGGGTCGTTTTTTTTCCGGCCGCGATCTCCCCGGACTGCTTGGGCAAAGGCTTAGGCTTGTTTAATTTAGGTTTCTCCTTATGCTTGTCCGGCTCTGACGGTTGAGGAGCTTGCGCTGCAGGAACGGGGGGCTGCTCCCGTACAGACGGCGATGCTTCCGGTTCAGCCGATGAACGGTTCTCCTTGTCGCCGGCTGAAGGTTTCGGCGGTTCAGTTACGGGCGGAGCGGGATCTGCCGGTTTCTCCGTAACGGGAGAGGCTGCGGGCAGTTTGGGAAGAACGGCCTGCTCTTGTGTCCGTTCATAGTTCTGTTCGACTTTGGATATGAGCGAATCCGTCGTATCCGGTCCGAATGGCTGCGAACTGTTTTCCTTTTCCCTGCCGATACCGCATCCGTAAACAACGATGAGCAGCAAGCTAAGTGCAAATAGATACAGATGGCGGCGCTTCATAGTTTCTTCCCTCCGATGTTTTTCATATTCTATTATTTTGTTATGAGAAGGGGGATTTATCCGTTAAATCATAAATTGGCAAAAGAATACAAACGGAAGGGATCGGTAAACCGAATTCCACACGAAAACTGAGGCGGAGGATGCCGCCACGGTCGACGGCTGCGGGACAATTCAGGTACCGGATGCAGAATGGGATGGCTGTCAAGGTTATTCGCTTGACAACAATAAACGGGTCGGTTACAATAAGCAAAGTGTGTAAAGTGTTTTTCCTTGACGGGGGTGGAAGCATGCCCGAGCATCCGATGCTGGAGAAGACAAACCGGATCAACCTGTTGTTTGATTTTTATTCGGAGCTTCTGACGGAGAAGCAGAGAACATTTTTGTCCTGTTATTTCCATGACGATTATTCGCTTGGAGAGATTGCTTCCGAATTTTCTATCAGCAGGCAAGCGGTATATGAACATATCAAGCGAGCAGAGCTGATGCTGGAGGAGTACGAGCGGAAGCTGCGGCTTCTGGCGAAGCATGAGCAGCGAACGGATTGCCTGAGCCGTCTGGAAGACCTTCTGGGCGAGGCGAGCCCCGATCTTCGGATCAAGGCGGCACCTTTGCTGGAGAAGATGCGTCTTGTCGACTGATCATGTAATATTGGATATTAAGAGTAGTTAAAAACATAGATTCGAGCGGTATAAGGTCAGGAGGTGGCGTAAATGGCATTTGAAGGGTTAACTACCAGGCTTCAGAATGTGTTCGGTAAGCTGAGAGGCAAGGGGAAGCTGTCGGAAGACGATGTGAATGAGGCACTGCGCGAGGTACGGCTGGCGCTTCTGGAGGCCGATGTCAACTTCAAGGTCGTTAAGGAGTTTATCGCCAAAATTAAGGAACGGGCCGTGGGACAAGAAGTGCTCAAGAGCTTTACGCCCGGAATGGTCGTTGTTGAAATCGTCAATAAAGAGTTGACCGAGCTGATGGGCGGAACCCAGAGCAAACTGGCCAAGGCGAATAAGCCGCCGACCGTCATCATGATGGCCGGACTGCAAGGGGCCGGGAAGACGACGACAACCGGCAAGCTGGCGAAGCTTCTGCAGAAGCAGAATCACCGCCCGCTGTTGGTAGCTTGTGATATCTATCGTCCCGCCGCCATTAAACAGCTTCAGGTATTGGGAGATCAGATCAAGGCTCCGGTATTTACGATGGGAGACCAGGTCAGCCCGGTGGAGATCGCCAAGTCGGCGCTCGCTCATGCCAAGGAGAACGGCAACGACTACGTCCTGATCGATACGGCCGGACGTCTGCATATCGACGAACAATTAATGGACGAGCTGAAGCAGATTGTGGCGGAGGTTCAGCCGCATGAGATTCTGCTGGTCGTTGACGCCATGACCGGCCAGGATGCGGTGAATGTAGCAGAGAGCTTCCACAAGCAGTTGGAATTGACCGGTGTTGTTCTGTCCAAGCTTGACGGAGATACCCGCGGCGGGGCGGCCATTTCCGTTAAGGCAGTAACGGGATGCCCGATCAAATTCGCCGCATTGGGCGAGAAGATCGATGCTCTGGAGCCTTTCCATCCGGACCGGATGGCTTCGAGGATTTTGGGAATGGGCGATATGCTCACCTTGATCGAGAAGGCCCGTTCCAGCATTGATGAAGAGAAAGCGAAAGAAATGGAGAAGAAGCTCCGCAATGCGGAGTTTACCTTCGAAGATTTCCTGGAGCAGATGGAGCAGATGAAGAAGCTCGGACCTTTGGACCAGCTTCTTGAAATGATACCCGGAATGAACAAAATGAAGGGTATGAAGGATTTCAAGATCGATGATAAAAAAATGGCCCGCACACTCGCGATCGTCAAATCGATGACGACCGAAGAGAAGCGTAAACCGGAATTGCTTAATGCCAGCCGGCGCAAAAGAATTGCTCTCGGCAGCGGAAACTCCATTCAGGAGGTTAACCGATTAATTAAGCAATTTGAAGATATGCGCAAGATGATGAAGCAATTTTCCGGCATGATGGGAGGCAAGGGCGGCAAAGGCTTGAAAGGGAAATTGGGTAAAGGCTTCAAGTTCCCCTTCGGCTAAATAACCGCCGGCGCAGCCCGGAAATCTTGTAAGGAGGTGAATTGATCCATGGCAGTTCGTATTCGTTTGAAGCGGATGGGTGCTCACAAAGCTCCTTTTTACCGTTTGGTTGTTTCCGACTCTCGCTCTCCTCGTGATGGCCGTTTTATCGAAGAGATCGGTACTTACAACCCTCTGACTCAACCTGCAGACGTTAAGATTGACGAAGAGAAAGCATTGAAATGGCTCCAGAACGGGGCACAAGCTTCCGATACCGTTCGCAGCTTGTTCAGCAAAGCTGGTATTATGACCAAATTCCACGAGCTTCGGCATCAAAAATAATTCCGTCTGTTCGGAGGGTTATCATGAGGGATCTGATATCCGTCATAGCTAAAGCACTGGTCGATCATCCGGAAGAAGTTCAGGTGAATGTGGTGGAACAAGAGCATGCGACCGTTTATGAGCTTACGGTTCATCCTTCCGATGTCGGTAAGGTGATCGGCAAGCAGGGGCGCATTGCCAAAGCGCTGCGGACCGTAGTAACATCGGCAGCAGTTAAAGAGAATAAGCGCGTTTCGGTGGAGATTGTCTCCTGACGGAAGCGAACGGATTAAAGGGGTAGGGTCACCTAGCCCTTTTCCCGTATCTTCCTAATCCAATATTATGGAGGTCATTCATGAGTGGAAAATTGTTTAACGTGGGAAAAATCGTTAATACACATGGCATTCGAGGGGAACTGAAAGTCGTCCCCCAAACCGATTTTCCCGACATTCGTTTTCGCAAAGGAAGCCGATTGGTGCTCACCGATGCAGAGATGAAAACACGGGTGCCTGTCATTGTCGAATCCGGGCGTCCTCAGAAAAACGTCTATCTCGTTAAATTTTCCGGTCTGGATGATATTAATCAAGTGGAGAAATATAAAGGTTGGATGCTTAAAGTAACGGAAGAGGATCTGGTTGAGCTCGAAGAAGGAGAATATTATTATCATCAAATCATCGGATGCACGGTTCAGACGGAGGAAGGGGAGGTTTTGGGAATGATAGGTGAAATCTTGTCTCCCGGAGCCAACGATGTGTGGGTGGTAAACCGTCCCCAAGGCAAACCGGTCCTTGTGCCCGTTATTGATGATGTCTTGATAAATGTCGATGTGGCCGGCAAGAGGGTCACGATCCGTGTGATGGAAGGTATGATGGATTAGAATGAATATAGATGTTCTGACGTTGTTTCCGGAAATGTTCGAGGGCGTATTCGGGTCAAGCATACTGGGCAAAGCTCGGGAGAAAGGGATTGTCTCCTTCCGGACGATCAATTTCCGCGATTACGCCAACAACAAGCATAATACGGTGGATGACTACCCCTACGGCGGCGGGGGAGGAATGGTGCTGAAGCCGGAGCCTATCTTTGCCGCTGTGGAAGAACGGATGGCCGGATTGCAATCTCAGCCGCGCGTCATTCTGATGTGTCCTCAAGGGGAGACGTTCACCCAGCGTAAAGCGGAGGAGCTGGCGGCCGAAGAGCATCTTATTTTTATTTGCGGTCATTATGAGGGTTACGACGAAAGAATTCGCCGCTATTTGGTCACCGATGAGCTGTCCATAGGCGATTATGTGCTAACCGGCGGAGAGATTCCGGCCATGGCAGTCATCGATTGTGTGACTAGGCTTCTTCCAGGGGTGCTCGGGAATGAAAGCTCTGCCGTAACCGATTCTTTCAGTACGGGATTACTGGAATATCCTCATTACACGAGGCCTGCCAAGTTTCGAGATTGGGAGGTTCCGGAAGTCCTGCTCTCCGGACATCACGGAAACATTGACAAGTGGCGGAGACAGCAGTCTCTGCACCGGACCTTTCTGCGTCGTCCTGAATTGTTGGACAAGATTCCTCTTACCAAGGAGGAAAAAGATTGGATAAAGGAGTGGGAAGCGAGCCGCGAATAAGGCATAGCTGCCGCCGCTCCGTACGGAATAGACCAAGGAAGCCTTCCTGTCCCGTCCAAAAGGGATCTTTGTCAAAAAAGTCCTACAAGCCACGGTGAATAGAGCACCAGACGGCTGCATACCATGTACTTCCTCGGATTTGCCGGAGGCAAGTAGATGGTTTTTTTGTATGGATTAGGCTTTTTTTGGTGATGCATTTTCCGGTATTAGGAGGTCGCTTTTAAGGACTTTGTTCTTATATACTTAAATAAAAGCATTTCTAATAAAGTTGGCAATAAAAATTAATATAAAGTCATTGCAGTATTTTAATTATCGGATATTATATAAGGAGGAGGTATTTTTCAAATAGTTATGATTCGGTGGAATAAATTTCCATCTGATCAACTGGAACCAATAAGTAATCGGTTTCAGAACAACTAGAACATGGCCTAAATAAAAAGGGGGAAACAGTGTTGGTATTAAAAAAGGGAAAATGGCTCGTAATGTTGCTTGCACTCGTCATGCTTGTTAGCGCTTGCGGCGGCGGTGGCGGAGGAGAAGGTTCTTCGAAACCGGGAGACGGGGACAAGGGAGCGGCAGCCGGTGAGAAAAAGATAACGTTTTGGACGATTTCGCTAAGCCCGACCTTCGATGACTACATCAATGGGGTTATCAAAGCATTCGAGGAACAAAATCCGGGAGTCAAGGTTGAATGGCAGGATATTCCGTTCGATAATGTGGAACAAAGAACGCTTACTGCAGCCGCTTCCGGGCAGCTTGCGGACGTGCTCAACCTGAACACGGATTTCTTGAAGAAGCTGTCGGCGCTCGGTGCAGTAGCGAATATTGACGAACTGCTGCCGGATGCGAAGAAAGACTTCTTCGAAGGAGTATGGACTTCCGGGCAATTCGAAGGAGTTACCTACGCACTGCCATGGTATCTCTCCAATGCCGTTATTCTTTATAACAAAGAA
Source organism: Paenibacillus sp. 32O-W (assembly GCF_007679495.1). Taxonomy (GTDB): domain Bacteria; phylum Bacillota; class Bacilli; order Paenibacillales; family NBRC-103111; genus Paenibacillus_L; species Paenibacillus_L residui. The sequence continues at coordinate 111,283 of NZ_VEGP01000005.1, read as the reverse complement.
CTGCTGGCCAAGGCTGGATTTGATCATCCGCCGGCAACGGAAGAGGAAGCATGGGAAATGTCTGCGGCCATTAAAGAAGTTACCGGGTTCTATGGACATTCCATTAAAGATATTCATTTATACCTGCCTAGATACGGTATCAACATCGTCAGCGACGATTTCAAATCGGCCGCCTTCAACAAACCGGAGACAGTAGAGATTTTCAAGAAATTTAAAGAAAGATATGACGCAGGATTAATTCCTGAAGAAATTTTGTTGGGACAAGCTAAAATTCCGGAATGGTACGCTCAGGAAAAATTAGCCTTCTGGCAAACCGGACCGCAATTGTTCCGCCAAATCAATGACTTGTCTCCAGAAGTATATAATAAATCCGCAGCGGCTACCAACTTGGTAGGCTCCACAGGAGAATCTCACGTTGCCATTATGAATATTGCCGTTTCCGAGAAGAGCAAACATAAGGAAGAAGCGGCCAAATTCGCTCAATTTATTACGAATGCCGAGAACCAACTGGCCTTCGCCAAAATTGTCGCTATTCTTCCTTCCGTTAAAGAAGCGGCTAAAGATCCATTCTTTACTGAGGGAGAGAATTCCGAAGATCCTTCGGAAAGAGGCAGATTCCTTGCAGCGCAGCAGCTTGAAAAATCCGTTGATATGCTGGCGCCTGTAGAAAATGTAAGCCAGATTAACAAAACGATCAACGAAGAGTTCCACAGAGTATTGCTGGAAGGAAAAGATCCCGCTCAAGCAGTTGCGGATGCGGAGGCTGAAGTGAACCGTTTGTTAAACCAATAAGAGCAGTTTTGTTCATCTAGCTGTGCTTGGCACAGCTAGATGAATCTTTTCCGGAGGTGTCCTAATGTACAAAACAAGACATGCATGGTTTTTCTTAACCCCAACCTTATTATTGTTGTTCACCTTCAGCCTGCTTCCCGCTATTATGGCCTTTTTCTTGAGTTTTACCACTTATAATATTTTTCAGCCTACCCAATGGGTAGGGGTGGATAACTATATCGCCGCTTTCAAAGACGCTAATTTCTGGAATGCGATGAAGAACACGTTCTACTATTGGATTTTAGTAACACCGGCTTTGATTATCTTTCCGATTTTTGTCGCAATCCTAGTGAACCAGGCATTGATCGGAATTAAAATATACCGGCTGGTTTTCTATTTCCCTGTTCTGGTCTCGGTAGTCGTTACCGCATTTCTGTGGCAATGGATGTTCCAAAGCGATGGTATCTTTAACTATATTTTGAGCCTGTTCGGGTTAGATCCTGTGAAATGGCTGACCAGCAAAAACATGGTTATGCCCAGTCTGGCTATTGTGACCATCTGGCAAGGGCTCGGATATTATATGCTGTTTTATTTAGCGGGTCTGCAATCCGTTTCCCAGGATTTGTACGAAGCGGCCGAATTGGACGGGGCCGGATTCTTTCGCAAGCATTTTTCCATTACTCTGCCTCTGCTGCGGCCGATTATTTTCTTCGTTGCGGTCATGTCTACGATGTCCGCCTTTAAGGAATTTACGCTGATGCTGACTATGACTGAGGGCGGCCCGCTCAAAGCCTCCACTACAGTCGTTTATATGGTATTCGAGAAAGCGTTTGTCAACTTGGAAATGGGTTATGCCAGTGCGATCTCTTTCATCCTGTTTGCTGTCATCCTGATCTTGTCCATCATTAACAGAAGCATGTTAGAGAAGGAGGATTGATCCGTCATGGCCAAACCTAAAATTTCCAAACGCAGATTTATTCATACTCTGGTTTCATATTTTTTTCTCACTTTGCTGGCTATTATTACGATCGTTCCTTTCTTGTGGACGCTTTCGACTTCGCTGAAAGGGCAGAACGAAACCATTTTTTCTATGCCGCCAAAGCTGATTCCCGAGAACTTTACCTTTGAAAATTACTTGACCGTGTGGAATTCCCTTCCCATCCCCCTATATTTATGGAACAGTATCGTTCTGGCATTCTTCGGGGTTCTACTTCCGCTGATTTTCTGTTCCTTGGCTGCGTTTCCGCTAGCCAGAATGAGGTTTAAAGGCAGGAACTTCATCTTTCTGTTGATTATCGCCACGATGATGATTCCCGGAGAAGTAACGATGATTCCGGTTTACCTCATTCTGAATAAGCTGAACCTAATTGGAAGCTTTGCGGGAGTTATTATACCGGGAGCGGTATCCGCCTTCGGAATTTTCCTGATGAGGCAGGCCTTTCTTGGGATTCCGAAAGAAATTGAAGAATCCGCAATTATGGACGGAGCCAGTGTATGGCGGATCTGGATGTCAGTCCTGATGCCGATGGTGCTGCCAATGATGGCTACTCTCGGGATATTGAGCTTCATTGGCTCCTGGAACAACTTCTTGTGGCCATATCTGGTTCTTGAAAATGAGAAGCTCTACCCGCTGACGATCGGACTTTATAAATTGAAAGGAACGTTCGTAACCAATACCCGTCTGGTTGCTGCCGGAACGATGGTTGCTTTGATTCCTATCCTGGCCGTATTCGTCTTCTTCCAAAGGTACTTTATTCAAGGAGCTTATTCCAGCGCGGTCAAAGGCTGACACAGCGAGTGCGGGAAGACGGGGAATTTAAAACGGGATTGCCTCAATTTCAGCTTCCGCACCGATTCTAATTCTATTTGGCTGCAATACACTTCATTGTGTTGAATTCTGTGGTTGGATATGGTAGAATATCTTCTGTTGTGGTTTTCTTTATCAAGATGGTCCTCTACCGCGTAACGGCATTAATCAGAAAATAAGTTGCGGTATGAACATCTGTGTGGAAGGAGGAGTTTAGATGAATATTATTCAGGAAATTACGAAAGAGCAGCTGCGTACAGACATTCCAAGTTTCCGTCCTGGGGATACGCTAAAGGTATACGTTAAAGTTATCGAGGGTTCCCGCGAACGGATTCAGCTTTTTGAAGGTGTCGTTATTAAGAGACGCGGCGGCGGAATTAGCGAAACATTCACAGTCCGCAAAATTTCGTATGGTGTCGGAGTGGAAAGGACCTTCCCTCTGCATACTCCGAAAATCGATAGAATCGAAGTGGCACGCCGAGGAAAAGTACGTCGCGCTAAGCTTTACTACCTGCGCAAACTTCGCGGAAAAGCCGCCAGAATTAAGGAAATTCGATAAGAACAGTAGAGGGGGCTTGCTATCAAGCCCCTTTTCGTTTACCATATAGGAATCTTTAAGTTCATTACAGCGTTAATATGAAGTACATAAAGATTCATATTGGCATGACAAGCTTCCGATAAGGATGGATTTGGAAGAAGCCTCTTCGAAAGGTTCAACAGGAGCTTTTGGTTAACGAATACGCTTCGAAGGCGATGCGTCAATTAGTGGAGTTATTTTTAACCACTTGGTTGTGGAAGCATGCGGATCTTAATTAGGATTAGGGAAATACATGATTAATGTAACGGGGGCCGTCCAGACAGACCCTCTCCTGAAAATCGGAATGAATTACAGAAAGCGGGTGTCGGATCGTGGAACAAGAACAAACCTCCGATCACCCTACTCCGGTAAAGAGTGAAATTTGGGAATGGGCAAAGGCGCTGATCATTGCTGCGGTTCTCGTGTTGTTGATCCGCTGGTTTATTTTCACTCCGTTTATTGTGGAGGGCCCTTCCATGCAGCCCAATTTCGAAACCGGAGAGAGGCTGATCGTCAACAAAATCATCTACAGCATACGCAAGCCGCAGCGGGGCGAAGTGATTGTTTTTCACGCACCGCAGGGCAGGGATTATATTAAGCGGGTGATTGCGCTGCCTGGAGAAACCGTCAAGATTGAAAACAACAAAGTTTATGTCAATAATGAAGAACTTAAGGAGCCATATATTCAGGAAGCGGTTGCCAGAGAACTCCAGAATGGCGATGACTACAATTCGGATTTTGCGGAGATGACCGTTCCGGAAGGCCATATCTTCGTAATGGGCGACAACCGTCCGAACAGTCAGGACAGCCGGGCACCTATGGTAGGTCCGGTACCGTATGACAAGGTGGTTGGCCGGGCCGATGTTATCTTCTGGCCGCTCTCCAAAATCAGTGTAGTGAGTCATAAGTAAAGGCATGGCCGCGCGAAAAAAATGAGGTGATCCTGTGACCATTCAATGGTTTCCTGGACATATGACCAGAGCGAGACGGCAAATTCAGGACAAGCTGAAATTGATCGATCTCGCCATTGAACTGATGGATGCCCGAATCCCGATCTCGAGCCGCAACCCGATGATTGATGAAATTCTCGGAAACAAGCCGAGGCTGATTCTGCTGAACAAAGCGGACTTGGCAGATCCGGCAGTAACAGCCGAATGGGTGCAAAGGCTGAAGCGGGACGGCGTGGACGCGCTTCCGATCGATTCCATTTCGGGCACGAACGTGAAAGAAATCATTCCCCGCTGTAAGCATCTGCTTAAGGATCGGCTGGAGGCCCAAATTCGCAAAGGAATGAAGCCGAGACCGATCCGTGCGCTGATCGTCGGTATCCCTAATGTCGGCAAATCAACTTTGATTAACCGGCTCGCTGGACGCAAGGCGGCGATTACCGGGGACCGCCCGGGGGTAACCAAGGGCCAGCAGTGGATTCGCATTGCAGGAGAATTGGAGCTGCTGGACACGCCCGGTATTCTGTGGCCGAAGTTCGAAGACCAGCAGGTCGGGGTCCGGCTGGCGGCGATAGGCTCCATCAAGGATGAAGTCATTCATCCGGAAGATGTCGCTTTTCACGTCATTCGTTATATGGTTCCGCATTACCCGCAGGCGCTTTGCGAACGGTACCAGCTGGAAAGCCTCCCGGGGGATCTAACGGAGCCGGAACCGGTGATCGAAGTGATGGAAATGATCGGCCGCCGCAGAGGATGCCTGCAGAGCGGAGGAACCGTCAACCTGGAGAAGGCATCGGCTCTGTTTCTCAGAGATTTGCGGGACGGCAAACTGGGGCGGATCAGTCTGGAGCATCCCGGCGAATAATGATGTATTTCCCGGTAGAAAGAGGCACAGCTCTTAAGCTGTGCCTCTTTCTTTGATGATGGATACAAGGATAAACGGCTATCGCCGTCCTTAGGACGTGCGCGTTTACCGATGAAATATGAGAAAAACTACTATCGGAGTATTTCATGGATGAGCGACCGCGTTTAAAGGATGTTTTTATCGCCAATTAGAAAGTTGTTCCATTTTTAATGTTTTAATGAACTTAAACTTTCTAATGTGGTAAGAACAGGTATAGATGAAAACTTATACTTTATATTTTAAAAAAGAGAGGACTATGAATGACGGTTTAGGCTTTATATGAAACGCCGGAATGGGGGGCTCTTCGTACCGTGCGGTGTTTGGCATCGCATGGCGGAGGTCAACATATAACTTAAAAATCAAATGAGTTTACATAGCCGAGTTTGAACGAGTATGTAGCGCATAAAAGGAGGGACAAGGTATAATGGTCGAGAGGAGGGAGTCGGATGCTTGAGTATGAACAAGCGCTTTGGGATCAGCATTTCCGGCTGATTGCCGGCGTGGATGAGGTAGGGAGGGGCTGTTTGTTCGGCGATGTAGTGGCCGCAGCGGTCATTCTTCCCCCCGGTCGAATTATAGAAGAAATTAATGATTCCAAAAAGCTGACCGCTAGCAAAAGAGAGCGGCTTTATGAAGAAATTATGGAATGCGCCTTGGCCGTTGGCATAGGCCAGGTGGATTCAGCGACGATTGACAAAATCAATATCAAGCAAGCGGCAAGGTTGGCGATGAAGAAGGCGGTGGAGCAGCTTGACGTCCAGCCGGATCATTTGCTAATCGATGCGGAGAAAATAGATTGCGATATTAAGCAGCTCTCGATTATTCACGGGGATGCATTAAGCCAGTCCATAGCGGCCGCCTCCATTGTGGCCAAGGTCACCCGCGACAGGATGTGTCTTCATTGGGACACCGATTTTCCCGAATACGGAATTGCTATACATAAAGGATATGCCACCAAACAGCATCGGGAAGCCATCCTCGAATATGGTCCGTGTCCCATGCATCGTAAATCATTTCTCGGCAAGCTTCTAAATGTTCAGGAGCAATTTTTATTTTAATATCCCTATTTATTCATCTTCAGGGGCTCCACGCGAAGCATCTGGAATACGTTTCGAAGGTTAGGGCGTGACTTTGTTGGGGTTTTTAACAGGGCTTCCCGCAAAGTACTATTTAAACCTTTATCGAAGAAAAGCAAGAAGATCAACCGCGTTTAGAGAAAGGTTTTGACGCCGCCTCCGGTTGGAGAGCGGACGGAATATGCTTCGAAGGTTACGCATCACCGTTGTACGAAAAATTAATGCGTTAAATGCGACCGACAGGTCATGTATGTTTGTGGGGTATTTTTACAGGGCTCCGTTCAATATTACCGGATTTATGCCGATAACTATATTATGAATTGACATTGAAGCGAAATTGCTCCGGATTAAGGTCAGTAAGGGGGGGATAACGGTGAATATCGGCCATTTGCTGCGTCAGTGGATTGGTGAAGCCAGGGCTACTGAAGGCAAGGCACTGGAGCTGAAAGCCGGGCAAATTGTGAGAGGAACCGTGCTTCAGCTGCTTGCCGACCAAGAAGCGATGCTCATGATCGGCGGTGTCAAGCTGAGAGCCAGACTCGAGACTCCATTACAACAGGGGGAATCGACTTTCCTTCAAGTATTGGCTGAAACCAGAGCCGGCCAGATCCGACTGAAGCCTGTTCAGGGTGTCGGGACTCTTCTACCGGAAGCTCCCCTGTTGGAAATGTTAAAGGAATTTGGATTGAAGGATACCGTGTCCAATCGTCAGCTTCTCCTATGGATGCAGCAGTCATCCGTGCCGTTGACGAGAGAGAATGTATCGTCATTGTCAGCCATGATAGCGAGGATGCCTGCGGGAATGCCGGCGGAAGAGTGGAGCCAGGCGGCGATGCTGGCCGTTAAGCGGGGATTGCCGCTAACGGAGACTAATGTGACGGCCCTTCACCAGGCGCTGTTCGGCAAGCCGCCGCACGAAGGACTGCAGCAGTTGGCGGCCCAGCTTAAGCATAGTCTGGAAGGGCAGGACATCCTGCGTCCGGAGCTGCGCCAACTGCTGAACCAGGCGCTGCGCGCCACCGAGGGCGTCATCGCTCTGGGCGCTGCACGTCTGCCTGCGTCCGCTGCAGCGCCCGCCATTACTGCGCCGGTCACCGCAGCCCTCCCGGCCGCCTCCAACCCGGGTGCAGCCCCGGCTGGAGGCGAAGGAGCCGGCGCCGCGGCAGCAGTACCGGGCGGGCCGGCGCCCGCGCCTGCGCCAGCGCTGCAGCCCCCGGCTGCTGCCGGGCAGGCTGCCTCCGGCGCAGCGCCCGGCCAGGCCAGCGCCGCGCCGGCTGGCGCGGTGCCCCGCGCAGCCGTGGCGGGCGCAGCGGGCCCGGTGCCCGCGGAGGCGCCCGCAGGGCAGCCGGCACAGGCCGCTGCCGCACCGCAGGCGCTGCCCGCGTCGGCACAGGCGCCGGTTGACCGCGCCGTCGGCCCGAACGCCGCAGCGGAGCCGGCCGTCGCGGCAGGGCAGGTGCCGCCGGCTGCCGCCGCTGCTCCGGGCACCGCGCCATCGGGCGAGCCGTCGTGGGTGCTCCGGCTGCTGAAGGCGATCGGGCTCGATTACGAGCGCAGCCTGCTGCAGCAGGCTGCCAAGAGCTCGCCCGATCCAGCCGCCGGCGGCCGGACGGCTCCCGCTGCGGGGCAGCCTGCGCCTGCCGCGCCCGGGCCAGACCCGGCGGCGGCCGGAGCGGTCCCGGACCGGGCCGCTGAAGCGTCTCAGTCGCTGAAGGGAGCGCTCCTTCAGTTGTCCGCGGCCGATGACCTCCCGCCGGCCCTCCGAGAAGCGGTCCAGCAGACGCTGCAGCAAATTACCGGCCAGCAGCTGTTGCTGGCCGCTGACAGATCGTCCATGTTTACCCATGTGACGATGACGGTCCCGTTGTTCCATGTCTCCGGTGAGCAAACAGCGGCGGTCCACATCCAGACCCGGAAAGGAAAGCAGGGGGAGATGGATTCCTCTAACTGCCGACTGCTTTTCGATTTGAGAATGGCCTACCTCGGGCCGACCATTGTCGATGTTCAAGTGACTGATCGTATCGTGAACATTGTCGTACATAGCGATTATTCGGGGATGGAGAAGGCCATTGAGCCGTTTCGCCAAGAAGTGGCGGACAGGCTGGAGGCGCAGGGATATCCTTTTGTATCCATTCGATCACTGCCCTTCCCGGACAAAAAAGCAGGCCAAAACCACGCTGCTTCGGGGGAGGACGGGGGACTGTCTCTGTATGATACTAAACCGTACAAAGGAGTCGATCTGCGGATATGAATTCTTCCAACAGCCATACACCGAAGAAAGCAGTCGCTTTACGATACTCTCCCGACCAAATAGCGGCCCCGGTCGTCGTGGCCAAAGGAAAGGGCGAGGTGGCGGAGACCATTTTGCAGAAGGCCAGAGAGTATGGGGTTCCGGTCCAAGAGAATGCGTCGTTGGTTGAGGTTCTGTCCCAGCTGGACCTGGAGCAGCAAATCCCGCCCGATTTATATCAATTGGTTGCCGAAATATTGACTTTCGTCTACCGTTCCGATCAATGGGCAGGGGAACAAGCGGGTATCCGATGAGCGTTCCCGGTAAGGATAGCCGCAAGGAACTGGGACGCCGGGGTGAGCGGCAGGCGGAAGCTTTTTTGACCATGCAAAATTATCGTATTGTTCATCGCAATTGGAAATGCCGCACCGGGGAATTGGACATTGTAGCTTGGGATGGAACTGTCCTTGTTTTTGTCGAAGTAAGGACAAGAAGAATGACCGGTACCTTCGGGAGCCCGCAGGAATCGGTGAATGCCAGGAAACAGAAGCAAGTCAGGGATACGGCACAGGTGTACCTGCATATTCATCAACTGAACGAGGCTTCCGTCCGTTTTGATGTCGTTTCGGTTTACATGGATTTACAGGGGAGAACGAAGAGGCTGGAGCACCTGCGCGGTGCTTTTTAATAGATAACGATCACTTGTGGAGCCAGAACGGATACCCGGGATTGCTATTCTCTCAGGGCATCTCTTAACTTGCTGGACATCTTCTGGGCTTGGGGACGGCGTGTGCTGCGCAGTCTTTCCAGCTCTTTTTTCATTTGTTCGTTCTCTTGCAGCAATGCCTGTATATTCGCGGCTTCTGACTCGAAAGGCTTCCGTTCGCACTCTTCCACTTTGCCGGCAAAAAGCCACCCTCCGGCTTGCAAAAATTGTTCGAATTCATGGCGGAACTGCAGACCGGATTGTTCCGAACCTAGCTCCAGCCATCCGTCTATTTTAAGGAAACGGCCGGTTTGAATAGACATTCTCTCCACTCCTAGCAGATAAGCATGTGTATAATAAGGGATGATTATCTACTATTGTAACGGAATTGTGTCGGAAGAGCATCCTTTCTTTTCAGTGGGCCGGTATCTGCGGAAGCGAATTTTTCCAGCAGCGCAGTCTTTTGTAAAGTAACAATATAAATGGATTAGGAGATGCGGAAAATGTTGATTGGGATTAAAGTCAGGCTGAACGACAGCCCGGTAAAGGCACTTCAATTTGTTAGAAGATACACTGCTCTTGGTCTGTCGGAAATCAAAGAAAGGCTGCAGTCTTATAAAATCATCCTTACGCTGGATATTCACGATGAAGAGGAGAAGGACAAGCTGCTGCAGTTTATCCGGGATGCGAACAAATTGGGGTTATCTCTCGATTTTATGGAGCAGACCGGGGAAGGAGAGTTCGAGGACATTAGCGAGGATATGCTGTGGAATGCAATGGACAGGTGGGAAGGCATAAGCAGAAACACCGAGACCGAAATGTTTTTGGAAAAGGGGCCGATTTTAACCGTCCGATGTAATGAATGGCCGGAGACTGCCGACACGCCATCCTCCGATATAATAACCGAGGCGCGAAATACGGAATTAAAATACGATCTCAGCCGGGTGGAAGATTACTTGGCATGCCGCCGGCTTATGGAATATTTAAGCGCATCTTCGATCGATGCGGAGCTTCGAATGGACTATGCGGATGGTGACTATCCGGAGGAGTATAGGGTTCAGGAATTGCTGGAGTTGTTTCAGGAGATGCGAATCAGTGAATTTCTGGGTGTGGAATGCCCGGACGATCCCGAAAGATAGGTATGCGAAAAAAACGAAGCAGATATATAGAGCATACATGGGTATCTGATCTATGGGGAAATTTAGACAAAATAGGCGAGCTATCAAAAATGATAACCCATGCTGCCGCTTGCCGCTACTGAATTATCTAGACCGAGCGACAGCAATAAAGTTCCAATTGCAAATAACGAGAGAAACCATTTCTGTACTACTAAAACAATGAAAGCCCTACCTCTCTTTCATCCTTGCGACTCCTTGATCGCGCCAGTGTGAATTAGCGATACATCATAACAAATTCTTCAGGGTTATTGGAATTTGAACAAATGGATGGAGGAAATTATTTAACTGAGGAACTTCTGAGGGTTAATGCAAACAGGAATAACCTTAACATATTTTTTAACGAAAGTCAATGATTGGATTTCAAAAAAATTAAAATTCGCTTGCGCGCAGATAGTGCCGTGTCATCGGCATTGGGGCAAACTGTATTTTGGTAGCTGTCGATTCATTGTGGCAAAGGCGAAGGATAGGATGATTGTAATAGTGAAAAGTGAATTGGTGTAGCATCAATTAAACTGGTAATGGATAACAGCGAATGTAGGGACGGACCTGAGAGACCCTATTACGTCAAAGTAGGCGGTTTTTTTAGACTTACAGACACAGATGCGCTTATTTCATAGAATTCTCCTACTTTCGCGTGCGTTTCTTGGGAATAAGGTCGTCTCAGTCCAAAGTTACCGAAAGGCCCTTCTGGATCGATTAAGGTCTCTGGGGTCCGTTATAACCAAACCGTGCAGGTTTCTCACATGATCTTAGTTCTACACCATTAATCGACAGCCTCTTTTGTGTAGCTAATTCAAGTGAATTGTAGCTGGTCAATGGAAAGTGCGCATTACTGAACCGTCTTCCGGTCCAGGGTGCGATATTGAATCGCTTCAGCCAGATGGGCGATCTCGATATCGCGAGAGCCTTCCAAATCCGCAATCGTGCGGGCCAACTTCAGGATCCGGTCGTAAGCGCGGGCACTTAAGGCTAGCGTATCGAAGGTGCTGTGAAGGAGCTGATCGGCCTCGGGCTTGAGCCGGGCGTGACGGCGCAGCAGCTTGCCTGCCAGCTCACCGTTAAAGCGGATTCCCGTCCCCCGGTATCTCGCCTGTTGAATCGACTGGGCTCTGATGACCGACTCCTTCATCTCGGCGGAGGACAACGATGAAGCCTCCTGTCCGAACAGTCGGTATTCCATACGCGGCACCTCAACGTGCAGGTCAATGCGATCCAGCAGCGGTCCGGAAATACGGGACCGGTACTGATTGATTTTGAGCGGTGAACAGGTGCATGGAGAGGTGAAGGTTTCGGCTCCGAAAAATCCGCAAGGGCATGGGTTCATCGATGCCGCCAGCATAAAATTGGCGGGGAACGTGTAGACGGCCCGGGCCCGGCTAATCGTCACCTGATTGTCCTCGAGCGGCTGCCTGAGCACCTCGAGCGCATTTCGGGAAAATTCGGGAAACTCATCGAGAAACAAAATGCCGCGATGAGCCAGGCTGACCTCTCCGGGCTTCGGTATCGTCCCTCCACCGGCCATCCCTCCCGCAGAGATCGTATGGTGGGGAGAACGGAAGGGGCGGGACGTCATCAATTGAGCCCGTCCGCGCAGCAGGCCCGAGACGCTGTAGATTTTCGTCACCTCCAGCGCCTCGTTCTCCTCCATATCCGGCATAATGGTAGGCAGTCTGCGGACCAGCATCGTCTTTCCGGTGCCGGGAGGGCCGATCAGCATAATGTTATGCATGCCCGCCGCGGCGATGACGAGAGCTCGTTTCACATGCTGTTGTCCGGTTACATCGGCATAATCCAGCCCTGTCCCTATATCGGCGGAGTCAGATTCGGTCGACGGCGAATCTCCGCCCGGTTTATTTAGTAAATGATATAAATGATTAACATCATTAATCAAATGCCGTCCTATTTGCGTTACGTCCCGTAAATGGGCGATGGCATAGACATCCATTCCTTCGACCAGCATGGCTTCTTTGGCATTTTGCAGAGGGACGACGATCTTGGGAATCCCCATGGTGCGGGCATGATGAACCATCGAGAGCACACCGGGGACCGGACGCACGCTGCCGTCCAAAGCCAGCTCTCCAATAATCAGGGCTTCGCTCCACGGTTCCCCCGTCAGTTGTCCGCTGGTCAGCAGCAGGCAGACGGCGATGGCCAGGTCGAAGGACGCTCCCTCCTTACGCAGATCGGCGGGGGCGAGATTGATCGTAATCCGCTCCATCGGGAACTTGAAGCCGCAGTTTTTAACCGCGGCGCGGACCCGCTCGGCGGATTCCTTGACCGCAGCATCTGGCAGGCCGACGAGACTGACCTGGGGCAATCCGCTGCTGATGTCGATTTCCACTTCAATCAATTTTCCTTCAATGCCGTTAACGCAAGCGCTGCGAACTTTGCCAAACATAAATAAGCACACTCCTTCCATGATTAGGGAGGGGAGTCCCCGGTTCTTGATCCGCTGTCGTCCCCCATTGGAAAAAGGTGCTTCCTTATAACCAATATATAATTATATTATTCCGCATATGACTTCCATGCCGATGCGCGTCATCACTGATAAACTCTTCACCATTATAACGTTCTCCATCCGCGGGAAAAATCCTGCCTCTGTTTCATAATTTTAGAAAAAATGAGTCATACTACTCCTGAGGTGATTGGACTATGGAAAACAAACCGTATTTCTGCCCGAATTGCCGCTCGAACCGGGTTAAATTCAGCGTGATTACGAGATACACACAGTCCTTTATCAAGGATGCCGTTACCGGGGAAGTTACGGAAATGGCGGAGGAAGCGCCGCTTCAACCGGGGGAGCCGGAAATTCAATGCCTGGTTTGCCATTTCTCGGGGAATGAAATGAGATTCGTGAAGCAGGCGGAGAGAGAGCCGAGGTCAGCCGTCTCCATCCAGCCTACTTATAGTTAATGTAGAACCGGCCAGCGCTTGCTTTCCCGGAAAGCGGCGCTCTTTTTGTTACGCCGTCGGGCCATTTCCATGCGGTTCGGCGGCTCCATTCGCGTAAGGGGGGCTTGCGAGCAGTTTCCTTCGCTGGCATGCAGTGTTCCTATTTCCCGAGCAATTAGAAAAATCGCCACCTTTCACCAATATCGGGAAGTATATGAGAAATTAATGTTAAATAATTAAGAAAAGTAGAGGAAACTAGCGAAAAAAAGTGGTACAATAGATAGGGCTTGTCGAGCGGTGCGATACTGCCGATTGAATAGATTTTTTTCGTTCTGATAATATCTATTCTAGTTGGCTGAAATCCATTGGTTTCGAAGCTTGGTTTCGAAGCGCCATTGAAGACACTGATAGGAGGAAGTAAGAATGAATATCCATGAGTATCAAGGCAAAGAAGTCCTGAGACAATATGGAGTGACCGTTCCGGAAGGAAGAGTCGCTTTTTCCGTGGATGAAGCGGTTGAAGCTGCCAAGCAGCTGGGAACCCCTGTTGTGGTTGTCAAAGCCCAAATCCATGCTGGCGGAAGAGGGAAGGCCGGCGGAGTCAAGGTGGCCAAAAATCTGGACGAAGTGCGTACATATGCTGACGAAATTCTCGGTAAAATTCTCGTCACCCACCAGACCGGTCCGGAAGGTAAAGAGGTTAAACGCCTGCTGATTGAGCAGGGTTGCGATATTAAGAAAGAATACTACGTAGGCGTAGTTGTAGACCGCGGCACCGGCCGGGTCGTCATGATGGCATCGGAAGAAGGCGGCATGGAGATTGAAGAGGTGGCCGCCAGAACCCCGGAGAAAATTTTCAAAGAAGTGATCGATCCGGTTATCGGATTGCAGCCGTTCCAGGCTCGCAGACTGGCATTCGCGATCAATATTCCGAACGAACTGGTTAACAAGGCCGTTAAATTCATGATGGCGTTGTACACGGCATTTGTAGATAAGGACTGCTCCATTGCGGAAATCAACCCGCTCGTCGTAACCGGAGACGGAAACGTTATGGCGCTGGATGCCAAGCTGAACTTCGACTCCAACGCATTGTATCGTCATAAAGACATCCTGGAGCTTCGCGATTTGGAAGAAGAAGATCCGAAGGAAATCGAAGCCTCCAAATTCGACCTGAGCTACATCGCTCTGGACGGAAACATCGGATGTATGGTTAACGGAGCCGGCCTGGCTATGGCAACGATGGATATCATCAAATATTACGGCGGCGAACCGGCCAACTTCCTCGATGTAGGGGGCGGCGCCACCACGGAGAAAGTAACCGAAGCGTTCAAGATCATCCTGTCCGATGAGAAGGTCAAAGGGATCTTCGTTAACATTTTTGGCGGCATCATGCGCTGTGATGTAATCGCCGAGGGAGTTGTAGAAGCGGCCAAGCAGGTAGGTTTGGACCGTCCTCTTGTCGTGCGCTTGGAAGGAACCAATGTGGAGCTCGGGAAGAAGCTTCTGAACGAATCCGGCTTGAATATTATCGCTGCCGACTCGATGGCGGACGGCGCTCAGAAGATTGTAGAGCAAGTCAAAAATTTGTAAGCAGCACCCCTTATATAAAATGAACGGAAAAAAGTAAAGGATGTGAAGCGACGTGAGTATTTTAGTTAATAAAAACACAAAGGTCATTACTCAAGGGATTACCGGTTCCCAGGGTAGATATCATACCAAAGGCGCGCTTGACTACGGAACTCAAGTAGTGGGAGGGACTACTCCCGGCAAGGGCGGTACGGAAGTAGAGTTTGAGCTGGAGAACGGCAGCACGGTCAAGCTCCCCGTGTTCAACACGGTGCGTGAAGCGGTAGAAGCTACCGGAGCCAATACATCCGTTATTTATGTTCCCCCGGCTTTCGCAGCGGATTCGATCATGGAAGCCGTTGACGCCGATCTGGATCTCGTCATATGTATCACTGAAGGAATTCCCGTGCTCGACATGGTTAAAGTCAAGAGATACATGGAAGGCAAGCGTACCGTGCTGATCGGTCCTAACTGCCCCGGTGTCATTACTCCGGGTGAATGCAAAATCGGCATTATGCCGGGATATATCCATACTCCAGGCCATGTCGGAGTCGTTTCCCGCAGCGGAACGCTCACCTACGAAGCCGTTCATCAGTTAACTACCCGCGGCATCGGCCAATCCTCTGCCGTAGGGATCGGCGGAGATCCGGTTAAAGGCTCGGAATTTATCGATGTTCTTAAGAGATTTAACGAAGACCCGGACACTTATGCCGTCATCATGATCGGTGAGATCGGCGGAACGGCGGAAGAAGAAGCGGCCGAGTGGATCAAAAAGAATATGACGAAGCCCGTTGTCGGATTTATCGGCGGTAAGACCGCTCCGGAAGGCAAGCGGATGGGTCATGCCGGCGCTATTATATCCGGAGGCAAGGGAACGGCTGCAGAGAAAGTGGCAACTCTGGAAAGCTGCGGAATTAAAGTGGCTCCTACTCCTGCGGAGATGGGATCCACACTGGTGAGCGTCCTGGAGGAAAAAGGACTGCTGGAGAAATGCATCACTAAAAAATAAGAGCAAACTGAATAAATAATTATGAAGGTAAGCAACCTTTCATTTCCTATATGGATTTGACGGGTTGCTTTTTTCATTTATAAGCACAAGGAGGAACCGGCATTGGATAATAAATCGATCTTGTTAGGGCTTCATGAACTGAAAGGAATCGGTTGGGAGACGATCGAAAAACTGATTATTAAAACTCAAAATTTAGTCGAGCTGCTGGAATGGGGAGATATGGAGTGGAGGGAGGCCGGAATTCGCAGGGATCGGGTAGAGAGTATAAGGAGGGGCTTGACTCAGGAGCGGATAGCGTCCAGACTGGAGTGGTACCGCAAGGAGAACATACATGTATTGACATTATATGATGAAGCTTATCCATACAGGCTGAGGCATAGTTCACGCCCGCCCTGGGTGCTGTATGCCAAAGGAAATTTGAAGCTGCTGGAGAATTATCATTCCCTGGCGATTGTAGGCAGCCGGACTCCGACCGCGTACGGTAGAAGGGCAGCAACCGAGCTGGCTTATCATTTGTCCGAGGCGGGATTGAGCATTGTCAGCGGACTGGCCAGAGGAATCGACAGCGCAGCCCACCTCGGGGCGTTGGAAGGGAAGGCTAAGACGATCGCCATCCTGGGCACCTCGATTGACCGGGTTTATCCCCCTGAAAATCTTAAATTGTTCAAGAGAATAGAGGAAGAGGGGGTCGTGCTGTCCGAGTATTTCCCGGGCATCATCCATCATCCCGGATTATTTCCGCTGCGCAATCGGGTAATTGCCGGCATAAGTTTGGGCACTCTAGTAGTAGAGGCGGCTCAGAATAGCGGATCGTTGATTACGGCCGATATGGCTTTGGACGAGTCCAGGGATTTGTTTGCCGTTCCCGGTCCGATCTTCTCTCCCAAGAGCCAGGGCACCAACGAGCTTCTTCAAACCCGGGCCAAGATGGTCGTTTGCGCGAAAGATGTGCTCGAAGAATATAAGGGCTTTTTCAATATAAAGAACGTTTTGCATCCTGCGGATTCTCCTAAACCCGAACCGGAGCTGACGAAGGAAGAGCGGCGAATCCTTGGGCTCATTTCGTTCGAACCGACGACGATCGACTATCTTTTGGAGCAAAGCGAAACAAATTTTGGACATTTGCATACAATTCTGTTATCTTTACTAATGAAAAAAAAGATTGCACAGCATGCAGGCTCGGCGTATGTATTAATATAGCGGCAAGATCATCAGATTGCCTGCAAGAGATAAAGCACATATAATAAACCTGTTTACAGAGGGGAGGAAGATGCGCATGGCAGATTCGTTAGTTATCGTCGAATCACCGGCAAAAGCGAAAACGATCAGTAAATATTTAGGCAGCAAATATATTGTCAAAGCATCTATGGGCCATATCCGTGATCTTCCCAAAAGTCAGATCGGAGTAGAAGTCAAGCGTAATTTTGAACCGAAATATATAACGATCCGCGGCAAGGGCTCCGTGCTGAAGGAATTGAAGGACGCCAGCAAGAAGGTTAAGAAAATTTATCTGGCGGCGGACCCTGACCGGGAAGGGGAAGCGATTGCCTGGCATCTGGCGCATTATCTGGAGTTAACGGATAACGAGCCATGCCGCGTCGTGTTCAACGAAATTACGAAGCAAGCGGTTAAAGATGCCTTCAAATCACCGCGCCCGATCAATAAAGACCTGGTGAATGCCCAGCAAGCGAGAAGAATTCTTGACCGCCTGGTCGGTTATAAAATCAGCCCGCTTCTATGGAAGAAGGTCAAGAAGGGATTGTCGGCCGGCAGGGTTCAATCGGTAGCCGTCAAGCTGATCAATGACCGGGAGAATGAGATTAGAGAGTTCATTCCGGAGGAGTATTGGTCGATTACGGCCATGCTGCAAGCCGGCAAGCAGTCCTTCGAAGCCAAATTTTACGGGATAGGCGGAGAAAAGCTGGAGCTTGGCAACGAAGAAGAGGTCAACCGGATTCTGAAGATGATTGAGGAGTCCAGCTTCGTTGTTAAGGAGGTTAAGGAGAGGGAGCGTCAGCGTCATCCTTCCGCCCCTTTTATTACAAGTACACTCCAGCAGGAAGCGGCCCGCAAGCTGAATTTCCGAGCGGCCAAGACGATGTCCGTCGCGCAGCAGCTATATGAAGGGATTGAGCTGGGCAAGGAAGGAACGGTCGGTCTGATTACGTATATGCGTACGGACTCCACACGGATATCCCCGGTAGCCCAGGAAGAAGCTAAGGAATATATTCAGGGGAAGTTCGGCGATGCTTACGCTCCGGAAAGCCCACGCAATTATACTAAGAAAAACAGCGGCGCCCAGGACGCGCATGAGGCGATTCGTCCAAGCTCCGTCCTTCGTTCTCCGGACGAAATCAAGTCTTATTTGAGCCGGGACCAATACCGCCTATATAAATTAATTTGGGAACGGTTTGTCGCCAGCCAGATGACCTCGGCCGTATTGGATACGATGACTGTGGACATACAAGCCAACGAAGCGGTTTTCCGCGCCGTAGGCTCCAAAGTGAAGTTTCCGGGCTTCATGAAAGTATACGTAGAAGGAAATGACGACGGGACGACAGAGGAAGACCGGCTTCTGCCTCCTTTGCGTAAGGACGATGTGGTGGAACGCGTCGGAATCGAGCCGAAGCAGCATTTTACGCAGCCGCCGCCTAGATATACGGAAGCCCGGCTGGTAAGGACGCTGGAGGAGTTGGGAATCGGGCGTCCGAGCACCTATGCCCCCACACTGGAAACGATCCAGAAGAGAGGATATGTAGCTCTCGAGGACAAGAAGTTCATTCCGACAGAACTGGGAGAATTGGTCGTTGAATTGATGGAGGAATTTTTCCCGGAAATATTGGATGTAGAATTTACGGCCAATATGGAGGAAGAGCTGGACCACGTGGAAGAAGGGAAGGAGGATTGGGTTAAGGTTCTGGACGAATTTTACCAATCCTTCGAGAAGCGGCTGGAGGTAGCCGAAGAGGAAATGAAGGAAGTCGAGATTCAGGATGAGGTCTCGGATGAAATTTGTGAAAAATGCGGCAAGCCGTTAGTATACAAAATGGGGCGGTTCGGCAAGTTTCTCGCCTGCTCCGGATTTCCGGAGTGCCGGAATACGAAGCCGATCGTCAAGGACATCGGAGTAGTTTGCCCCAAATGCAAGGAAGGCCACATCGTAGAAAGACGCAGCAAGAAAGGCCGGATTTTTTATGGTTGCAACCGGTACCCGGAGTGCGATTTCGTCTCTTGGGACCGGCCGGCGGGACGCGATTGCCCGAAATGCGACTCGATGCTCGTTGTAAAAAATACAAAAAACGGGCAGCACCTCCAATGCGTGCAATGTGATTTTAAAGAGGAAGTGCCGGAATAAGTCTTGCGCGAAACTAAGTTCTCTGGAGCTTAGTTTTTCGTCTTCTTTTCCGGGGTGCTGCGAACCGTAAGGAATTAGGAGGAGGTTAGGATCATGTCCATTGATAAACCAGTCACTGTCATCGGAGCAGGACTAGCGGGCAGCGAGGCCGCTTGGCAAATTGCCCGCCAGGGAGTTCCGGTTAAACTGTACGAAATGAGGCCGGTCCGCAAAACACCGGCCCATATCACCGATAAATTTGCCGAGCTGGTCTGCAGCAACTCTTTGCGGGCTAATGGATTGACCAACGCAGTGGGCGTGCTGAAGGAGGAGATGCGGAACCTGGATTCGCTTATTCTGGCGAGTGCGGACAAGCATGCGGTTCCGGCAGGCGGCGCGCTTGCGGTGGACCGGGACGGGTTTTCGGGAGAGGTGACCTCCACGCTCCGCAATCATCCGCTGATTGAGGTCGTTAATGAAGAAATCAGCTCATTGCCGGAAGGAATAACAGTGGTCGCCACAGGTCCGCTTACTTCTCCGGATCTGTCGGGGCATCTACGGTCGCTTATGGGAGAGGAATATTTATACTTTTATGATGCAGCCGCACCGATTGTTGAGAAAGATTCCATCGATATGGATAAAGCCTTCATAGCTTCCCGGTATGACAAAGGGGAAGCCGCCTATATCAATTGTCCGATGGATGAAGAGCAATTCGAAGCTTTCTATGAAGCGCTGGTTACGGCAGAGGTGGCGCCGATCAAAGAGTTTGAGAAGGAAATTTATTTCGAGGGCTGCATGCCTATCGAAGTGATGGCTAGCAGGGGCAAGCAGACGATTTTGTTCGGCCCGATGAAGCCGGTGGGGCTCGTCGATCCGCGTACGGGCAAGCAGCCTTATGCGGTCGTGCAGTTGAGGCAGGATAATGCAGCCGGAACGCTGTATAATCTGGTCGGTTTTCAGACCCATTTGAAATGGGGGGAACAGAAGAAGGTCTTCTCGCTCATTCCCGGACTGGAGCAGGCGGAGTTTGTCCGATATGGGGTTATGCACCGCAACACTTTCATCAATTCACCGAAGCTGCTGCGGAACACTTATCAATTTGTCCGCCGGGACAATCTGTTCTTCGCCGGGCAGATGACCGGGGTGGAAGGCTATGTGGAATCGGCGGCATCCGGTCTCATTGCGGGAATCAATGCCGGTCGAATGGCAAAGGGTGAGGACTGTCTTGTTTTCCCCCTGGAGACGGCCTTGGGCAGCATGGCTCAGTATATTACGACGGCGGACTTTAAGCATTTTCAACCGATGAATGTGAATTTCGGATTATTCCCGCCGCTGGATGAGAAAATCCGCAACAAAAAAGCCAAGTACGAAAAAATAGCTGAACGTGCAATTCGAACTATTCAGAATTTTTCGCAAAGAACAGGCCTGGTTGCTTGTAAGTAAAAGCTTAGCTGTGATACGATAGTATCTGTTTAGTATCTTTAAAGGCTCTGATATCGGAGGTTGACGTTATGACAATGCAAGCGTGGGTGGACGGTTTCCTTCGATATCTGGAGGCGGAGAGGAACGCTTCCCCGCATACATTGAACAACTATGCCAAAGATTTGCAGCAATTCGTGCTTTTTCTGGAGCAGCAGCAAATCGACAGCCCGGCCACCGTGACGTATTTGAATGTGCGGATGTTTCTGGCCAAGCTGAATGAACAGGAGTACGCGAAGCGAAGCGTATCCCGCAAATTATCCGCATTGCGGACATTTTATACTTATTTGCTGAGGGAGGGGCTTGTAGAGTCCAGCCCTTTCAGCTACATAAGAACTCCCAAGCAGGACAAGAAGCTGCCGAAGTTCCTTTATGTGGAGCAGATGGAAGCTCTTCTCGGAGCGCCGGATACGGACACTCCGATCGGACTCAGAGACCGGGCGATTATGGAACTGCTCTATGCTAGCGGAATCCGGGTTAGCGAGTTGGTCCGGCTGGACCTGTCCTCCATAGATCTGGACAATGGAATCGCCCTTGTCTATGGCAAAGGGGCGAAGGAGCGGTATGTCCCAATCGGAGAACCGGCGGTGGATGCGATCCGGATGTATAAGGAACAGGCCAGGGAAGCGCTGGTCAAAGCAGGCGATGAAGACGCTCTGTTCGTCAACTATGCCGGCGGCCGCCTGACGGACCGCAGTGTGCGCAGAATGCTGGATAAATATATTACCCAGGTAGCCGGCGTACAGAGCATAAGTCCGCACATGTTCCGCCATTCCTTTGCCACTCATATGTTGGAGGCGGGAGCTGATTTGAGAACGGTGCAGGAGCTTCTGGGGCACGTCAATTTATCGACGACCCAGATTTATACGCATGTAACCAAGGATCATCTGCAATCGATCTATAACAGTGCCCATCCGCGCGCTTGATAGGAGCGTATGATGGATTATTTAAAGGGAGTGAGTGCATGAGCGAATTTCATGCGACGACGATTTTTGCCGTTCGTCATAAAGGCAAAGGGGCCATAGCGGGAGACGGACAGGTCACGTTCGGCAACAGCATGGTCATGAAGAACAAGGCGAGGAAAGTCAGAAGACTTTACAGGGGGAAGGTCGTGGCCGGGTTTGCCGGATCGGTGGCGGACGCGATCACTTTATTCGAGAAATTCGAAGGCAAGCTGGAAGAGCATCATGGAAATCTGCAGCGGGCCGCCGTAGAGCTTGCCAAGGAATGGAGATCAGACCGCGTTCTGCGCAAGCTGGAGGCGATGATGATCGTGATGGATGATCAGGGGCTGCTTCTTATTTCCGGCAATGGAGAGATTATCGAGCCTGATGACGGCATTCTGGCCATCGGCTCCGGAGGCAGCTTTGCCCTGGCGGCCGGCCGTGCTCTGAAGAGATACGCTTCCGATATGGAAGCTTCGGAAATCGCGAAGGCGGCTCTCGAGATGGCCGCTGAAATCTGTGTCTACACAAATCACAATATTATTGTCGAAGAAATCGGGTAAGGCAGTTAACTACGCGAGAGAAATCAGGAGGGTTGTTTATGAGCGAATCTTCCCTAACTCCTAAACAAATTGTAGCGGAACTCGATAAATATATTATAGGGCAGAAGAAGGCGAAGAAATCAGTAGCTGTCGCCCTGAGAAACCGTTATCGGAGAAGCCGTCTCGACGAAGCGATCCGGGACGAAATCGTGCCCAAAAACATACTGATGATCGGGCCTACGGGAGTCGGCAAGACGGAAATTGCAAGAAGAATCGCCAAGCTGGTCAAGGCGCCGTTCGTCAAAGTGGAAGCGACCAAATTTACGGAGGTCGGGTACGTCGGCCGCGATGTGGAATCGATGGTCCGTGATTTGGTGGAAACCTCGATCCGCATGGTCAAAGGGGAAAAGACGGAGAAATTGAAGGACAAGGCGGAAGCGCTGGCCAATGATAGAATCGTATCGATACTCGTTCCTTCCGGCTCCAAGAATAGAGGGCAGCGCAATCCGTTGGAAATGCTGTTCGGACAGCAAAACCAGAGCCAGCAAGAACAGGAGACGAGGGACCCCGCCGTGGAGAACGAGAGAGAAGCGGTCAAGAAGCGCTTGTTGAACGGCGAACTGGAGAATGAAACGATAGAAATCGAAGTGGAGGATCATGCTCCTTCGATGTTTGATATGCTGGGCGGACAAGGCAACGACCAGATGGGCTTTAATATGCAGGAGATGTTCGGCAGCCTGCTTCCGAAACGGACGAAGAAGAGGAAATTGCCGGTCAAGGAAGCGCGCAAAGTCCTTATTCAAGATGAAGCCCAGAAGCTTATGGACATGGACGAGGTAATCCAGGAGGCTGTCCGCCGGGCAGAGCAGACCGGGATTATTTTTATCGACGAAATAGACAAAATCGCCACTCCTAACCGCGGCCAAGGCCCGGATGTCTCCCGCGAAGGAGTGCAAAGGGATATTCTGCCTATCGTGGAAGGCAGCACCGTCATGACCAAATACGGCCCTGTGCATACGGATTACATTTTGTTCATTGCCGCCGGGGCATTTCATATAGCGAAACCATCCGATCTGATCCCCGAATTGCAGGGGCGGTTTCCGATTCGGGTCGAGCTCAACAACTTGACGCTCGATGACTTCGTGTCGATCCTGACAGAGCCGAAGAACGCGCTGACGATGCAGTATACGGCACTCTTGGAAACGGAAGGAATCCGGGTGGATTTTACAGAAGGAGCGATTCGCGAAATCGCTGCTATTGCCGTGGAAGTTAATCAAAATACCGACAATATCGGTGCCAGAAGATTGCATACGATTCTGGAGAAGGTTCTGGAGGATCTGTCCTATGAAGCATCGGACATCCACTTGGAGCAGATATCCATTACCCCGGAATATGTGCGAGAAAAGCTGGGGGAAATTGTAAAAAACAGGGACTTAAGCCAGTATATTCTATAAGCAAGGCCCGAAATTATGGAGGCTTCAGTAATGACGCTATTGATAAAAACAAGAAGATTGAACCGCCTGCTGCAGAAAGCGGCAGGCAAACCTGTCAGCTTTATGGAAATGGCAGAGGTTCTACGCGATACTATACAGGCCAATCTTTATGTGGTCAGCCGCAAAGGGAAAATTCTCGGGTTTGCCCAGATTGAGACGATGGAATCGGAGAATCTGAATGAGATGATTCACCAGAAGCAGAGATTTTCCGAAGAAATCAACACATTATTGTTGAAAATTGAGGAGACGACCTCCAATGTAGATGAAGAAAGCATCTATCATTACTTTATCGAACAAATCGAACATATGTTCGGTCATCGTCAAATGACCGTTATTCCCATTGTTGGGGGCGGGGACCGCCTGGGTTCACTAGTGCTTACGCGTAAAGAGGATGCTTTCGGGGACGAAGATTACATACTGGCGGAATACGGGGCTACTGTCGTCGGAATGGAAATTTTCAAGGTGCGGGCCGAGGAGAATGAAGTTCATGCCCGCAGCAAAGCCATTGTAGACGTGGCTGTCGCCTCCTTGTCCTATAGCGAGCTTGAAGCGGTTGATCATATATTCGAGGAATTGGATGGGGACGAAGGACTATTGGTCGCCAGTAAAATTGCCGATCGTGCGGGGATCACCCGTTCGGTTATTGTTAATGCTCTTCGCAAGCTGGAGAGTGCGGGTGTCATCGAAACCAGGTCGCTCGGCATGAAAGGAACTTACATAAAAATCCTGAATGATCAATTAATTTTAGGTCTTGAAAAAGTGAAAGTTTAAATTTTTGTCAGAAGAATCGAGCCTAAAGTATCATTGAAACAGTAATAAATCCCTATTTACCATAAAAGTCCTGTCGAAAGATGGGACTTTTTTCTTATTGTAATTAATTCCAGTTTTATTCATTATTAGAGATGTTTTGATATAGATCGAAATTTGTCACATTCGTATATAATTTTTTTAAAGGATGTCGAAAAAAAAGAGGAGTTAACAAATATTTGTTGAATAAGATTATCTAGCTTGGAGAGTGAGGTTAGAGAAATGGAACTATTAAATTCGTCAACTTTTAACTTGATGGAGCGTTCGCTGAATGCTTCGGCCTTGCGCCAGCAGGTGATTTCGAACAATATCGCGAATGTGGACACGCCTTTTTTCAAACGTTCCGATGTTCAGTTCGAGGAACTACTGCAGAATGAGTTGAAGGCACCATTCTCCATTGAAGGATTCAGGACCGATCCCAGACACTTTGTCATAGGTCGATCTTCTTATCCCGCTCCGCAAATTACTAAAGACTCAGAGACAGCCATGAATAACAATATGAACAACGTCGATATCGATGCGGAAATGTCCTTGCTGGCCAAGAATGTTCTAAGGTATTACGTCATGAGTCAGCAGGTCGGCCATGAGATTAAGATGGCCAGAACAGCATTAGGAGGGAGCAGCCGATGAAATTGACAGGAGCTTTCGACATTAGTTCATCTGCTTTGACGGCCCAGAGACTCAGAATGGATGTGATATCGTCCAACATCGCCAATGCGGAGACCAACCGCGGTAGATTGGTAGATGGGAAATGGGTCCCGTACAGCCGAAAGATTGTCACTATGGAACCAAAGAGCAGTCAGCCTTTTGCCCATTTTCTGAACTCGGCTATGGAAGGGGCCGCAGGGGAAGGTGTAAAAATCACGAGAATTACCGAGGATTCCACTCCACCCAAGCTAGTTTACAATCCAACCCATCCCGATGCGGATGAAAATGGATATGTACATATGCCCAACGTCGATATCTTGAAGGAAATGATCGACATGATCTCGGCCACCCGATCCTATGAGGCCAACGTAACGGCATTAAATGCTTCCAAGTCCATGATTACGAAGGCTCTGGAAATAGGTAGATAGGCCGACTGATAGTTGAAAGGGGGGACAATGATGATAGATCCGGTAGTACTAAACGCTCAATCCGCTAGTTCGCTGATACCGGGTTCCAAGGCCTATACGGGAGCTCTGGAATTGTCGAAGCAGTTCGACCAGTTTTTGAAGGGGGCTATCACCGATCTAAACCAGCAGCAGCATCAGGTGGATCAATTGAACGAGCAATTCATAGTTGGAGAAATGAATGACGTTCATCGGCTGATGATCGCCTCTGCAAAAGCGGAATTAGGCTTGCAGCTAGTGGTGCAGGTTCGAAATAAAGTAGTGGAGGCCTATCAGGATGTTATGAGGATGCAGCTCTAATTCCAGTAAAACGGTAAACGTCGGATGAGGTGAGTAAGTGAACGAAACGGTTCTCCAGTATGTCAATCGAGGAAAAGAATTTTGGGGCAGATTTAGCAAAGGTCAAAAAATTACGATCATCGCCACTATAGCACTGTTGATATTAACTTTGGTTTTAGTTACATACAGCTTGTCCAAAACAGAATACGCCACTGCCTTCACAGATCTGCAGCCCGCAGATGCAGCGGCCATAAAGAAACATCTGGAAGATAATAAAATTCCATACCGCCTTAGTGATGACGGCAAATCGATTGGAGTGCCGCGGAATATGGTCTCCACCGTGAAAATCGAAGTTGAGTCCCAGGGGCTTAACCAGAACGGCAGCATTGGTTATGGAGCTTTCCGGGAAAATAACGCTTTCGGCACGACGGACAACGAATTCAGCATCAAGAAGCTGGACATGATCCAGGGAGAATTACAGCAGCTCATCAATTCCAATACGGCAGTTGCCAGCTCCAAGGTTGTAATCAACCTTCCCGAAGAAACGGTGTTTCTCCGCGATGAGCAGGATCAGCAGTCGACTGCATCCGTAGTTGTCAATTTGAAGCCAGGCTACCGGCTGGACCAGAACAAGATCGACACGATGTACCAACTGGTATCCAAGAGCGTCAAAAATTTGCCGATTGAAAACATAGCGATTTCAGATCAGAACGGGGATTTGCTCCCGTACTCCAAAAATAACGACAGTCAGTTCACTTCCGCAAACGCGGCGGCGATGCAGTTCGAAATCAAACGGAAATTCGAACAGGATCTCCGCAAGGACATCAAAGAAATTTTGGGCGGTATTCTCGGTAAAGACAAAGTGATTCCGATGGTCATCGCCACGATGAACTTCGACAAGAGAAGCACAGTCGAAAATCTGGTCACTCCGGTCAATACGGAGGAGCAGAGAGGGATAGAAATCAGCGTTCAGGAACTGCAAAAAACATATACGTCCAATGGATCCGATACTGGCGGAGTGCCGGGAACCGGCCCGACCGATATCCCCACTTACCCGGGCAGCTCGGCTGCCGGCTCAGCCAATTCCGAAGAAATGCAGAGGACCGTTAACTACGAGGTTAACCGGATCACCCAGCAAATTGAATCCAGTCCATTCACTGTAACGGATTTAACCATTTCTGTCGGCATTGAACCACCGGATCGGAATAATCCTGAATCCTTTACCCCGGAAGCAAGGGAAGCCATTGAACAAATCCTCATCAGCGTTGTCAATGCATCGCTTGCAAACAGCGGAAGGACCTTCACTCCGGAAGAGCTGGCGAGCAGAGTCCATGTCTTCGATCAGACTTTCGCCGGACCACAAGAGGTTAATCCCGCTTCCAGCGTGAACTGGTATTGGATCGGCGGAATTGCAGCGGCAGTGCTGGCATTGGCCGGACTAGGCGGATACTTCATCTCCCGCAGACGCAAAGCGAATGAGGAAGCCGCTGAAGAAGCTTATGAAAGCACAGCGATTGAATATCCGACCATCGATCTTGAAAATGTGACCAATGAGAATCAGATCCGCAACCAACTCGAAACCTTGGCTAAGAAAAAGCCCGAAGAATTTGTTAATTTGTTAAGAACCTGGCTGGTTGACGAATAGAGGTGTGCACGATTGGCAAAAGCAGCAGCACAACAAAGTTTGACAGGCAGGCAAAAGGCGGCCATTCTTCTCATCAGCTTGGGGCCTGAAGTATCCGCTCAAATCTTCAAGCACCTGAGAGAAGATGAAATCGAACAATTGACGTTGGAGATAGCCAACGTGCGTAAAGTGGATGCCTTGGAAAAGGAAGCGATTTTGGCCGAGTTTCACCAGATTTGCCTGGCACAGGAATATATTTCGCAAGGCGGTATTGCCTACGCCAAAGAAATATTGGAGAAGGCACTGGGACCGCAAAAATCGATCGACATCATCAACCGGTTAACGGCAACGCTTCAAGTCCGCCCGTTCGATTTTGCAAGGAAAGCAGATCCTGCCCAAATTTTGAACTTTATCCAGAATGAAAATTCGCAAACCATCGCTCTGGTTCTATCTTATTTGCAGCCGGAGCAGTCTTCCATCATCCTGTCGGCGCTTCCGCAAGAGAAGCAGGCGGATGTGGCCAAGAGAATTGCGTTGATGGACAGCACATCCCCCGAGGTTCTTACCCAGGTGGAGCAGGTGCTAGAGAACAAGCTGTCCGCAACGGTGACCCAAGACTACACGTCAGCGGGCGGTATCGAATCGATCGTCCAAATCTTGAACGGCGTCGACCGCGGAACGGAACGGACCATTCTCGATTCCTTGGAGGTACAGGATCCAGAGCTGGCTGAGGAAATCAAGAAGAGAATGTTCGTCTTCGAGGATATTGTCAATCTCGATAACCGTTCCATCCAGCGGATTATCCGCGACATCGACAACAGCGATTTGCAGCTGGCTTTGAAAGTGGCCAGTGAAGAAGTCAGAGACGCGATCTTCAGCAATATGTCCAAGCGGATGTCCGAAACGTTCAAGGAAGAAATGGAATATATGGGTCCTGTCCGGCTCCGTGATGTAGAAGAAGCACAGACCCGGATTGTGGCAACGATTCGCCGTCTGGAAGAATCCGGTGAAATCATCATCGCACGCGGTGGAGGAGATGATATCGTTGTCTAGATTGATCAAACCCGGAGGATATATAGCGCTTGACGACACCAAATTGATTAATCCGACGTTCGATCTTGGCAAATGGTACGGCAACGGCGCCTCCAGAACGAGTCAGTCTCCTTATACGGAAGAGGAGCAGCTGGAGATCCAACAGGCCAAGCAGCTGAAAGAACAGATTCTGCAGGACGCAGAACAGCTGGCGGAAGCCCGGATTCGCGAAGCGATGGAAGCGGCCGAACAGATCAAGACCCAGGCCAGACAAGAAATCGACTCCTGGTGGCAGGAGCAGCGCCGTCTGGATCTGGAGGAACGGGAGCTTACCCGGAAACAAGGCTACCAGGAGGGCTACGATTCCGGCGTTCAGCAGGCAACCGCCGATATTTTCCAACAGTACGAACAGCAGATGGCCGAAGCGAAAACGATTCTGGAGCAAGCCTACGAAACCAGGAAACAAATTATTCGCGATGCTGAACCGTTCCTGATCGAGCTAAGCTGTGCCATAGCCGAGAAGATCGTTCATCAGCAGCTTACGGTCGCCCCGGAATGGATCGTTTCGATGACCCGGCAGATGCTTGCCCGCACAAGGGAAAGAGGCACCATTACATTGTGCGTAGCTCCCGAGCATTTCGCTTATATTCAGGATGCCAAGGGTGAATTGCATATGGTCGTCGATTCACAGGCTGAACTGGAAATCGTTCCCGATTCGTCCGTCAGGGATCAAGGTTGTGTTGTCCGTTCGGAATTCGGCAGCATCGACGCCCGGATTGGCACCCAATTAACCGAAATCAAGAACGCTTTGCTCCAGGCAGCGGTTTCCCAGGATGGTGTTCCCGATGAAGGCTAGCGGTCCGCAAGCCGGCAAATACATCGACTTTCTTCGACAATTAGATCCGGTCCCGGTCTTCGGTAAAGTGACTAAAGTCATAGGTCTTACGGTGGAGGCCGAAGGTCCCGATGCGAATATCGGAGATGTCTGTCTGATCCATCCTCCCAAATCGGATAAGCCGCTTAAAGCGGAGGTCGTAGGCTTTCGCGGCAACAAGGTCATACTTATGCCACTTGGCGACCTGCACTCGATTGGTCCCGGCTGCGATGTCGTCAGTACCGGGAAGCCTTTAAGCGTTCAGGTAGGGTACGAATTACTCGGCAAGGTTCTGGACGGATTGGGCCAGCCGCTGGACGGCTCGCTGCTTCCTCTGCGAATGAGTCAATATTCGACGAACAACAGCCCCGGCAATCCGCTGATGAGACCGCGAGTTCTGCATCCCATCAGCGTCGGAATCCGGTGCATCGACGGTCTGCTCACGATTGGCAGAGGCCAGCGGGTCGGCATCTTCGCGGGATCCGGTGTCGGCAAGAGCACCCTGATGGGCATGATTGCTCGCAATACTTCGGCTGATGTCAATGTCATCGCTCTGGTTGGAGAGCGCGGCCGGGAAGTTCTGGACTTTATCGAAAGAGATCTCGGTCCGGAAGGCTTGGCCAAATCGGTCGTCGTTGTCGCTACTTCCGATCAGCCGGCGCTCATCCGGATCAAGGGCGCGTTAATTGCGACCAGCATTGCCGAATACTTCCGCGATAAGGGCCTGAATGTCATGCTCATGATGGATTCGGTCACCCGCTACGCCATGGCGCAACGGGAAGTCGGCTTGGCCATTGGAGAACCCCCGGCTACCCGCGGCTATACTCCATCGGTCTTCGCCAATTTGCCCAAGCTGCTGGAACGTTCAGGCACAGGGCCCAAAGGCTCGATAACCGCATTCTATACCGTCCTGGTGGACGGAGACGATATGAACGAGCCGATCGCGGATGCCGTCCGCGGGATCCTGGATGGGCATATTGTACTGGACCGGCACCTTGCTAACAAAGGCCACTATCCCGCTATTGACGTTCTGGCCAGTGTAAGCCGGGTAATGAAGGAAATCGTTCCTCCGGAGCAGCAGGAAGCTGCCGATTTTCTGAAAAAACTGCTATCTGTTTATAGAAGTTCGGAGGACCTGATTAATTTGGGGGCGTACCAGAGCGGAACAAATCCAGAAATTGATCTTTCTTTGCAATTTATATCAAAAATCCATGAATTTACAACGCAAAAGACTGACGAGAAGGTCTCCTATGAGGAAACTGTCCAAAGACTGATTGGTGAATTTCATAAAGGGTGATGATTGAATGCCGTTCAAGTTTGCCTTTCAAAAAATCGTGGACTTAAAAACAAGCGAAAAAACGCAAGCGGAATGGACCTTGTCCAGTGCCGTAGGCGAGCTGAGGAGCCAAGAGCAGAGCCTGCATCAGCTTCGGCTGGAGAAGCAGCGCATGCAAGACCGGATATCCGCGGAGTCGGCGGCTCAAACGACCGTTTCGCAGCTGATGATCTATCAGTCTTATATGGAACACATCGACCATAAAATCAGCGAGAAATATAAAGCTGTGACGGCCGCACAGAACAATGTCGACCGTAAGAAAGAAACGCTGAATTTGAAAATGATGGAGGAAAAGATCTGGCTTAACGCAAGGGACAAGGCGAAGCAGCGATTTATGTTCGAGATGCTTAAGAAGGAACAGGATGCCTTGGATGAGATGGCGTCTGTCAGACACCTGAGGACCTTGTGAAGCCGACGGCAAATTCTTGAGAAGCCCTTAAGGGGGGAGAGCCTTGGATACCGATTTAGAAAAAGCCGAGTTAAGCGCATTTGAACGAATTTTTTATTGGGTTCTCATTCCGGTCATTTTTACGGGGATTCTGGTGCTGGTTTACATGTTCGTCTTTGATAATGAGTTTAAACAGAAAATTCACGGAGCGGCAACCGGCATACCTGTGATCGGCGGCTGGTTTGCAAAGTCGGAAAGTGACGGGGCCGCGGATCGTCCGGCCGAGGAAGAAACGGACAAGGACGAACAAATTAAAGCTTTGCAGCAGCAGCTGTCCGAGAAAGAGGCAGAGCTGCAGCAGGCCGTATCGTCGGACAACGATAAGGAGCGCCAGATTGAAGAGCTTAAGGCCGCCTTGGCATCGATGAATGAACAGATGGAAGAGCAGCGTGCCGGTGACGAGGAATATGAGAAGCAGATTCGCCAAACGAGCTCGGTATACGCCAAGATGAGTCCAAGCAAAGCGGCCGTAATAATGGAGAACTTGACCAATCAGGAAAGAGTACTCTTCTTAAACGAAATGAAAGCCGAAGAGAGGACCCGGATTCTGGAGAAGATGAATCCACAAATTGCTGCGGAAACGAGCATCGCCCTCAAGGATGCCGTCCTGGCCAAGGATACACAGATCGCCGCCCTGCAAGAACGGGTCAGAGCTGCGGAAGAAAAGTCGTCCGCGGCCGTGCCGAAATTGTCGAGCAGCGATCTCGGATCCACCTTCGCCAATATGGATGCCAAGCAAGCGGCGAAGCTGCTGCTGGAGATGAATGCGGCAAGTCCGGACAAGGTTGTGGATATTCTCAATGCGACAGATAACGAATCCAGATCGCGGATTATGTCCGAAATGTCCAAAGAGAACAGCAAGCTGGCGGCTGCCATTCTGGGCAAGCTCGTTCCCTAGGCGAAGTCGCAATAGTGTTTTTCCCTAGCTTCCTTAATGAAAGGAGGTGAATACATAGATGGAAATAAATGCTGTAATAGTACAGAACGCTGCAGCTCCTGCTTCTTCCTCAGGAGGAAGCTCTACTGTATCGGGAAACGCCGGTGGCGGCTCCTCAAGCCCATCCTTTGCAGGCACATTGGGCCTTGTCATGAATGTAGCAGAGGCGGGCCAAGCGGCAGAGACCCAGAAACCAATCGTTCTTCCCTGGGTCCAACCGTGGACAGCAGAAGAAGAATCGGGGACTGTGCAAACGGACGAGGAACAGCAGGCGATGCTTATCGCCATGATTGGGCAGTGGCTGGAACAACCGGAGCAGTTGGAAAGCTTGATGAAGGAAGAAGCGTTTAGCCAATGGTTCCGTCAAGCCGAAGAGCTGATTAAGGCTCTGGGAGGACCAACGGCCTCACCTGATGCAGGCCGACAAGACTTGGCAAGCAGCACGGAAGAAGGAATGCCTGTTCGGACATGGACGTCCGCCGAGCTCAAGTCGATTCTCGAATCGTTCACCCGGCTGGTTCAACAGCATCCGGACAGCGGACTGGTCGAGCAGTTGAAGGAGAAATTGGGCGAGCTTGTTCTGGCTTCCCAGGCGATGCGCAAGCCGGAATCGTCCATGGCAGATCCGAAAGCCGCTTCCGATGATACGGTGCAGCAGAACCCGCAGGTGCAAGTCCCTGAACGTGCAGCATCGACCCATGCCGACCCATCGTTCACAGGAGAACGCCAGGCACAGTCTGGCAGCCAAGTTAATCCGGGGAAGGCAGAGCCTGTTATGGGCCAGCTGATTTTCCGGGTGCCGTCGGAGCCGGATGTGCTTTCCCGTCTGGAGATGATCGCAAGCCGGAGCGGCAGCCTGGATCGGCAGATGACGGTTGGCTCGGAGATGACGAAGGGAGCTGAGCCGGTTACGGCTGCGGCCGCCGACACTGTTGCGGTCACTGCTGAATCCATGCCAAGGTATGAAGCACCGCGGACAGTTTCGCACCCTTCCTTGCCTCAGGAGCCGATACCCGCAGAACGATTTGCCGGTGAGATGAGCCGCTTCGTGCTAAGAAGCTTCACTACAGGAGCTTCCAACGGCTTCTCGGAAGCCCGTTTGTCCCTGTATCCCGAGCATCTGGGACATGTCGATGTGAAGCTGACCATGCAGCACGGCCAGTTGACCGCCCAGTTCATCGCTCACACACTGCTTGGCAAAGAAATGTTGGAAGCCCAGCTGTCCCAACTGAGAGCTCAATTGCAGTCTCAGGGAATTCAGGTAGAACGGATGGAAGTGACCCATTCCAATTCCTTCAGTTCTCATTTATTCCAGGATCAAAGAGACCGCCCTTCCCAACAACCTTATTACCAGCAGTCCAAGCGGAGCGCTGATCGTTACGAGGAGGATTGGTCCTTGGATTCCGCGGAACGGGCTGATGTCCGGGCCTCGGTATACGGCAGTAACGGGTTTGATGTGACTGCCTGACGAATACGACAACCTTCCGGGAGGTGAAAGCGTGTCTGATGCTATAAGCACGAGAAATATATGGCCTTATTATTCCAGCAACAATACCTTCAATACTGCTGAAAAAAATGATTCGCTCGGCAAAAATGAGTTCCTGAAAATATTAATGACCCAGCTGTCGAATCAGGATCCGATGCAGCCGATGCAGGATCGTGAATTTATCGCGCAGATGGCCCAATTTACGGCTGTGGAGCAGATGACCAATATGGCGGCGGATATGAGGCAGCTGCGGCAATCGATAGGGATGGCCTCGGCGCTGATCGGCAAGGAAATCCAGTGGATAACGCTGAATGACAAAGGCGAGAAGGTCACCCAAAGCGGAGTGGTCACGGCCCTTACCTTCAAAGACGGAGTGCAATACGCAGTAGTAGGCAAGCATTCCATTTCGATGGACCAGATCATCCAAATCGGTCAGCCGGGGAAGGAGAATCCGCCGGATGAGGTGAACAACCCCGGAGGCGGCGAGGAAGAGACTCCCGGTGACGTAGAGGAGCCCGATGAGGGCGGAAGCACTCCGGGAGGCGGCGACGAGCCTGAAGAAACGGGGAACGATTCCCCGGGGAACGGCGTATGAACGAACGATTTTCGATAAGCCAGCTTTATCCTCATGCGATACCGCCGGCTGCACCACGCAGCTCGGGTAAGTCCCCGGTTACTGAAAGATCGGGCGCCGCATCGTTTCAGAAAGCCCTGGATCAAGAGCTGGTCAAGTTTAGTCATCACGCGGAGGTTCGTCTGAAACAGAGAGGGATCCGAATTCAGCCGGAACAGATGGTGCAGATAGCCAATGCCGTTGATAAGGCTGCTTCCAAGGGGGCGAAGGATTCGCTCATTATTATGAAAAATGTCGCCTTAATCGTAAACATCAACAACAAAACGGTCGTAACGGCGTTGGACGAACATTCCATGAAGGACAACGTGTTTACCAAAATTGACAGCGCGATTGTTCTTTCAACGTAGGCCGGCCCTACTTATCTGGAGGCCTAAGGCCGCAGACCGATTGAAGCGGCCTGCCAACGCCGGGCCGGGAATCATTCCACAAGCTCAAGGAGGAGAAACGCTATGCTAAGATCCTTGTATTCCGGTGTTTCCGGTATGCGCGGTTTTCAAACAAAGCTGGACGTCATTGGAAACAACATTGCTAACGTGAATACGGTAGGCTTCAAAGGCAGCCGAGTCATGTTTCAGGATATCCTCAGCCAAACCGTGTCGGGAGTTACGGCTCCCGGAGACGAGCGGGGAGGAGTCAACGCCAAGCAAATTGGTCTGGGAGTAGCGATTTCCGCCATCGATACTCTTCACACACCGGGTAGTGCCATGACGACCAACGAACCTCTCGATTTAAGAATCAACGGAGACGGCTTTTTCGCCGTTAAAGTTTCGAAGGATCAGGAGGTTCCTTACTTGACCCGGGCAGGGGATTTTACACTGGATGCGAACCGTAATCTGGTAACCAAGAGCGGGCTGTTCGTCTGCGGAGTCGGCGGCGATCCGATCCAGCTGGATGAAGATATCGTTGCCTTCACCATTGGTCAGGACGGCAGAATCGTGGCCATTAACGGTGATGGGGAACCGGAAGAAACCGATTTTCAAATCGGGGTCGTCAAAGTTACCAATCCGGGCGGTCTGGAGAAAATCGGCGGCAGTCTCTATCGGACAACCCCTAATGCCCATGCGGAAGATATTGAAGTGGTTGAGCCTGGAGATGACGAAGCAGGCACCGGAGCGATCATCGCCGGTCAGCTCGAGATGTCCAATGTGGATTTGACCGCGGAATTTACGGAGATGATTGTAGCGCAGCGCGGTTTCCAGGCCAATTCTCGAATCATAACCACTTCCGATGAAGTGCTTCAGGAAATCGTCAACTTGAAACGATAAATCTTTTAGAGAATAGGGGGGCGGTTCCCCGCCCCTGCTGATTCTCTGCGGAGGGAATGCTTTGATTACCGTAACCCGTTTGAACGGTAAGCCTATTACGTTGAATGCTTTGTTGATCGAGACCATCGAGGAAACCCCGGATACGATGATCACGCTGATCACCGGCAAGAAAATCATGGTACTCGAGACCGTTCCGGAAACCGTGAGCAGGGTTCAACAATATGTGCAGTCGATAGGCTTGATAAGCAGTCAACTATTACGGACGGATTCGGGGGGAGTTTAGGTGTTAAAAAGCAAAGTTTTTCAAATCGTCGTTGCGATGCTGATCGTTGTCACTTTGATTCTCACCGCTTCCGTTTTGATATGGAACCTGATGGAGCAGAAGAGCTCCAAGGAAGTGAAATCAACGGAAGCGGCAGAGCAAGTGCCGGCCGCTCAAATCAAGGAAATGACCTACTTCCTGGATGAAATCCTTACGAATCTGGGAGAGAGCAGCCGTTTTGTCAAAGCAGGCTTCGCTTTTGAAATGACTACGAAGAAAGCCAAAGAAGAAATCGAGCAGTTGGACTTTAAAGTAAGAGGAATTATTAATCGGACTTTTGCCGAAATGACACCGGAACAAATTACGGGAGAGAAGGGTCAGGACCACCTTTCGACCGTATTGATGGATAAAATTAATCCTTTCTTGCACGATGGGAAGATCAAACAGGTATGGATCACTGAAATGGTGTTGCCATAGGTTTAATGTTTTTTGGTTAGGGGGGTGGCTGTAATGGTAGATGTGCTATCGCAAAATGAAATTGACGCCCTGCTGGCGGCATTGTCGTCCGGCGAAGCGGATGCGGAAGAGCTTAAGAAGGAAGATACCCAGAAAAAAATCCGGTCCTACGATTTTAAAAGAGCTACCCGATTGTCCAAAGATCATTTGCGCAGCTTGACGCGAATACACGAAAATTTCGCCAGGTATTTGACAACGTACTTTTCCACCCAGCTCCGGACCTTCGTTCAGATCAACGTAGTGCAGGTAGAGCAGCTTCCTTATGACGAATTCATCCGTTCCATACCGAAGATGACCATTCTGAATATTTTTGAAGCGGAGCCGCTGGAAGGCCGGATGGTGCTGGAAGTTCACCCCAATATCGCGTTTGCAATGCTTGACCGCCTATTAGGAGGGTTGGGGACATCCCCTTCGAGGGTGAACGCGCTGACGGAGATCGAGTCGATTATCATGGAACGGATTTTCGGCCGGGCGCTGGAATCATTGAAGGATGCCTGGAAGACGGTGGTCGATCTGGAGCCCCGTCTGGAGACATTGGAGACGAATCCGCAATTTATGCAAATTGCTTCGGCGAACGATACGATTGCGCTTATTTCTCTGAGCACCAAAATCGGCGATACCTCCGGAATGATCAATATTTGTATTCCTCATGTCGTTATTGAACCCATCATGCAACGGTTGTCCGTCCACCATATGTTCGTCACCCAGAAGAAGGCGAAGTCGAATGAGGAGTCGGAAATCCTGCAATCCAGGGTGAGTAAGGCCAAGCTTCCGATTATCGCGGAGCTGGGTCATTCCCAGATCACGGTTCGCGAATTCCTCGGACTTGCGCAAGGAGACGTCATTACGTTAAACAAGCTGGTCGGCGAAGGGTTGGCGATCAGAGTAGGGGAGAAAGTGAAGTATGTTGGAATCCCCGGAACGGTTAAGGGCAAAGCCGCCGTTCAGATCACGGATATTGTAAGTGAAGGAGTGGAAGAGGATGACGAATAACAAGGATTTTCTGTCTCAGGAAGAAATCGATGCCCTGTTGAACCAATCGGTAAACAGCCCCGAAGATGAAGCTGAAGCGAACATCGATGATTATCTGACAACGACTGAACAGGACGCCTTGGGGGAAATCGGCAATATTTCGTTCGGCAGCGCAGCGACGGCACTGTCCACATTGCTGGGCAAGAAGGTGGATATTACCACTCCCAAGGTGAGCGCGATTTCCAAGAAGAAGCTGAAGGATGAGTTCCCGAAGCCCCACGTTGCTGTACACGTCAATTACGTGGAAGGGTTCAACGGAGTGAATCTGCTCGTCATCAAAACCCGCGACGCCCAAATCATTGCTAACCTGATGATGGGGGGAGACGGTAAGGGACCGGAGGAGGAACTAAGCGAATTCCATATCAGTGCTGTACAGGAAGCCATGAACCAAATGATGGGGTCTTCCGCGACCTCCATGTCTACGATCTTCAACCGGTTCGTCAATATTTCTCCTCCGGGCATCGATATTCTCGACTTGAGAGACCCGGAGGGCACGGAGAAGCTGCCTGACGAACAAGTATTCATTAAGGTTTCCTTCCGATTGACGATCAGCGATTTAATCGATTCAACGATCATGCAGCTTCTGCCTGTAGCGTTCGCTAAGGAAATGGTCGCCATGCTGATGGGATCCCCTGAACCGGAACCGGCCGTTCAGGAGCCGCAGCCGGCAGTGGAACAGGCTATGGTAGAGTCCCAGTCGGCAGCGGCTCAGCCCCGTATGGAGCAGACTCCGGCCGCCGCCGCATCGACCGGTACGGATCCGGCTTATGCTCCGCCGCATCAGTCTGCCGTACCGCCTGCCGCAGGTCCTGCAAATTATGGCAATGTGCCTGTACGCAACGTTAATGTTCAACCCGTACAGTTCAGCAGTTTTGACCAGATGTCCTCTGTTCAGTCGGAAGACTCGAATTTGAACCTGCTGCTGGATATTCCGCTGAAAGTGACGGTGGAGCTCGGCAGGACGCAAAAAGCGATCAAAGATATTCTCGATTTATCCCAGGGCTCCATTATCGAGCTGGATAAGCTGGCCGGCGAGCCGGTGGATATTCTGGTTAACAACAAGCTGATCGCCAAAGGCGAAGTAGTTGTCATTGACGAGAATTTCGGCGTCCGTGTCACGGATATCGTCAATCCGATGGACCGTATACAGAAACTGCAATAATACCATTGCATTACATCAATAAATCATGTGAAGAGAGGATTGTTAGTTATGGCCAACCGTATTCTAGTAGTTGATGATGCAGCTTTCATGAGAATGATGATCCGGGACATTCTGACCAAGAACGGATATGAGGTTTGCGGTGAAGCCAATGACGGCTTCCAGGCAGTGGAGAAGTACAAGGAGCTTAAGCCGGATCTGATTACGATGGATATTACGATGCCGGAAATGGACGGTATCCAGGCGCTTAAGGAGATCAAGTCCTTCGATCCGAACGCGAAGGTGATTATGTGTTCGGCTATGGGGCAGCAGGCGATGGTTATCGATGCTATCCAGGCAGGGGCCAAGGACTTTATCGTGAAGCCTTTCCAAGCGGACCGAGTGATCGAAGCGATCAAGAAAACATTAGGTTAGTGCAGAAGTGATAAATATGAAAGGGACATGCGGTCGGGTTGGAAGCAGTCTAGCCGGCAAGATCTGTCCGGGAACCCTGGGGCTGCTTATGGTTGGCTTGATGTGGGGTTCCCGCTGTTTCGCCGAAGGCGAAGAGGACGGACTGTCCTACAACGGATTCGGCATGGCGGTCAAAGTGATTGTCTATCTAGTCCTAATTATCGGTTTATTTCTTATCATAATTAAGTGGATGGCTCAAAAAAATCGGGGTTTTCTTCCCGGACGCACCATTAAAACATGGGGAGGCGTACCTCTCGGCCAGAACAAATCGGTTCAGATTGTGGAAATCGGACATTCATTGTATGTGCTGGGAGTCGGAGAAGAGATCCGGCTGCTGCACAAAATAAACGACCCGGAAGAAATAGAGTTTATCCGCAGTCAAAGTACGGCCGGACAGCCTGAAATGAAGGGAATCTCCCAAATCAGAAAATGGTTTGAGCCCAAAAAAAATGAGGACGAAGCGATGACTTCTTTCCAACAGATGTTCCAGCAAAAGATGAATCAGTTATCCGGCCGCAATGATAAGGTCGAGCAATGGATTCATAATGAAAACAAAACGGATCGGTCGGATGAACGATGAAAAGAATTAAGAGGCTTGCGGTTCTGGGTGTCATTCTGCTGAGCTCCTTCCTGTTCCCGGGCCAGAGCTTTGCCGAAGAGGGAGACACGCTTCCTATTCCCAACATCAATATAGACATCGGCAGCGGAACGGGTGATCCCGCCGGAACGGCCAGTACGGTCACGATCGTTCTGCTCATTACAATATTAAGTCTGGCTCCGGCCATACTCGTTCTTATGACCAGCTTCACACGGATCGTCATTGTGCTTGGATTTGTCCGAACTTCTTTGTCAACCCAGCAAATGCCTCCTAATCAGGTGCTGATTGGTCTGGCCTTGTTCTTGACCCTGTTCGTCATGTCTCCGACACTTGCGGAGATCAACAAAGTGGCTTTCCAGCCATATATGGCCGGGGAGATCACACAGAACGAAGCCTTGAGTCGGGCGGCTCTCCCGCTGAAGGAATTTATGGGCAAGCATACCCGAGAAAAAGATTTGAAGCTGTTTCTGGATTACTCCCGTGCCGACAGACCGACCGGGATCGCGGATACTCCGTTGACCGCTCTTATTCCCGCTTTTGCGATCAGCGAGCTGAAATCGGCTTTTCAGATGGGTTTCATGATCTTCGTGCCGTTTCTCGTGATCGATATGATTATTGCCAGCACGCTGATGTCCATGGGGATGATGATGCTTCCTCCGGTCATGATCTCGCTTCCGTTCAAGGTTCTGCTGTTTATTCTCGTGGACGGTTGGTATCTGGTTGTCAAATCGTTGTTGGTCAGTTTTAATTCCTGACCGTCAACAAGCTTACAGGAGGGAAACCGATGGCTTCAGATTTTGTCATACGGCTGGCGGGCGAAGCGGTATATACCGTCTTGAAAGCCAGTGCTCCCATGCTGATTGTCGCACTGGCCGTAGGTTTGGCGATCAGCATCTTTCAGGCGACCACCCAAATTCAGGAGCAGACACTGGCGTTCGTTCCGAAAATCGTTGCGGTCTTGTTGACAGTGCTTCTGTTTGGACCGTGGATATTGACCACGCTGGTCGACTTTACGTTTAATTTGTTCAATAACTTACATAAGTATATCGGTTAGGGCTGGGGAAAATCGATGGAGTTCTTCTTGCAGTTCATTCCTAACGTCCTGCTTATTTTTTGCAGAATAACATCTTTCTTTCTCGCATCGCCAGTGTTCACGGCGAGAAACGTTCCTCCCCAGTTCAAGCTTGGATTGTCGTTTTTTCTTACACTAATGGCTATTCCTGCAATCGGGGACGAGCCGATCCCGATGGACGGGGAATATTTCCTTTCTATTATCAGAGAAATCTTGATCGGCTTGCTTCTTGGATTAATAGCGAACTTTATCTTTACCGCGGTGCAGATAGCCGGAGCGTTCATTGATGTGCAAATCGGATTTGCGATGGCGAATGTGATGGACCCGATGACGGGAGTGCAGACTCCGCTGCTGGGAAATTTTAAATACTTCATTGCCCTGCTGCTGTTTCTGACCTTCAACGGTCATCATCTGCTTATCCAGGCCATTGTGGACAGCTATGAGTGGGTTCCGTTGTCCAATGATTTCTTCGCCCATATTGCTCGGGGGCACGTTAGCGAATTTCTCGTTCAAGCGTTTATTACAGCTTTTGCCCTTGCTTTCCAAATGGCTGCTCCGCTGGTTGCATCGTTGTTTCTGGTTGACGTGGGGCTGGGTGTATTGGCAAAGACCGCTCCGCAATTCAATATTTTCGTGTTAGGGATCCCGATGAAAATTCTGGTCGGCCTGATTCTTCTCTTCTTTTTTATCCCGGGGATGTACAATCTGTTTTCCGACCTGTTCAAGACCATGTTCGAGCATATGCAAAGAATGCTGGAGATATTGGCCGTCCCGGGATCGTCCTAGCCAATGGAATGGCGTTTGGAGGGAGACCGATGACCGCTTATCGATGGCGGATGGACCTGCAGTTGTTCTCACAGGAAAAGACAGAGCCCGCTACACCGAAGAAAAAGCGCGAGGCCCGACAGAAAGGGCAGGTAGCCAAAAGCATGGAGCTGCCCGGCGCGCTTGTTCTGTTCTTTACCTTCGTCGCCTTTTTATTGTTCGGCGGCTTTCTGAAGGAGCGTTTATTCGAAATCTTCACATTAACGCTATACGACTATATGCTGATGAACGTCACGATCCCGAATACGACCGCATTATTTAACAAGCTTATGATCGACGGGATGATTATGCTTTCTCCCATTCTGCTCTTTGCCATCGTCATGGCGGTCATAGGCAATTATGTACAGATTGGTGTTTTGTTCACCGGCGAGCCTCTTAAGATGAAGCTGAACAAGCTGAATCCGGTGGAAGGGGCCAAGAAAATGTTCGGATTGCGGTCATTAGTAGAATTTTTAAAAACCGTCTTCAAATTAATCGTCATCGGAGTCATCGTCTTCTTCACTTTGTGGGGGAAGAAAGAAAGTTTAATGGGACTGGCCCATCTTCCTCTGGAATCCATTCTGTCGTATGTAGCTCAGGTTATGGTCGAATTAGGCGTGAAAATCGGACTGGTTCTGATCGTGCTGGCTATCTTCGACTATATGTATCAGAAATATGAGCATGAGAAAGGCTTGCGAATGTCCAAGCAGGACATTAAGGACGAGTACAAGAAGACCGAGGGAGATCCGCTGATCAAGTCGAAAATCAAGGAAAGACAGAGAAGAATGGCCATGCAGCGGATGATGCAGGAGGTTCCGAAGGCCGACGTTATCATCACCAACCCGACTCATTTCGC
This sequence comes from Paenibacillus sp. 32O-W, assembly GCF_007679495.1. GTDB lineage: Bacteria > Bacillota > Bacilli > Paenibacillales > NBRC-103111 > Paenibacillus_L > Paenibacillus_L residui. The sequence goes on along the minus strand of NZ_VEGP01000005.1, from coordinate 69,242 downwards.
GGTAGCGCTAAAGTATGAGTCCGGGAAGATGGAGGCACCGAAGGTAATCGCGAAGGGTGTCGATTTGGTTGCCTTGAAAATCAGGGAAATCGGCAAACAGAACGGGATTGCCATAATGGAGAACAAACCATTGGCCAGGGCGCTGTATGAACGGGTGGAATTGAATGAAACCATTCCCGGAGACCTGTTTCAAGCCGTCGCTGAGGTGCTGGCCTACGTGTATAAGCTGAAGGGCAAAGTCAATTAATGGGCAAATGGAGGAGACTAAACAGTGAAAGTACGGGATTTATTCATATTGGTCGGAATAATCGGGATCGTTCTGATGATGGTCGTTCCGATTCCCATTCCTTTGCTAGACGTTCTCCTCATTATAAATATTACACTGGCTCTAACGATCCTGCTCGTGGCGATGAATACGAAGGAAGCTCTGCAGTTTTCGATCTTCCCTTCGCTGCTGCTCGTAACGACGCTGTATCGGCTGGCGTTAAATATTTCAACCACAAGAAACATTCTGTCGGAAGCGGAAGCAGGCCAGGTGGTGGACACCTTCGGCGGGTTCGTTGCGAATGGCAACATTGTTGTAGGATTTGTTGTATTCCTTATTCTGGTTATTGTTCAATTTATTGTTATAACGAAAGGTTCGGAGCGGGTTGCGGAGGTGGCCGCGCGCTTCACCCTCGATGCGATGCCCGGTAAGCAGATGAGTATCGATGCGGATTTGAACGCCGGGCTGATTAACGAAACCCAGGCGAGAGAACGCCGGAGCAAGATCGAACGAGAGGCCGATTTCTACGGAGCGATGGATGGTGCCAGCAAGTTTGTCAAAGGGGACGCCATCGCGGGAATTATCATTTTAATAATCAATCTTCTTGGCGGATTGATTATTGGAATGATGTATCACGATATGACGCTGCCGGAGGCTGCGGCCACCTTCTCCAGATTGACGATCGGGGACGGTCTGGTCAGTCAAATTCCTGCCCTCCTTATCTCGACATCTGCGGGATTGATTGTGACGCGCGCCAGCTCCGACGGCAACTTCGCTTCGGATATTGCCGGCCAGCTGCTTAACTACCCGAAACTGCTATATGTCGTGGCCGGAACGATATTGGTTCTTGGAATGTTCACGCCAATCGGGCTTGGCGCGACGCTTCCTATCGGCGGGCTGTTGATCTTCGCGGCCTATAAGATGCAGAAGAATATGGAGCGGAGGCAGGAAGAGGAACAGCAATTTGAAGAGGAGCAGCAAATCGAAGAGGTGCGCAGTCCGGAGAGTGTGATCAGCCTTCTGCAGGTGGATCCGATTGAATTTGAATTCGGTTATGGCTTGATTCCGCTGGCGGATACCCAGCAAGGAGGAGATCTGCTGGACCGGATTATTCTGATCCGCAGACAGTGCGCCCTTGAGCTCGGAATTGTCGTGCCGGTTATCCGGATTCGCGATAACATCCAGCTCAAGCCGAACGAGTATGTGATCAAGATCAAAGGAAATACGATTGCCAGAGGAGAGCTGCTCCTCAATCATTACTTGGCGATGAGTCCGGGAGTGGAGGACGACTCCGTTATCGGAATTGAAACGACGGAACCGGCATTCGGACTGCCGGCTCTATGGATCGACGAGGAGACGAAGGACCGGGCAGAGCTGTCCGGCTACACAGTGGTCGATCCGCCATCCGTAGTGGCGACCCATCTGACCGAAGTGATCAAGAAGCATGCCTTCGAGCTGCTTGGACGCCAAGAGACGAAAGCGTTGATCGAGAACGTAAGAGAGAGCTATCCGGCCCTGGTGGAGGAGCTCATTCCGAATGTGCTGTCGATCGGCGATATTCAGAAAGTTCTCGTCAAGCTGCTGCGTGAGAAAATTTCCGTACGGGACATGGTGACCATTCTGGAAACGTTGGCCGATTACGGAACTTATACGAAAGACCCGGATGTACTGACCGAATATGTACGGCAGGCGCTGTCCCGCCAGATTACCCAGCAGTTCGCCCAGGGGGACGAGTCGCTTAAAGTTATTACGGTGGGCCCGGCATTGGAGAAGAAAATTGCGGAATCGGTACAGCAGACAGACCAGGGGTCGTATCTGGCGCTGGACCCGGCTTCAACACAGACGATCTTTCACCGATTGAGCGAGCAAGTAGGCAAGGTTGTTCAAGCGGGACAGCAGCCGGTCATTCTGACCTCCCCAACGATTCGAATGTACTTGCGTCAGCTGCTGGAAAGAACGATGCAGGATATTCCGGTGTTGTCTTACAGCGAGCTGGAGCCGAGTGTTGAAATTCAAAGCATGGGGGTAGTCAATCTATGAAGGTGAAACGTTACGTAGTTGATTCAATGCCCGACGCGCTTGCCCGGATCCGAAGTGACTTGGGCAAGAACGCAATCATTTTAAATACGAAAGAAATCCGCTCAGGAGGGCTGTGGGGCTGGTTCGGCAAGAAGAAGATAGAGGTAATTGCGGCAGCGGACGAGAGCATGTCCGTTCCGCAGCGGCCGCCGGCGCCGCCTGCAGCCGGCTGGTCGGACTTCCAGTCTGAGGTGGCCGCGGCCCTGAACTCCAATTCGGATCCCGTATTCGATACCGGGAAACCGGGAATTCATGCTCCCATCCCGCTGGACAGAAATGCTCACAACTTGACGGGCCGAACCGGCTTCAAGCAGCAGTCCGATTTGACGAACGGGCGTTCCGCCAAGGAGGAACAGGGAAACGAGCCGATTCTTGAGGAGATCAGGCAGATGAAGTTGCTGATGCAGAAGCTGTCTGCCGCTTCCGAGCCTCAGGAGGAGGCTCCTCCCGCGTGGCTGGAAGTAAGAGAAAGGCTGCTGGAGCAGGATGTTTCGCCGGATTTGACCGACCGGATTCTTCTGCCGATCCGCGAAGAAATGCAGGAGTCTACGGAAGTATGGGACAAGGCCCGGATCATAGCCCGGGCAAGGGAGAGGATGCGGGACATTTTCTCGGGGCAGGGGCCGAAGGTGATCTCGCCGCAAACCCGCATTGTGCATATCGTCGGACCGACCGGAGTAGGCAAGACAACGTCCATCGCCAAGCTGGCCGCCGAGCAGGTTCTCAAGCATAAGCGCAAAGTAGGGCTGATCACTTCCGATACATATCGAATCTCGGCCGTGGAGCAGCTGAAAACATACGCAACCATTTTAAACACACCGTTAGAGGTTGTGTTCTCGCCCCAGGATATGCAGCGGGCTTTCTCGCGGTTGGAGGACATGGATATCATCTTTATGGATACCGCAGGGCGAAATTACCGCAACGAAATGTATGTCTCCGAGCTGCATTCCCTGATACAAACTCATGGGGCAAGCGAAACGTTCCTGGTGCTCAGCCTGACCACCAAATACAAGGATATGAAAGTCATCGCCGATAACTTCATGAAATTTCGTCTGGATAAAGTGCTTTTCACAAAAATGGATGAAACGGGCACGCTCGGCGCTGTGCTGAATTTGGTCGATGCGCTTAAGCTCCAATTGTCCTATGTGACGAATGGACAGAATGTTCCCGACGATATTGCGGAAGCAGATGAGGACCATATCATTAATGTCATTTTGGGGGAAGCCGTGCATGAATGACCAGGCACAAAGTTTGCGAAGGCTCATGAGCATGAGAGCGTCCTCGGAATCGGACCCGTCATCGGGCCAAACCCGTGTCATTACCGTGACGAGCGGTAAAGGGGGAGTAGGGAAGTCCAATTTCACGCTTAACTTTGCCCTTGCTCTTCAGGCGCGCGGACACAAGGTGCTCATCTTCGATGCGGATATGGGGCTGGCCAATCTCGACACGCTTATGGGGGTTTCCCCACGCTATAACCTGTACCATCTTCTTAAGCAGAACAAATCGATTCAGGCCATTATCCATGAATGCTACGGCGGCCTGCAGTTTATAGCCGGAGGTTCCGGGGTTACCGAGCTGCTCCATCTGTCCGAACAGGAACTGGATATTTTCAAGCGGGAGATAGAAAGGCTGAATGGCGTCGTCGATTTTATTATTTTCGATACCGGGGCCGGATTATCGAACGAAACACTCCGGTTTATCCTGTCGGCGGATGAGACGATTATTGTGACGACACCGGAGCCGCCCTCCATTACGGATGCCTATGCCGTGATGAAGATGGTGAAGGGGCTCGGGCATGAGGTGAATTTTCGGCTCGTTGTCAATCGAGCCACCGATTTGCGGGAAGGAACGCAAACCGCTGACAAAATCCGCATGGCGGCCCACCGTTTTTTGCAGACGGACGTTCCCGCTCTCGGCTATGTGCTGGATGACAGCAACGTATCTAAGGCTGTCAAAATGCAGAAGCCGTTCACGGTAGCTTATCCGCATAGCAGTGCTTCCAGATCGATTGCCAACATTGCCGACCGCTTTCTATCCGGTTCCACCTCTCAGCCTTCTGCAAATGCAGGTATCAAAGGCTTTCTCTACCGAATGTTCAAGCGGGTGAAATAAACAAGTCGGAAATAACAATTGACCGTTGAGGAGGGAAGCCCGGATGATCCCTTATAGGGTACTTGTAGTCGATGATTCCATATTCATGAGAAAAATCATTAGCGATTTGTTGTCCGGCAACCCTCGGTTAAAAGTCGTCGACACGGCCGTCAACGGGGCGGAAGCCGTTGAGAAAGTAAAGCAGCTGAAGCCGGACGTGGTGACGATGGACGTGGAAATGCCGGTCATGGATGGGCTTAGGGCACTGCAGAAAATTATGGCCGAGCATCCGACTCCGGTTGTCATGTTAAGCAGCTTGACGCAGGAAGGGGCGGCAGCTACCGTAAAGGCTTTGCAATCGGGAGCGGTTGATTTCATCGGCAAGCCGTCAGGGTCTATTTCACTTGATCTATACAAGGTAAAGCTGGAGCTGCACCAGAAGCTGATGGCGGCTGCGCGGTCCAATGTGCGGCCGATCGGCCTTCCGGCGCAGCCGGACAAGAAGGAATCGGCGGTTTCGGCAACCAAGCCGGCCCGGAGGCCGCCCTTTTCTTCCGGGATAGGGAATACCGAAGGCCCCAAGGCAGAAGGAAGGCGCCATTTCAGCCATCTGGTAGCCATTGGCACATCCACGGGAGGGCCGAGAGCGCTGCAGCAGGTATTGTCCGGATTTCCCGCGAATTTTCCGGCACCGATCCTGATCGTCCAGCATATGCCTCCGGTGTTTACCAGCTCATTGGCCCGCCGTCTGGATTCTTCATCGGCGATCAGAGTGGTCGAGGCCGAAGACGGGATGACGGTAAGGAGCGGTACGGCATACATAGCCCCGGGGGGATACCATCTCCTGCTGCAAAGGGAAGGGGCGGATCAATACCGCACTCGTCTGTCCGCCGAAGGTACCCGCTCCGGGCATCGTCCGTCTGTGGATGTCTTGTTCGAATCTCTGCTTCCTTTTAAGGAACTGAAGAGACATGCCGTACTCATGACGGGCATGGGCAGTGACGGTGCGGCGGGTATGCTTGCCCTGAAGCAGGCGGGGGCCGTGACGACGATAGCTGAAGCGGAAGAGACGTGTGTAGTCTATGGAATGCCCAGGGCTGCGGTCGAACGGGGAGCGGCCATGCATATATTGCCCCAGCAGCACATTAGCGGGAAGCTGGTACAGCTTATTGAAACTTAAGCCGGTTAAGCACTCGGGGGCGTTTGCACTCCGCTTTCCCGGAGAGGAAGCGGAGGCTGTCCGCATGATGCAAATACAGGAGGTGCAGCTTTTTGGATATTAATCAATATTTGTCGGTTTTTATCGATGAGGCGAGAGAGCATTTACAGGCCATGAACGACCAGCTGCTTGTTCTGGAGCAGAGTCCGGAAGATATCGAGATCGTGCAGACGATCTTTCGATCCGCGCATACGCTTAAAGGCATGTCGGCAACGATGGGGTTCGAGGATATCGCTTCGTTAACCCATGAAATGGAAAATGTGCTCGATCTGGTGCGTAATGACAAGCTGGCGATGAGCGAGCCGATCTTCGAATGTTTATTCAGCGGCAACGACGCGCTGGAGTCGATGGTGAACGATATTATCAATGGTGGAACAGGCAGCCTCGACGTATCCGAGCTGGTAGCTTCCCTGAAAGCTATCGTGAACGGGGATGCTCCGGGAGGAACCGCTCAATCCACCGCTTCTTCCACAGATTTGGATGAATTTCAATATTCTATCATTATGCAAACCCTGGAAGCCGGCCACGCGGTCTTTCATATCGATGTCGTTTTTCGGGACGATTGTGTGCTGAAGGCCGCACGTTCGTTTATGGTATTCGGTGTGCTGGAAGCAAGCGGGGAGGTTGTCCAAACCATCCCGTCCGTAGAAGATATCGAGCAGGAAAAGTTTGACAAGGGCTTCTCCGTTTATTTGGTCAGCGATAAGGAAGCGGCGGAGCTTCAGGCTGAAATCATGAAGGTCTCGGAAATCGAATCGGTCGATGTGCGTCCGCTGGATAAAGAGTCGCTGCAGCGGATTCGTGCCGGTGTTCAGGAAGCGGCAGCAACGGCCGTTGCGGAGAAACCGGCGGCTGATCCCGGAGCAGCAGCCAAGGAACAGCCTGCGTCAGACGGTAAGCAGGCGTCCGGCAAAGCGAAGCCCAAACCGGCCGCGGCACCTGTTGCAAGCCGGACCATCCGTGTGGATATCGAGCGTCTGGATGTTCTGATGAACCTGCTCAGCGAGCTGCTGATTGACCGGGTCCGCCTGGAGCAGCTGGCAAGCGAGATCCGCAATAGCGATTTGATCGACACGGTCGAGCATATGACCCGTGTAAGCGGTGATTTGCAGAACATTGTGCTGAAGCTCAGGATGGTGCAGATCGATACGGTATTCAACCGGTTCCCCCGGATGATCCGCGATATCGCCAAATCGCTGGATAAGAAGGTGGACCTCGTCATTACCGGAGCAGAGACGGAACTGGACCGGACCGTCATTGATGAAATCGGAGATCCGCTCGTTCATTTATTGAGGAATGCGGTGGACCACGGGCTGGAATCGGTTAGCGATCGTGTGGCCGCGGGCAAACCCGAGACCGGAACGATTCAACTTAGAGCGTTCCAAAGCGGCAACCATGTCTTCATCGAAATTGAGGATGACGGCAAAGGAATTAACCGCGATAAAGTGCTGCAAACGGCGATTCGCAAAAATGTGGTTACCCAGGAACAGGCGGATAAACTGTCCGACGAGGAGGTTTACCAGCTTCTGTTCGCTTCCGGCTTCAGCACGGCAGATCAAATCTCCGATATTTCCGGCCGCGGGGTAGGTCTGGACGTCGTCAAGACCAAAATTCAATCCCTGGGCGGACAAGTTTCGGTGTCGTCAAATCCCGGACTAGGGACGAAATTTTCGGTCCAGCTTCCGTTAACCCTCTCTATCATAACCGCCATGCTGATAAGAGCAGGCGAGGAGAAATATGCTATCCCGCTGTCCTCTATCTCGGAGACGGCGATAGTCGAGAAGAGCGAGATTCGTCAGGTACACGGCAATCCGATGATCGATTTCCGCGGCAGTGTGATTCCGGTCATCTTCCTGGATCAGCTTCTGGATATCCCGGTTCAATCGGTAGCCGTCAGCTCTTCCCTGCAGATTATCGTGATCCGGAAAGGAGACAAACAGGCCGCTCTGGTTGTCGACGAGTTTATCGGACAGCAGGAAATTGTTCTGAAATCGTTGGGCAAATATTTGGACAACCCGTTCGCCGTTTCCGGAGCCACAATTTTGGGGGACGGTCAGGTTGCCCTCATTCTGGAAACCAATGCTTTGATTAAATAACCATTAACTATATGTCGAAAGGGTGAGTGGGAATGGAAGAAGATTTGAAGGTGATCGTGTTTACTCTCGGCAGCGAGGAATACGGCGTGGATGTAGAAAGAGTTCAGACGATCGAGCGCATGCTGCCGATTACCCGGGTTCCCAAGACTCCGTCGTTTGTCAGAGGAGTTGTGAACTTGCGCGGAGTCGTAACGCCGGTTATCGATCTTAGAGGCCGCTTCGGGCTTGAGGAAACCGAATATACGGATCAGACCCGGCTAATTGTCGTCGCCATCAACGATATCGAGGTAGGGCTGATCGTCGATTCGGCTAATGATGTTCTCGATGTGCCCGCCGATTCGGTTGATGATCCGCCGGAAGTGGTGGGCGGCATCAAAGCCAAATATTTGCACGGCATCGCGAAAATCGGTGAGGACCGACTGCTGGTCCTGCTTAATTTGCGGGAGGTGCTGAACAAGGAAGAGATCATTCAACTGGAACAGTTCGAGGCTTAGATCGATGAATCCGTTGAAGCCAATGGCAGAATTCCAGATGGATGTATTGAGAGAGGTAGGCAATATTGGGGCGGGCCACGCGGCGACGGCTTTGTCCAAGCTTCTGGGCCGGCCGGTGGATATGCGCGTCCCACAGGTGAACATGGTCCCCTTCGAACAAATTTCAGACAGCGTCGGCGGAGCTGAGCAGGTAGTCATTGCTATCTTCCTGAGGGTCGAAGGGGACGTTCCGGGCAATTTGTTCTTTATTTTCAGCAAGGGATCGGCCAAGCAGCTTCTTGGCTCTCTCGTCGCCGGCGGAATGGAAGGTGAGGGAGAGTTCTCCGAAATGGAGCTGTCCGCGCTTCAGGAGATCGGCAATATTCTGGCCGGGTCGTACCTGACCTCGTTGGCCGAGCTGACCCAATTGGACATGGTTCCTTCCGTTCCATCACTGGCCATCGATATGGCCGGCGCGATTCTGAGCTATGGCTTGCTGGAATACGGGCAGATGGGGGAGCAGGCCCTGTTCATAGACACCAATTTCCTGGAAGGCAGTGAAGCGATTGAGGGACATTTCTTTTTTATCCCCGATCCCGATTCGTTCGATAATCTGTTTGCCGCATTGGGAGTGCCTCCTTCATGATTCAACAAAATGTCGTCAAGGTCGGAATGGCGGATCTGAATATAGTCGTTGGAGAAGGCGCGTTAAGAACGACTGGACTCGGTTCCTGCGTCGGGGTCACTTTGTATGATTCCGTCGCCAAAATTGCCGGCATGGCCCACGTCATGCTTCCGTCATCCGACATTGCCAGAGGGCCAATCAATATAGCCAAATTCGCGGATACAGCCTTGCCGGAGATGATCCGCAGGATGGAGCAGGAAGGCGCGTCTACCCGCCGGATGGAGGCCAAGATGGCAGGGGGAGCGCAGATGTTTGCCTTTGATACCAGGAAAGATACGATGCGGATCGGCCCCCGCAACGTGGAATCTTGCAAAGCGGTTCTGAACCGATACGGAATACCCGTTAAAGCGGAAGATACGGGAGGAAATTATGGACGAACTATTGAATTGGACTGTGCTACCGGCATTCTGCATATCCGGAGCGTCCAGCATGGAAGCCGGGATCTGTAAATGATAGGAACCATTCGCTGGAATGCGATCATCGGTGGATTGGGGGCCGCAGCCACTTTTATATCCTCTTTTTCCAATAATATATTGACGACGACTCTGCTCCGCACTCTATACAGCTTCGTTATTTTATTCGCGCTCGTATTTGTTTTCCGATGGGTCCTTGGAACGGTAATGGGAGGAACGAATCCTGAGCGGGATTCTGCAGACTCGCAGCCGGAGGACTCCGTCAGGGGACAGAGGATCGACTTTACGACGCCAGACGAGCCGTCCGGATTGTCCGGAGAGCCCGTCCCGTCCGCCCAGGACGACAGGGAACAGGACGAGACCGGCTTCTCCCCTTTGAACCCGCCTAAGCTGGCGACCAGAAACAAGGTCGATTCGGAAGAGATGGTCAAAGCCCTTCGTCATCTTTCAGAAGATTAAGGAAGGTGAACTTGTATGGCAATTCATAAGCAGTCACATTTGTCCAATATGGAAATATGGAAGCAGTGGAAGGAAGAACGCTCGCTGGAGGCGAAGAAAAGGTTGATGGAATGTTATCTTCCTCTCGTGGACTTCGTTTCCAACCGGCTGGCGAGCGGGATGCCGGGCTCGGTATCGAAAGAGGATCTGGCCAGTCACGGAGTAATGGGTTTGATAGACGCCATCGAGAAATTCGATCATTTGCGGGGACTTCAATTTGAGACTTATGCCTCCTGGAGAATTCGCGGAGCCATCATTGACGGTTTGCGCCAGGGAGACTGGGTGCCCCGTTCCGTGCGCGAGAAGGCCAAGAGAATAGAGGAAGCCTATCAGAAGCTGGAGCAGGAGCATTTGCGTTCCGTAACCGACGCGGAAATCAGCAGCTATCTGCAGGTTTCGGAGAAGGAATTTCAATCGATGCTGCAAGAAATTACTTTGACGACACTCTGCTCCATTGATGAGCCTATTAAAGAGGAAGAATCGGAAACGAGATTGTCCGTTTTGGTTGACGAGACGTCGAAAAACCCGGAATATAAGGTTAACGAGTTTTTTCTGAAGGAAACGTTGGCAAAAGCTATTGACCGGCTGACGGAAAAGGAGAGAACGGTCATCTCGCTGTTTTATTATGAAGATCTGTCGCTCAGTGAAATTGCTGAGGTAATGTCGCTGTCGCCTTCTCGGATTTCTCAGCTTCACTCCAAGGCTATTCTCAGATTGAGAGGATCGCTTGGACGATTTAAAGTGCAATTGTTGCATGAATAGAAGGGATGGATACAATGAACCCTCATTCAGCCTCTACTGAATTCTTCATTGATGTGCTGCTCTCCGACGACAAGCTGGAAGCCTTCCTCGATTTCTCGCATTGCGGGGAAGATATGGTATGCACCGTCGAGCAGTTAGAAACGCTGCTGAAAAAACATTCCATCAGTTACGGCATTGATTACGCCCGGCTTGTCCAGATCGCCAAGGACCCGGGTCCTTTCATTAAGCGCAAAATCGTTATTGCCACAGGAGACCCGCCCAAACCGGGCAAGGACGGCGAAATCAAATATTGGTTCGATATGAAAGCATCGGCCAAGAAGCCCGCCGTGCTGGAAGACGGCACCGTAGATTACCGGGAAGTTACGAGCATTTTAAATGTAAAAAAAGGGGAGCTTCTCGCCAGCAGAACTCCCCCAACGAAAGGAGTTCCCGGCAAAGCCGTTACCGGTGAGGTCCTCATGGCCAGAAACGGCAAGGAAGCCCGGTTCAAGGTAGGCAAGAATGTAGTAACGGATGCCAACAACACTCAGCTGTATTCGGCCATTGATGGGGTGATCAGTTATACGGGCAAGGGACAGATCAACGTTTTTCCCGTTTACGAGGTGAATGGGGATGTCGACTACGCCATTGGCAATATCGACTTTGTAGGCACGGTTGTTATCCGCGGGAATGTGCTGACCGGCTTCAAAATCAAGGCGGAGGGAGATATACGCGTCACCGGAACCGTCGAGGGAGCCGAGATGGAGGCCGGCGGGTCCATACTGATCAGCGCGGGAATATTAGCCCAGAATAAAGGATGGATTCGTGCCGGCAAGACGATTAGGAGTGCGTTCATCCAGGATGGCAATGTGGAAGCGGGGGAAGACGTGCTGATTTCCCAGAGTATAATGCACTCCAATATCCGGGCGGGAAGAAGCATCCGGTGTGAAGGCGCCAAGGGACTGATTGTCGGCGGGAAACTCCAGGCGGGCGAACAGGTCGTCGCCCGAACGATCGGCAATTCCATGTCGACGGCCACCGTTATTGAAGTAGGCGTCCTGCCGGAGGTGCGTAGTGAGTTGCATAAGCTCAAGGAACAGCTGAAGGTGAATACCGATAACCTGCAGAAGACGGAGAAAGCGTTGACAATTCTTGACCAGTTGGCCGCAGCAGGACAGCTTTCGCCTGATAAAGCAGCCATGCGGGTCAAGCTGGCGAATACCCGTAAGCAGACGTTGGATGCAACGGAAACGGTCAAGGACCGGATTCTGCAATTGGAGACCATGCTGGAGGATACCGGGAAAGCAAGAATTGAAGCGACCTCAACGGTTTACGGCGGAACCAAGCTGGTCATGGGCCGTCATACCAAAATGATCAATGACCCGGTGCAGCGGGTTTACTTCCGGATTGACGATGGAGATATCGGCATGTTTCCGCTTTATCCGTAAGGAGAATCCTTGAATTTCTCGCGATAAGTTGGAGGGATCAAGCGCATGAGCCTGAAATCGATCGATATGCAGCTGGCTGTTCACAAAAGCCCCGAAGCCGGGATCAAGCAAAATGAAATTCAGCAGAAGCCGGTCCATGATCAAAATCATCTCACAGAGCAAACTTCCAAACAGACAGACCGGGAACGGCACGTCGCCTCGAAATCGGAAGCGCCCGAGCAGGGAGGGATTCGGGACGGGGAGGAGCGTCGGGAACGAAACCGGGGAAGCGGACACGGAAGAAGAAAGACCTCGGGCGAATCCAGGCCTATGGAGGAGAAGAGACCGCAGCACCCGTACAAGGGAAGAATTATAGATATGCAGCTTTAGTGCCGTCCTGCACTTGGCTGAAGCATCAAGAAACACGATTTGACGAAAAAGGTGAAGCTTAAATGAATGACCCTTGGGTATACATCGTAGTGGCAGGAGCAGTTATCATCGTAATCGCACGTCTTCTGCCCAAGCCCTCCAGACCGTCATCCGACGTGGTTAAGGAAATGGAAGGAGCAATCGAACAGTTTGCTGCGGATTTGGAACAAGACAATGAGAAGCTTCTCCTGACCATTTCCAGAATGAAAGACGAGCATAACAGCCAGTTGGAGCAGCTTAGCCGCAGAATGGGCGAGCTGGAGAAGCAGAATGAAATTCTGGGCAATCAGATGGAGCGGCTCAAACAAGAGGCCGTGCCCGTTCCATCCGGATCCCAAACGGCCGGTCATGCTCATTCCGCTGCGGAAGCTCCGGCGCCACCGACACTCGAAGCCGCAGCAGCTCAGGAGGAAGAGGCAGCTTCCGCGATTGATAGCGGGATGATGAACATCAAGGCAAGGTACGCCGAGCTTTTTTCATTATATGAGCAGGGGAAATCGATAGAAGCGATCGCCCGCAAGCTGGGGATGAACAAAGGGGAAGTTAATCTGATCGTGCAGCTGGGCAAACAGGAGGAGAACAGTCATGAGCGTGTCCGGGCGTAGATCGTTCTGGACGGGGATAGGAAGCGGTCTCGTCATCGGAGCCGTGCTGCTGCAGGTCATGAATATCGCTGTCCAGCGCGACATGCCCCCGATAGATTCGGAAATGCAGCAAACGGAGGCGGAGCCGGATTGGCGGAAGCTGGCTGAGGAAGCGGGCTATGCCTTGTATCCGTCCGATGTTAAACTGTATACACAGGAGGAGCTGGACGAACAGCTCAGGCTTGCACAGGCCGCGGCGGAACAAGATGGGGCCGCATCGGGAGAAGCCGTCGTGACGGATGTTGATGCGGAGAATGGGAATGCCGCGAATGTCGATGTGCAGATTAAAGCCGGAATGCTGGCCTCGGACGTCGCAGAATTGTTATCGGAGGCCGGAATTGTCGCAGACAAGGATGCTTTCGAATCGAGGCTTAAGGAGCAGAAGCGGACACCCAAGATAAGGAGCGGAGTTTATTCCTTCGCCCCGGGAGAAGACATGGATTCAGTGATTGAAAAGATAACGTTCGACTGACAAGAGACCTTGGCCGCGTGCTGAAGTCTCTTTTTGGTCTTTTCCCGGGCTATCATTGTTTCCGATAACGGTTAGTAAAATGAATTGGCGGAGGTTATTCCGGCCCATGAAAATAAAGGCAGATTTTGTTGCAACGGCAAAATGAATATGGTATATTTATTGACGGTGTCAAGAACACACGCCATTTAATTGGAATGAGGGTGCTTTCTGTCGGAAAGTCTGATTCCAAGATGAGAATGGCGGAGGAGAATAAAACCAATAGAGGAGGTGTGTGAAGATGGCAGTTATCTCCATGAAACAGCTGTTGGAGGCTGGGGTTCACTTTGGTCACCAGACCCGTCGCTGGAACCCGAAAATGGACAAATACATCTTCACGGAAAGAAACGGTATTTACATCATCGACCTGCAGAAGACGGTCAAGAAAGTCGAAGAGGCTTACAACTTCGTTAAGTCTGTCGCCGGTGAAGGAGGAACCTTCCTGTTCGTCGGCACGAAGAAGCAGGCTCAAGATTCTGTCAAGGAAGAAGCCGAGCGCTGCGGAATGTTCTACATCAACCAGCGTTGGCTGGGAGGCACGTTGACGAACTTCGCTACGATTCAGAAGCGGATCGACCGTCTCCATGAGCTGGAGAAGTGGGAAGAAGACGGCACGTTCGATGTTCTGCCTAAGAAAGAAGTTATCATTCTCCGCAAGGAGAAGGAGCGTCTGGAGAAGTTTTTGGGCGGAATCAAGAATATGAAGGGTCTTCCTAGCGCATTGTTCGTTATCGATCCGCGCAAAGAGCGCATTGCCGTAGCAGAAGCCCGCAAGCTGGGAATCCCGATTGTCGGGATCGTGGATACGAACTGTGATCCGGATGAAATCGATTATGTGATTCCGGGCAACGATGATGCTATCCGCGCAGTGAAGCTTCTGACTTCCAAGATGGCCGAAGCGATCATCGAGGCCAACCAAGGCGAACAGACGACTGCGTAATCTAATAGGATAAATTGAAAAAGGGTGGGTTGAAGGTGTAATAACCTATCGCCCCCCTTTTTTTAAAAAAGGAAGAGATATAAGACTACTATGAGAAATTTTGCCGAGGAGGAAAACAAATGGCAGTAACAGCTGCAATGGTTAAAGAACTGCGCGAGAAGACAGGTGCAGGAATGTTGGATTGCAAGAAAGCCCTGGAAGAAGCTAACGGGGATCTGACTAAAGCGATTGAGGTTCTCCGGGAGAAAGGCTTGGCGGCGGCTGCCAACAAAGCAGGACGGATCGCTACTGAAGGCGCAGTTCAATCTTACATTCATGCCGGCGGTAAAATCGGAGTGCTGGTTGAAGTCAACTGCGAAACGGACTTCGTGGCCAAGACGGATGATTTCCAGGAGTTCGTCAGAGATATCGCTATGCAAATCGCTGCGACCAGCCCTCGATATGTAAGACGCGAGGATGTTCCTCAGGAAGAGCTGGACAAAGAGAAAGAAATTTTAAGATCCCAGGCATTGAACGAAGGAAAGCCGGAGCATATTGTCGATAAAATGGTCGAAGGCCGTATCGGGAAATACTATGAAGAATTCTGCCTCATGGAGCAAGCCTTCATTAAAGATCCGGACAAAACGATCTCGACCTTGTTGAACGAGAAGATCAGCAAAATCGGTGAGAACATCACCATTCGCCGTTTTGTTCGTTATGAGTTGGGAGAAGGCCTGGAGAAGAAACAGGAAAACTTTGCCGAAGAGGTTATGTCTCAAGCGAAAATGTAATAGAGAACGGCCATTTATGATGGAACACCCACCCGTGTTCCTTCTTTTTTAGCCGCGTCAGGCTGCACAAAGTTGGACAACGGTTCAAATCTATCTTCAAGTGGAGGTACCTACGTTGGAACAACCCATTTTTAAGCGAATTGTATTGAAATTAAGCGGCGAAGCACTTGCCGGGCAGCAGGGATACGGGATCGACTCCGCGATGATTACTTCCATTGCAGAGCAGGTTAAGACGATCCATGATTTGAAGATCGAGATCGCCATTGTCGTGGGCGGAGGAAACATTTGGCGGGGAATAGCCGGAAGCGCCAAAGGGATAGACCGCGCCACTGCGGACTATATGGGGATGCTGGCAACCGTCATGAATTCGCTCGCCCTCCAGGACGCTTTAGAAGACGTGGGCGTTCCTACCCGCGTTCAGACATCTATTGAAATGCAGCAGGTAGCGGAACCGTACATACGAAGACGCGCTATCCGCCATCTGGAGAAAGGACGCGTCGTTATCTTCGCGGCGGGTACGGGAAATCCGTATTTCTCCACAGATACGACAGCAGCTCTGCGCGCCGCCGAAATCGAAGCGGAAGTGATCCTGATGGCCAAGAATAAGGTGGACGGTGTGTACAGTGCAGATCCTTTTATTAACAAAGACGCGGTCAAGTTTGAAGAACTGACCTATATGGAAGTGATCAGCAACAACCTGGGAGTTATGGATTCCACTGCTTCCTCCTTATGTATGGACAACAATATCCCGCTCATTGTATTCTCTATTACAGATGAAGGTAATATCAAAAGAGTAGTTCTAGGTGAAAAAATCGGAACGATTGTAAAAGGGAGTGTATCATAATGCCGCAGTCGGTGAAGAAGAACGCTGAAGAACGAATGAATAAAGCGATAGACTCGCTTCGCAAGGAACTGGCATCCTTGAGAGCCGGACGTGCGACGCCGGGCCTTCTGGACCGGATACAGGTAGAATACTACGGGACAATGACGCCCGTTAATCAACTTGCGAACATAACTACACCCGATTCCCGCACATTAATGATCCAGCCTTGGGATAAGTCTTCCATTCCGGCCATTGAGAAGGCCATTATGAAATCGGATTTGGGATTGACCCCCGCTAACGACGGTTCCTCCATCCGCATTGTCATTCCGGCTCTAACGGCCGAAAGACGGGCGGAGCTGGTCAAATTAACCCGCAAATCCGGCGAGGAAGCCAAGGTGGCTATCCGCAACATCCGCAGAGATGCCAATGACGACATCAAGAAGCTGGAGAAGACGGATATCTCTGAGGATGAATCCAGACGTCATCAGGACGACATTCAGAAAATGACGGATAAATTCGTAGCGGAAGTGGATAAAATCCTGGAAGCGAAAGAAAAGGAAATTACAGAGGTATAACCCCCTCACCCGTCAATAACCCCCTTCGTGGAGGGGGGGTTTTAGTTTTTGGCAACAAGTCGGATACTCAGTGCTACTGCCGCAGCAGCCTACGAATTCGGCAGCAACTCGACCCAGCCTTGGCAGCCCGGTTTTGCTGACCGTTTTTCTAAACCTATATGGGGGATACAATAATGTCTCAAAAGAAATCTTGGTTTGGCAAAAATAAGAAAGTCGATAGCCAAAGCATACTCTCCGACGATAATATTCCCCGCCATGTTGCCATCATTATGGACGGCAACGGGAGATGGGCCAGACGGAGAGGACTGCCGCGAATCGCAGGCCATCATTCAGGGATGAAGAATGTCAAGAAAATCACTATTGCGGCAGATGATATCGGCATCGAAATATTAACGCTGTACGCGTTTTCCACCGAAAACTGGAAGAGGCCGCAGGATGAGGTGGATTACTTGATGAGCCTTCCCCAGGAGTTTTTTCCTTTGGAAATAGATGAATTGGTCCAAAAAAATGTGCGGATTCGGATGACCGGCTGGAAAGAGGGTGTTCCGGGGCACACTTTGGAAGCGGTAGAAAACGCCATTGAGCGGACGAAGCATAATACCGGCTTGGTTCTGAACTTCGCTTTTAATTACGGCAGCCGTAAAGAAATGACCGAAGCGATGAGAGAAATGGTGCGTGACGTTCAATCAGGAAGGCTAAAGTTGGAAGACATCACCGAAGAAGAATATTCCAAACGATTGCAGACGGCAGGTTTGCCCGATCCGGACCTTCTCATAAGGACAAGCGGAGAACTGCGAATCAGCAATTTTATGCTGTGGCAGCTTGCCTATACAGAACTGTTGTTCACCGATTTGTATTGGCCGGAATTTTCGGAGAACGATTTTTACGAAGCCATTCGGGAATACCAGAGCCGTATTCGCCGTTATGGGGGATTGTAGCCCTTTCTTTGGAGGATGGACATGAAGACGAGAATCGTGACCGGCGTTGTGGCCGGGGCTCTGTTTATAACTTTTTTGCTGTTGGGCGGCTATTGGTTTGCCGGGCTGGTGCTCGGGCTGGCCTTTGTCGGATTCGGCGAATTTTTGCGCATGTACAAGCTCAAGTATCATTTTCCGATGTTCGTCATTGGTCTTGTTTTCATGTTTGTTTTTGTATTTTTGGCGAATTTCGGTACATTCACCGATAAGTTCCCGCTGGCCAGTTTAATTTGGCTGCTGCTGTTTGTCCTCCTTGCAGCAACGGTGGTTACCAAAAACAAGATGACGATCGATGACATATCGACGGTATTCGCAGGGGCTGTCTACATCGGCCTCGGTTTCCATTACATGATTTATTCCCGCAGCCTGGAGCCGAACGGATTGTTCTGGACTTTGCTCCTCTTCGTCACCATCTGGGCATCGGACTCCGGCGCTTATTTCGCCGGCAGATCGTTCGGGAAGAGGAAGCTGTGGCCGGATATAAGCCCGAACAAAACAATCGAAGGGGCGCTTGGCGGAATCGTTATATCGATAATTGCAGCGCTTTGCTTCGCTTGGTCCAAGCCCGATTTGCTTCCGGTATGGAATGCCGTCCTGATCGGGGCCGTAGCCGCGGTTGCCGGCCAAATGGGCGATTTGATCCAATCGGCGTACAAGCGGGTCAAAGGCATTAAGGATACCGGGAACATCCTGCCGGGTCATGGCGGTGTGCTTGATCGTGTGGACAGCTGGCTCATTGTGTTTCCGCTCGTTCATATCCTCTCGCTTATCCCAAATTAGGAGGGATTGCTGGCAATGAAGAAAATTTCGATATTAGGCTCCACCGGATCGGTCGGGACGCAAACCTTGGACGTAATTGCCCATGATCCGGACAGCTATAGGGTGGAAGGCCTGGCTGCAGGCACCAATCTTCCCTTGTTAATAGAACAGGTCCGACAATTCAAGCCGAGCAAGGTTTCGGTTGCCACCAAAGAGTTGGCCGCACAATTAAAGCCGCATGTTCCTTCCACGACGGCCGTTTTCTACGGTGAGGAAGGGATGATGGAGGTGGCGGCAGGAACCGAAGCCGACCTGGTCGTTACGGCGGTTGTGGGCAGCCAGGGGCTCAAGCCTACGCTGGCGGCCATTGAGGCGGGCAAGCAGATAGCCATCGCCAACAAAGAGACGCTGGTCAGCGCAGGGCATTTGGTCACGGAGCTTGCAGCCAAGCATGGAGTCGCTCTCCTTCCTGTAGACAGTGAGCATTCCGCCATTTTCCAATGCTTAAACGGGGAGTCGCCTTCGACAATTTCGAAATTAACGCTGACTGCATCGGGAGGAGCATTCCGGGACAGAACGCGTGAGGAATTGCACGGGGTGACCTTGGAGGATGCTCTGAAGCATCCGAACTGGTCGATGGGGGCCAAGATCACGATCGATTCCGCCACAATGGCTAACAAAGGGCTGGAAGTGATTGAAGCTCATTGGCTGTTCCAGGTGTCTTATGATCAGATTGAAGTTATTCTTCACCAGGAAAGCACGATCCACTCGATGGTTGAATTCGCAGATTACAGTGTCATTGCGCAGCTCGGCAATCCCGATATGCGGGTGCCTATCCAGTATGCATTGACCTATCCAAATCGTAAGAAAACTCCCACCGCACCGCTTCGTCTGGCTGAACTCGGCAAGCTTCATTTCAAGCCGATGGATATGGAACGTTTTCCTTGCTTGGCCATGGCTTATGAGAGCGGACGCATGGGCGGGACGGCTCCCGCTGTCTTCAATGCGGCTAACGAGATTGCCGTCTCCCGGTTTATGAAGGGAGAAATTACTTTCCTGCAAATCGAGGAGATCATAGAACGGGTATTGGACAAGCACCAGCTTATTCTCTCCCCGGATTTGGATCAGGTACTGCAGACGGACGAATGGGCGAGGGAAACCGCTGCCCGGATTGTTTTCTAAGTTTTTCCGGTGAATAAGTCGCGGGAAGTAACGCTCGGAATTGGATTGGATAACCGTTCGCGGTCGCCTGGTCCCCCCGATTTTCGATCAGTATAAGTTTTCACCTGTTCTAATATTTCATCGGTAAACGCGCCTGTCCAAAGGAGGGCGAAAGCCGTTTATCCTTGCATACAATGGAAGCTGCGGCTGGGTTCTGCCCGGCTTTTTCTTTGACATCGCAGAGCGAATTGATTTAACGGCTTGATTTGACCGGTAAAATATAAGGTTTATTTAGATATTGAATAAGTAGAGGAAACTCGATTTCTATTGGATAAAGACGATTTAACTGTATTTTATGTAGGTAAATTCAAGTGATTAGTAGAAAGTGATTAAAGTAAATGGAAAAACTGCATTTAGAATTGAGGTTTTTTGCTGAAAGCGCCTTTTTTGCACAAAATAGCTGTAGTTTTTCCACTTAGTTTCCGTCCTTCACTTCGGAGGAGCAAAATAGCTGTATAAAATCCAGTTAGACGCGCCATTTCCACTTGTGGGGCACCAGCAGAAAATGAAAATAGACGGATTTCAAGGTAGGGGTTAATGTAGCAAGCGGACATGAATAGTTGCTGCTGCGTTGTACATATAAATGGGATATAGTCGACCCGGCTTGTATTGGAAATGGAAAACATGTTAATCTTAGAACAGTAAAAACTAATGATACGCTGCCTTTATCAGGCATAAAAGCTGTTGTCCGTGGAAAGCTTGGGGGCATTTTCTTTACATCCGGGAGACAGGGTGGACTAACGGATGCGGGCGGCAGGATAATACTGTTCGGCAATACATTACCGTTTAGCTGGGAGGAACCAAGATTGGAGTATGTACAAATCGGCTTGCAAATTATCCTCATGTTTTTCGTGTTGGTAACTCTTCATGAATGGGGACACTTCTATTTTGCGAAGCGGGCAGGTATTCTTGTCAGAGAATTTGCCATTGGCTTCGGACCGAAATTGTTTACCTTTAAGAAAGGCGAGACGAAGTATACGCTCCGCTTGCTGCCCATCGGCGGTTTCGTCCGAATGGCCGGGGAGGACCCGGAAATTGTGGAGATTACTCCCGGTCAGACGATAGGAATTCGTATCGATCAGGATAATGCGACACATCTGTTTTTGGATAAGCTGGATCAGCGCTCGGATGTTCTCCTCGGAGAAGTCGTGCGTATCGATCTGGAGAAGGAATTGTTTGTCGAGCTGATTACCGATGGGGAGACGGTTCGATACGCCATTCATCCGCAGGCGATGATGGTAGCCCGGGGCAAAGAAACGCAGATCGCCCCCTGGGACCGCCAATTCGGTAGCAAGACGGTTGGGCAGAGGGCTTTGTCTATTTTTGCCGGGCCGCTAATGAACTTTATACTTGCCTTTGTGCTGTTCCTTATTTTTATGTTTATGAACGGGGTGCCGGTCAATGTCACTCTGGGTGGAATTGAACCTGGTTCTCCAGCAGAGAAGGCCGGATTGGCTGCCGGTGATATCATCCGGGAAGTGAACGGTGAGACGATCGGCACGGACCGCAACAAGCTGATGGAGCTTATCAACGAATCGGCCGGACAGCCGATGACCTGGGTGATTGAACGGGATCAGGAGCAATTGAGCAAGGAAGTCGTTCCGAGGAACAAGGAATCGACGGAGCCGCTTGTTGGGGTTTCGCTGGCTTTCGGTACCCGTTCGGTGCAGATCGGCGAAGCTTTCACCGGCGCCTGGAACAATATGGTGCTCGTTACCAAACAAATCATGATCGGCTTCAAGATGCTGGTGTTCGGCCAATTTACATTGGATGATTTGGGAGGGCCCGTTCGGATCGTTGAGGTCACAGGGGAATATGCTGCGGCCGGGGCTGCGCCGATGATATATTGGTCCGCGCTTCTAAGCTTGTACTTGGGTATTTTCAACCTGCTGCCGATTCCGGCCCTGGATGGAAGCCGTCTGGTGTTCTTGGGAATCGAAGCGGTGCGCGGCAAACCGGTGGATCCCAACCGGGAGAGCCTGGTTCATTTTATCGGGTTCGCCATGCTGATGCTGCTGATGATCGCTGTAACATACAACGATATTCTGCGGTTGATTAAAGGATAATGTTCGTGGAAAGAAGGGCTGAGGTCGTTTATGTCTAAGGAGAAGCAATTTGTTAAGGAAATTACGCCGCAAAGCGAAGACTTTTCCAGATGGTATCTGGATGTCATACGCAAAGCTGATTTAATGAGCTATTCGCCGGTGAGAGGCTGCATTGTGTTCAAACCGGACAGCTATGAAATCTGGGAGCTTTGTCAGAAGGAATTGGATGCCCGCTTCAAGGAAACCGGGCATCGGAATGCCTATTTTCCGCTCTTTATACCGGAGAGCTTCTTCCAGAAGGAGAAGGAGCACGTAGAAGGCTTTAATCCCGAGCTGCCCTGGGTAACGGAAGCCGGTGGAGAGAAGCTGGAGGAAAGATTGGCGATCCGCCCAACCTCTGAGACGATGATTGGACATATGTATGCGGAGTGGATCCATTCGTACCGAGATCTTCCCCTCTTAATCAATCAATGGGCGAATGTGGTTCGCTGGGAAAAGAGAACCCAGCCATTCCTCAGAACGAGCGAGTTTCTATGGCAGGAGGGGCATACCGCCCACGAGGACGAAGCGGACGCCCGCCGGGAAACGATGCAAATGCTGGAGATTTACCGCGAATTTGTTGAGAATATTTTGGCCATTCCGGTCATTGCCGGCAAGAAGACTCCGTCCGAGAAGTTCGCCGGAGCGGTAGATACTTACTCGATCGAGGCGATGATGAAGGACGGCAAGGCGGTGCAGGCGGGAACTTCTCATTACATGGGAACGAATTTTGCCGTTGCCTTCGATATCCAGTACTTGGATCGGGACAATCAGCAGCAATATGTACATACGACCTCCTGGGGAGTCAGTACCCGGCTCATTGGAGCCATGATCATGGTTCACGGGGACGATCGCGGGCTCGTCCTGCCGCCGAAAGTGGCGCCTACCCAAGTGGTGATGATTCCGATCGGTCCTCCTAAAACAAGAGAGCCGGTCATTGCGCGGACGAATGAATTGTTTGCCGAGCTTAAACAGGCGGACATTCGCGTGAAGGTGGATGACCGTCCCGACCAAAGTCCGGGCTGGAAGTTTAACGAATACGAGATGCGCGGAATTCCCATCCGGATTGAATTGGGACCGAGGGATATGGAGAAAGGACAGGTCGTCTTGGTTTCCCGGGTCAGCGGGGAGAAGCGCATGGTCAGCCAGGAACGAATCGTGGAAGAAGTCAAGCAGATGCTGGAAGATATTCATAAGGAAATGTTCGAGCGGGCCAAGGCATTCTCCAAGGAGCATTTCGGCTCCGTCGACCGACTGGACGAGCTGAAAGCATTTTTGGAGGAGAAGCGCGGCTTCGTCTGGGCCGGATGGTGCGGATCGGATGCCTGTGAAGCTCAGGTGAAGGAAGAGACCGGGGCAACCAGCCGCAACATTCCTTTTGAACCCGAAGTGGTTAAAACTCATTGTATCGCCTGTGGGGAGAAGGCTCAGCATACGGTAGTTTTCGGCCGTTCCTACTAGGAACTCAGGTCGGTGCGAAAGGGATATGCTTAAATCGCTGAGCCCGTCATTTTAGATAAACGAAGTAAAAAGACAAAAGGGCATGAGAACTTTATATCCGGCCTAAAGAACCGTATATATGGCCTCTGCCCTTTCTCTTTGCCAATATTATGGGGAGGTGGAGAAATGAGCGGGATGCCGGACGGAAGAACCCGTTTCGAGCTGCTGATGAGACAGGCGGATATTGCGCCGGAGATCATAGAGACGCACTTTCGGGATGGTTACATTGACCGGGTGGAGGTAAGCGAGAGCAACTCGGAATGGACTTTCTTCATTCATAAGAACAGCCTGATCCCCTGTGACGTATATCGCGAATTTTGTGCCAAAATAAAGGCGAAGTTCGCCCATATCTCAGAGATCCGCTTCGTGTTTGAATATTCGGACGAAGCGGTCCGCGCCCTGTTGGTGGAAGAATATTGGCCTTTAATGATTGAATGGATTAAGCATAAGGTCATATCGATTAACGGATGGCTGACCAAAGCCAAGATCAAGGTGGAGGGACAGAGGATCAGTCTGCTGCTGCTTGATCAGATCGGTCTTGAGCTGGCGAGGAAGAAGCAGCTGGACCGCTGGATTCAGCGCTATTATGCGGAATTCTTCTCTATGCAATATGACGTCGTTATGCAAATCGGGGAATCGGCCGAGGAAGAATACCTGGCGTTCGCCAAGATGATCGAGGAAGAGGAAAGAACCGTCACCCAGGAAATGATGGTTTCTGTAGAGAAGGAAGCGGCGGAGGCACGTAAATCCGATGACCCCGCCTCGTTGATGATCGGTTTTGAGATCAGGGATGTCCCGGTTCCTCTGATGTCCATCAAGGAAGAGGAAAAGAAGGTCACGGTGCAGGGGCTAGTGTTTGACTTTGATCGTAAGGAATTGAAGAACGGCAGCACTTTATTTTTATTTAATTTGACTGATTTTACGGATTCGATCGCTGTCAAGGCGTTTGCCCGAACCAAAGAGGATGTCAAGCTGTACAGTCTTATCTCTAATGGCAAATGGCTCAAAATGAGAGGAAAGGTAGAATACGACCGGTTTACCAATCCTCCCGAGCTGATGTTCGTTCCGCAGGATGTCAATGAAGTGAGCCCGCCCGACGACCGCTCCGATGATGCGGAAACGAAGCGGGTGGAGTTCCATCTGCACACGACCATGAGTGCCATGGATGCCGTTACTCCTGTAGACCAATATATTAAGCGGGCGGCGAAATGGGGACACAAGGCGATTGCCATTACCGATCATAGCGGCGTCCAATCCTTCCCCGAAGCTAATCATGCTGCTCATAAGCATGGGATCAAAGTCATTTATGGCCTGGAGGCCAACGTCGTCAATGATTCGATTCCGATCGTCACTCGTCCGGATTCGCGTAAATTGGCCGATGCGACTTATGTCGTATTTGATATAGAAACGACCGGTCTCTCTGTGCTGGATAACAAAATTATCGAGATTGCCGGGACGAAAATGAAAGATTCGCAGGTGATAGACCGTTTCTCCAGCTTCGTCAATCCGCATGAGAGAATACCCTACCATATTACTCAATTGACGAATATTACGGATGAGATGGTGGTGGGGGCGCCGGATCTCGAGGATGTGCTGCCCAAATTTGTCGAATTTGTCGGAGACAGTGTGCTGGTAGCCCATAACGCGACTTTCGACATGGGATTCATTCAGCATTATTGCAAGCAGCTGGGGTTAGGGGAATTGTCCAATCCGTCGCTGGATACGCTGGAAATGGCAAGAATGCTCTATCCTACTCTAAAGAATCACCGTCTGAACACCCTTGCCGACAAATTCAAGGTCAGCCTGGAGAATCATCACCGCGCGATTGACGATGCCGAAGCCTTGGGAAGTATTCTATTCCACATGATCAAGGATGCTCTTAAGCAGGAAATAGAAGATTTGTCTTCGCTAAATCGATTTGTCGGGCAAGATTTGTCCAATACGCGGCCTTTTCACTGCTGTGTCTATGCACTTAACTCCTTGGGCAAGAAAAATTTGTACAAGCTGGTCTCCCTGTCACATACCGATTACTATAATAGAGTTCCGTGCATCCCTAAGAGCAAGCTGACGGAGCATAGAGAAGGACTCCTCGTCATATCCGGCTGCGAGAAGGGCGAATTTTTCGAAACCGTGCTGAATAAATCGCAGGAGGAAGCCGAAGAGGTAGCCCAATATTATGATGTGCTCGAAATTCAGCCTATTGATTTTTATATGCATTTGGTAGACAAAGGATTGGTAGGCAGCCGGGAACAGTTGGAGAATGCGCTCCGTAGAATCGTCCAAATTGGAGAAAAGCTGGGCAAACCGGTCATTGCGACGGGGAATGTCCATTATCTGGATCCTAAAGATAAAATTTGCCGCGATATTACGATCAATGGCATCACCGGATTCAGCCCGCTGAAAGACTTGCGCAAGCCGGATGCGCATTTGCGTACTACGGACGAAATGCTGCAGGCTTTCTCTTTCCTGGGGGAGAAGAAAGCTTATGAAGTGGTGGTAACGAATACCGACTCGCTGGCGGACCGGTTCGAGGAGATAGAGCTCTTCCCGCGCAAGGGGGGGCCGACCGACAACGGCTTGTTCTCCCCTATCATTGAAGGGGCGGACGAGGAGATTCGAACTACCTGCTATGAGACGGCCAAGAGCATCTATGGCGATCCGCTGCCGCAAATTGTCATTGACCGGCTGGAGAAAGAATTGAAGCCGATTATTCAATACGGGTTCTCTGCGAACTATCTGATTTCCGAACGATTGGTCAAAAAATCGAACGCTGACGGGTATTTGGTCGGTTCCCGGGGATCGGTCGGTTCCTCTTTCGTAGCCACCATGCTCGGAATTTCAGAGGTAAATCCGCTGCCTCCTCATTATATATGCGCCCAATGCAAGCATAGCGAATTTTTTACGGACGGAAGCATTCCGAGCGGATTCGACCTCCCGGATAAGGAATGTGAGCAATGCGGAGGCCGGCTGAAGGGGGAAGGGCAGGATATTCCGTTCGAAACCTTCCTGGGGTTCAAAGGGGACAAGGTGCCGGATATCGACTTGAACTTCTCCGGGGAATACCAGCCGGAAGCCCATAACTTTACGAAGGTGATGTTCGGGGAGAAGAGCGTCTTCCGCGCCGGAACGATAGGTACCGTTGCGGACAAAACAGCGTTCGGCTTCGTCAAGAAGTATGAGGAGCTGAAGGGGGAAAGCTGGCGGAATGCCGAGCTGAGGCGTCTGGCTATGGGATGTACCGGCGTTAAACGAAGCACGGGCCAGCACCCGGGCGGGATCGTTGTCGTTCCCGATTATATCGAGGTAGAGGACATTACTCCGGTTCAATATCCGGCTGACGATACGAAATCCGAGTGGAAGACGACTCACTTCGACTACCATGCTTTCGACGAGAATCTGCTTAAGCTCGATATTCTCGGGCACGATGATCCGACGATGATGAGAATGCTCCAGGATCTGACCGGGGTCGATCCGACAACGATACCGATGAATGATCCCAAGGTGATGAGCATCTTTAACTCTACGGAAGCCCTGGGAGTGACGCCTGAGCAAATCCGTTCGCCGGTGGCCACCTACGGAGTGCCCGAGATGGGGACCAAATTCGTCCGGCAGATGCTGCAGGAGACGCAGCCTTCCTCTTTTGCGGATTTGCTGCAGATTTCGGGTCTGTCCCATGGAACCGGCGTGTGGTTAGGGAATGCCCAGGAATTGATTCGCAACGGGACCTGCAACATCAAGACAGTGATCGGCTGCCGCGACGATATTATGCTGTATCTCATCTATAAAGCAGGGATGGAAGCCGGCCTCGCCTTCAAAATTACTGAAAGCGTAAGGAAAGGGCGCGGGTTGACGGAAGAATGGAAGGAAGAGATGCGAAAGCACAATGTTCCGGCCTGGTATATCGATTCCTGTGAGAAAATTGAATATATGTTTCCCAAAGCGCATGCCGCCGCTTATGTTATTTCCGCAGTGCGGACCGCATATTTCAAGGTGTACCATCCGATTGAGTTCTATGCTACATACTTCTCGGTTCGCGCGGAAGATTTCGATGTGGAATTATTCTGTCAAGGCTATGACGCGATTATGAGAAAGCTGAATGAGATTGAGGAGAAGGGCTTCCAGGCGACAGCGAAGGAGAAGAGCATGGTATCCGTTCTCGAGATGGGGCTGGAGATGACGGCACGGGGCTTCACTTTCAAGCCGATTGATTTGATGCTGTCCGATGCCACCCGTTTCATCATTCGCGGGGATTCCCTGATTCCGCCTTTCTCCGCCGTTCAGGGGATCGGGGAGACGGCGGCCAAGCATATAGCGGCTGCCAAGGAGGATGGGGAGTTTCTTTCGATGGAGGACTTCCAGAACCGGGCCAAAGTTTCCAAGACCGTCCTCGAAATCTTGAATGGAATGGGCTGCTTCAGAGGAATGCCGGAATCCAACCAGCTCTCTCTTTTCTAGGCATTCGACGACACCTGCGAAGAGGCGTCCGATAAGAGCAAGGTTTAGACACTGATCCTGCCGGGGTGTGGACGGAATAAGCTTCGAAGGATAAGCCGCTAAGCGGGCTTATTTTTAACAGCCTATTGTAAGGAAAACTCTGTTATGTTATAATTTCTTTTGGTAATAATGATGATATGCGATCGCTTTCGGAGAGTGGGGAAACCCACTCTTTACATTTTGATATAGCCATGCAGGAAGTCCAACCAAGCAGATAATGCAGCGTAAGGGGGCAGTACTATTGAGTTCGCACATCAAAACAACCGTGGAGAAGATGATCCAACCCTATTTGGAAGAACACGCAATGGAACTGGTCGATATCGAATATTTGAAGGAAGGCAGCAACTGGTTCCTCCGTGTTTATGTTGACAAGGAAGGCGGAATCGACATTGACGACTGCGGAAGGCTGAGCGAATATTTGAGCGCTAAGCTGGATGAGAAGGATCCGATTCCGAACGCCTACTTCTTAGAAGTATCCTCCCCCGGAGCGGAGCGACCGCTCAAGAAGCCGGAAGATTTCGTGAAGGCGGTTGACAAGCATGTGTTCGTAACTACATATGAGCCGGTGGATGGATTGAAGGAGTTTGAAGGCAGGCTGAAGTCTTATGACGGCAGCGAGCTGGTTATCGAGGTGGGCAAGAAACAGCATACGATTCCAACTGAGAAAATGGCTAGCGCTAGGCTTGCCATCGTTTTTTAAAAATATAAGAAAGTATAAGTTTCACCTTATACCTGTCTTATATTTTATCGGTAAACGAGCCTGTCCCAAGGACGGTTTCTATGCGGTAAAATTTCCGGAGTTTTCGGCTGTTAATTATTGAAAGGGGGAAAGAAGTTCAATGAACACCGATTTTATTGAAGCGCTGCACGAGATTGAAACTCAAAAGGGTATCAGCAAAGATATCCTGATTGAGGCGATCGAGGCGGCATTGATTTCCAGCTACAAACGAAATTTCAACACGGCCCAGAATGTACGGGTCGACATTAACCGGCAGACCGGCTTGATTAAGGTATATGCCCGTAAAACGGTTGCGGATGAGGTGCTTGATCCGCGTCTCGAAATCTCTCTGGATGCGGCCAGAGAGATTAACCCGAACTATCAGTTGGACGACATCGTCGAGATTGAGGTAACTCCTAAGGATTTTGGAAGGATTGCGGCTCAGACGGCTAAGCAGGTCGTGACCCAAAGAATCCGCGAAGCGGAAAGAGGCCTTATCTATAACGCTTTTATTGAGAAGGAAGAAGATATCGTTACTGGAATCGTTCAACGGCAGGATACCAGAAATATTTATGTGGATCTGGGCAAGGTTGAAGCGGTGCTTCCTCTCAACGAATTGATGCCGACCGATAAATTCAAGCATGGAGATCGCATTAAGGCGTATATTACCAAAGTCGAGAATACGACAAAGGGGCCGCAAATTTTTCTGTCCCGTACTCACCCGGGCCTCCTGAAAAGATTGTTTGAGCTGGAGGTTCCGGAAATTTTCCAAGGCGTAGTGGAGATTCGGTCGGTGGCCCGGGAAGCGGGCTTCCGTTCCAAAATTGCCGTCTATTCCCGCGATGCGGAAGTGGACGCGGTTGGTTCCTGTGTAGGGCCGAAAGGCGTGCGTGTACAGGCGATCGTCACCGAGCTTAAAGGGGAGAAGATCGATATCGTCCGCTGGTCCGAAAATGTGGAGGAATACGTAGCCAATGCGCTCAGCCCGTCCAAGGTGCTTGAGGTTAACGTATTTGAAAGCGAGAAGATGTCCAGGGTCATCGTTCCGGACTATCAGCTGTCGCTGGCCATCGGAATCAAAGGGCAGAACGCCCGTCTGGCCGCCAAGCTGACCGGCTGGAAGATTGATATTAAGAGTGAAACGCAGGCCGAGCAGGAATTCGGCCGGGAGAAAACTTTTACAGAAGAGATGCCTCAGGATTCGGCAAGCTTTGATTAAAGCGTTCGCTGATGCGTGACTAATTTGTGAGGCTCGTATAATACAAGGCAGTTCTTGGGAGCGGGTGATGGAATTGAGGCAGAGAAAAGTACCCTTAAGAAAATGTGTAGCTTGCCAGCAAATGATGGCCAAGAAAGAATTGATTCGCGTGGTCAAAACGCCAGACGATGAAATCTTGATTGATCTGACCGGCAAGAAGTCGGGAAGAGGAGCTTATCTCTGCGGCAAATTGTCCTGTTTCAAGCTCGCCAAAAAAAGCAGAGCTTTGGACAGGGCTCTCAAACACAGCGTCGGCGATCAGATTTATGATCAGCTGGAGCAGGATTTTATTCGAGTGGAAGATGAATTTTTAGCTGCTAAGGAAGAGTCGGACGATGAATAGCAATAAATTGTTATCCGGTCTTGGTCTAGCCATGCGGGCGGGGAAGCTTGTCACCGGTGACGAAGGGGTGCTGGACGCCATCCGCACCGGGAAAGCAAAGCTGGTCCTTCTCGCAGTTGACGCTTCCGAGAATACAAGCAAAAAGTTCAGGGACAAATGCCTGACTTATCAAGTCCCTTTAATCGAATACGGTACTCGGGAACAACTGGGATCTAGTGTCGGTAAAGCGGAACGGGTCATAATGGCGGTTACCGATCCCGGATTTGCACAGGTGATAGCAAGGGCGAAGGCAAATCTAGCGGAGGTGGAGTAATTTGAGTAAAAACGAAAACAAAGATAAATTGAGGGTTTATGAATATGCCAAGTCTTTAAACATGAGCAGCAAAGAAATCATTACCATATTAAAGCGTCTAAATATTTCGGTCAACAATCATATGAGCGTGATGGAGAGGGAGGCGGTGGAGGCCGTGGAGAAATTTTTCCGCGACGTCAAGGCTAATGCCGCCGCGAAACGGGCTGCTTCGGAGGATAGTGCCGCAGTGAGTTCAGCAGCGTCCGCCCCCAAGAAGCAGCCGTCACAATCGGCCGCTGGAGGGGAAGACATGAAGAAAAATCAAGGAACAGGACAGCAAACGAAACAGTCATCGCCGCGCAATCAATCTCAGCAAGGTTCATCGAATACACCTAATAAGAAAAAGCAGGGCAATGGCGGAGGTCAGAATCAGCAAGGAAATAACAAGCCTGCCGCAGGCCGTGATGCTCGCCCGCAAGGGGGACAACGGCAGGAAGGCAACCGGAATCGCAAGCCCGAAACTGTAGCAGCGGCGGATTCCGCTTCCGGAAATGCGAACCGGAACAATAATCGCGGACCGCAGCCCAAGACAAACGGGAAAGTTCCGCGCAATCCGCTGGGCGGAATAGATGATCTGGATATTAAAGCTAACGAAGGAGTCACCAACAAAAAGACGAAGCCGAATCAAAGACGCTTCGATGACAATAAAGCAGGCTCTTCCAAAGGTAATTTCCGGAACAACCGTTCAGGCAAAGGAGGCAGACAGCAGTCTCCCGTGCGTAAAGAAAAGGTGGACAACACTCCGAAGAAGATTATCGTTCGCGGAACGATGACCGTAGGCGAGCTGGCCAAGCTGCTGCATAAGGATGTATCCGAAGTCATTAAGAAGCTGCTCTTCCTTGGAGTTATGGCGACCATTAACCAAGAGCTTGATCTTGATACGATTCAATTAATTGCATCGGAATATGGTGTGGAAGTCGAATTGAAAATTCCGGTAGATGAAGAGAACTTCGAGCTGATTGAAGAAGTGGACGATGAAGCCGATCTGATGGAACGTCCTCCGGTTGTTACCATTATGGGTCATGTTGACCATGGTAAAACGACCCTGCTGGATGCCATCCGTTCTACAAGCGTAACGGAAGGGGAAGCGGGCGGAATCACTCAGCATATCGGGGCCTATCAGGTGGAAGCACAGGGCAAGAAAATTACATTCCTGGATACTCCGGGCCACGAAGCCTTCACCACGATGCGTGCCAGAGGAGCACAGGTTACGGATATTACCATTCTTGTCGTTGCTGCCGATGACGGCGTCATGCCGCAAACCGTAGAGGCGATCAGCCATGCCAAAGCGGCAAATGTGCCTATTATCGTTGCGGTTAACAAAATCGACAAGCCTGAAGCAAATCCGGACCGGATTAAGCAGGAATTGACCGAATATGAGCTTGTCCCTGAGGAATGGGGCGGGGATACGATCTTCGTCAATGTCTCAGCGAAGCAGAAGATCGGCCTTGAAAATCTGCTCGAGATGGTTCTCCTTGTCGCCGAGGTGCAGGAGTTGAAGGCCAATCCGAACAAACGCGCCAGAGGAACGGTGATTGAGGCCGAGCTGGATAAAGGAAGGGGACCGGTGGCCCGCATTCTGATTCAGCATGGTACGTTGAAGGTTGGAGACAGCTTTATTGCCGGGGTTTGCTTTGGCCGCGTGCGTGCAATGGTCAATGATAGAGGCAAGAAGCTGAAGGAAGCCGGGCCGTCCACTCCGGTAGAGATTACCGGACTGACGGAGGTGCCTCAAGCCGGTGATCCGTTCCTGGCTTATGAGGATGAGCGCAAGGCGAGAGCGATCGCCGAGAAGCGGGCCTCTACGCTGAGGCAGTCCGAGATGGGTGCGAGCTCCCGCGTTACGCTGGATGATTTGTATAAGCATATCAAGGAAGGCGAAATCAAGGAGCTCAACATCATTATTAAAGCGGACGTTCAAGGTACCGTGGAAGCTCTGAGAGGCTCGCTGGAAAAAATCGATGTAGAGGGCGTGCGGGTTAAAATTATCCACACCGGCGTAGGAGCGATTACCGAATCGGATATTATCCTTGCCTCGGCCTCCAACGCGATTATTATCGGCTTTAACGTTCGTCCGGAACCGGCGGCGAAAGTGACCGCGGATCAGGAGAAGGTGGATATTCGACTCCATCGCGTTATTTACAGCGCCATAGAGGAAATTGAATCGGCGATGAAGGGAATGCTCGATCCGGAATATAAGGAAAATGTCATCGGACACGCGGAAGTCAGAGAAACCTTCCGTATATCCAGGATCGGAACGATTGCCGGCTGCATGGTTACTCAAGGTAAAATCATTCGCACAGCGGAAGCTCGTCTGATTCGCGACGGAATCGTCATCTACGAAGGCCATCTTGACTCCCTGAAGAGGTTTAAGGATGATGCCAAAGAAGTAGCTCAAGGATATGAATGCGGAATTACATTGGAACGGTTTAACGATATCAAAGAAGGAGATATCATTGAGGCGTTCATAATGGAAGCCGTTGAGAGGTGATTGCAATGTCCAGAATCCGTACGGGCAGAGTGGGAGAACAAATCAAGAAAGAGCTAAGCCAAATCATTCAGAACGAATTCAAGGATCCGAGAATTGGTTTTGTAACGATTACCGGCGTGGATGTGACGAATGATCTCTCCCAAGCCAAGGTTTATCTGAGCGTCTTAGGTTCCGATGAAGAGAAGGAAGAGACTTTAAAGGCGCTGAATCGCGGGATGGGGTTTCTCCGGTCGGAATTGTCCAAACGAATCCGGCTTAGGGTTACTCCCGAGCTGATCTTTAAATTCGACACTTCGATCGATTACGGAACCCGCATCGAGAAATTGCTGGGACAAATTAACGAGGAGAAGCCGAAGCCATGACAGGCAAAGGGAATGATTTAGAGAAGCAGGTGATGGCGGCCGTTGAATTTATTCGCCGCCATGACCGATTTCTGGTCGTGTCGCATCTTAATCCGGACGGGGATGCCATCGGCTCCACCTTGGCGGTCGGTTTAATGCTGGAGTATTTGAACAAGACCTACAAGATGGTTAATGAGGACCCGCTTCCCTCCAAATTTAATCTTCTGCGGGGCAGCGACCGGGTGCTGCTTGCTTCCGAGCTGTCTGAAGATGAGCCGTATGACGCCGTTATCAGTCTCGATTGTGCGGATTTTCGGCGAATGGGAGAGCTGCATAAGCGAGTTCAACCGGAAACTCCACTGCTCAATATCGATCATCATGCCACAAATGAAGGGTTTGGCACCTGCGTCTGGATTGAAGCCGAGGCTGCCGCAACCGCGGAAATGCTGTACGCTTTGGTGAACGGATTGGGCATTCCATGGACTGAAGATTTGGCGAAGTGCATCTATACCGGGTTGTTGACCGATACCGGCGGTTTTCGTTATGCGAATACAGGCCCCCAAGTACTGCGCATTGCCTCCGAGATGCTGGATTACGGGGTGCGGGCCAGCGAGCTGGCCAACGTTCTGCTGGAGCAGATGACTTACCCTCAGCTTGTTCTGCTGCAGAAGTCGCTCGCCCGGCTTTCTTTCGCCTATGAACGCAGGGTAGCCTGGGTCAGCGTGACCGCCCGGGATATGGCCGAAGCGCAAGCGGCGAACGAAGATATAGAGGGACTGGTCAATTATCCGCGCAATATCGAAGGGGTGGAAGTGGGCCTGTTGTTTAAGGAAACAGGGGAAGATACTTTCAAGGTCAGCTTGCGCTCCAACGGTAAAGTGGACGTGGCACGAATTGCCAAATCATTCGGCGGGGGCGGACATACGTTAGCGGCAGGATGTACGCTGACGGGAACATTGGATCAGGTAACCTCACAATTAGTAAAGGAAGTAGGTTTGGCTCTCGAATGACGTTGGAAGGCGTGTTGCCGGTATTGAAGCCGGCGGATTATACATCTCATGATGTGGTGGCCAAGGTTAGGCGGATCACCGGGATGAAAAGGATCGGCCATACCGGAACGCTGGATCCTAAAGTAACGGGCGTACTTCCTCTCTGTATCGGAAGGGCTACCCGGGTGGTTGAGTATATTCAGGACATGCCGAAAGAATATGAAGCGACCCTTACGCTGGGTTTGGCAACCGATACGGAGGATCTAAGCGGCAGGATAGTGGAGGAAGTGGAAACTGTACAGGTCAGCGAGGATCAAATTCGTGCAGCTGTGCAGTCGTTCATCGGTACGATCGAGCAAATACCGCCCATGTACTCCGCGGTGAAAGTGGAAGGACGGCGTTTATACGAACTGGCCAGAATGGGGCAGGAAGTCGAAAGGAAGAAAAGACAGGTAACCATCTATGGAATCGACCTTCTGGAAATGAAGCTGGACCGTCCTCATCCTGAAATAAAGTTTAGGGTGCGCTGCTCCAAAGGAACCTATATTCGAACCTTGTGCACGGATATGGGGAGGCAATTAGGATATCCTGCGGTTATGTCTGACCTGGTCCGCTCATCGACCGGGGCAATTACGCTTGATCGATGCCTGTCCATTCCGGAAATCGAAGAGCTGATGAAGGAAGGCAGGCTTTCCGAACGGCTGATACCGACTGATCAAGCAATCCCCCATATTCCCAAGGCATACGTGTCGGAAGTGCATGCTGTCAGAGCTCTGCAAGGCCGAATGGTCCGCCCGGAGGAACCTCTAGCCGAAGAATGGAACGGACGAGTCATGCGGGTTTATTCGGCAGCCGCAAATCATCCATTTCTTGGAATTTTCCGATGGGACGCAGAGCGCGCTCTTCTGATTCCGGAGAAGATTTTCAATTAAGCTGACATCTCGTAAGAATTGCAGGTGAATCCAAGTGCAGGTTTTCCATATTCAATATCCGACCCGATTGCCTCTTGAAGGAATGCCTTCTTCCCAGGTGATGGCGATTGGAGAATTCGACGGAGTTCATCTAGGTCACCGGGAAGTGATATCGAGGGCTGTGCAGACGGGGGCATCGCTCGATCTGCCCGCTTCCGTCATGACTTTCGATCCTCATCCGCGAGCGGTGCTTGGACATGATAATTATACTCAGAGCTTGACACCGTTAGCCAAAAAATTAGAACTATTTGAACAAATGGGAGTCCATTGCACTTATATCGTAGAATTTCATCCCGAGTTTGCGAAGCTGACACCGGCTGAATTTGTGGAGCAATTTTTAATGCCGCTCGGTGTCAGTTCGGTCATTGTCGGGTTTGACTTCAGATTTGGGCACCGGGGCTCGGGCACTCCCGACACACTGTGTGAATTAAGCCGGGGCCGGTTTGCTGTCGAAGTGGTCCGGCCGTTTCTTATGGACGGCGAGAAGGTAAGCAGCACAAGGATCCGGGAACATCTCAAGGCTGGGCAAATGGAGGAAGCAAGGACTCTGCTAGGGCGCCGATATACGGTACGCGGGCTTGTGGTAGAGGGGGACAAGAGGGGGCGGACCATCGGCTTCCCTACAGCGAACATAGATCCTGCCGAATCCGAAGCTTATGTCATGCCGGCGAACGGAGTCTATGCGGTCAGAGTAATCTGGGAAGGCAATGTGTATTACGGGGCGGCTAATATCGGGGTAAAACCGACCTTTTCAGGTGACCGGAAACTTCCTGTGCTCGAGGTCCATTTGCTGGACTATGAAGGAGATCTTTACGGGAGAAGCCTGGAAGTGGAGTTTTTATATTTTATCCGCAGCGAGCGGAAGTTTTCCTCTGTCGATGAGCTGATAGCGCAAATCGGGACTGACGTGAAAGACATCAGGACCAAGCTGTCTATTTTGCCGCATTAGAAAGTTAAAGTTACGGGTTATTCATCTTCGGAATGGCTACGTTACGAGCTTTTTTATCATAAGGGCCATTTACTTGGCTTACCTTATTATGTTATACTGAATTGTGTTCGTCTTATGGAGGGTAATCTCTCCGGGACGAAGAAGACTGAACCTCAGCGCGGACATCCGCTGCTCCGGCGGTTTCTGGGCTGCAGGCGATTCTTTAGATTATGAGGAGGTGAACAGGATGGCACTTACCCAAGAACGTAAGCAACAACTGATTCAGGAGCATAAGGTTCACGAGACGGATACCGGTTCTCCTGAAGTACAAATTGCTATCCTTACGGAAAACATCGTAAACTTGACCAATCATTTGCGTACGCACAAGAAAGACCACCATTCTCGCCGCGGTCTTTTGAAGATGGTCGGACAACGCCGTAAGCTGTTGGCCTATTTGAAGAATAACGATGTTAAACGTTACAGCGCGTTAATCGAGAAATTGGGTCTTCGCAGATAGGTTCAATTGTAGAAAAGCAACTTTGTTTAATCATGCAGTACTTCTGCATAGACGGCAAGGTTGCTTTTTCGCATACTTTCTTTTTGCAAGACACCCCCCTCTTATGGAAGAAAGACGAAGGAGTTGTCCTTGGAACATCAGACTTTTATTCTGCTTCCCTGATCTTTCCCGGCAATGCACATGCGTCTTCCCCATTAAGATACGGAAATGGTTTCCGTGGGTCTTTTATAGTTCCTGTCAGGAAGCAAGTCGATTATGATTTGCTGTCAAGAAGGAAATGCTAGTACAGATACAGAATAATTAGAACCAAGTCCCACATAGCAGGAGGTAAGTATGGAGAAGAAAATACATATGGAACTAGGCGGCAGGCCGCTCATTCTCGAAACGGGAAGATTGGCCAAGCAGGCTAACGGAGCGGTTATGGCCCGTTACGGGGATACGGCCGTTCTATGTACCGTTACCGCATCGTCAGATCCGAAGGATCTCGATTTTTTCCCATTGACGGTCAACTATGAAGAAAGATTGTATTCCGTCGGCAAGATTCCCGGGGGCTATCCTAAGAGAGAAGGAAGACCGACGCAGAAAGCTATTCTGGCCAGCCGTCTCACAGACCGGCCAATCCGTCCGTTGTTTCCTGAAGGCTTCCGCAACGACGTGCAAATCGTCAATATAGTAATGAGTGTTGAACAGGATTGCTCGCCGGATATTGTTGCCATGATCGGCACATCGGCCGCGCTCAGCATCTCTGATGTCCCGTTCAACGGACCGATCGGCGGAGTGATTGTCGGACGGGTCGACGGCCAGTTCGTTATTAATCCGACTGTGGAGCAGAGCAAGGCCAGCGAGCTTTACCTCGTTGTTGCCGGTACGAAGGATGCCATCATGATGGTGGAAGCCGAGGCTCACGAGGTTCCCGAGGAAATTATGCTGGAAGCGATCATGTTCGGGCATGATGAAATTAAGAAAATCGTGGAGAAAATCGAGCAGTTTACCGCGGAGAACGGTAAGCCCAAAATGGAAGTAAAGCTGCATCAAATCGATGAAGAAGTAGATGCTGCGGTACGCGCTTATGCCCATGAACGCTTGGTGGAAGCGGTACGCATTCCGGAGAAGCAAGCCCGCCAGGATGCGATTGACGCCATCAATGCGGAAGCTGTCGAGCATTTTACCGCCGTTTATGAAGAGACTCCCGAACGGATGAGCGACGTCAACGAGGTGCTTTACAACATTGTGAAAGAAGAAGTCCGCCGTCTGATAACCCATGATAAGGTTCGACCCGATGGCAGGGCTTTGGACGAAATCCGTCCGATTGAATGCGATACCGGCCTGCTGCCGAGGACTCACGGCTCCGCCCTGTTCACGCGCGGACAAACTCAAGCCCTCAGTATTTGTACGCTGGGCGCCTTGGGCGATGTTCAAATCTTGGACGGACTGGATCTGGAAGAGACCAAGCGGTTCATGCACCATTACAATTTCCCGCCGTTCAGCGTAGGGGAAGCCAGACCGCTGCGTGCGCCGGGTAGACGGGAAATCGGACACGGAGCTTTGGGAGAAAGAGCCTTGGAGATGGTTATTCCGTCCGAGAGCGAGTTCCCCTATACCATTCGTCTTGTTTCCGAAGTGCTGGAATCCAACGGCTCGACTTCGCAAGCAAGTATATGCGCAAGCACAATGGCTTTAATGGATGCTGGAGTGCCGATTAAAGCTCCGGTAGCCGGAATTGCGATGGGTTTGATTAAGGATGGGGAGAATGTATCTATCCTGACGGATATTCAAGGAATGGAAGATCACCTTGGAGATATGGACTTTAAAGTGGCGGGAACGTCCGCAGGGGTGACGGCCATCCAAATGGATATCAAAATCGACGGGATCGACCGCAAGATTTTGTCAGAAGCGTTAAGCCAAGCGAGAGAGGGACGGATGTTCATTCTGGATAAAATGCTCCAGACGATCAAAGAGCCGAGGAAAGAGCTCTCGCCATATGCACCCAAGATTATTACCCTGCATATTAACCCGGATAAAATTAGAGACGTCATCGGTTCCGGCGGCAAGATCATCAATAAGATCATTGATGAGACAGGTGTTAAAATCGATATCGAGCAGGATGGAACCGTCTATATTGCCTCCTCCGATGCTGAAATGAACGAGAAGGCCAAGAACATCATCGAAGGCATTGTCCGGGAGGTTGTAGTAGGTGAAACCTACCTCGGTACGGTCAAACGGGTTGAGAAATTCGGTGCTTTCGTCGAGATTCTTCCCAATAAGGAAGGGCTTGTTCATATCTCGCAATTGTCAACCGAACGGGTGGCCAAGGTTGAGGATGTAGTTTCTGTCGGCGATTCGATTACCGTCAAAGTGACCGAGATCGACTCTCAAGGAAGAATCAATCTTTCGCGGAAGGCTACTTTGACCCAATAATTTGTTCCTTTACAATAAATACGATAAAATAAAGAGTCAGATCAGTCTGTCTCTTTTTTATTTGAACCTCATTCTAATCCTTCCCTGCCCAGCATAAGATGGGACAAACAAGGAACTCGGCCGTATTTTCAGCCGGGTACCCAATATTGATCCGGGGAGAATAGAAGATGAGCGCTAATAAACGTTTGGCTTCGGTCATAGCCGGAATAGGGGCTGTCATCTTTGCTTTGTTCCAGATGCCGTTCATGCAGGACTACTTTGACCATGTCAAGGGCAAGGCGGGGCCGGAGGCGATACCTGTCTTTGGCCAGCTCAATGCCAAGCCCAAGGACAGGGCAACGCCCGAGGAGAGGCTCGAAGCGATTCGAAGAGAGGCGGCGAGGCTTTATATCCCTCCGATTGATGCTAAGCTCGACCGGGTGTGGAAAGCGATTCCCGGTTATAACGGGCGGGAAGTGGATATGGAAAGAACCCTGCAGCTGTCCAAGGACTGGATTCCCGGTCAGAAGCTGCCGCTTGTCTTTCGCGAAATTCCGCCCAAGGTTTCATTGGACGATTTAGGCGCGCAGCCT
The DNA here is from genome assembly GCF_007679495.1 of Paenibacillus sp. 32O-W. Taxonomy (GTDB): domain Bacteria; phylum Bacillota; class Bacilli; order Paenibacillales; family NBRC-103111; genus Paenibacillus_L; species Paenibacillus_L residui. The sequence continues at coordinate 29,633 of NZ_VEGP01000005.1, read as the reverse complement.
ATCTACAAGGGAAATCCGAATAAGCCGATGGTTGCTCTTATGATCAATGTCGCTTGGGGGAATGAGTTTATACCCGGCATGCTGGAGACGTTAGAGCAAGAAAATGTCAAGGCAACCTTTTTCCTGGACGGGTCTTGGTTAAGCAAAAATGTGGAAATCGCCAAGCAAATTGCTTCCAAGGGGCATGAAATGTCCAACCACGCCTATTCTCATAAAAATATGAGCCAGCTTGGCCGAGAGCAGGCCGTTCAGGAAATCAGCAAGACGGAAAAGCTGCTCAAGGAGCATCTCGGGGTAGAGAATAAGCTGTTTGCGCCGCCCTCGGGGGATTTTAACCAGCAAACGGTAAAAATTGCCGCTGAATTAAACTTGAAGACGGTGCTATGGACTATTGATACGGTGGATTGGAGGAAGCCTTCCCCGCAAACCATTCTTACCAGAATAGCCAATCGCCTCGAGCCGGGGGCGATGATTCTAATGCACCCGACGGAATCTGCTTCGCTGTCCCTGGAAGGGATGATCAAGGAAATTAAAGGAAGAGGGCTTGTTCTCGGCACGGTTAGCGAATTGTTATCTTCCGATCGGGTACCTGATCCGGGAGAATGAGTTAGCAGGGGAGCCTTGCGAAACCTGTATAGGAGGAAAATAGTGATCAAACATCAATTATCGAATGGCTTAAGGGTTGTTCTCGAGCCGATCCCGTCCATCCGATCCGTGGCGATCGGAATATGGGTGAAGACCGGGTCGAGGAACGAAACACCGGAGCAGAATGGCATTTCGCATTTTATAGAGCACATGCTCTTTAAAGGAACGGACCGCTATTCTGCGCGGGATATCGCTGAGGTGTTCGACGGTATCGGGGGCAACGTCAACGCGTTTACGACGAAGGAATATACTTGTTACTATGCTAAAGTTTTGGATGAACATCTGCCTATTGCGGTGGATGTGCTGGCGGATATGTACTTTCATTCCCGTTTGGATGAGAGCGAACTGGAGAAAGAACGGAATGTCATTCTGGAGGAAATCTCCATGTATGAGGACACTCCGGATGATCTGGTTCATGATCTGTTGGCCAAAGCCGTTTACGGCGATCATTCCTTAGGCTATACTATTCTGGGCGTCGAAGACAATCTGAACCGGATGAATTCGGATACTCTGCGCGAATATATGAACCAACATTATACAGTCGATAATACGGTGATCAGTGTAGCCGGGAATATAGATGAGAATGCGGTTAAGCTGCTGGAGAAACACTTTGGCGGGGCTCACCGTTCGGGCTCCCCGGTCGTTTACGAAGCTCCCGGATTTGTCGGAGACCTGATCTATCACGAGAAGAAAACCGAGCAAAATCATATTTGTTTGGCTTTGCCGGGGCTCTCGCTGACGGATCCTCGCTACTACGCAATGATTCTTCTAAACAATACGATAGGCGGCGGAATGAGCTCCAGGCTGTTCCAGGAGATCAGGGAGAAGAGAGGGCTGGCTTACTCTGTCTATTCCTATCACTCTTCGCACGTCGATAACGGAATGTTCGTAATTTATACGGGCACGGCTCCCAAACAGACGGAAGAGGTACTTAAGGTTTCTATGGAGATCATTGAAGAAATGATCGTCCAGGGGCTGACAGACGCGGAATTGAAGAAGGGGAAGGAGCAGTTGAAGGGCAGTCTCCTCCTGAGCTTGGAGAGCACGAGCAGCCGGATGAACCGGATGGGCAAGAACGAGCTTATGCTCGGCCGCCATTTGACCATCGATGATATTATCGGCAGGATTGAGGCGGTTACGCAGGAAGAAATTCGGCAGGTGACGAAGGAATTGTTTTCCCGGCCTTTCGCTTTAGCTATGGTTGGACAATCAGATAAAGTCATACAAGGATTCAGGAGGGATCAACTTGCAGCATTTGGTTCAAATTAAGAGGCTTCCGGGAAATGAAGATATTCAGCTTCCGCAGAAAATGTCCGAGCTGGCCAGCGGATTCGACCTATATGCCGCTGTATCGGAGCCGGTCACGCTTCAGCCGGGAGAAAGGGGCCTGATCCCGACCGGATTTAGTCTGGCCATGCCGGGTGAGCTGGAGGCCCAAATCCGGCCGCGGAGCGGATTGGCCCTTAAGCACGGGATTACGGCTCTTAATTCCCCCGGAACAGTGGATGCCGATTATCGGGGGGAGGTCAAGGTTCTGCTGATCAATCATGGTCAGGAACCGTTCGTGATATCCCGCAATGAGCGAATTGCGCAGATGGTGTTCCAGTACGTTCCCTCTGTTCGCTTGGAAGAAGTGGAGGAATTGTCAGAGACCGGGAGGGGCGCCGGGGGATTCGGACATACCGGCAAATAAACTCACGTTCCTAATACGAGCGGAGATCGTTGATGATGCCGCCGTAACCATATTTTCAATGAAGACTGCCGATTTGGAATTCGGCGGTCTTTTTTATTTTTATATGAAAAGCACTGTATAAATCTTAATTGAAGCAGGCAGGAAGGCGATCGGGAACAGCGGAAGAGTTTAGCCGCCGTTAAAGCGCAGAAATTCCTGGCAGGCTTTTCAAGATCCGGGATCCCGCATAGGCTTCGAAAGCTATTCGTCCCTTTTGGGAAGACTGGTTGTTGCCGGGGAGATGACGGTCCGGCAACAAAACGCGGGCCATTGACGCTGTCACCCCTTACTGGGCCTCGGCATAAACTATTTTATCGAGAACGGCATTTGAGAAAAGGGTGTTGACATTGCTTACCGGAATCCAAGTTACATTCATAGGCGGAGATGCCCGGCAGTTGGAAGTCATAGAGCAATTATCGGAATTGGACGCTTCGGTGCAATTGATCGGCTTTGACAATCTTCAATCCTCATATAACGGAGTTACCCGGGCGAAGCTTCTGCCCGAGTCCTTGAGCAAGAGCGATGCAGTCGTTCTGCCTGCTTCGGGGATGGAAGACGATGGTCAAGTGATGTCGATCTTCTCTTCAGAGGAGCTCATTCTTGACGATGCCCATATGAAAGCACTCCCCGGCCACTGCAAGATCTATACGGGGATAGCCAAGCCTAATCTGAAAATGCTGTGCGGCAAAAATTCCGTAGGGCTTGTTGAGCTGTTTGAACGTGATGATGTAGCTATTTTCAATTCCATACCTACGGCCGAAGGCGCGCTTATGATGGCTATCCAAAACACGGACATAACTATTCACGGCTCCAGAAGCATGGTTCTGGGAATGGGAAGAACAGGGCTGACGATGGCCAGGACGCTGCAGGGATTGGGGGCTAAGGTAAAAGTAGGAATAAGGAAGCCGGAGCATTATGCCCGGGCATGGGAAATGGGCTTCGAGCCTTTCTATATCCGTGATTTAGCCGAACATGTCAAGGAGATCGACTTGATTTTTAATACGATACCGACTATGATTATCACAGCACAGATCATTGCCAAAATTCCTCACCGCGCCTTGATTATTGACCTTGCTTCGAAGCCTGGCGGAACCGATTTTCGCTTCGCGGAGAAGAGAGGGATCAAAGCGCTGCTTGCTCCTGGCCTTCCGGGAATTGTCGCGCCGAAGACCGCTGGCCGAATCATTGCCCGTGCCCTCAGCAGTTTGTTGATGGAAGATGCAGGAAAAGGGAGGAATTGAGGAATGAATTGGCATGGTAAAACGGTTGGATTTGCGCTCACCGGTTCGCACTGCACTTATGCCGAAGTGATGCCGCAAATAGAAAGATTCGTGAAGGCGGGTGCAAGAGTCATTCCTATTGCGTCTTATACGCTGATGACTACGGACACCCGCTTTGGGACGTCAGAAGATTGGCAAAAACAGTTGAAAGAAATTACGGGGAATGATATTATTTCTACAATTGTAGATGCTGAACCGCTTGGACCCTCCAAGCTGTTGGATGTGCTGGTTATCGCCCCCTGTACCGGGAACACGACGAGCAAGCTGGCCAACGCCTTGACGGAAAGTCCGGTGCTGATGGCCGCGAAGGCTCAGATGAGAAATCAGAGACCGGTAGTTCTCGCCATTTCCACGAATGACGGCCTCGGCTTGAACGCAGCCAACATAGCCAAACTGCTTGTAGCAAAGAACATTTACTTCGTTCCCTTCGGGCAGGATGCCCCCAATGTCAAAGCAAATTCTCTCGTATCTAGAATGGATCTCATTATGGAAACCTGTGAACAAGCTTTGCAAGGCAGGCAGCTACAGCCTCTATTGATCGAACGTTTTAATTATACCTAAACTGCATTAGCAATTTTCATAGAATGATAGATAAGGGAGAGTCAGGACATGTCGAATCAAAAACTGTACAATGTAGCTATCGTGGGAACTACCGGAGCGGTAGGTCAACAAATTATTCGTCTATTGGATGAAAGGAACTTTCCCGTTAAAGAATTAAAGCTGCTGGCTTCCAAGAGGTCGGCGGGTACCAAGGTCCAGTTTAAAGATCGGGAAGTGACCATTGAAGAAGCCACTCCGAACAGCTTCGAAGGAGTGGACATTGCTTTTTTCAGCGCCGGAGGCGATGTAAGTAAAGAACTCGTGCCTCATGCTGTCAAGAGCGGGGCGGTGTGCATCGATAACACCAGCGCATACCGGATGGACCCGGGAACCCCTCTGGTCGTTCCGGAAGTCAATGCGCACAAGATTCAAGAACATAAAGGCGTGATCGCGAATCCGAACTGTTCTACGACCCAGATGGTCGTGGCTCTGAAGCCGCTTCATGATCGTTACGGAATCTCCCGCGTGATTGTGTCTACTTACCAGGCTGTGTCCGGGGCGGGAAATCGGGCGATCGATGAAATGTATAAGCAGTCAAGAGAGGTGCTGGAGGGCAAATCTGTTCAACCTGATATTCTTCCGGTAGGCTCCCTGCCTGTCAAGCATCAGATTGCTTTTAACGCCATTCCGCAAATTGACAAGTTCTGGGAGAATGGCTTTACCAATGAAGAAATGAAGATGATTTTGGAAACGAAAAAAATTATGGGTGACGAGTCGATTGAAGTGACTGCGACCTGTGTCAGAATTCCGGTCGCATTCGGACATTCCGAGTCGGTTTATATCGAACTGAACTCCGACTTTGAAATGGAGGAAGTCAGGAAATTGCTGGCGGATGCACCGGGACTCGTTCTGGTCGACAATCCGGAAGCCCAGCAATATCCGTTGGCGACGGAGGCGACAGGAAAGCTGGATACTTACGTAGGGCGACTGCGCAGAGATTTATCGAATCCAAGGGCTCTGAATATGTGGATTGTGTCCGATAATCTGCTTAAAGGGGCGGCATGGAATTCAGTACAAATCGGTGAATATCTGATTGCAGAGAAGAACTGATCAGCTTATTGCGGCTGAGGTCCCATTTGGTTGGGGGTGAAGATGTGTCCATCCTTGTGCAGAAATTCGGAGGAACTTCCCTCTCCACCGCGGAAGCCAGAAAGCACGTCATAAAGCACATTAAACAAGCACTTGCCCAACAATATCAAGTAGTCGTCGTCGTCTCAGCGATGGGGAGGAAAGGCGAACCTTACGCCACCGATACGTTGTTGAATTTAATTTTTGAGCACGGCAACCGCGTTTCCCGGCGTGAGAAGGATATGCTTCTTAGCTGCGGTGAGGTGATATCCGCAGTTACTCTTTGCAGCTTGCTTAACGCCGAATCGGTTCCGGCCACTGTACTTAACGGGGTGCAGGCCGGAATCGAGACGGACGGGAATTACGGAGACGCAAGAATTGTAACCATCCGTCCGGCAAGAATTGTTGAGGAGCTGAAGCAGGGGAAAGTGGTCATTGTGACCGGTTTTCAAGGCAGAGCGGCTGTTCAGGACGAGGTTGCTACACTCGGGCGTGGCGGCAGTGATACATCGGCCACTGCGCTGGGAGTTGCGCTGAATGCCGAAAGGGTCGATATCTTCACCGATGTAACCGGCATTCTGACCGCAGATCCCAGAATTGTTGAAGAAGCCAAGCTTCTTCCGGTCATTACGTTCGCGGAAATATGCAATCTGGCTCATCACGGAGCCAAGGTGATCCACCCCCGCGCGGTTGAGGTCGCCATGCAGGCAAATTTACCGATTCGCGTCCGTTCCACCTTCAGTGATGAGGCAGGAACGCTCGTTACGCGTCCGGAAGCGGTCCGCCAGCATGTAGTGGATCGTTATGTTACGGGAATTACACATGTGCCCAATGTCACGCAGATTCAAATCGCATTTCAAGAAGGGCGCTATGATTTTCACAGGTCCGTTTTTCAAGCAATGGCCCATAATCAAATAAGCGTTGATTTTATCAATGTCAATCCATCCGGTGTCGTGTACACCGTTTTTGACGATGTTGCAGAACTGGCTGTTCAAATAGTCAGGGAGCTCGGCTATGAGCCGAAAATCCGCTCCAATTGCGCCAAGGTGGCCGTCATTGGAGGAGGGATGAATGGAGTTCCCGGGGTTATGGCCCGGATCGTAGAGGCTTTAACGGAGGCGGACGTTACGATATTGCAGTCTGCAGATTCCAATACGACGATTTGGGTGCTCGTTCCAGGGGATGAATTGCAGAGAGCGATTCGCATGCTTCACAACAAGTTTGATCTTCATAAAATGAATGGCGAATGAAAAGGTGTAGGGGGAATAGCAGTGGAATTCGGGACATTAATTACGGCGATGGTGACACCATTCGATGATCAGTTACAGGTCAACTGGACGCAGCTCGAGAAATTAATCGATTATTTGATCGAGGAGCAAAAAAGCGACAGCCTAGTAGTCTGCGGAACGACCGGAGAGTCGCCTACATTAACGGATGAAGAGAAAGTGAAACTCTTTGAGGCTGCGGTGCGTCATGCCAATGGCCGCTGCAAAATTATTGCAGGTACCGGAAGCTACGATACGGCGGACAGCATTCGTATGACCCAATTGGCAGCCGATGCGGGTGTTGACGGGATTCTGCTCGTTGCGCCGTACTACAGCAAGCCATCGCAGGAAGGGCTGTATCAGCATTTCAAAACGATTGCGGAATCAACCCAACTTCCTATCATGCTCTATAACATACCTGGAAGAACCGGGGTTAATATTGAACCGGACACGATGCTCCGGCTCGCTCAGATTCCTAACATTGTAGCCTCTAAAGAAGCTCATTCCGATATGGACCATGTATCCAAATTAGTTCGTTCCGCCCCCGAATCATTCAGAATATACAGCGGGGACGATTCGTATACACTTCCGTTCCTTTCAGTCGGTGCCTACGGTATCGTTTCGGTGTCCAGCCATATTGTCGGAAGAGACATGAAGGAAATGATCGAATGGTACAACCAGGGAGAGGTGCATAAGGCGGTTTCCAAACATGCTGAATTGTTCCCGATCTTCAGAGGCATGTTCGAATGCCCGCATAAAGTGCCGAACCCGGCCCCCGTCAAGCATGCTCTGAATCTGAAAGGCCTCAATGTCGGAGGAGTTCGTTTGCCGCTTGTTCCCGTAACTGAAGAAGAAGGCAAGTATATCGAAGGACTGCTGTCCTAGTATACAAATAGCTCTCCATACTGTTTTCGAAGAAGAATAATGCCGTATTAGAAGGAAGCTTTTTATTCAATAAGTAGTCTTATTACGCCGTATTAACGCCGTAAAAAATTTGAAGATTCTCATGTGGTAAAAAAACCGATGCCGGCAGGCATCGGTTTTTTATTTTTGGAGACAATAGGTCGTAAATGATTTAGCTTGTAATTAGTGTTTTCTTTCATGTATAATGATGGCAAGTGACTTGTGCGGTTTCTTTTTGATTGTGAGTTATAAAATCGTCGTCAATATATCAAGGAGGAATAAACTTGTCAAAAAAGAATAACGAGAAGCTATCGGTTTTCGCTCTTGGCGGCGTGGGCGAAATCGGTAAGAATATGTATGTGGTGCAATATGCCAACGATATCGTTGTGGTGGATGCGGGGCTGAAGTTTCCGGAGGAGGACATGTTAGGAATCGATATTGTCATTCCGGATATATCTTACCTGGTGGAGAATCAGGATAAGGTAAGAGGAATTCTTCTCACTCACGGACATGAAGACCATATCGGAGGATTGCCCTATATACTTAAGCAGTTGAAAGTCCCAGTATATGGAACCAAGTTAACCCTCGGGTTGGTCGAGGCCAAGCTGAAGGAAGCCAATATGTTGGGGGAAACGAAGCGCATTCTGATTAATGCCGATTCTGAGCTGCAATTGGGAACGATTAAAGCCAGCTTCTTCAAGACCAATCACAGCATTCCTGATTCTGTAGGAGTATGTCTGGATACCCCCGAAGGAACAGTTGTGCATACTGGGGATTTCAAATTTGACCAAACACCGGTTAACGGACAGTATGCGGACTTGCATCGAATGGCGGAGATTGGGAGAAAAGGAGTACTCATGCTGCTTTCCGACAGCACCAACGCTGAACGTCCCGGCTTCACAGGTTCGGAGAGAAGCGTAGGAGCCGAGTTGGAGGAAGTGTTCCGCAAAGCGCGGCAAAGAGTCGTTGTGGCTACCTTCGCCTCCAACATTCATCGGATTCAGCAGGTAATAGATGCTGCGGAATCAACCCACCGCAAAGTTACCGTTATTGGACGCAGCATGGTTAATGTAGTGACGATTGCTTCGGAGCTGGGCTACTTGAATATTCCGGAAGGAATGCTGATCGAGCCCGAGGAAGTCAATCGGATGGCCGCCGACCGGGTGGTCATTCTGTCTACGGGAAGTCAAGGCGAGCCTATGTCCGCTTTAACAAGGATGGCGCGTTCTACCCACCGGAAGGTCGATATTCTTCCCGGTGATACGGTAATTATTGCAGCGACTCCGATTCCAGGTAACGAGAAGTTCGTAGGACGCACTGTCGATGAACTGTTCCGACTGGGAGCCAACGTAATTTATGGTCCCGGCTCGGTTTCGGGTGTTCACGTATCGGGACACGGAAGTCAGGAAGAGCTCAAGCTCATGCTGAATCTGATGAAGCCTAAATATTTCATGCCAATTCACGGAGAATATCGTATGCTGCGTCAGCACGGTTTGCTGGCCGAATCGGTAGGCGTTGATAAGGAAGACATCTTTATCGTGGATATCGGTGATACGGTGGAAGTTCAGAACGGTGTGGCCCGCAGAGGGGCCAAGGTACAATCCGGCAATGTTCTCATTGACGGATTGGGAGTAGGCGATGTCGGAAATATCGTCCTGCGCGACCGGAAACTGCTGTCCCAGGATGGAATATTGGTGGTTGTCGTCACGCTTAGCAAGCAAGAGGGCAACATCTTGTCCGGCCCGGACATTATTTCCCGCGGCTTCGTATACGTCAGGGAATCGGAGGGCTTGTTGGACGAAGCAAACCGGATTGTAACCGGCACCTTAAACAAGCTGATGAATGAGAATGTTAATGAGTGGGCCTCATTAAAAACACATGTCAAAGACGCACTAGGACGATTTTTATATGAACAAACAAGAAGAAGACCTATGATCCTTCCAATCATTATGGAAGTGTGAGGCTAAGCATTAAGTCACTTAACCCAAGCTATAATAAGCCTTTCGGACAATGCTCCGAAAGGCTTTTATTGATTATGCCGCAGCGGTTCCCATGCGGTGCGGACATTTGCGTATAGAGGACGAGAATGGGGAGAGGCCGTGCGACCTGAATATTTTTTACTCCGCCTCCCGCAATCTTTCCACGATTGTAGACCTCGACAGCCATTGGTATGCAGCCAAAGTAACGATCAATGAGATTACGGCAAACAGAGGAAGTACGGCGGCGATGGGCATGATATTCATTTGAAATTCCGTATAAGCCAGGTTTTCCGATATCTCCTTGGCAATCCGGTAGGTTAAATACATTCCTGCTGTTCCCACTATCGCGCTTGTAAACAAAACGATGTAAAGTCCTTCATAAGCCAGCATTTTCTTTAGCTGTTTCTTGGTCATGCCGATGCTTTCCAGCACGGCAAATTCATTCCTGCGGGAGAATACTCCGGTTATAACCGTATTGACAAAGTTAAGCAGGCCAATCAATGCGATAATGATACTCAAGCCGTAACCGACGGTCTGAAAGATGCGGATGAACCCCTCCATTTCTTCCCTATAATCCTCCCTGGATTTCATAATCAAATCCAACGGGTCCGTAATGGTCTGTACAGCGTGTTCCACTTGCTCCAGAACGGCGGGATCCGCGTGAAGAGTAACGGAAAGTATTTGAGGATCGGCTACGGATTTGGCAAACTCTTCTGCCGGTAAATATACGTTGAAGCCTCCGCTTCTGAAAATTTGGGTACCCGCTGCGTAAAGCGCATCCGTCTTCAGAACGGCCATCACCTGATAGCTTTTTTCCATACTATCCAGCTTGATCAGGTCACCCGGATTGAAGTAGCTGATATACTGATCCTCCCCAAGCAGTGCTTCCGAGATCAGAACATAGTCTCCGGATTCGAACTTATCCCGGTCGAACGTTCCGGACACGATATCCCCATGCTGAACAACTTCATACCATCCGCTGTCGATTCCGTGAACTTGCAGACCTACAGCACCCTGATTCAAAATTGAGGTAAAGACAGGGATGTCCGGATCCTCCGAAGCCGCTAAAGGCTCCAGTACCGACAGAATCGATTCATTTAGCTTTAAAGCATCATCTTTGTAATAAACTTTATCTAATCTTTTCACTCCATGGATTGCCCTTAGCGCATTGCTGACATCCTCCGTAAGCTTTAAGTTAGCCAGTGGGAGCCTTCTTCTGTCGCCCGGAGAAGCTTCTTTTACCACGAAATCCCCCGTTATGAACGTATTCAAGTATTTGTTGACGTTCAGCGATGAAACTACGGTGTAGATTATGCTGAAAAGTATGATACCGAGCGACAGGGAGGACAGCATAAGGAATAGCTTTTTCTTATGCCGCAGCAGATTGCTCATCGACATTTTGGACAGCTTCACCCCGTTCCGGGAGCGCTTGCTTCGCTTTCGGCGGATTCCCTCGTTCATACCGGAGAACTTGACAGCCTCCACCGGCGATATTCTCGCCGCGGTTCTGCCGGGCTTACCGGCCGCCATCCGGACCGTTATATAGGAAAACAATGCTGCGCCCAGGAAAATAAAAGGGCTAACCGAATAAGAAGCTTCCACAGATGAGAAGGAGGTCATCATCGGCGTCAACCAGAGCCCAATTCCGTAGCCAATGGCAAGTCCAATAGGCAGGCCCGCCGCATACAACAGGTTTGCTTGGAGCGAGATTATTCTTTTTAGCTGCCGGGGAGTAGTTCCAATCGTTTTCAAGAGACCGTAAAACTTAATGTCGCGGACAACGGAGATGTGGAAAATATTATAGATCAGCAAATAACCGCTCAGCATAATAATCAGAACCAGGCCGGCCAACGGCAGCCCATTCATAATATTTTCAGATAGAGAAACGCTGGAATAGGCCCAGTTTACGCCATAAGACGCGTTCACTTTGGAATCGGACAACACTTCCTTGATCTTCTTCTCTATGTCCCAAGCGTTGTTAAACATGACATTAAGGCTGATCGTATGACTATAAGTTCCCGTTCGTCTGGATTCTTCGGGGTCGATATGGGAGAGATTCTTCTGCACGAAGAGCTCCGATACGAGGGCCAGTCCCGCCATCGCCACATACTGTTCCGCCTCGTAGTAACCGGATAATACGAAGTCCTTGGACATTTTCTGACCGTGGATGTCGAGATCGAGCCGGATGTTTACCCCTACCTGAGGAGGGACCCCAAGCAAATCCAAGGTCCAAGTATTCAGGGCAATTTCATTTTCACCCGATGGAAGGCCGCCTTCCAAAAATTCTATAAAGCTATGTTTGGCCGTACTTTCATCGATATGATGAATTTCCACATTTGCTCCTTTGAGCTGATCGTCTAGGGCATGACCAACGACGACGGACCTGCCGTATTGCTTGATGGAAGGATGCCGAATCAGCTTCTCTGCTTCATCCGGCGTAAGATATTTAAATACCCCATGGAAATCGCTTCCCACCGTTTTCATAAGCGCGCGTTCCATCGATTTATTAATGCTGAAGCCCATTGTAAAGACTGACGTAATCAGCAGCGTCGTCAGCACTATCGCACATATGACGACGAGGTTTCTCAGCCGGTTCGCCCGCAAGCTTTGCTTGGCGATATGGAATACCGTTCTCCCATTATTGGTTCGAAGCATACCGGCTCACCCCCCGCTGGTGTCGGATCGGCTAACGATTCTGCCGTCCTCGATCCGGATTACCCTGTCCGCCGTTTGTGCGATCTCTTCATTGTGGGTAATCATCACCATCGTCTGATTAAACTTGTCGCTCATCTGTTTCATGAGGATAAGAACTTCCTGGCTTGTTTTGCTGTCCAAATTCCCGGTAGGTTCATCGGCCAACAGAATGGACGGTTTCGTTGCCAATGCTCGCGCGATAGCCACTCTTTGCTGCTGCCCGCCGGACAGGCTGGAAGGGAGGCTGTGGATCTTCTCCCTAAGCCCGAGCGCTCCAATGATTTGATCGATATACGGTTCATCCACTCTGGCGCCGTCCAGTTCAATAGGAAGCACAATGTTTTCGTATACATTCAGAATGGGAATCAAATTATAGCTCTGAAAAACAAACCCGACCGATCTTCGCCGGAAAATGGTCAGATTCTCGTCGTTCATGCTGAAAATATCGTTCCCGTCCACGTAAACCTTGCCTTCCGTAGCCCGATCCAGCCCGCCCAGCAAATGAAGCAGAGTACTCTTGCCGCTGCCGCTGGTACCGACGATGGCGACAAATTCCCCCTTCTCAACGGTCAGGGAAACGCCGTCGAGAGCCTTTACGACCGGATGTCCTTTACCGTAATATTTTTTCAAATGATCAACTCGCAAGACCGACAAAGCTTTCATCTCCCCCAAAAATAGTCTGTACGAAGAGTACAGACTATTTATAACAGATCAATCTGACATTCCGGTGTCTGAAAAATAACACATTAGACACAATCTCTTAATTTACAGGTAAAAACACGGAAAAAACCGATCCCTCTCCCGGCTTGGAGGAGGCTTTGATATATCCGCCCTGGGATGTGACGATTTCCCTGGCCAAGTATAAGCCGATTCCTACGCCTTCATTCACAGGCGTCTTTGCGCATCTATAAAATCGTTGAAAAACCAGGTTCAGCTCGCTTTCCGCGATTCCGATCCCGTGGTCGGCGATATCAATACGGGTGAACATTTCACCGGCTTTGACCGAGATTAAAATTTGTTCCCCATTGTTGCTGTACTTGACTGCGTTATCCAGAATGTTAAACAGGGCTTCACCAGTCCACTTCGGATCATGGCTGGCCGCCGTTGTCGGCTCGCAGGATACCCCGATCCTTATCTTCCTGGCCTCCGCCTCGGCATAAATCTGCGATACGGCAGCCATGACCGTTGGCAGCACCGGATGAGCTCCTGCCCGGATGGCAATAACGCCTGTCTCCAGCCGCGACATTTTGATCAGAGACTGGATCAGCCAATTCAGCTTTTCCGACTGCGTCTTGATTTGGGCTACCAAGTAACGGCTGCTATCATCGGGCAATGGTTGTTCCTCCAGCAATTGGGTATACAAATGGATGTTGGAGAGGGGGGTTTTCGTTTGATGGGAAATGTCCGAAATCAGTCCCTGGATTTTATTTTTCTCAGCTTCTTTATTCTGCTCATGGGCCCTGGACATATCAATATAGCGGGTCAATTTGTTTTCCAGCGATGACAGATTCGTCTCCGCATAGCCCGTTATCCGCCTCCGGCCGCTTATGGCCCCGTCCACGATATCATCAACCGTCCGGATCACGGCCTTCACCTGTGATCGAAGAACCCAAACGAGGGCACCTGCCATTAAGAGCAGAGCAGCGCCGAAGCCGATGGTCAGCCATCCCGTCATTCCTTCAAATTCGGTCATATACAGCATCCCGAGCGAATATCCGATAGTCAAGATGAGAAAAGAAGACAAGAAAAAGATATAAATTCGTTTAAACTTGAGTTCCCGATAATGGTTCATGTCCGGTTCCCCTCAGACCATATGTATCCTAACCCATACACCGTCTTAATGTATTTTGGCGATGAAGGTTCTTCTTCAATTTTCGCGCGCAATCTTTTAACCGTGACCGTTAATGCGTTCTCATCCACAAATTCCGCCTCATGAGTCCATACTTTGTCCATGATCTGCTCCCTGGTCAGAATAATTCCCCGATTCGCCACAAGCACTTTTAACAGCTTCTGTTCGGTACGGCTCAATAGTAAGGGCTGCCCGTGTTTCCGGAAATCCATTTTCCCGAAATCGAACGAAAGATGATCTATCGTCCATTGATCCTCATTCTGCGGCTCCATTCTTCTGAGCACCGCCATAACCCTTGCGCGCAGCACCATCAAACTGAACGGTTTCGTAATATAGTCGTCCCCGCCGAGTTCAAAGCCGGTTACGATATCCGCCTCCAGATCGTTTGCGGTCAGAAAGATGATCGGAACCCGTGATCTCCGGCGTACTTGTTCACAGAAATCCAGGCCGCTGCCGTCCGGGAGATTTACGTCGAGAATAATTAAATCGATAGGTTCCTCCAACAGCAATTTGTTCGCTGCCGCCAGATCATAAGCTTGGCGGATCGCAATTCCGTCCCGGGCGAGCGTAAGCATGATTCCTTTATTTAAACTGATATCGTCTTCTACGATTAGGATTGTTTTCATAGGGAAGTCAACCTCCTTCTTAGATAGGTTGCAAAGAAAGAAAAACACCGCTTCATACAGTAAGGTCAGAAAGCTTGGCTGCACCACCACTCTGAAGAGGTTTCCTTCAAATGATAGAGCAAACCGTGATGAAGAATCAACCTTCCCAATGGAAAAATCAGTCATTATGGCCTGAAATGCCGCGGTCTTTAAATAGCAGGCTGTATGTGAAGAAGCACGGGCCGTCAGCTACTGAATTACAACAAGCTCTCGTCTGCAAGCTGTCCCAAGATGCATGATTGCGACGTTATACACTCATACTAAGTAAAGAGCTATGGCCGGTCCTTTTTTGCAGTGGGCAAGCAGAAGGGAGGCCTTTCTTGGAATCGTTCAATACCGCCGCCATTACTGGAAGTATGAAGGACTAAACATCTGGAGGGAAATATACAGTGGAACCATTCGTAAATCAGGAACCGACACCGGCTGCACCCGTGACTGAGGATCCGAAGAAGAACGCGGCACTGGAAAATATACAACAGCTTGGTCAAACAACAACTCCAACGGTCGAGAGCAACATTTATTGTTTAACGATCATAGGTCAAGTAGAAGGTCATATGATCCTCCCGCCGCAAAACAAAACGACGAAGTATGAGCATCTCATACCTCAACTGGTGGCCGCCGAACAGAATGCTAAAATTGAAGGTATTCTTGTTATCCTTAACACAGTCGGAGGCGACGTAGAAGCGGGATTGGCGATCGCCGAGATGATAGCCACAATATCTAAGCCGACTGTCACTCTCGTTCTCGGAGGGGGCCACAGTATCGGGGTACCGATTGCCGTCTCCTCGGATTACAGCGTCATAGCGGAAACCGCGACGATGACGATCCATCCGATCCGCTTGACAGGAATGGTGATCGGAGTTCCTCAAACCTTCGAGTATTTGGACAAGATGCAGGAGCGGATCATTCAATTCATCACAAGGCATTCGCGAATCAGTGAAGAGAAAATCAAGGAATTAATGTTCAAAACAGGGGAGCTTACCCGCGACATCGGGACAACGGTCATCGGCCAGGATGCTGTTCGGTACGGGCTGATTGATTCTATCGGCGGTATCGGAGAGGCGCTGCAGCGCCTTAACCAAATGATTGCCGAGCGCAAAGCGCCCAGACAAGAGGTGACGTTCCAATGACCATCCATTCCATTGTTCCTCTGGATCTGGTTATGGAAGGCAGTGAAGAGGCGGATTATTCATTCGAGCAAATTCAAGTTCAAGGTGTGGAAATGCAGGTGCAGCGCCTGAGTGCGAATCAGGCCAAGATTATCCGTCTATTGAGCCCCAATGTGAACGATTATCTGAACCCGGCTTATGCTCCGGGGACAATCATTACCTTCACCCCTTCCGCCTATGAACAGAACTGAAACAGTCTGCTTTAACCGCACCCGGCGACCTGTCCCGGGTGTTGTTTTCTTTGCATTCTTGCGACCGGACAACTATATGTCATTCTTGCCCATTATGATATAATAGGGAACGGAGGTGGCTTAATTGGCAAAAAAAAGAAAGAAAAATGCCGGCACGAAGTTAGCCATCAAGTACGAGCTGTACGGAATAGCGATCCTTATTCTGTCCGTCATTGCCCTTTCTCGTCAAGGATCGGTAGCGCGTGCACTAACCTATTTATTCAGGTTTCTGATCGGGGTGCTTGATTTCGTTATCCCCCTGATCTTTATTTATATTGCGGTATACGTCATGATCAATCGGGCATGGCCTAGAAAGTGGTCCTCCAAGAAGACGGGACTTAGCCTCATTCTGGCCGGACTGATTATCCTTAACCACATGTCCATGATGACTATCATCGATCCGTTAGGGGATACGTTAAAATCCTCCTACATCATAAGCGAAACCTGGGAGCGCATGGCGGACGGGCTCAGAGGGGCCGAGGATTCGCCCAACATTCTCCACAGGGAAGTCGGCGGAGGGATGATCGGGGCTTTCTTGTATGCCGCCCTCTATTTGCTGTTCGGACTGTGGGGCTCCAAGCTCATCGTCTATGCGTTGTTTGCGGCGGGGATTCTATTGGTGACCGGTATCTCTATGGTCGATCTGTTAAAGAGCTTCAACAAGTGGTTTAGAAATATTGGAGAGCGAACGTTGAAGAGCATTGCCTCCTTATTCACGAAGCGAAAGCTGGTACATAAGCAAGTGCCGACCTCCAAGAAGCTCAAGAAGCAGCCTGCTGCTGAGATTTATGATCCGGGCGAGGACGAACCCGATGAGGAAACTTTGCCGGACCCGGATTACGAGCAGGAAGAGAAGAAGAAGCCGGTTTTCGTACAACTGCTGACTTCCAAGAAGGATAAGAAGGAAGAGCAGAAACCGGTGAAAATGACCGAGCATTTGCTCGAGGAAAGCCAGAAGGATGAACCGGCCATTCCGATCATCCGGGATTTCCGCGATGAAATTGAGAAGAGCGAATCCCGCAAGCCCGTGGAGGCCGGGAAAAACGAAGAAGAGCAAGCGGAAGAAGAGCTGGCGTTCGGCAATGATCCCGATAAAACACCGGGCAAGCCGTATCAGCTTCCGGACTTCGGCCTTCTCTCGAAGCCTGTCGGAATCGGCAAAGGCTCCGATCATATGGACTATAAAGCAAACGCCCGCAAATTGGAAGCGACTCTGGAAAGCTTCGGAGTTCGGGCCAAAGTGCTGGACGTTGTCCGGGGGCCATCGGTAACAAGATATGAGATTCAGCCGGACGTGGGGGTCAAGGTCAGCCGGATTGTCGGGTTGACCGATGATATCGCTTTGGCTCTGGCCGCCAAGGATATCCGGATGGAAGCGCCGATTCCCGGGAAGTCCGCTATAGGAATTGAAGTCCCGAACACGGAAGTTTCTATGGTTACCCTGCGTGAAGTCATGGAGAGCACCGCCTTCTATGAAGCGGACGCCAAGCTATCTATATCTCTGGGAAGAGATATTACCGGCCAGCCGATTGTAGCCAATCTCGCCAAGATGCCGCACTTGCTCGTAGCGGGGGCCACAGGGTCGGGTAAATCCGTATGTATTAACGGTATTATTACAAGCATTCTATTTAAAGCGAAGCCGGATGAAGTGAAGTTTCTGATGATCGACCCTAAAATGGTGGAATTGAATGTGTACAACGGAATTCCCCATCTGCTGGCACCCGTCGTCACCGATCCCCGAAGAGCCTCCCTGGCTCTGAAGAAGGTTGTCGTGGAGATGGAGAAGCGCTATGAGCTGTTCTCCAAGACCGGGACCCGTAATATAGAAGGTTATAATGCCTTGATTACGAATAAGGATAATCCGAATCCCGGAGAACCGCTGCCGCTGATCGTGGTCGTTGTTGACGAGCTTGCCGATTTGATGATGGTTGCCGCCAACGATGTAGAGGACTCCATCTGCCGGCTGGCGCAGATGGCCAGAGCGGCGGGAATTCACTTGATCATCGCGACACAGAGACCATCGGTAGACGTTATTACCGGGTTGATTAAAGCCAATATTCCGTCCCGTATCGCTTTCGGAGTCTCCTCGCAGGTTGATTCCAGGACCATTCTCGATATGGCCGGTGCCGAGAAGCTGCTCGGCCGGGGCGACATGCTGTTCATGCCGGTCGGAGCAAGCAAGCCTCTGCGTGTACAAGGCGCGTTCCTGTCCGACCAGGAAGTCGAAGCCGTCGTCACATTCTGCCGCAGCCAAGAGCAGGCCAATTATCAGGAGGAGATGGTGCCGGAGGTGGAGGAGCAGACGGAACAGGAGGAAGTGTTCGAGGACGAGCTGTTCGATCAGGCAGTACAAATTATTGTTGAGGCGAAGCAAGCCTCCGTTTCATTGCTGCAACGCAGAATGCGCATCGGATATACCCGTGCCGCAAGGTTAATCGATACGATGGAAGCCAAGGGGATTGTGGGCCCTTACGAGGGCAGCAAACCGAGAGAAGTTCTGCTTACCTTGGAGCAATTCCAGCAGACCCGGATCAGTTCGTAAGCCGTGCGTCCCTTTAACTATGCCTTTCCTTGCATAATAAAATAAGTTAACTGAAGCTGCCGGATGACCGGCAGCTTATTTTTTTAAAACAAGGAATCCGCACTTTGTCCGACTTCGCTGCTGTTCCCTACTCGTCCGTTTCGGTCCCGACAGGTTCTAGGCGTCTTGTATAGAAGCGGGAAACCTTTCAAATAATAACTTCAACTTGGACTTCACATCATGAAGAAAGGTTGAGTATGCGAATGAATAAACGGCTTATCGTTATTACTTGCTGTATTCTTGTGGCCTTTTTCTTAACGATGCAATTCAAAGAGAACAAGTCCACTGAAGTGTTCAGCGAGAACCTGATCCGTTACGGCAGTACCGGAGACGACGTTTATGAGCTGCAGGGAAGATTGAAATTTCTAGGTTTTTATCACGGCAATATCGATGGAGATTACGGGTATCTGACTCTCAAAGCGGTCAAGTGGTTCCAAGGCGATTTCGGATTAAAAGTTGACGGGCTGGTGGGACCGAAGACGAAACTGGCGCTTTGGAAAGCGACCAAAAGCTGGAGGCCGACAGCTCCTCAGGCACCGACAGGCAGAGGTGGAGGTGGTGGAGGCGCGGCACCGCCGGCCAATGCCAACCTGCCGGCTTCGTCCCATGGCGGGCTGTCCGACAATGATTTGAAGCTGATGGCCAATGCCGTATATGGAGAGGCCCGCGGCGAGCCGTATGTTGGGCAGGTTGCCGTAGCTGCGGTTATTCTTAACCGCTTGAAATCGGCGAGCTTCCCGAATACGATTTCCGGAGTTATTTTCCAGCCCGGGGCCTTCACGGCGGTAGCAGACGGACAAATATGGCTGCAGCCTAACGAAACGGCCAAGAAAGCCGTATTGGATGCCATTAACGGCTGGGACCCTTCCGGGGGCTGCGAATATTATTTCAACCCGGAGACGGCGACCTCTGCCTGGATTTGGACAAGACCGCAGGTGAAAACTATAGGCAAGCATATTTTCTGTAAGTAACTATATCGGAACCTCACCAGATCAGCATAACGGAATGGTTGGAAGCAGCCGGCTTCGGTTGCTTCTTCTCATTCTGTAGGAATATAATGGAATAGACTCAGTATACCTAAGAATATGGTTACGACTACGGAGCAGAAGGGAGCAATGTTGGCATGAGACCATCCAAGTTTGAACGAAGCGAAATTCATTCGATCCGCCTGCACGTCCTGCCGACCGACCGCTTTAAAACCTATGCGATCAGCGCATATATCGGAACACCGCTTGCAGAGGAGACCGTAACCCCGACGGCACTTACGCCGTTTGTGCTGCGGCGGGGGACGCAAGCCTTGCCTGAGACCAAACGCTTTCGTGAGCGGCTGGATGAATTGTATGGGGCCGGGTTCGGCTTTGATATTTATAAACGGGGAGATTACCAAATCGTCCAGTTTCGAATGGACATGATCGAGGATCAATACGTTTCCGGGACAGAGCCTTTATTAAAACAGGCACTTAAATTTTTGGCCGAAGCCATTACTCGTCCGGCACTGGAGAACGATCATTTCGTCAGCAAATATGTAGACTCGGAAAAACAGACCCTTCGCAAAAGAATACAATCCATAATCAATGATAAAATCCGTTATGCCGCGGAAAGATGCCTGGAGGAAATGTGTAAGAACGAGCCTTACCGCCTTCATCCTCTCGGGCAACTGGACAAGTTGGAGAAGCTGGATAAACAATCTCTGTACTCGGCTTACCGGCAGTGGCTGCAAAGCTCTCCGATCGATCTGTATGTGGTCGGAAATACGACGAGCGAGGAAGTTCAATCTATCTTAAGGGAATTGCTGGCTTCCGAACGTTCGGAAAATCCTGCATATGTTACCAAGCCGGCGGCTTGCGGGGACAAGCGGGATGTCAATACGGTAATCGAGAGGCTGGAGGTCGGGCAGGGCAAGCTGAACATGGGGCTGAGAAGCAGCATTACTTATGGGGACGAACGCTATGCCGCCGCCTTGATGTATAACGGGGTGCTGGGAGGATATCCCCATTCCAAGCTCTTTATGAACGTACGAGAGAAAGAAAGCCTTGCTTATTACGCCTCCTCCCGCTTGGATGGACATAAGGGAATTATTACGATTCAATCGGGGATTGAAATCAATAATTACGAGAAAGCGGTATCGATTATCCGGGAACAGCTCGACGCGATGGTCAGAGGGGAGATCAGCGATCTGGAACTGTCCCAAACGAAAGCCATGATCGTCAATCAGCTTAAAGAGATCCAGGACTCCGCATACGAGATGATCGGCTTTGATTTCAACAGTGTGCTGTCGGGCAAGGAAAGGTCCATTCCCGAATTGATTGCGGCGGTGGAAGCCGTAACCCCTCAGCAAATCCGTGAAGTGGCCGACGATGTTTGCCTCGATACGATTTACTTCTTGCGCGATAAGGAGGGTGAGTAAGATGGAGACCATCCGCTACGAATCTTTGAATGAAACCTTATACGTTGACCGTCTGGACAACGGATTGACCGTGTATGTTCTGCCCAAAAAGGGTTTTCAAAAAACTTACGCCACGTTTTCTACAAAATATGGCTCGGTCGATAATCATTTTCGCGTCGAAGGGAAGGAAGAAGTGAAGGTGCCCGACGGGATCGCCCACTTCCTGGAGCATAAGATGTTCGAAGAGCCAACCGGAGATATCTTCGCTACCTTTGCATCGCACGGGGCTTCCGCTAATGCTTTTACCAGCTTTGACCGGACCGTCTATCTTTTCTCCGCTACGGGTCATATTAAGGAAAACCTGACCACACTTCTGGATTTCGTGCAGCATCCTTATTTTACGGATGAGAACGTAGAGAAGGAGAAAGGAATTATCGGCCAGGAAATCAAAATGTATCAGGATCAGCCGGACTGGAGAGTTTATTTCGGCCTGATCGAGGCGATGTACCATAATCATCCGGTGCGGATCGATATCGCGGGAACAGTGGAATCCATTGCGGAAATTACGAAGGAAACGCTGTATGAGTGTTATCACACCTTCTATCATCCGAGCAATATGTGCTTGTTTGTCGTGGGCGGAGTAGACCCGGAAGAGGTTATGCAATGGGTTCGCGGCAACCAGCAAGCCAAGACTTTCTCTCCCCAGGGAAGCATTAACCGGCTATTTCCGGCGGAGCCTGCCGAAGTGAAGCAGGAGATGAAGACGACGGTGCTTCCCGTCTCCGAGCCGAAGTGCTTATTTGGCTTCAAGGAAGTATCCGGTAAGCTCGAAGGGGATGCTTTGCTGCGTAAGGAACTGGTCACAGCCGTCATGATGGACTGCCTGTTCAGCCAAAGCTCGGCAATTTACCAAACCTTGTACGAGGAGAACCTGATCTCCGACAACTTCGGATTCAGTTATAACTGTACTCCCGGATATTCCTTCTCCATGATCGGAGGGGATACCCGCGATCCGGAGGAGCTTCTGTCGAGAGTAAGGCAGCTGTTGACGCCCGTTCTGGAGAAAGGAATAGCGGAAGAAGATTTTGAAAGATGCCGCAGAAAGAAAATGGGCGGATATTTGCGCATGCTTAATTCGCCGGAAGCGATGGCCAACGAATTTACCAGCTATCTGTTCAAAGGAAGCGACTTCTTCACCATTCTGCCTAAATATGAGGCTATGACATTGCAAGAGGTTAATGAACGTCTGCGCGATCATTTCCAATGGGAGCGGATGGCTGTTTCCGTCGTAAGGAATGCACAAGAATGAGCATGAAGCCCTTTCCACAACAAACGGTTCTCGTAACCGGGGCCAGCAGGGGAATCGGCGCCGCCATCGCCGAGCGATTTGCAAGAGAAGGCATGAACATTGTCGTTCATTACCGAAACTCCCATGAAGAGGCTAATGAGGTGGCCAGACGGTGTTTGGAACTCGGGGCCAATGTCGTCACCGCGACGGCCGATCTCAGGTCCAAGGAGCAGCTCATGAGAATGAGGGATAAGCTGGAGAAGCATGGGATGATGCCGGAAATATTGGTCAATAATGCGGGAATAGCCCATTACGGTTTGTTCTCCGAGGTTTCTGAGGACGATTGGGACCATATCATGAGCGTGAATTTGAAAGGGACCTTTCTCTGCACCCAGATGTTTATGGAGGAGATGGTTCGCCGCAAATACGGGCGGATCATCAATGTTTCTTCGGTCTGGGGGATTACCGGGGCTTCCTGTGAAGTCGTCTACTCAACGGCCAAAGGGGGGGTCAATGCAATGACCAAGGCGCTTGCCAAAGAATTGGGCCCTTCCGGGATAACTGTCAATGCGGTAGCTCCAGGAGTAGTTCAAACGGAGATGATGGACCAGTTCAATGAGGAGGAGAAGACGGCAATAGAGAATGAAATTCCGGCCGGCCGCTTTGCCCAACCGGATGAAATCGCCGCCCTGGTCTATTTTCTGGCCCTTCCGGAGTCAGGCTATATTACCGGACAGATCATCAGCCCTAACGGAGGCTGGTTCACCTGATTAGACCGCTATTGGGGAATGAATATTTGTCGCTTAATCTGCAAATATTAGGACTGTCATTTCATTACCCCAAGGAGGAATTCCAGGTGGAAACAACTGTATTGAAATCTATAGAAAAGTGGAAAGAGTTTCTGTCGAATCGTGTCAGCGAAGCAGAAAAAGCAGGGATGAGCGAGGAAACCATCTCCAAGCTTGCTTATCAGATTGGCGGATTTCTTGCGGATAAGATCGACCCCAAGAACAATGAAGAACGCATGCTCAAGGAGCTGTGGGATGTGGCCGACACTAACGAGCAGCAAATGATCGCAAAGCTGATGATCAAGTGGGTAAAAGAGTCCTGACAAAAGCAAAAAAAATGCCTCCTTTTTTGGAGGTTTTTCTTTTGCAACCATGGTATACTTATAGTAAAGTTTTTAAATTTTGACAAAGTAAATTAGGGGATAGAGAAGGAAAATGACGAAATTTGTAGAATTAGGATATCGAAGCAGGAAATAAGCCTTATTTTTTTGCTGCTTTTGGAGGATTGGCAATTGAATATTCGTCAATTTCTATTGGGGCAATCCCAGAATTTATATAAGCAACCGGTAAAACACCTTACTTCTAAATTGGGGGAGGCGCGGTTTGGCAGTGAAGCAGTGGTATATGGAATACAAAATACATAAAAACCGCCCCGGTTTGCTGGGGGACATCGCTTCCTTAATGGGAATGCTTGATATCAATATTTTGACAATCAACGGGGTCGAGGACCGGACCCGGGGAATGCTTCTGCAAACGAATGACGATGATGATGATAAAATAGAAGTTATGGGTAAAATGTTAAAAAA
Organism: Paenibacillus sp. 32O-W; assembly: GCF_007679495.1. Lineage (GTDB taxonomy): Bacteria > Bacillota > Bacilli > Paenibacillales > NBRC-103111 > Paenibacillus_L > Paenibacillus_L residui. Next base: position 5,705 of record NZ_VEGP01000005.1, on the reverse strand, counting down.
GGTGGACAATATTACGATCAATGCCCTTCGCACTCCGAGGCTTGTTGACCTGCTGGCTGTCAGACACGGTCGGTACCCGGAGAGAGATTCGGATGATAAGAAGACCTTCCGATTCACCCGCGACGAGCTGGGGCTTCTGGTTGATTTTCTGGGAGAGCTTTTTAAGAGGGACGGCAATCAGGTCATCGGTTTAAGAGGAATGCCGAGAGTCGGCAAGACGGAGTCGATCATTGCCGGCAGTGTCTGTTCAAACAAGAGATGGACTATCGTGTCTTCGACGCTGCTCAAGCAGACGATGCGCAGCCATTTGTCGGCCGGTGAGCTGAATCCCGATCATATTTATATTATGGACGGAATTGTGTCTACGATGCGGGCCTCGGACGAGCATCGGATGCTCGTGCAGGAAATTATGGCGATGCCCTCCACGAAGGTCATTGAGCATCCCGACATTTTTATAAAACACTCTCCGTTCGACTATGATCTTTTTGACGTGATTATTGAACTGAGACATGAACCCGGCGAAGAAATCAATTATGACGTAGTTAACTCCGGATACGGGGATTTTTAACTAAAGGCTGAAATAGTCAGGAGGTGAATGTGTGCAAGAGCTGGGCCAAATTCTGAAGAAGCAAAGACTGGAACAAGGAATATCACTGGAAGACTTGCAAGAAACGACGAAAATCCGTAAGCGTTATCTGGAAGCGATCGAGGAAGGGAATTACAAGGTGCTTCCCGGTAATTTTTATGTCCGCGCCTTTATCAAAAACTATGCGGAAGCGGTCGGACTGGATCCTAACGAATTGCTCAAGCTGTACAGCAATGTCCTTCCGCCGACGGAACCGGAAACGGCGATCGAGACGGTCACCCGCAGCAGGGCCAGCGCCAAAACGGGAGACGGTTGGGGGAAATGGGTTACCGGGATTATGCTGTGGGCATTTCTGATCCTGATTCTTTTCCTGATATGGTTCTTCGTTAACAAGTACCACGTTGCCGGAAATGATCTGGAGGAGCCTGACAAGCATAAAATTACCGATAGGCATACCTCCGAAATCAATAACCCGGACGCAACAGCCACCCCTTCGCCCGGTTCTTCTGTGCAGCCATCGGTCGCTCCATCACCGACCCCCACACCGCAGCCCGTGGTCGAGCTTGTCAAGAGTGAGGGCGGAGTGGATTATTATCAAATAAACGGAACGGACAAAATAAACCTGGAATTGACGGTAACCGGAAAGAGATGCTGGATCGGACTCGATGCTTTGCCTGAGAAGAAATCGATAGACTCGGGAATTTTGGAGAACGGCGCCAGCAAAACCTGGGAGCTTACCGAGCCTGTGTATCTAAATTTAGGGGCGCCTAATGCCGTAGAGCTTAAGGTGAATGGAGTGTCCATTAATGTTGGAGACCAGCCGAACCCTAAACGATTTCAATTCGAATTCGCCGAGAAGAGTGAAAGCGGAGCTGCCCAGGGCGATTCAAAGAATGCTGGCAAAGATGAAGTCAAGAATGATACCAAGAATGCCGACAAAGATGGTACCAAGACTGATGCCAAGAATACTGACAAGAATGATACCAAGACTGATGCCAAGAATACTGACAAGAATGATGCCCGTTAGCTGACGGATTTCTTCTTCTCCCAAAGGATAGGCCGGTTAGTTCAACCCAATAGAACGAGTTGGGAGAATTGCGGGTGTACACCGGCTAGGTTTTCATCAGGTTGGGGACGGGACCAAGCCTTATGCGGCCGGAGGCTTGGGGTTGCGCGCTGATCGAATACGGGATCGCCCATCTTGTGTTTGGATGTTTGGATTTCGTACGCCACCCATTTAAAGCCGACAGGAAGAAGTCAATTACTAGCTAAGGTACAATATGTCCCTGCGGAGGCAGGGATTTTTCTTTCGAAATCTATGTTTCAAAGCGCTGCACTTCACTTAAGTTTCCTGCCGCCATGAAATTTTTTAACTCAACTTCCGCAGAGCGAAACCATCGATTTAAAGGTTTAATATGCCTGGTGGAATATAAGTTTGGATATAAATGTTGCACAAATAGAAACCCGTTGGTTCTAATGGGTTTGGGCAAATTGAAGCGAATGGTGGAAAGTGATCAAAGTAAATGGAAAAATTACATTTAGAATCAAGGTTTTTTGTTGATAACGCCTATTTTTACAAACTAGCTGTAGTTGTTCCATTTAGACGCCCATGCCTCTGACCGCGGCACCATCAGATGATGAAAATGGATGGATTTTCAAGGTAGAATAGAGTTGAATTGCTTCAATAGTGTGAAATTTTGAAAACTAAATGGATTTCATACAGTTAGATTTCTATATTCGGAAGAAATATGGAAACTAACTGGAAAACCTACAGCTAGTTTGCGCCAAAACAGCCGTTTCGCCCAAAGTTGCCCATTTTAACTGTAGTTTATCCAGTTAGTTTGATCATTTTCGCCCATTCGCTTGAATCTACCTGTACAAAATACAGTTAGATGTGCCGCTCCGCTTGCAACGATGCCTGCAGACGGTAAAATAGAAGGATTTTCAAGGTAGCTTTTTATGCCAATTAGAAAGTTTGTTCCATTTTAATGCTTTAATGAACTTAAACTTTCTAATGTGGTAAGAACAGGTATAAGGTGGTGAAAACTTATACTTTCTTGTATTTTTACTTAAGCAAGAACGGCCCTTCATACGGAAGGACCGTTCTCATATTTGATAATGATTCTATTCCCGAACTCCCAATCTCACATTGTCGATATACAGATAGTTAGGCATGGCCAGATAGTGACTGTTGTTCCGTTGATAAAAGTCCACTCTTTTCATAGATTGCACATTCAATGCCGTGGAAGTTCCCTCATCTGCGGTGGCGTTAGCCCCGGATGCCAGATCCGCGATCGGCACTTGGATCGTATTCCATTGTCCCGGCTGCAGCACTACCCGCTTATAATAGGTTTGATTCGAGCTGTCGGTAAATTTCAGCCCCAAATTCATAACGGCGCCGTTCGGGTTGTAAATATCGGCTTTGAACGACTGTTGGCCGCTCCAATCCTGAATTTTAAAATGCGTCGGCGCTTCCATCCAGGCCTGAGAGACGTTATAGGCTCCATAATCGATTCGGATGGCCGTATTCTGCTCGTTAATTGTATCCTTGGTTTTGCTCAAGCTTACGGAAGTATTGCCCCCGAAGGTGAGCCATTCCAGATCGTTCAGACGGATACCGTCCTCCTGCACCAGCCTCATACTGTCGAAATAATACGTATTCGGCAGCGCCCGGTAATGGCTATTATTTCGCTGGACCAGCTTGATATAAGCGATCCGGCTCACATCAATCGGAACGGTTCCTGGTTCTTGGGAAGCTCCGCCCGTGCCGTTGATCAAGTCCGATATAGGAATCCGCACCGTATTCCATGAGTTCTTAAATAGGGAGGCATAACGATAGTGCTGCTTACCATTCTCATCTCCGATAATGATCGTGACAGCCCCCGTCTCGGAAGCGGGATTGAACACGTCCACGCGGAAAGAATCGAATGGACTCCAGTCTTTCAAAGCAAAATCCTGCCCGTAGTAGCCGGTTACCAGACTGGTAGCATAAAGACCGAAATCTACCTTCATGGAAGCTTTGCCCTGCATGACCGTATCCGCCGCATTAGAGGTCATGGCGCTTGAACTGCCGGCGAACCGGCGGCTGTCGAACGTGTTTAAGGTGGTAGACACTTGAGTGTCTCCCTTATAGATTCCTTTGACAAAGCGATAAATATCCGCATAAATCGGGTAGCCGACGTCCGGGTTGCGTGTCAGTTCGTAGAGGCCTCTGGCATCCTGATAATAGGCCAGAATGGAGTTATTCATGTACCCGTATTCTACTCCGCCGTTTAAATAATCGTAGAACCGTTCGCGGAATTTATCCGATCTCATAATTTGACCGTCAAATTCAATCTCCACCCCCATGCCCGCCTGATTAGACTTGTTTGCTGAGTTTTTAATCGTTTCCGGCGTCGTGGTGTTGTCGCGGTTCATAAAATGGTTCGGCTGCAGAATGGCAAAATCAAAGTTAAAAGAAGCCCATTGGGTGGCCGCGTAAGCACGGGACCACGGAATCCAGCAGAAAATATAATCTCCTTTGCCATGAATATAGTTGGCTGTATTCTTAACCAATTGAACTTCATCGGTCTTCGTCGTATCCATGTCTTCCTTGAGCCAGTAAAATCCGCTTAATTCCAGATGGGAGTAATTTTTCTGGTTGAACCGTTGGATGACCTGATCGATGTACCATCGAGTCACCTTGTCCCGTCCGGCTAAAGTCGTTAAATTTTCGCTTATGCCATCTCCGTCCACATCTCCAAAGTTTGTAACGATCTCGTTCGCAAACGGCACCATGATGACCACTTTGCTTTTGAAATCAGGGCGGTTAAGCTCTTGGGCCGTCTGCTTTGTTTCCTCGTTCAACGCATTCAACTGCAGCATCTCGCTTGTAAAGATCCGGTCCAGAAACCATTCCCAATCCTGCTTGACACCGGCCTTGGACACATCCGTCTCCCGATGAAAGGAATGCCCATAAGGACTGTTTAATCCCAGGAACAGAAATTCCTGAAAGAATGTATCCTGCCGGTTGCCCTGCTTGTCCACAAAAGCGGTATAGGGCTTGAACTGTTCGCGAGGCCATGCAGATATGTCCTCTCCTCCATAGTTGGCCGGGTTATAATATCCGCTATAGATCAGCACCAGATCTTTCAGGTAAGCACCGTCCGGACTATTCGGCGGAAAGTAAGCGGCCTCCGCCCTTGGCGACATTGCTGGAATTCCCGTGCTTAGGACCAGCAGCGCCATAATCATGAAGCAAATCGATCTTCCCTTAGCGAGAATCTTGCTCTTCATCAGCATCTCTCCTTAGACCGTTTTAGTAACGATCCCTTCCCGCAAAATGCGGTTAGCCGGAAGCTGCCCGTCGAAGAACGTAACGCGCTTCACAGACAAGGCCGCTCATCAAGTTAACCTTTGAAGCGGTTACAAACGAGGAAAGGCAGCCCCCGAATTCGGGTTCGTTATCGCCCCTATTCTAGCTGGAAGTGCAGACTGCCGGTAGGGGAAGAATGTGCAAAAATACGGATAATCGTGACATTTTGCTGCGTAATGGATGGTTAATACAGTCGCCGGAACACTCACCTTGTACTTAGCATAGTCCGTTTCCCTCCTTTTGATCTATCCCCTTCTCTCAGGCGGCCTCCTCCCTCTTTGACTAGTAACCCCTCCACTGCTTCTTCCCACCCTCTTTGGCTATTATCCCTTTCACTCAGACGAATTCTTCTAAGCCCCACGCCGGTATTCATTCCTCTCCAAAGACTGCTTCTTCCCAGCCTCTTTGGCTATCATCCCTTTCACTCAGACGATTTCTTCTAAGCCCACGCCGCTACTCATTCCCTCACTTCCAAGCTTCGGCCACTGTCCCTTGCTCTGAACGACTTCCTCCCTCTTCGACTCTCCCTCCTTCTCTCAAACAGCTCCCCCGCCCCTCCCTGGGCTGCTATCCCTTTCTCTTAAACCAGCTTCACGCAAGATCCTTTGGTTGCTATCCCCTCTACTCAGACAACTCCTCTCAGACAACCCTCTGCCCTCTTTGATTGCTATCCCCTTCTCTCAGGCGGTATAATGGACTAAGAAAATTAGACAGCAAAAAAGGAGTTTCTTAGTTGTATGGCAACGATGAGGAGAAAGTTCACAC
>NZ_VEGP01000059.1 GCF_007679495.1 Paenibacillus sp. 32O-W | reverse complement strand
TCTTCGAAGACGAATAACCCGGTTTTAAAGGTAGCTTTTTATGCCAATTAGAAAGTTTGTTCCATTTTAATGCTTTATTGAACTTAAACTTTCTAATGTGGTAAAAAAAGAAGGGCCCTTGCCGGATATGTTACCAGCGGCCCTCTTGTTTTCGTTCCTCTATAAAACGGGACAGTCTTGCGACAACTTCCTCGAGCACCTTATCATCACGTACAAGCGCAATTCGAACATAGCCTTCCCCTTCCTGTCCGAACGCGTCTCCCGGAATAACGACAACGCCTGTAGAATACAAAATTTCCCGGGAAATTTGTCGAGATGTCCAGCCTTTCGGGATAGGCGCCCACAGGAACATTGTCGCTTTAGGTGTCGGAATCGCCCAGCCTGCCCGGTGCAAGCCATTGATTAATATATCCCGCCGCCTTTGGTAGACCTCCGCTACCCTTGGGCCAGTTCCTTGCCGGTCTTCCTCCAGAGCCGCAATGCCGGCTTGTTGGATAGCCTCGAATACACCATAATCGATGTTGGACTTCAGTTCACCCAATGCCCGAACCGCTTCGGGGTCACCGGCCATATAAGCGAGCCTGCAGCCGGCCATATTGTAGCTCTTCGACAATGAATGAAATTCGACAGCAACCTCTTTGGCCCCTTCGACCTGAAGAATGCTTGTCGGCTCATAATCGTCGAAGGCAAGCTCGGAATAAGCCAGATCATGTACGACAAGAAGATCATGATCCCGGGCGAAACGGACCAGCTTCTCAAAAAATTGGCGGTCCGCCACTGCCGAAAGCGGGTTGCTGGGATAGCTGCACAGTATGAACTTGGCACGGCGAACTACTTCCTCCGGAATATCTTCCAGCACCGGCAAAAAGTGATTTTCCGCCCTCAACGGCATCATCCACGGCGTGACCCCCGCCAACACCAAACTGGCATGATAGATCGGATATCCCGGATCCGGTACGATGGCGACATCCCCCGGATCGGCTACCGCCATAGCCAAATGCGCCAGGCCATCCTGAGAGCCCATCAATGTCAGCACTTCATTCTCCGGATCCAATTGCACCCCGAATCGGTAATCATACCAACGGGAGACCGCCTCCCTGAAGCCGCGTCCTCCGGATCGCGTCGGGTACCCGTAATTGGCCGGATTGGTCACGGCCTTCGCCAGAACCTCCATCACCTTGTCGGAAGGAGGTAGGTCCGGACTGCCGATGCCCAGATCAATGATGTCGGTCCCCTGCCGGCTGACCTCCTCTTTCCATTGCTCCATCTCAGCGAAGATGGCCGAACCTAATTGCCGAATCCGTTCGGACGATCTAACCTTCATCGTTCCTTTCCCCCACTCATGCCGGCACACCGGCTGACTTGCGAACCCTGTTTGCCAATCTTATTGTAGAACCTAAAAGCTTATATAGCCTCTCCTTTTACTCTTTCACTATATGCCATATCCTTAACAACATTAAATGTAAACAACGACTTATGCCGTTACCGTTTCGTAATGCAGTACCACCATTAGGCTTTACCGATACCGCAACTGCCCTGCCATTGCCCCAATCCACATGGCCGCAGCGGAGATCGTACCAATAGTAAACTATACCGCTCTTGCTTATTTTTGATGCATTCCCGGCGAACGGCTGCGGCGCTGCACGTCGAGCAGTCAGCCCTTTTGCCAAGCTGGTTATGTGTTCTCAAGGCCCGCCATCCATCCGACGTGGGCGAACGAATACAGCATGTAAATAAGAGAGACGGCCAAGGTCAGATATACCGAACCCAAAGCCCATCGTGTTCTTTGTGGTACAGTGAAATACTCCTCGTTCTCATAGGCATAATAATCCGCCCGGCAGCGGACCAATAAGAATCGCCCTTCCTTCTTATCCTTAATATCGGTTTGCAGGAGGCGGGCACGGTGAACCAGCACTTGCCCGGGAAGCAGCAGAGTCCCTCTCAAGCCTATGTCTTCCCACAGGAACATCATTTTTTGATGACCGTCCAGTTCCGAGTAGGTAGTGAACTCGAGGTCCTTCTGCTGATCCTGCCGCGGAAGCTCCAACCCCCGCTCCTTCAGCCGGTCCTCTACCCATGTCAGCGGCAATTCATAGGATGCCTCTATGCTCCGCAGCTTGGGCCCCCTCTTGCGGTCAATATATTTACGCGCCAGATCCAGGGCGAACAAAATCCAGAAGATAAATAGAATATAAAGCTGATAGTAAACAATAATGACCAGCCCGGCAATTAATCCGATGGAAACGAGCCGGCGGCTCACCGCTATCGCAATTCGTCCGCCATCCAAAGGATGGATCGGCAGTAAATTAACGAGGTTAATAATGAACCCGATATAGGCGAGCGCCAACAGCAGCAGCGAGTCCCAGCGGTTCCCTATCCAGTAGGAAGCGAATGCACCGATGCTTCCAAGCAACGGGCCTCCTAACGCAATATAGGCTTCCGTGGCCGCATTGCGGGGATGTCTCTCCAAATTCACCATCGCACCGATAAAAGGGATGAAGACCGGTGCGGAAGTGGACAGTCCTTTCTGCTTGGCGGCCACGACATGGCCCAATTCGTGAATCAGCACCATGACCACCATGCCTACAGCCAATTGCAACGGAGCGATCAGGGCGTAGGCTCCTACCGAAACAAGCATTGTCAAAATCGCGCCTCCGAAAGAGCCCATTTTCACATACGAGAGCCCCTTCTTAAGCTTCGTCAGACAAAAAGGCCATACGGCTTGCAGCCGCCGTACGCTTTCATCCTTACGATTTTGTTTGGCCTCCATTCACCCTGTCCCCCTCTGATGCTGTACGGACTAGCTTGCCGTCATCCCCATGCTTGCGAGTACATATCCTCCTTGAAGCCGACCGTCACCTTGCTGCCGTCCGTCACGACGGGGCGCTTGATCAATCTTCCGTTCGACGCCAACAGTCGGATCTGCTCCTCCTCGCTCATTTGCCCCAATTTATCCTTTAAATTCATCTCTTTATAAACTTCACCGGATGTGTTGAAAAACTTCTTCAGCTCCAATCCGCTTCTGTCAATCAAATCGGCCATTTCCGATTCGGAAGGAGGCTCCTCGAACACATTTACGACGGTTATCTCATGCCCTTTGGCTTCCAGCCATTTCTGGGCTTTGCGGCAGGTGTCGCATTTGGGATAAGAGTACATCTTCAGCTTCATTGTGATTCCTCCTTGCAGTAAAGCTTTCCGTGCAGATCATTATCGTTCCTGACGAATCATTTTCTCTGCCATTCCATTCAACAGTTTGCCTGGTCATGTTTCGACAAGGACATAGCTGTCTTGTCATCCTTCTGATGGTGCTGTTTGACGATACCATTGACGCTTCTGCGACTTGGAAGTCTATCTTGAAAACCCGTCTATTTATGCCGTGTAAACGGAATGGCGCGTCTACTACCTTGAAAATCCGTCTACATCATTTTCCGCTAGTACCGTTAACGCTTCTACGACTTCGACGTCTACCTTGAAAACCCGTCTATTTATGCCGTGCAAACGGAATGGCGCGCCTAACTGGATTTCATACAGTTAATTTGCTCCTCTGGAGCAAAAAGCGGAAACTAAGTGGAAAAACCGCAGTTAGTTTGGGTAAAAAAGGCGATGTCGGCAAAAAAACTCGATTTTAAATGCAGTTTTTCCATTTACTTTAATCACTTTCTGCCATTCGCTTGAATTTACCTACATAAATTACAGTTAAATCGTTTGCCAATCAGTAGCGATAGTTTTCTATCTATGCAACGTTTATATCAAAACTTATATTTCGTCAGTTGAAACAAACCTTTAATCAATTTTCGCTCTTGTGCAAAGTTATAGAACATGAGTTTGATATAAATAGCTTACCAAACAATTCATCAAACTTGTAATAGAAATTGCTTATTAATACGTAATCTTGTAAAACAATTTTTCCCATCGGGCGTTTCAGTCCGGTGGACCGCTACCCTTGCTGTCGTCCACCGCCGGGCTTCCAATACTTGCCGCGCCGGTGCCGCCGGATAAAGCCGCCCGCAATCGCTGCATATCCTCCGGAAGCTCCGCCAGGAACTCGACATACCGCCTTGTTCCCGGATGAACCAGGCCCAGCCGATAAGCATGCAGCGCCTGCCGTTCGATGCCGGCCTTTCCCGGAAGGGACGGACCCCCTCCTGCAGGATACATCTTGTCGCCGATCAGCGGATGGCCTATAGACAGCATATGTACGCGAATCTGATGCGTCCGACCGGTTTCCAGCCTGACGGCCACAAGCGTTGCCCCCTTCAGCCTCTCTACAACCCGATAATGGGTAACAGCCGGATAGCCGTCAGGAGTCACTATCCGGTAATGAGGCTGTTCGGGATCGCGGTCAATCGGTCCGTCAATCGTCCCTTCATCCGCCTCCATTTCGCCGTGAACCACGGCCATATATTCCTTCAGCACTTGCTGGGCCTTCATCTGCTCGGAAATATGCTGATGGACGAACGGATTTTTGGCGATCGCTAATACTCCTGACGTTTCCTGGTCAAGCCGATGCACCGGACGAAAACGGACCTTCTCCCCCCGCTCCAGCCAATGATGAACTACGGCGTTGGCCAATGTGTGCACATAATGCCCGTGCGTCGGATGGACAATCATCCCGGCGGGCTTATTAACGATTAGCAGATGGTCATCCTCATGAAGAATATCCAGCGGGATGTCCTCAGGCAGAATATCCTCCGACTGCTCCTGCTCCATGCGAATTTCGATCCGGTCTCCGGCATGCACCGGAACACTGATGTACTTGCGTTCCCCGTTTACCGTTATTCCTTGCTCGGTCCGTTTCAGACGGGAAAGGAGCTTCCGCGACAGCTGCATTCGGCTCTGCAGTATGGTTTTTAACTGGATGCCCTCCTCTTCGGGAGAAACCGTGTAGACTAGCGGCTCATAGTAGCTCATTTTTTTCTACGAAACACCTCGGCACTGCGAATATATTCGACATCCGGCACTCCCAGACGATAATTGACGGTACGGGCCACCGTAAAGAAGAAATCCGACAGACGGTTCAAATAAATGCGGACATCCTCGTTGATTTGGTCCTCCTTGGCCAGGGTAACGACTCTGCGCTCCGCTCTCCGGCATACCGTTCGGCATACATGAAGCAGCGCCGACGCTTGGGAGCCTCCCGGAAGAACAAAACGGGAAATATCGGGGGTTTCCGCATCGTATTTGTCAATGAGCGCTTCCAATCGTTCGGCCAACCCGGAGGCCAGCTTGAACTCTCTCTTGGCTCTTGGCAGTACGGCCAAATCATGCCCGCAATCAAATAATTCATGCTGAATCTGAAGTAAATCGTCCCGCAAATCGGCGAATTTGTCCTCTTCCAAAACAGCTATGGCCTGCCCGACAAAGCAGTTCAGTTCATCGACGGTGCCGTACGCCTCCACCCTGACATTATCCTTATCCACTCTTCCGCCGATGACTCCCGTCTGGCCGGCATCTCCCGTTCTCGTGTAAATATTCATTCTTGATCCCCTCCCGGCGAATGATTGATCAGATCCGTTCGATCCTTCGTTATTCCTATCATCTCATAAATTTCTCCGATAGCCAAATGTTCTCTTACATGATCCGCCAATCGGTCGAAGGCCGCTTCTCTCCGTTCTCGGAAATGGAAAGCGGCTTCTAATGGCGGCCAGCCTTTATTCAGCCGGATACGGTTCAGCCACCGCCGCCGGAATTCGTCATTGTGCAGGATTCCGTGCACATATGTGCCCCATACGCGTCCGTCCGAAGTGACGGCCCCTTCCGGATGATAATTGTCCGGGGCTTCTCCATCCCGTTCATTCTTTACCATAAAAGGATGCTCCACCGGAGCCGTGAAACGAGTCAAGCCCATATGAATTTCATACCCTTCTATCGGCTCCGCTTTGCTTTCATCGCGGTCCCGGGTATATCCTACAACGCGCTCGGTTTTTTTGTCCGCGACAAAGACCGTCTCCATGGGAAAAATCCCGAGCCCGGCCGATTCCTCCCGGTTCGATTCGTTGAAGTCGGGGTCGACCAACCGCTGTCCCAGCATTTGGTAGCCGCCGCATATTCCGACGAGCCATCCTCCCTCTCCGATATAGCGCAGAACAGCCTCGTCCAGACCGCATTGCCTCAGGTGCTCCAGATCCTCGACTGTATTTTTGCTTCCCGGAATAATGAGCGCATCGGGGCGGCCCAATTCTTCCGTAGAGGAGACGAAGCGCAGATGAACATCATCCTCCTCATATAGAGGATCAAGGTCCGTGAAGTTGGAAATACGGGGCAGCCGGATGACTGCGATATCGAGCGCCCGCTCTGCCTTGCTCTGCTGCCGCTTCTGCTTGTTCTCCAGAGACAGCGAATCTTCGTCCTCCAGCTCCAGCTTGGGGATATATGGAATGACCCCCAGCACCGGTTTGCCCGTCTTCTGCTCCAGCCAATCCAGACCCGGTTTCAGCAGAGACACATCCCCGCGGAACTTGTTGATGATGAAGCCCTTGACCCGATCCCTCTCTTCCGGCGTCAGAATTTCAAGCGTACCGACGATCGAAGCGAAGACCCCTCCCCGATCTATGTCGGCCACGAGCAGAACCGGGGCGTCGGCCCAGCCGGCCAGCCGCATGTTCACAATATCCCGGTCCTTCAGGTTCACCTCGGCCGGACTGCCCGCTCCCTCAATAACGACCAGATCATAAGCCTCGCGCAATCGGGCGAGCGCTTCCCGGACAATTCCTCCCGCTTCGGACAGATAGCTTTCGCGATAGGTCCGTGCATCCAGGTCCTTGTACGGCTTCCCATGGACAACGACCTGCGAAACCATATCCTGCTTAGGCTTCAGCAGAATCGGGTTCATATCCGTCGTTGCCGCTATCCGGCACGCATCCGCCTGCATTCCTTGAGCACGCCCGATTTCTTTCCCGTCGGGGGTAACGTAAGAATTCAGCGACATATTTTGCGATTTGAACGGTGCGACCTTCCAGCCGTCCTGGACGAAAATTCGGCATAATGCGGCAGCGAGCAAACTTTTGCCTACATCCGATGCGGTCCCCTGCAGCATGATGGTGCGTCCTGACGCCTGCTCCATACGTTTCATCCAACCAACCCCTTTCCTTCCTTAAACTACCTGTTCCGGGAATGACCGTTTAATGCGTTATTCAGTCCGGCAATCAACGCTTCGTTATCTTCCCTTAACCGGACAGCAATCCGGCAGTATTTCTCGTTCAACCCGGGAAACAGGGAGGCATCGCGGATCAATATTCCTTGCGCCCCCATACTTGCCTGCAATTGCTTGACGTTCTGGCCGAACCGATCCGGAATGGAGAACAGCACAAAATTGGTATCACTCGAATAAACAGTCATGCCGAGCCTCGTCAGCTCGGACGACAGCCACGCCCGTTCGTCCTGCAGCCAAGCCTTGGTCCCGGCCGCATACTCCAGGTCGTCCAGAACGGCCTCCCCGATCCGTTGAGCCAGGGAGTTGACCGACCACGGAATTTGCAAACGGCTCATCGCCTCAACGATCCGGGGATGTGCGACGGCAAAGCCAAGCCGTATCCCCGGAACGGCATAAAACTTCGTCATCGAACGGATAACGATGAGCGACTCGGCCTCCGGCGCCCGGGCAATCAGGCTGACCTCTTCCTCTGCGGGGACAAAGTCCACGAACGCCTCGTCCAATATAACGTTCCGTCCGCAATCGGAGAGAATGGCAAGCGTCTCTTTGCTTAACAATCGTCCGGTCGGGTTGTTCGGATGACCGAGAAACAGCGTGTCGCAGCAATCAACAGCATTCAGCAAATCCTGCTTCCGCAGCTCGAAGCCATTCTCCGGATCAAGAGGCAGGTCATATACCCTCCCCCCTGTTTTCTCTATGGCCTCCTCGTATTCCGAGAAGCAGGGCCGGGCCAATCCGGTCATCTGCGGCCTAAGCACCCGCACGGCCAAATCGATGCATTCCGCGGCGCCGTTGCCGACGAGGATGCTCTCTTCCGGTATCCGATAGACGGAAGCCAGCTTGGCTCGAAGCTTCCTTACTCCCGGATCGGGATACCGGATCAACTCCTTCGCGTACTCGGCAACGAGCCGCTCAACGGCCGCCGGCGGACCGAACGGATTCATGTTCGAGCTGAAATCAATAAATTGATCGCCCGGCAAGCCGAAAGATTGTTGCGCGGTCAGTAGATCTCCGCCATGACCGTATTTTTCAAGCATCATTCTTCAGTCTCCTTGCATTCCAAGATCATTTATAACGTTCCCAGCATAAGGACGACGGCGGCAAGCTGAAAAAGCTCACAGCCTTCGTTGACGGCACCGTAAGTATCGCCGGTTAACCCGCCGAGCTTCGAGTTCAGGTAGGAGGCTGAGGCCCAGCCCGTCACTCCGGTAACGGCAAGCAGCAAAGCGGTGCCGCCCAGTATACGAGGCCAACCCCAGCCGAACAGCAGAAACACCGCGCCTGTAAGAAGAAGCGCCAGCAGGGCGACGAACCAGACATGCTTGCTCCCGACCTCACGATATACGGAACCCATCCCGCTGTCTCTGCGCGCATAAGGCCAGCCGACAATGGCCGCGACCATAAAGGCGCGGCTCCAGATCGGTATGCAGATGATGAAGGCGGCCCCCCATGTCCAGTGCATGTCCAACAGAGTATACAGGAAGGACAGCTTGAGCAGAAGATAAAGAACGCCGGCTATTACTCCCATAGCTCCGACCCGGCTGTCTTTCATAATTTCCAGCATTTGCTCCCGGGGCCGATGGCTTAGAATACCGTCGGCGGTATCCATCCATCCGTCCAGATGAAGCGCCCCCGTCAAGAATACCCAAAGTGCCAGCAGCACGGCGGATGCCGGAAATGCGGGCAGCCAAGCGTGAGCCAATGTGCCGGCAGCAGCGAGAACGAGGCCGATGGCCAAGCCCGCTACGGGGTAGAATAGAACGCTTCTCCGGAATACCTCCCCGGTATAGCGAACTGCAACCGGGCAAGGAAACCGGGTCAGCAGTTGAAAAGCAGCCGCACAGCTATGCAGAATCGCGACTAGCCGATGATTACCGCTATCCACAGACACACCACTCCCCCCAAGATTAAATCCGCCGTCCGGTATAACAGCAGGACCGTCCCCATAATGTGCTCCCGGTTCAAAGGCTGTATCGGCCAGCCCATCCCCGCCCGCTCGCTGATTACGCTGCCGTACCGGTTGCGGCCGCCGAGCCGGACTCCCATCGCTCCTGCCGCAGCCGCCTCCGGAATGCCGCTGTTCGGGCTCGGATGAAGCCGGGCAAAGCGGATAATGCTCATCCATGCCCGACGAGCCGACATGCCGCGGGTGACCCAAGCAGCTATAACGAGCAGCAAGCCGGTCACACGGGCGGGAAACCAATTAAGCACATCGTCCAGACGGGCAGAGAACCAGCCGAAATGAAGGTAGCGCTCATTCTTATAGCCAACCATCGAATCCAGCGTATTGGCTGCCCGATAGGCCATGGCCAACGGCGCTCCTCCGAGCAAAGCGAAGAACAGCGGAGATACGACCGCATCCACTGTATTCTCGGCAACCGTCTCAACCGCGGCTCTCGCGATTTCCCGCTCATCGAGATGGTCCGTATCCCTTCCTACGATATAACCGACGTAGGTACGCGCCTCCCCGAGATTTCCGGAAGACAACGGCTTATAGACGAGCAGAGCGGCATCTTTAAGCCCTTTAATTGCAATCGTGGTCGAAATGAACCATGTATTGACCGCGTAGCCCAGCCAAGGATGAATGGCGGAAGCCGCCGCCACGATCCCCCACAGCACGGCAAAAGATGCAGTGACCGTTGTCGCCGCCAGCACGGCGCCCCGGAAGCGAAGCGCCGCGGCCGGGAGTGAAGGCGAAGCCCCTTCCCGATGCAGGACGGCCTCGAGCCGCTTGATCAACCGGCCTATCCAAATGACCGGGTGAGTGGGCCATCGGGGATCTCCGATCCAACGGTCCAGCAGTATGGCCGCAGCCAGCATCCACAATATTTCCTGCAAGCTAAATAACAGCAGAGCTCATCCCACCTTAAGCCCAACGCTAATCCAAGCGGAAAGCGATGCTTTTCAATTCGACGGCAATTCCTGCCGTCACCAGGAAGACCTGCCGGCTGACGGAAGCGATCCTTTGATTCATCCTGCCGGCCAAGTCACGGTACAGTCTTCCCAACGGATATTCGGGAACGATGCCGCTTCCGACCTCGTTCGATACGAGCAGCACGGTTCCCGGATAACCGTTCAATGCCTCCGCCAGCTCGTCGATCTTCCGCTCGACCCGTTCAGCGGCATCCGGTTCTCCTTCGAAGCGGAGGAGCCAGTTGGACAGCCACAGGGTCAAGCAGTCTATCAAGACGACTTGCGTCCGGGAACCGGAACAATTTCCAGCGGAGGCAGGAATCCCATACGGGCTCCCTTCCGGCTGGGTGCGGTGTAACGTTATCGCATCTCCGGAAGGAGCCGGCTGGCCCCCCCGCCCTCGTAAGGGCGCATCTTCATGGACAACGCCATCGGCCTGCCTTCCCTCCGAGGAGTTCGAGGCTGTCCATGCCTGTTCCCGCGCAAGGTCTTTCGCCAGCATATCGGCCAAATGGTACGGCTCCTCCAGCGTCACCCACGAAAACCCTGCCTCATCCCGCCGGCTGCGATGCCGGCGAACGCGGTCCGCCATTTCATCATCGTAAATTTGCGCGGTCGCCACGTAGATGCCGTTTGTCCCCAGCCGGGCGGCATACTGCTCCGCAAATTTACTCTTGCCGCTGCGGGCTCCTCCCGTTATCAACACGATCATTCCCGTCCCTCCGCTCCACCGTATTCTTGCGTCCATGCCATTAATAATGGTTAGTCGTGACATATCCACCAAGCCTGTAATGTCGACTCCGTTAATCGTGACATTCCGCCGCCAGCATTCGACCCTTTAGCCGCAGCTTGCGGTCAGCCCTTGGATACTCCCGCACTTTCGAAGGTCGCCATCTCATTGATGATTTTCATTGCGGCCTCTACCAGGTGGAAACAGAGCACCGCGCCTGTCCCTTCCCCGAGCCTCATATCCATATGAATCATCGGCGCGAGGCCGATCGCTTCCAGCAGCTTGCCGTGCCCCTGCTCCCGCGACAGATGAGACGCGAGCATATACCCGACGGATAATGGAGCTATCCGCGCAGCGACCAGGGCGGCGGCGGAAGAGATGAAGCCGTCGATCACGATCGGGCAGCGGCGCGCGGCGGCCCCCAGGATGACGCCGACCAGGCCGGCAATCTCGAAGCCGCCCAGCTTGGCCAGCACATCCAGCGGATCGTGCGGATCGGGCCGATTCGCTTCGATCGCCCGGCGGATGACATCCTGCTTGTGCTGCCAAGTGGCGTCATCGATGCCGGTGCCGCGGCCGGCCGCCTGATCGGGGCCGATTCCGGCGAGCACCGACAGCAGCGCCGAGCTGGCCGTCGTATTGCCGATCCCCATCTCCCCCGTTGCGAACAAACGGAAGCCTTGATCGGCCAGCCCGCCTACCAGCTCGAAGCCTGCCTGCACCGCCTGCGTCGCCTCCTGCTTCGACATGGCCGGACCTTTCGCCATATTGCTCGTTCCCTTGCGAATCTTGCGGTTGACCAGGCCCGGATGGTCCATATCGGCGCAGACGCCCATATCGACGCAGATCACTTCCGCCCCGGCATGTCTCGCCAGCACATTGACCGCTGCGCCGCCGTTCAGGAAGTTCTGCACCATCTGGGGCGTCACTTCCTGCGGGAACGCGCTGATCCCTTCTTCACATACTCCGTGATCCCCGGCCATGACGATCACCGCCTTCTTGCCGAGAATTCCTTCGCCAGCCTTGCCGGTCTCGTAGCTGCCCGTCATTCCAGCTACCTGCCTGGCAACGGCTTCCAGCTTGCCGAGGCTCCCCGGCGGCTTGGTCAGCGAATCCAATCTTCGCTGTGCAGCCTCCATCGCCTGCTCGTCCAACGGTCGGATTTGTTCTATGTATTGTCGGATGATGTCCATGCTTTTCCTCCCCTATCCATGCGGTGATTGAATGAACCCTTCGTGTCCAATCGCCAAGTTTGATATCGGACAACCGAAACGCTATTCTCCCGGAGGTCCGGGATTTCTATAAAGCTCGGCTCGTTGCCTGGCTTCCTTATATCCCATCCATACTTTTGCATTATGGTTTGTATTATACAGGGTGCACCAGGTTTGCTCCACCTTGGAATACGCTCCCTGTTCCATTTGGATTAATAATCAATACTCCTCCGCGGGATTGTGCGGGTTGAGCAAAATTTGCGGGATGCCGCTCCGGGGATGACTTATGACCGTAGGCATCGTTCCATAAACTTCATGGATGAGCTCGCCCGTCATCATTTCATGAGGGGCCCCGATGCGGACCATTCGGCCTTCATGCAGAACCAGCATCCGGTCGCAATATTGGGCGGCGAGGTTCAAATCATGAAGAACAGCGACCACCGTCAGTCGTTCCTCGGTCTGCCATCTTTTTACATAATCCATCATCTGCACCTGATAGCCGATATCAAGGAAGGTGGTAGGCTCGTCCAGCAGCAGCAGCCGTGGCTGCTGCGCCATCGTTTTGCCCAAGGCAACCCGCTGCCGTTCTCCTCCGCTTAACAGCTCCAGCGACCTCTCGGCAAGAGCATTCAGGTTCAGCCGTTCCATAATTTTAGCGATGACCGCCCCGCTGTCGTCTTTCTCATCGCCGAGCCAGTTTTGAAAAGGATACCGCCCCATTTCGATCACTTCTCGCACCTTAAAGCCGATGGGTGGTAGAGCGTCCTGCTGCAGTACGGCCATCCAGCGGGCCAGCTCCTTGCGTGAGTAGCTACGCGCATCGCGGCCGTCCAGCTTGATGGCTCCCGTATCCGCCGGCTCCAGAGCGGAAATCAGCTTAAGCAGAGTGGATTTGCCGCTGCCGTTCGGCCCGATGATGCCGAAGAACTCCCCCTGGGCAACGTGAAATCCGATATCCTGCAGCACCTGTTTTTTCCCATATGCTTTATTCACACCGTTCACTTCAATCATCGGATTCACCCCCGGCTCTTATGTTTATGCTTGTTCAGCAGATAAGCAAAGAATGGCGCCCCGATAATGGCGGTTACTACACCGAGCGGAATCTCCCTCGGACTCAGGGCGATTCTAGCTATCGTATCGGCCCACAGCACATAAATACCGCCGACAATGGTCGAGATGGGAATGATGATCCGGTAATCGGGCCCTACGATCAAACGGACCAGATGAGGCACGACCAGTCCGACGAAGCCGATGACTCCCGATACGGATACCGCCGCTGCCGTTACCAAGGTGGAGACTACCAGCACGATCAGCTTGGTCCTTTCCACGTGCACTCCCAGGTGTGCTGCCTGACGTTCGCCCAGGGCCAGCAGATTCAGCGACCGGCTGAAGCCGATCAGAATGACCACAACGACTCCCAAATAAGGCAGCAGCAGCAGGGAATAATCCCAGTTCCGCATCGAGAGGCTGCCCATTAACCAGTATAGGATTTCGTTCACGACCTCTCCGGACAGCGAAACCATGAAGGATACGAATGCCCCGAGAAAAGCCTGCACGACCACCCCGGATAAAATAAGGGTTTCCAGCTGCGATTTCCCCTGGGTGCTGGCCAGCTTGTAAACGATGAACAGGGTCGTCATCCCGGTAGTAAAGGCAACGACCGGAATGGACCATTGGCCGATAAAGGTCTGCAGCCCGAACAGAATGATGAAAGCCGCCCCCACCGAGGCGCCTGAAGCGACTCCAAGCGTATAGGGATCAGCCAACGGATTCCGCAGTACGGCTTGAAAGCCCGCCCCCGCTATGGCAAGCGATGCTCCTACCAGGATGGCAAGCACAACTCTCGATAATCGGACCTTCAGAATGATCGATTCATCGGACGGTGACCAGTCGGGCTGGATCGAATCTCCTATGCCCGGGATGGCATGGAACAGAATCCTCCACACATCGCCTATCGGCACTTGGGCCGAGCCGAAGGATAAGCTCAGTGTAACGGAAAGCAGGAGGAGCATAAGGGCTCCTCCTCCATAAGCAAACAGCTTCGCTTTCATCTTATTTCACCAGATCCGGATGAATCGCCTTGGCCGCTTCAAGCAGCGCTTCCGTCAAACGCGGACCTACCCGGCTGATAATATCTTTATCAATCGGATATAGAGCTCCGTTCTTGACCGCATCGATTTGATCCCAGCCCGGACGCTTCTTGATTTCTTCGAGAATCGATTCCATTCCTCCGCCTTCGGCATACAGAATGACTTCCGGATTAGCCTGAATGATCTTCTCCGGATCGATCGGGAACCAGCCTTTCTCCCCTGCGGCTATATTCGTTCCGCCGGCAAGCTTGACCAGCTCATCCATAAACTCCCCTTCCCCCACGGTCCAGCCCGGGGAGAACTCCATGTAGACCTTCTTGGCCGGTGCATCCTTGACGGCGTCTACGACTTTCTGCCGGTCGGCCTTCATCTGCTCGGCCACCTTCTTGGCCTCTTCCTGCTTGTTCATGATGAGGCCCATCGTCTCGATTTTTTCGATCACTTCATCCAAAGTTTTAGGTGCGGAGAAATAGACCGGAACATTCATTTCGCGAATTTTATCAATGACCTTTTTGTTGCTGCTTGCAGCGACCACCAAGTCCGGTTCCGTGGCCAGAAGAGCCTCCAGGTTAGTCTCCAAAGAACCGATCTTCGGCTTCGCCGCCGCTTCCTCGGGGTAGTTGCTCCATTGATCCACGCCGACAACCTGATCTCCCGCTCCTATCGCAAACAAGGTTTCCGTCTCGCTCGGGGCCAGAGAAGCAATCCGTTCAGGAGCTTTATCGAATGTCAGCTCCGTCCCCGAAGCATCCGTAACTTTCATCGGATATTCGGTTTGTCCGGCTTTCGCTTTCCCATCGTCAGACTTATCCCCCGAATCGGGCTTCTTATCACCATCCGCCTGATTTTCCTTACCCTTCTCGTCCTGCACTTTAGCCGGATCGCTCATGCCCTTCGGGTCCTGCTGCTTGTCTCCGCAGCCCAGCAGCCCGACAGCCAGCATGGCCATCAGAAGCAGAGCTGTCATTGTCCGCATCATCTGCTTTGCGGTCCGTCCTTGACTCATTATTCTTCCTCTCCTTTTGTCTACAGCGCCTATTCTTTTTTTTGAGAAAGAGCCTGAAACGATGAATGACTTCCCTGTGCCCCCGGGCCGTTCGCCCGGAACCTATGATGCAGCCCTAAGAAGAACATCGTGAAATGACTCACGAAATCTTCTATGACAATCCTTTTAAAGGTCTAACCGCTATATGCAGTAAAATTTGATGATCAGGGACTTGCTTTTTTCTGGCCGCGCTTTAAATGAAAAAAGCCCTCCATCCGTTCGATAGAGGGCATAATGGCGCAGCGATCCAAGGGGATAACAAATGAACCCCATCATCCTGATCAGCCGGTTTCCTTTTCCTCGAAGGATTTCTTCAGCTTCACCTTGCAGGCAGGTCTCCTGACTTATGGGGTTGGTAAATCTCGCCTTCCCGTTGGATTCAACAGTGGCCTAATGAGACTCTCCCATTTTACAGTGGCGGGACCGTGCCGGATTTGCACCGGCTTCCCTTTTAACCCGGACGCGGATGGCGTTCGCGGGACCTGCAGGCATTACATGTCCATTCAATTATTCAAGCTATATTCTCTTAGAAGATTATAGGGGAAGCGCCCCCAAGTTACAAGTCTATTATTATCTACCGTTAACGGATTACAACGATACATGCGATACTGCATGACTTCGCAGAATCTATCAGCTCAAAAACAATTGCGTACTATGCTAGGATTCCATTATTTTCTTCAACACTTCCGCCGCCTTGTCCTTATCCTTGGCCCGAGGGTGGATAAAGGCATACATTTCCGCCCCTTTGTAGCCGACGGATTGCAGCCATTCCGTTTTGCTCACCGGTACTCCGTACAGCTTTTTCTCAAGCTTGCCCTCGTCATTCGGCGCTTCAAGCACCCCTTCCGGATAATCCTCCGGACGGAACAGATCGTCCATACCCGGCAGGCCTCCCTGTTCGGCAAACACCTTGAATTGCTCTTCCGGAAGGACCATAATGTCGTTATCCCCGGCGGCGATTTCGACCATCAGCTTGTTAAGGTCGAAGATCGGACTGGAGAATAAATCCACGGACATGGTTTCCCCTACTTTGTCCTGAACGAAATTCTCCAATGTTTCCGCTACAGAAGAGTCCATTCCCCCCGGCGGCAGAATGAAGATGGTGACATCCGCTCTCTCTCTTCCACAGGCGCTCAGCACCACTACCAAAACTAGCACCGCGATTAGCTTCCATGCTATTCCCAGCTTCGCTTTCAACGTTTCTCCCCCCACTAAAGTCGCATCAAAACTATGATAGCACAGAGTCTGTTCCGAAGAAATCGTTTTAGCGAGATTATACTCTCTCTAGGGGGGCGCTTTCTGTCCTTTAAGCAGGAAAAAAAGAGCCGGGCTTATCAGCCCTCGGCTCTTATCATTTCCAGATATAAGTTTATTTTCTTATCCAGCAGTCTGCTAATCTCCAATATGGAGGAATTGTTGAAACAAGGTTCTTCCATGTACATCTGCTCCATCTGCATGCGCAAAACCCGAATCTCTTCTTCCAGAACAAGCAGAGCGTTAGATGGCTTGGCGGGTTCGGTCACCCATCTTAAATGCGAATCCTTCTCCCGAAGCAAAAGGTTGTGATACGGAGCCGAATTCAGGTAAGCAGCAGTCATAATCATTCCCCCTTTGGTAGCATGAAGAGAAAGAATAACGCTTTTCTTCTACTTTAAACAATACCATATTTAGGCGCAAAAAGAAATCTGGCCCATGGAAAATTATTACTTCTGCAGCTTCTCATAAAACTTGCCTATCCGATCCAACGCTTCATTCAATTGGCTTACTGACGTGGCGTAAGAGCAGCGAATGAACCCTTCGCCTCCCAATCCGAAAACATTGCCCGGCACAGCAGCCACCCTTGCTTCCCGCAGGAGCCTCTCGGCAAATTCCTCCGAGCTCAGTCCTGTCGATTGAATCGAGGGGAAGGCGTAGAAGGCCCCTTGCGGCTCGTGACAATCCAGACCGATTTCCCGGAAGCCCCGCACTACCAGCCTGCGTCTCTGATTATAGGATTCGACCATCCGGTCCTTCTCTTCCAAACCGTATCTAAGCGCCTCTATTGCGGCCACTTGGCCCATGACGGGAGCACACATGACGGTATATTGATGAATTTTCAGCATCGCCTGAATCAGATCCCGATGACCGCAAGCGTATCCCATTCTCCAGCCGGTCATGGCGAACGCCTTGGAAAATCCGCTGACGAGGATGGTACGATCCTTCATGCCCGGCAGCGATGCGAAGCTGACATGCTTCTGACCATAGGTTAATTCCGCATAAATTTCGTCGGAAATTACGATCAGATCGTTCTCTTCTACCAGCTTGGCAATCGGCAGCCAATCTTCCCGGGTCATGATTCCTCCCGTCGGATTGCTCGGGTAACAGAGCACAAGCACCTTGGAACGGGGAGTGATCTGCGCCTTCAGCGATTCCGGCGTCAACTTGAATTGATCCTTGGCGAATGTCTCTATACCGACCGGAATTCCTCCCCCGATCGAAGCAATGGGCGAATAGGACACATAGCAGGGTTCGGGGATCAATATTTCATCGCCCGGCGTAATAAGCGCCCGCAGAGCGAGATCGATCGCTTCACTGCCCCCGACCGTAACAATGATTTCGTCCTTCGGTTCATACGTCAGCTGAAATCCGGTATGCAAATAATTGGCTATCTCTTCGCGGAGCTCATATAGTCCGGCATTCGGAGTATACTGCGTCTTGCCCCTTTCCAGGGAATAAAAGCTTGCTTCGCGGACGTGCCAGGGAGTGATGAAATCGGGCTCCCCAACCCCAAGTGAAATTATGTCTTTGCTCGCGCTGACAAGGTCGAAAAATTTCCGGATGCCCGAAGGCGGGATATCCCGGACAAGCGGTGACAAGTATTGATGCATTTCCTTTTGCTTGGTCATAACGGATACTTCCTTTATGGCGAAATCAGGAGACGGTGATCTTCGTCATTGTCTTCGAAAATAATACCGTCCTGTTTATATTTTTTCAGAATAAAATGAGTTTTCGTCGATAAAATCCGGTCGATCGGCGAAAGCTTGTTGGAGACGAAAGAGGCGACCTCCTTAAGCGTTCTTCCCTCCACCTCAACCAGCAGGTCGTAGGCTCCCGACATCAAGTATACGGACTTCACTTCGGGATACAAATAAATTCTTTCGGCGATTGCGTCGAAGCCGTGCCCCCGCTCCGGAGTAATCTGCACTTCAATCAGGGCCGTCACTTTATCATCGTTGACCTTGCTCCAGTTCACCACTGTCGCGTATTTGACAATGACCTTCTCCTCTTCCAGCTCGGCGATGGCGGCTTCCACCTCCGCTTGCTTCGCCCCCAGCATGGTCGCAATCAAATCGGCGCCTATTCTGGAATCTTCCTTGAGCAATTCCAGAATTTGCAGTTTCAGTTTGTTCATTCGCGGGCCCCCTCCAGTAAAAAATGATAGTTCCACTATACAACGAACGAGCAGAACGTGCAAAGCAAAATAACACAAACCTGCATGTCCTGTCAGTCACCATCGGGGATGAAAATTTTGACCGCTGTACGACTTCGTTTACTGCGCCTTTCCGCCGGCAATCCTGACATACAGGGTCAGCGTCTAAAACCTTCCTCTTAGGCGGTCTCTCTCCCTGAATTTGTTTCGAAAAGGGATTATACATTACGCCCTGAGGGAAAGCCAGCATCGCATCCGGGTCGGTAAAGATAACGCAAAGACGAGCAAAAATACATTAAAATCGTACCCTTTTCCGAAAAGAAGGCGAAAGACGCTCAAATGTGCAGGTCTTTTTCACAAAATGGGGCCATTTCGCAAAAATCGCTCCAAAGACGTGCATTATTGCTCTAGAATCAGGTATGTGACGACTTTTCTCTAAAAAGACCTGCATAATCGCTTTAGAATAGGCACTCCGCGGTTTTTTCCAAGGATAAGCGGCTATCGCCGTTCTTAGGACGGGCGTGTTTACCGATGAAATATATGTTCTGCACCCTATTAACACTGTAAAGAATTTAAAGATTACTATGTGCCAAAAAACCCAGGATCAAATCCCGAGGCCATTTTAAAAGACATCCATGCTCAAGTAGCGTTCCCCGGTATCCGGAGCAATGCACAGCACCCTCTTGCCTTGGCCCATTCTTCTTGCCAACTGCAAGGCCGCCCATACGGAGGCTCCCGCTGACGGTCCGACCAGAATCCCTTCCCTGGAGGCCAGCAATCTGGCCGTGTCCAGTGCATTCTCATCCTCCACCTGCACGATCTCATCGTAAATTCCGGTGTTGAGAATCGGAGGGATGAAGCCTGGACTGGTTCCGACCAGCTTGTGAGGTCCGGGCTGGCCGCCTGACAGAACCGGGGAGCCTTTAGGCTCGACTACGACAATCCGTATACCCGGAATATGCTCCTTCAGCACTTCCCCTGTTCCGGTTATAGTCCCTCCGGTTCCGGCTGTGGCAACGAAGACATCCAGCCTGCCCTCCGTCTGCTCGATAATCTCGAGCGCCGTCGTTGTTCTATGAATATCCGGATTGGCCGGATTTTCAAATTGCTGGGGAATGAAGCTGCCGGGAATCTGCTCCTTCAGCTCCATGGCCTTACGGATCGCACCGGGCATTCTTTCCGCAGCCGGGGTCAGGACAACCTCTGCTCCATAGGCTTTAAGCAAATTGATTCTTTCCTTCGTCATATTATCCGGCATCACCAGTATTGCCCGATAGCCCTTGGCTGCGGCATTCATAGCGAGTCCGATTCCCGTGTTGCCGCTCGTCGGCTCAATAATCGTGGCCCCCGGTGCAAGCTTTCCTTGCTTCTCCGCCTGAAGAATCAAATTATAAGCGGCCCGGTCCTTCACACTTCCGCTCGGGTTATAGGATTCCAGCTTCACATATACCTCGGCGTCCTGCTCCGAAGCCAGCCGATTTAATCGCACAGCCGGAGTATTTCCGATCAGCTCCGTAATCGATCCCGCCATTTTAACAGCCATAGTATCCGCTCCCTTTTGAAAATAAGGTCAAGAAATAGTCCCCGCAGGCTAAAACTTATTGCCTCCAAATTCATTGTATGCCCATTAATTTTATCGGCTTTATTTTTAGGGGTCAAGCTAAAGGGAAGAGCCCCTAAAGCTTCAGTCTGCGAAAATGGCCAAAATCTTCGGCTAGGCATTATTTTCCTTAGGCTTGACGACCCCCAGCCAGCTGCGAAGCAGTATCCATACGATCAACGGAGAACTGCCGATTCCGAGCAGCAGCAGGTTCATCGCAAGCGGGGCCGTCGTTCTGGAGACAACCGCGATAAAAACCAGCGCCCCCAATATTCTGCCCAGACAGAGAGCCAGCTCACGCAGCACAATATACTCGACTCTGCGTTCTGCGCTTTCCTGATTTTGACCTATAATGTCAAAGACAACGGAGGTGGTCGGGATCGAGTACAGCGGAATGAACAAAGCCGTCCCTATTCCAAACAGAAGCAGAGTGAAGTAGCTGACCTGCCAGAAAAACGGCAAAATGACCGCAATCATCATAACAACTCCGGCAAACATCCCCCATCTGCGGTATTGAGGCTTTAGCAGCCTGCCTGCCGCCATAAAACCGAATAATCCGACGGCAGACGTAATTAATGAGAAATTGCCCAGCTTCATCTCATTCTTCGTGTAAATATAAACCAGCAAACCGATAATGAAGCTGAAGACCCCTTCCCTGACTCCTTGGGCCGTCATGGCCAAGCCTATTTTGCGCCAGGGGTGATTTTGTTTTCTAAGCTGATGCAGGCCGTAGAACCACAGATATTTCCCGAGAGGCTTCCGTTTCTTCAGGAAAAAACTGAAAATCGTCGCGACTACAAATATAATGAGCGAAATGGTGAAAATGACCCGATAACCTGCCGTGTCCTGCATTCTAGTAATCAGGAAACCCGATACCCAGGGGGCGATCATTCCGGCCGCCGATCCGAGCAGCCCGGCCCACCCGTTAAACCGGTCACGGTTGTCAGGGTCGGTCACTTCGAAATAAATAACGTTAAAGGCCGACCAGAATAATCCCGCGGAAATGCCTTGAATGGCCCCCAGCCAAATCACGTAATCCACCGCCTTGACACCGGCCCACAGCACCGCGGAATAAAAAATGGCGGATATGGCTACTCCCGCCCTGAGCGCGTTCATTTTGTTATATTCCTTGATCCACTTACCCGCCAGCCAGAATAACAGAGCCGTGGTTACCTGCTGAGCTATGGCAAATGTAGCAATCATTGTGTAATCGTTCTTCACTTTCCATAAGTAGACGTTAACGAATGTTCCGGATAATGCATTGGCTGTAGCAAACAATCCATTGACCAACAAAAGCAGCTTACACTGGGCCGATAGCCGGGGTCTTGTCTCCTGTTTATCCTGTTCAAAGCACTCTTCCTTGAACTCCATGCCATCGTGGCCGACAGCCCCTGGTTTTACTCGATTATGCATGAATTCACCTGTCCCTGGTAAAATGGCGTTGAATCGACTTTCCTTAACATTCCCAAATGGGACGGGAAAGATGAGTGTCTTTATACGGATTGGAGAGAAATGGCATACAGTCCCTTCGATCATGCTCTAACAAACAAAAAAACCACCTTTGCGCGTCAAGCAAAGGTGGGTACAACATCAAATATCCCAATTCAAGCTTCCAGAGGTTGCTTTCAACGACGAATGAATAACGGGAACCAGGAATTATGCTTGCAGCTTTTCTCGTGGCTTCCCAACTCAACTACCCATTCCTTCTCCAAGTATGCAGCCAGGGTTCAAGCAGCGATAGTGTCAATCGCTTTCCTTCTCCCGGAAGGCCTTAATCACCGACAATCGGTCCGACTCGGACAGGAACATTTCCGTTTTGAAGCAGGAGGGACACAGATAGATATTCATCTGAAAGGGCGCGGACAGAAAGCCGCTAGTCCAGCCGGCCGGAAGGGCAGGGGTGAATTGCGGCCCGGTCACGGTATAGACTCCCGAATAAAGCATCAATTCCCGGCAATGGGAGCATTCCGGAGCCTCTTCCTGACGGTCAATGCAGCTTTCCACATTCTCGGCATAGAGATCCCTTGCCGTGTCTTCCTCCCAGTCTTCCCAAACCGGAGCTTCCTCGTCAGCGGGACCGGCGGCCTCCTCTTCCCCGGCTTCATCCTCATCGTCCCCCAGAGTTAAGGTTATGCTGCGGTAGTCCTTCAATTCATTAAAGCAATAGGGGCATTCGTCTTCCGGGCCGATTTCCGGATCCCATACAATTTCCGACTGGCACCATGGACAGATCGTAGGCTGATGGTTAGTATCCAAAGCAGCGAGTCCTCCGTTCTTTCCTATAGATTAGTTATGACTTCTCCTCGTAGATTAACCGTATTTAATAAAATAATAAATCCCCGCCGCCAAAAAAACCAATGCCAGAGCAAAAAGAGTGCCCCATAAATACTTCATATGCTGCTTCTCCTTTATCGATGTAATGTCAATGTCATATTGGTTGCCCACGCTTAAGTTATGCATCAATTAGGTTACACTGGCTCCGACCACGTAGGATATGGAAACCGAGATCACGAACGAAATAAAGCCGATCGCCCGGTTATCCTGCTTCACCTGTTCGTCGATTTTGAATCGGGGAGTCAGCAGTTCGAAGATAAAGTATGCCGCAAGCAGTAAGACAAAGCCATAGCACGACCAGACAATCGTCTCGAACAAAGTATCGTTATTCAGCATGGAGAACCGGAAAATATTACATATCCCGAAAATTTTGCCGCCCGTGGCCAGGGCAACTGCCAGATTTCCTTTCTTAACTTCTTCCCATACATTATATTTCGTCACCAGATTCCAGAGCGCCAGAAAGACAACAAGAGCCAGAATCGTAACGGAATAAAAAGCGAGCGTTTCCAAATAAGGGTTAGCCAACAGTCGATCCACCTCTTTGTTCATAATATCCTCCCTTACAGGCATCAAGTCTTCATGAATAACGGTAGAAAAGACTGGAGATCTTAAATCCCCAGTCCTTCCAACAATGATGTCCCTACCCTATCCCAAAGACGGTATTTGCAGCACTCTTACTGACCGGCTTGCTTACAGCCTGGTGGCTTAGCTCTATTTTACACCCTTTAGCCGGCTGCGGCTGCGGCCAGTATCTATTGGCCAAGGTGCCGGAGTATTCCTCCCGAGCGTGCCCTGCATCACCAGATGGGATCAGCAGCCCGAATTTCAAGTCCATACCATTCGGGCGGCCGTTTCCGGGGGATGATCGTTTTATTCCGCTTTCTTGTCCTGTAATTTAGCCTTCAGAGCGGCAAGCTCATCCTCAATCTCGTTGCTGCCCAGCTTGGACAGTTCATCATCCAGAGAACGGCTGGAATCGCGCAGCGATTGGCTTGCTTGAGCTTCCGCTTCCATTTGCAGCACTTTTTCCGACATGCGGTCGAATCCTTTGGAAGCACTGTCGGAATTAAATCCGGACATGGCACGGTTGATCGATTTCTGTGCCTTCGCAGCTTCCGCGCGGGCGATCAACAGATCGCGCTTGTTTTTCATTTTGCCGTACTCGTTCTTCATTTCATTCAACTGAGCACGCAGACGGTCCGCATTTTCTTTAGCAATCGTATACTGCTTTTGCATTTCCTCGAAACGGGTTTGATGATCTTTCTTATCCTGCAATGCCCGGCGGGCCAGATCTTCATTTCCTTGCTCCAATGCCTTCAAGGCTTGGGCTTCCCGCTTGCTGACCAGTTCTTCGGCCTCTTCGTACTGCATCTTGAACTTCTTCTCTACGGCAATTTGCTTGGCGACGGCAGCTTCGGCTTCAATGATATCCTGTTCCATATCCCGCAAAAATTGGTTTAACATCTTGACAGGATCTTCCGCACGGTCAAGCAAATCATTAATAGATGCGACAGTCAGATCACGGAGACGCTTGAAAATTCCCATGTTTAGTTCCTCCCCTTATTATTAAAAAGTTTTTAGTTTATCGTTTCATTACTACTTCATACGTGTAAAGAAATCGATAGTTTCAAATTCGGCGAAAAATTTTTAGCTTATATTATTTCAATTCCACCACAGTTACCCCGCTTCCGCCTTCCCCGTAGTTTCCAAGGCGGTAGCTTTTGACCAGCCGGTGCTTTCGCAGAAATTCCTGAATTCCGGCTCGCAATGCACCGGTTCCTTTGCCATGGATAAGGTAAACTTGGGTGAAATTGGCGAGATAAGATTCATCCAGGAAGCGGTCCACTTCAATAATCGAATCCTCGATATTGTTACCGCGCAGATCCAGCTCGATCCGGGCATTATCATCACGGGTCCGTTTAACTCCCGTTACCACTGTCTGCTGAGGCTTTTTCGTTGCTGAAGAGGAAACCAGCTCGACGTCCGATCTGGCCACTTTCATTTTCATGATGCCCAACTGGACGGTCACTTCGCTGTCTCCGTTCAGCTCGACAACGTGCCCCTTCTGGCCGAAGCTGTGGACGAGAACCTCGTCCCCGGCCTCTATCGGCCTGGAGGATGTCCCCTTTGAAGCAACGATTCGATGCCCTTTCTCATTCAATCGGGGGGCGGCTTCCTCCAGCCGCTTCTTCGCTTCAATTAACTTATGTTCCTTGACCGCAGACCGTTCCTCCATAGCCATCCTGCGCAGGTCGGCTATAATTTCCTCGGCTTCCTTCCGGGCCTTGTGAACGGCCTCGGCCGCCTCCTGTTCCGCTCTGGCCAGCAGGCGGGCTCTCTGCTCCTCGAAGCGGCTGCGCTGCTCCTCAAGCTCCTTGCGGAGGGCAGACACTTCCTCGTGAAGCTGCTCTGCGCTTCTTCTCTCGGCTTCCGCCGTCAGCCGGTTCTCCTCCAGTGTCGCGATCATCGATTCGACCCGCTGATCCTCTTCGTTGACCTGAGCACGCGCGTGATCGATAATTGCCTTGCTCAAACCCAGCCTCGACGCAATGGCGAAGGCATTGCTTCGTCCCGGAACTCCAACGAGCAGCCGGTAAGTCGGACTAAGCGTCTGAATGTCGAATTCCATGCTGGCATTAATAATTCCTTTACGCTCGTAAGCATAAGCCTTCAGCTCGCTGTAGTGGGTCGTCGCCACCATCCGGCAGCCCATCGCATGAATGTGCTCCAGAATGGCTATGGCCAGTGCCGAACCTTCCGCAGGATCGGTTCCCGCCCCGACCTCATCGAGCAGCACCAGACTCTTGGGAGTCATATCCCGCAGTATGCTGATGATATTCGTCATATGGCTGGAGAACGTACTTAAGCTCTGCTCAATGCTTTGCTCATCGCCAATGTCCGCATAGATGGCATCGAAGACACATAGCTGGCTGCTGTCCTCCGCCGGAACGAACAATCCTGACATGGCCATCAGGCTTAGAAGGCCGATGGTTTTTAACGTGACGGTCTTCCCTCCGGTGTTCGGACCCGTAATGATAACGGAAGTATAATGATTGCCGAGCTCCACATCGAGAGGCACAACCGCATCCCTGTCAATCAAGGGATGTCTTCCCTTCTTCAGCTTGAGGAAGCCCCTATCGTTCATCAGAGGCAGTGAAGCCTTCATCTCCCTGGCAAGACCTGCCTTGGCAAAGATAAAGTCAAGCTCGGCCAGAGCCTCCAGGTTGTCCAGCAGCTCATCCGCAAATTCGGCCACCTCGGCAGAAAGTCTGCGCAGAATGATTTCGATCTCGCGCTCTTCCTTCAGCTTCAACTCGGTTAGCCGGTTGTTCATCTGGACAATCGATTCCGGTTCGATGAACAAGGTTGCTCCCGAGGCCGACTGATCATGAATCATCCCGCCAAAATGGTTGCGGTATTCCTGCTTGACCGGAATGACATAACGATCATTGCGAATGGTGATGATAGGGTCCTGCAGCATCTTCTGGGTGGATGGAGTCCGAATGATTTGCTCCAGCCGTTCCCTGACCCGTGCTTCCCCCGTTCGCAGCTCCTGCCGGATGCGGTACAGCTCCGGACTGGCCGAATCCATCACTTCGGAATGTTCGTTGATGCAGGACATTATGCTTTGCTCCAGCGCCCGATTCTCGATAAACCTATCTGCGGCGGCAGCAAGCAGCGGGATCGGTTCATCCTCATGAACCGTCAGAATGAAACGCTGAAGCCTTCGTCCTCCGCTTAATGTATTGGCGGTGTCCAACAGCTCGGCCGGGTTTAGCACGCCTCCGATAACCGCCCGCTTCACTGCCTCTTTCACATCGCGGATCCCGCCGAATGGAGCAGGACCCTTCAACCTCTCCACCTTCACGGCTTCGTCGGTGGCCTGAAGCCTGGTTTTCACTTCACCCAGAGTTCCGCTTGGCCGCAGCTCCTCAGCCCTTCTCTTTCCCAGCGAGGTGGAAGCAAATCCGACCAGGCGACCGATGATTTTATAATATTCAAGTGTCTGAAGAATTTTATCATTCAATCGTGAAACCCTCTTCCCCGATTATTATCCTTTATTATAGCGAATCCAAAAACGATTAGCCATTAAGCAAAACGTTTATACATAATCTTTCCGGTATTAGGGAGGCAATCCCTATGATAGTTTATCAAAAAAGCGGAACACTAATTAGTGAATTCGACATTTCCTGCCTACATCCCAGCTCTTGAGGAACCATATGTTGAATAAAGGAGGTTAAGCTTATGAGAAGCTTTTTTGCCCATTTGATCCGTTTTGTCGTTTCGGCACTCGTATTGATGGTTGTCGGATGGATCGTTCCCAATTTTGCGGTTGGCGGCTTTTGGAGCGCTTTTTTCCTGGCCCTAGTCATCGCCCTTGCCGGTTGGATTATCGAAGGAATTTTCGGCAAACGAATTACCCCATTCGGGCGGGGAATTGTCGGATTTCTTGTCAGTGCATTGATTATTTGGCTGGCTCAATTTGTGGTCGGGGGCGTATCCGTAACAATTCTTGGCGCCATTCTTGCTGCTTTGGTTATCGGAATTATCGACCTGTTCATTCCGATTGCCACTCCATTCGACAGGGGAGGCCGGGCGCGCTCCTAACCTTATAGCAAGTACTTCACAAGTGGTCCGAGGGTTCTCTCCCGCGGATCACTTGGTATTTGTGCCAGTTTTGTCACAAAGGCTTCACCGATTTGTCACTGAAAAATTTTCCTCCCGGAGGTATGATTAGTGTTGTAACAGAAACATTTATGGGAGGGAAACCCGATGAAAAAAATAATGGGATTACTGATGGCCGTGGCCATGATTTCCGTTCTTGCCGCTTGCGGAGGAGGAGACGGGGGCGGAAGCAAAATTAGCGAAGAGGATAAAGCGAATGCTACCGAGCTTAAATTAGTCGCAACCAATTTCCAATTTGATCAATCCGAGTATAAAGTGAAAAAAGGCGACACTCTCAAAATTGTCCTCGATAATCAAGAAGGTATCCACGGAGTTGAAATCAAAGGTGCGAAAATCAAGCTGGACAACAGTAATACCACTGATTATTTCAAGGCAGACAGAGCCGGCACTTATGACATTATCTGTAACATTCCTTGCGGGCAAGGACACGCGACAATGAAGTCCAAGCTGATTGTTGAGGAGTAATCCATAGACAGAAAAGGCACATGTTGTTACATGTGCTTAATTAAAACCGGGGCGGTGTTCCCCGGTTTTTTATTTGCTCAGCGCTAGCTGCAATATAAAGGTAAACCTGTGTGTCCATCTGTACGATTTTTTTCTACAAAAAGGCGAGAACTAAGGCGGTTGGCCAGCTCTATCGCAATCCGGGAAAGCGGGCAAGGAATCAATCCTCAAGTGAGCACTGGTCCGCATCAAGCTATCGCTCATTTGTGCCTCTAGAAAGACTATTCGAGAGGCGTATACTAAGCATTTTCAGGCGTAAATGATAAGAACTCCGGGAGCTTCTCCAAAACTATGGGAGGCCAAAGAATAAGATAAGGAACGGCCCTCGACTCCCCCAACACCCGCTGTAGAGAATCCGAAGGGATGGCCATAAGAACATACACCATCAAAGTCAGAATTAGGGTGGCCTCCAGCATACCTAAGATCGCCCCCAACCATCGGTTCAACCCGTTGAGTCCCGGTACCTTCGCCACTACATGAAGCACCCTCCCCAGGAACGACCAGGCGATTTTGACGATCAGAAATACAGCGGCAAAAGCTATCGCGTTGTAAATATAAGTTTCAAGCCGATAATGGCTTATCAAAAATTCATAGTTGGAATTAGAGGTAAACGTCTTGAGGGGGATCCACTCTGCCAGATAAGCGGCCACCTTGTCATAAAGGAAAAAGGCCGCCAGCAAGGCGGCCACCAAGCCAAGGACCGAAACCAACTGGCTGATCAACCCTTTGCGGAAACCGGCCGCGAAGGAGGCGATCACCGTGACGGCAGCTATCAAATCGATAATATTCATCATCGGTCCGCACGCTAGGCTTTCGGGCCGGTTTCATCAATCACCAGCTCGATCCATTCATTATATTCTTTCTTCAATTTCTCGTATTCAATCTCGAGCAGCCGGTACTTTTCTTCCAGTTCCTTATTCTGCTCTTTCTCGCGCAAAGCCCTCTCGTTCGCCAATTGCTCGTTTAATTGCTCAATGATCTGCAATTGACGTTTATTTTCCTGACTGAGCTCTTCCGCCAGAAGGGCTTGTCCCGTTTCCTTCTCGGCTGCTGCGCTAATTTCCTTACGGAGGCTCTCAACCTCCTGACGGAGCCGCTTCCTCTCTTCCTCACGTTCTTGCTGCTCCAGCTCCCATTCCTCGAAAAATTCCTTCATCGAGGCGAGCTCTTCCTGAGCGGCGGCAACCTCACTGCGGCCCTGCATCTCGATTCTGCGGAGCTTGTCCAGCTCGGACTGCTGCTTTCTCAGACGATCCTCGATCGCGACCTTCTCCTCCGTCCATTCGGATTGGCGGGCTTTCCATTCCCGATCCTCACGCCGCAGACGTTCCAGTTCGCGATTGAGCTCCTCCAGTTGCTGATCCCGCAGCTGCCGCTCTCTATGGGATGCTTCCAGATCGTTATGCAGCAGCCGGATAGTTTCTTCCAGGGAGACAGAACGTTCCCTCTCCTCTTTGCTCGTTGCCTTCACCTCCAGAAGCTCTGCTTCCAGGGCATGGATGCTTTCTTCCAACGAAGCGGTCCGTTCCTGCTCTTCCCGGCCCGATTTCTTCGCCTCGAGCAGCTCGGACTCCAATACGCGAACTTGATCCTTCAAGGAGGCGGCTTGATCCTTCTCCTCCTTGCTGGTTCTCCTCAACTCGGCAAGCTCCGACTCCAGTGTGCGAAGCTTCTCCTCCAGCGATGCCGCACGTTCCTTCTCTTCTTGACCGGACGTCATCGCCTCGAGAAGCTCCGTTTCGAGAACGCGAATGTTTTCCTCCAATGAAGCTGCACGCTCCTGCTCTTCCCGGCCCGATTTCTTCGCCTCGAGCAGTTCGGACTCCAATACGTGAACTCGCTCCTTCAAGGAGGCGGCTTGATCCTTCTCCTCCTTGCTGGTTCTCTTCAACTCGGCAAGCTCCGACTCCAGTGTGCGAAGCTTCTCCTCCAGCGATGCCGCACGCTCCTTCTCTTCTTGACCGGACGTCATCGCCTCGAGAAGCTCCGTTTCGAGAGCGCGAATGTTTTCCTCCAATGAAGCTGCACGCTCGAGGGTCTTCTGTTCGGCAGCCTTAGCGGCTTGAGCCGTATTTTGTAACTCGCCCATTTCCTTACTAAGGCTCTCTATCTTCGATTGCAAAGCAGCAATTTGCTCCTGCCGGGTCTTTTCGTTAATTGCTGCAGTGTTGAGAGAAGCCTGCAGCTTGTCTTTCTCCGAGGTTAAAGAAGTAATTCGGCTATGCTGCAGTTTCTTTAACTCGCTCGCTTCCTTCAGCTCCGTCTCCAACTGAAGCTTTTCCTTCTCCAGGCGTTCTTTCTCTTCCTGCCAGCCGGTCTGCTGAGTTTTCCAAGCGGCTTCCTCTTGACGCAGATTCTCTAATTCTGCACGGAGCTCTTCTATTAAGCCGGCCTGGCCCTGCTCGGCTTCCTTCGACTGGCGGACGGAGGCCTGCAGCTCTTCGATGGTAGCTTTCATCACGGCCGCCTCTTCCTGCTGGCTGAGCGCGGATTCTTTCGCTTGCCGGAGCTCGCCTTCCAGACGGAGGATTTCCTCATCCTTCGCCGCAGCCTGCTCCTTCAAGCTATGCTCAGCCTGCTTCGCCTGCTGGAAGGAGGTCTCAAGCTGCATCCTTTCGGATTCGAGAAGAGCGATCCAGTCCGTCTGGCTCTGAGCATTCTCCTCGGCAAGCTGCAGATCGCCTTTCAGCTTCTCGACCCGGCCCTCCCATTCTTTGCGCTCCTCGGCCCATGCAGCTTCAAGCTTGCCATGCTCTTCATGACCGCGTTGGAGCTTGTCCACTTCCTGTGTCAGCTCTTCGACACGGGCCGCCTGCCGCCTTCCGGCTTCCTGCGATTCAGCCAAAGCCGTCTCCAGCCGGGCGGAATGCTCCTGGACGGCAGCAAGCTTCTCCTTCATGTCTGCTTCCGCCCCTGCGGCCTCGTCCAATGCCGTTTGCAGCTGCCGGCAGTCTGCCTCCAGCGAGCTGATCCGTTCCCTGTAGCCCTCTGCCGCCTCCTCTGTCGCATTCAGCACAGAATAGAGCCGATTCTGCTCCGTCTCCAGCTCTTCCAGACGCGCACGCTGAATCTGGCCGCTCTCCTCCGCCTCCCTGAGCTCACTCTCCAGCTTGGCGACGGCAGCCTCCAGCCGGTTCCGGGTTCCTTTCCATTCCGCCTCCCGTTCCCGCCATTGTCCGACCTCAACCTTGAGCTTGTCGGCCAATTCGGTCAGCTTCCGCACTTCCTCGAGCTGCTCCTCATATTTGGCTTCTATTCCGCTCAGATGCTCGGCATCGGATTTCATTTTGAAATATTCATCCGCCATATTCACTGCGGCGAGCACGGCTATTTTCATGGAATCCAGCCGGGAATTCAGCCGGGATATGCTGTGCATCTGCTCATTCACATGAGCGGCCACTGCCTTAATATAATGCGGACTGGTGCTGCCCATTAATTTATAGTTGGTACCATATATGTCAACCATAACGCTTCTCTTTTGTTGTTCCTCGTCCATTAGCGCTCCTCCTCCCTACCTTGATCTCAGATGTCTATGATGTCAAAAAGAAGACCAGCCTTATCGTCACTAAAATAGTATTCGATAAAGCCGGTCATTTTCCTGCTATTTTCGAAGCTCCGCGCCAAAAGTTTGCTCCAGCGCCGCAATGGTCTGATCGTTTCGTTCCGTAACCTCTTCGTCGGTCAGCGTCCTGTCCGGATGCCGGTAGACAAGTGACAGAGCAACGCTTTTCTTGCCGGCAGGCACCTTGTCCCCGGTATAAATGTCGAACACCTGGATCGATTCAAGCAATGAGCCGGCGGCTTCCTTCACTTTCTTCTCCATCTCGCTTACAGCCACCTCCGCGTCGACCACAAGCGCGAGATCCCGAGTCATGGCCGGGTAACGCGGGAGCGTCTTGTATTGGATGGAGAAATCGGCATAACGGGCCAGAGTATCCAGCTCGATCTCCGCCATATATGTCTCATCCAAATCCTTCTCCTGCTGTAAATCGGGATGCAGCTGGCCGACCGTTCCGAGACGCACCGGTCCCTCGGCGGTGGATGCCCAAATCTCGGCCGTTCTGCCCGGGTGGTAGCCCTCCGGATGAGCCGCCTTGTATTCCACGGTCAATCCGAAATATTCCGTCACCTTCTCCAGCAGGCCCTTCACATCGAAGAAATCGACCGGTACCGGCTTGGAGGACCAATGTGCGGGGCGATTGGAGCCCGTCCACAGAATGGAGAGCATCAGCCTCTCCTCCGGCTGCCTGGTCAGCTCCTTCTCATCGGTGACGAACACCCGGCCGATTTCATATACGGCCACATCGTCGATGCTGCGATTCCGGTTGTAGAGAGCCGTCTCCAGCAAATTCGGAAGCAGGCTGGTACGAAGGGTGCTTCTGTCCTCGCTCATCGGCGTCGACAAGCCAATAGGCCGTGCGTCCTTGTATTGTCCCGGCAATGATCCGATTTGCTTCGGATTGACGAACGTATAGGTGATAACCTCATGCAATCCGCTTTGCGACAGAAGCGAGCGGAGAGCGCGGCGAACCTTCTGCTCCCGGCTGAGGGAGCCCGGCGTCGTCACTCCGGTCATCAAGGTGGTCGGGATATGATCGTAGCCGTACAGGCGCGCTATCTCTTCAATCACATCGACATCCCGCGAAATATCCCCGCGGCGGCTCGGTATCCGCACCGCAATCTGTCCGTCCGCCGTTTGCTCATAGGTGAAATGAAGCCGATCAAGCAGGGACAGGATCGTATCCGTCGGTATTTCCGTACCGAGGAAGCTGTTGATGCGGTCCGTGCTTATGGTCACCGTGACCGGCTCATGGCCGCCTGCTGCGGCTTCGGCGATGCCTTCGGCCGCCTGGCCGCCGGCATAGCGGCAGATCAGCGACGCGGCACGGTCCAGCGCCGGAAGCACCGCCTCCGGGTTCACTTCCTTCTCGAACCGGAGGCTCGCTTCGGAGCGCAGCCCCAGCTGACGCGACGTTCTGCGCACGGACGAGCCGGCGAATTTCGCCGATTCCAGCACGATGCGGGTCGTCGACTCCGACACTTCGGAGTTCGCGCCGCCCATCACACCCGCTATTGCAATCGGCTTGGCCCCGTCCGTGATGAGCAGCATGCCGGCGTCGAGGGTGCGTTCCGCGTCGTCCAATGTGACGAACCGCTCGCCCTCGGCTGCGGTCCGGACATCAATGCGGCCGCCCTCCAGCTTGTCGGCATCGAACGCATGAAGCGGCTGGCCGTACTCCAGCATGACATAGTTCGTAATATCGACAATATTATTGATCGGCCGCACACCGGCAGCCATCAACCGGTTTTGCAGCCACAAGGGCGAAGGCCCGATTTGCACCCCGTCTATACAGCGAGCCGCATAGTGGCTGCACAGCTCCGGTTCGCTGATCGTGATGTTCAGACGCTCCGCAGCCTTCCCGCCGCCAGTAACGAGCCCGTCCTCCGGCGCCGGAAGCTTGATCTCGCGCCCCAGAATAGCCGCGATCTCGTAAGCAACCCCGATCATGCTGAGACAATCGGAGCGATTTGGGGTTAAATCCAGCTCCAGCACTTCATCATTAAGTCCGAGCACATCCAGGATGCTGTCCCCAATCTGCGCATTCTCCGGCAGAACAAGAATGCCTTCCTGAATTTCCTTCGGCAGCAGGCGATCATTCATGCCCAGCTCTTTCGCCGAGCAGATCATGCCCTGCGATTCCACTCCGCGCAGCTTGGCCCGCTTGATCTTCAGTCCGTCCGGCAGCGAAGCTCCGACCAAAGCAACGGGTACCTTCTGCCCGGCATCCACATTTTTCGCCCCGCAGACAATCTGCAAATCTTCTCCCTGTCCGGCGTCCACTACACAGACATTCAGTTTATCCGCATCGGGATGCTTTTGCTTGGATTTCACATAGCCGACCACCACTTGGTGGACACCTTTATTTCTCGATTCGATAATGTCAACCTCAACCCCGCTTCGGGTCAGCTTCTCCGCCAAGTCCGCAGCGGAATATCCTGTCAGATCGACATAGTCTGAAAGCCACTGATAAGATACCTTCATCGTTTCTACCTTCCCCTCTGCTATAGGTTATACTCGTACAAATTGCTGCAAGAAGCGCAAATCATTCGTATAAAAATGACGGATATCGTCAATTCCGTATTTCAGCATCGCTATTCGCTCCACGCCCATTCCGAAAGCAAACCCGCTGTATTCTCGCGGATCGTACCCCGCCATCTCGAGCACGCGCGGATGCACCATGCCGGAGCCGAGAATTTCCAGCCAGCCGGTTTGCTTGCAGGTCCGGCAGCCTTCGCCGCGGCACATCATGCAGCTCACATCCACCTCGGCGCTGGGCTCCGTGAACGGGAAGAAGCTGGGGCGGAGGCGGATCTTCGTATCCTTGCCGAACATCTCCTGAACGAATTGCAGCAAAGTGCCTTTCAAGTCGCTCATGCGAATATGGCGGTCAATCACCAGACCTTCTATCTGGGTAAAGACGTGGGAATGTGTCGCATCGTCGTCATCGTGACGGTATACTTTCCCCGGACAAATAATTTTGACGGGGACGTCGCCCTTCATTCTTTCCATAGTCCGTACCTGGACGGGAGAGGTATGGGTTCTCATCAAGATCTCGTCGGTGACATAGAAGGAATCCTGCATGTCCCTCGCCGGGTGATTCTTGGGAAAATTCAGAGCTTCGAAGTTGTAATAATCCGTTTCGACCTCGGGTCCCTCTTCGACGGTATATCCCATACCGAGGAATATATCCTCGATCTCTTCAATGACCTTGCTGAGAGGATGCACGGCCCCAGCCTGTTGCTTCCGGCCCGGCAGCGTAATATCGATCGTTTCCTGGCGCAGTCTCTTGTCGGTCTCTTCCTTGCGGAACTGCTCCTGCTTCTGCTCAATGACTTGTTCGATGGCCGTCCGGACCTCATTGGCCACCTGACCGATGATCGGCCGTTCCTCGGCGCTAAGCGAGCCCATTCCCCGTAAAATTTCGGTCAACGGACCCTTCTTTCCCAAATATTTGACACGCAGCTCATTCAATTGCTGGCTTCCGTCCGCTTGCTCCAATTGCAGCAGAGCCTCCTGTTTAAGTGCCTCCAACCGTTCTTTCATTTTCTCGCCTCCAATAACTGATTTCCGCCTCCAGGCGGGATGATTCGTGCGCGGCAAGTTTGGAGTTAGTTCCGGATCGCCGTCATCGGCAGTGCTTGAAATCTAATGTTCTAGCGACCGAGACTGCTTTTTTTCAGCTCCAAAAACCTGCGGCTTCGTTTCCTCACTCATCTTACTTACGAAATCCGTCCGACGGGTGAAAAATGCTGCTCTACCGTCTGACGCATGCTCGCTTTTGCTCCATCAACTTGGTCCCTTTTTACCGCCATAGTTACCCTTACGGTACAAATATTTTGGCAAATGAGTCGCCAATTTTGTTTCGCCGGATAGATCGAAGGGGGATACGGGAACGGATTCTTACAAACCAAAAAGGCGATCCGCCCCCCATCAAGGGACGAAATCGCCGTGGTACCACCCTTATTAAAATAACGAACCTTCTGCAGACCGCCAAAACGGGCCTATCTGAACGGTAATCGCTATTTTCACTTTGCGAATAACGGCTCGTAACCGGTATCTCCTACTTCCACCGCGTATCCGCAGGACGGGTTCAGAGAACTGCTCCGGAGCGAACTTCGGCAGCCTGTTTCTTCAAAGACGCTCTCAATCCGCGGCGTCTCCTCCCTGTAAGTCAGTACTGCTTACTCTTCTCCCTCATAGCATTTCAATTGAATTAGATACGAGAAGCAAGTTCCCGCACCATCTTTTATAACAGATATTATATGCAATTGTCTGCGTGAGTGCAAGCTGTGTTCCTACTTGTTTAGGTTGTTCCGCTTTGCAATCCTATATTCTGTCACAGGGATTATTTCATAAAGCCGGATTTCGGACCTACCAGTACAATGGAGGCGACAATCCTCAACGGTAACGGGATTCTTTTGGTTAGCTTCTGCATCACAGCCGCTCCCCTCCTTTCTAATATCCGTCCTATACCTGAACAATCTGGAGCCCTGTTTGCCTTCTATGCTTCTATTGTACAAATGTTTATGCCCGGGTCATACAGACTCCGGACGGACTTTATGCTGGACAAAGGTCCAGCTTACTTGCGGGAATTTACATTATATAATGAGAGCAGAGCAAAGTACGGGGAATGCCTGACTGACGAATCGCGAGAAACCTTACAAATCTTTAAGGTTCTTGTCATGCAAATCGATAGGAGTTCCGCAGGAATCCGGCTAATATGTAAATATGGAGCCCTAAAATGCCTTTCCTATTTGACAAGGAGGCTGAAATTCGT
The DNA here is from genome assembly GCF_007679495.1 of Paenibacillus sp. 32O-W. Taxonomy (GTDB): domain Bacteria; phylum Bacillota; class Bacilli; order Paenibacillales; family NBRC-103111; genus Paenibacillus_L; species Paenibacillus_L residui. Next base: position 1,131 of record NZ_VEGP01000059.1, on the reverse strand, counting down.
ATGCATAAAACTGCCATTTATAAAACTAATCATAGACCGAATCAAGTACAAATCCGCCGATCCGGAAGGTCCTTCCATCTGTCTTTGCGCCAGATTCTGATCCTGTGTTCCGCTGCCTTCCTGTTGTTCATGACGGTCTGGATTTCTATGGTTCTAATCGGCCATGCCCTGATAGACGAACGGAAGCTGGCCGCTTATCGCCATCCGGATTCGATGCCCGTTCAAGGAATGGATGCGCCGATTCCCCGCGATTACGTTCACCTTAACGAAATGCCCGATTATCTGCGGAATGCATTCGTAGCGATCGAGGATCATCGTTTCGAGAATCATATCGGAATTGATCCGATTGCATTGGCCCGTTCTCTATGGGTCGATTTGGTCCAGGGACACAAAGCACAGGGCGGCAGCACCATTACGATGCAACTGGCCCGCAACATGTTTCTGACGAATGAGAAAACCTTCGACCGAAAGTGGAAGGAAATGCTCATATCCGTATATTTGGAACAGAGATTCTCCAAGGATGAAATTTTGGAAATGTATTTGAATAATATTTATTTCGGACATGGAATTTACGGAATTGAAGGTGCCGCAAGCTATTATTTCAACAAAACGGTACGCTACGGATCGAACGACAAGCCCTTAATCAACTTAAGCGAAGCCGCCATATTGGCTTCCCTGCCGAAAGCCCCGGAATCCTACTCTCCCGTCAGAAATTGGGATAAGGCGAAAACCCGGCAGCAGCTAGTCCTTCGCCGGATGAACGATCTCGGATATATATCGCAGGATCAGCGAGAATCGGCTATCGGGCAGCAAGTCTTCATCAAGCCGGCATCCTGATCATTGGACGGCACTAAATGCATATACAAGCATGTGCAGCTCCAAAAGTTCCTTCATAAGTGCTTTAAGCAGCCCTCTCCTTTCGGAGGGGGCTTTTTTTGTATGAAGACTCTATATTGCAGATATATTCGACATTGATGTTTACCCAATCATAGTTACGTGAACCTCCCCCACTTACTCGCTATCGCGAGTTGAAGTCGGGGCTTCTTACCACGGGCAACTTCATGTACCTATTGTAGATAGGGATTTGCCCCATCTACTCCATATCCAAGTACGGGGTATCTGTGAAGTTGG
>NZ_VEGP01000058.1 GCF_007679495.1 Paenibacillus sp. 32O-W | reverse complement strand
AGAACGAGATTTTTCAAGAGAAAATCCTAGCCCTATCAAGGCTTAGTACAGATTTTCAAGGTGCGAAAGTTGAGTTAATAAAAAAATGGAGGGAGAGGAGAAGAAATAATATAGAAGTCAATTCCTTTTTTACAAAAAATGGTAATAAAAAGGAGGTTGTTAATATGAGAAAGAATAGAATCTTTGTGCTCATAATGATGATCTGGCTTACCATCTTAACGGTTTGGTCGATCAATAAAGTAACCGCATCCCTGACCTTTGACCGCCCCATAACCATAAGCGGGTGGCCGGAGCAAAACCAGCAAATAACGGCCGTTCCGATGGACAAGAATACGGTGTGGATTATTGATTCCAACGATTATAGTTATATTAAGGTGATTACTCGTGATAATGAAGGCTTTAAAATAACACAGTCCTTCATGTCTCTAAGGAATGAATAAAAGCCATCTGTACATATTCAAGGTGCTGTTAATCTTTTTCCCCCGGTGCTTTCTGTCCTCTCCGTTCCAGCCTGCGGTACTGGACAAGCATAGCCGCCCGCCAAGGAAGCAGCATGCCGAACGCCAGAATGAAGAAAATTCCGGCACTTTGGGAAATAGTAATATAAGGCTCCAGAACATCGTGCAGTAGAGTACGCACTAGCAGCAAACCTATGATAACGACAATGAACATGCTTGATCGCTTTAAATAAATCTCATCGCCTACCTGATGAAATTTAGAGGTACGGATGAGCGGGTAAGAAAAAAGCAGCGCCCCGACCAGAAAGGCAGCAGCGACCCATGTCCACGGGATGCGGAATGCGGGTGCCAGAAACATTAAAAAGCCTGTTGCCATTCCGACAGGAGGCATAATGATTTTCTTGAGAGAGGTCGGTTTGTTAGCTGCCCTCAGTCTCAGAACAATGACGGCGCTGCCCGCGAACAGCGATACGAGGATGGACAGGACCTGCGGAGAAAACAGTGCGTGAGTCATCACAATATCACTCCATTTGCAAAAGTATGTGGCCATGGAATGAAGTAGGTCACCTTTCTATTGTAACTAATGTTGCAGCTATCTTCAAAACAGCCGTTGAAGCTAGCAATTACATAGATAATCCGCAGATTAGATAGGCGGCAGTCGGTCATGCGTTCATTATCAGTTTCTCCGTAGCTATGGCTGGTATGGACAAGATCTGAGCAAATGATTATTTATGTTATGGGGATTATTTCCTATGCTGATGAAGAATTTAATCATTTGAGTCAGGAGGGGAAATAGTGACCGTAATCTTTAAAAGAAGGCTGGCCATGCTGATGGTGATCACGACTATTTTGTATGCGTTTACAGCGTGGGTGCCGACTGCGGTAACTCCAGCTATGGCTGCGGAGGATTATCTTGTTAATGATGATTTCGAGGATGGAGCAGTTCCAGACAGCTATATAATTAACCCGAATCCGCCAACGGCCGACAATTACGTAGAGGTAAGGGAAGATCCGGCGAATCCGGGGAATAAGGCTCTATATCTTCATGATACTGCCGGAACTACCTCTGTGGCCCGCTCCTTCCTCCCGCAGACGAGCGGTAGGCTGATTCTGGAAGCCGATTTCATGCATCATGAGGGTAAAACGAACGGAATGAGAATTATCCGTCTTCAGTCCTCGGACAATAAAACGGCGGTAAGCATTGAAACAAACAGCGGTCAATTTTCATATCGGAGGGCGTCAGCGGCTTCCCATAGCCTTTTTTATAATTACAGCGCCGACACCTGGTATAAGCTTAAGATCGTAGCTGATCTGGACCGACAATGTGCGGACATCTACCTGGACGGAGAACTTATGCTGACGGATCAGCCCTTCGACGCCGAAGTCCGGGATATAGCGAAATGGGATTCCAACACTCCGGGCAGCTCTAATCGCAGCCATTTTCTGGATAACATCAAGGTATATAAGAACGATCCGGTTACAGTTCCCCTCCCGCCGTCAGAGCTTCGTGCCCGCTCCATGGACGGCAGCGTGGAATTAAGCTGGGGGGCTGTCACCGAAACAACCTACTATACGGTTAAGGCGGGAACCGCTTCCGGCCAATATGACTTGTTCTACCGGACGGAGAATGCGGCGGTTACCTCTTATACGATAGAGGGGTTGAACAATGGCACACCCTACTACTTCACGGTGAGCGCATCCAATTCCGTGGGAGAAGGACCGAATGCGGCAGAGGTTACCGCGACACCGTCAGCCGCCCCGCCGGAACCGACCGGAGTATCGGTCCATGCCGGAGATAAGCAAATCCGACTGTCCTGGGATGCTGTAGCGGGTGCCGAATCCTATACGGTTAGAAGCAGCACCGTTTCCGGCGGGCCTTATACGATTGCCGCCTCGGGGCTTGCGGAAACGGAGTACACTTATACCGGTCTGCTTAACAATAGAACGTATTATTTCGTAATCAGCGCCGAGACGAACGGAGTGGAAGGCCGGACATCGGAAGAAATTGCTGCCTCTCCGATTTCGTCGAAGCCTGTGCAAGCGCCGATGAATTTAAGGGTTCCTCCTATGGCTTATGACGAGCAAAGCATCATTCTGGTTTGGGAAAAGCCGGAGGAATACAGCGGCATTCGCGATTACCGCGTTTATCAGGATGGAAAATTTATTGGCACCGCTAATGAGAACACGGCGATTCATTCCCCGGCCAGGCGCTTCATCGACAAGTTCTATGCCGAGGATACAGAGCAAATCCATGTGCCGATATCCATGCATAACTTTACAGTCACCGGTCTCGCTCCGTCAACGGCTTATACCTTCACTGTGACCGCGGTTGACGCCGACGGCAACGAATCTCCCGCCAGCAATCCGGTAACACAGACTACGGCTGCCGTTCCCGAAATATTTAACATCGAAGATTATGGGGCGGTGGGTGACGGCGAGACATTGAACACTGCAGCCATTCAGGCGGCGATCGATGATGCGACGCCGGGAGGCAAAGTGGTTATTCCTCCGGGTGTTTTCAAATCCGGGGCCATCTGGTTGAAAAGCGATATGACTTTGGAAATCAGCAGAGGAGCAACGCTTCTCGGTTCGGAAGACCCGGAGGATTACCCCTACGGCTATATGCTGTATAACTATACGACGGTACCTCGTTTTTACTCGCTGATTAACGCTCATACTTATGACCGCGGGACGCTCCGCAATATCCGTATTGTCGGAGAAGGCACGATAGACGGGAACGGATGGCTGCCGCCGGTTCGGTATGATGATGATTATTTCCCAGTCCAACCGCCGGGCAATAACTCCACGTACGAGCAGTTTGGCGTATTGGCCAAAAATCAGACAAACTATGCCCGCGATGTACTCGGCTTAACTCAGGCAGGTGCTTATTCGACACGCTCCAATCTAATTACTCTTAGGGGTGTCGAGAATGTTTTCTATGGCGGATTTACCGCTTTAAATCCGTCCAACCATACTTTGGTTAATCTGGATTCCGATCACATTACCGTCGCAGGAGTCAAGCTGCTTACCTTCGATGACAACAATGCGGATGGGATTGAATTTGGCGGCGGCGAAGATCTGGTTGTGTTCAACAACGTTTTTGACACCGGTGATGATTCGATGAATTTTGCCGCCGGACAAGGGGCTCAAGGACAGAAGGAGGAGCCTACGCGTAATGCATGGATTTTTAACAACTACATGCGGGAGGGACACGGCGGCGTCGTTATGGGAAGCCATACGGCGGCCTGGATTGAGAATATATTGGCCGAAGACAACGTAATGGACAGGACGGAAGTCGGACTGCGCGCCAAAACGAGTACGCCTACCGGCGGCGGAGCAAGGAATATTGTGTTCCGGGATACCGCGATGAGAAACGGCAAGAATCAGGCCTTTATTTTTACTTCGTCTTACTCCGACGTGAATTCGGCGATTGAATATGAGCCTGCCAACCGGCCTTCCCAATTTAAGGGCATTTACGTTCATAACGTATCTGTCGACCTTTATGCCAAGGAATCGATTAACGTGGCAGGGGTAGACGGGGGCTTTCACGAGGATATTCATTTCGACCACGTGACCTTCTATCGCTCCAAGCCCGCCAACATCAATTATTTGCGCGGCAGCACCTTTAACCATGTGGTGTTCGTTGATCTGTATAATCCTTGGGCCATAACGAATTCATCCGATCTGGAATTCAGCGGAATGACAACCATGAACACGGCTTCTGAGGATGCGGCTGTGCCGCCTCGCTGGCCGGTGGGAAGCCAATTAACGGCTTCCGCAGTTAACGATACCTTCGTCATTCTCACTTGGACCCCGGCGCAGGATAATGTGAAGGTAACGGGATACAGAATATTTGAGGGCGATACTATCGTTGGCGTTTCAACAGCGACAGGCATGGGGGAAGCGGCCAATACGTATACGGTTCAGGGCCTCTCTCCCGGTTTAAGCTACGAGTTCAGGGTGGAGGCGGCGGACGCCACAGGAAACTGGACGGATGCGGGAATAAGACTGAACGTGGTGACAACGGGGCATAAGGATACAGTACCGCCCGTAGTTCCGGACGGAAGCCGGATTGAGCTGGCGGACAAAATCCATACGACCTGGCTCACGATAAAATGGCCTGAGGCTTCGGACAACATAGGAGTTCACAAGTATCTTATTTACGTCAACGGCGAACTGAAGGGCCAGAGCAGAGTAACGTCCTCTTCCCCGGGGAACATGTATACTGTGACAGGTTTGTCGTTCGAAACCCCGTATACTATCGAGGTAGAGGCGGTAGATGCTGCCGGAAATACGGCGAGATATCCCGAACCTCTTGTCGTAACTACGGCAGAGGCTTATGATACCGCTGCCCCCTATTGGCCGGAAGGGGCAGAATTGGCGGCAGAATCGGTTGCGCCGGACAGTGTGCTTCTGCGCTGGACGGAGGCGAAGGATGATTTGGGAGTCACGGGCTATCGAATTTATAAGGATGGCAAACCGTTAGAGGGTGAAGTGAAATTTACACCGGCCAACCAAGCTCATACAGTCCCAAGTGAAGTCACTTCGTTCAAAGTGGACGGATTAATGCCCGAAACCGAATATCGCTTCAGGGTTGAGGCAGGGGATGCGGCCTCTAAATGGACGGGCAGCGGCCCGAGCGCTACGGTAACGACATCTGCCGCCGGTGAAGGTCCTCCGGACCCGGTCGACCCGACAGACCCTCCGGACCCGGTCGACCCGACAGACCCTCCGGACCGGGTTGATCCGACAGATCCTCCGGACCCGGTCGACCCGACAGATCCTCCGGACCCGGTCGACCCGACAGACCCTCTGGACCCGGTCGACCCGACAGATCCTCCGGACCCGTCTCCTGGACGCGATCCGCATCCGATCGGGGGCTACTGGCCGCTGGTTACCCGCTGGAGCGATGTAATCTCGCACTTTGTAGAAGGGGATCAGGTCCGGGTTAAGATCGATCCGGTCCGGATGAAGAATTGGCTGAGCAGAAATCCGGAGAAGGCTCCTAACTTGGAAATGGGAGCCCAAGGCGACGCGCATGATATTACGTTCGAATGGAGCGGCGAAGTCGTCCGGAGGCTGACGGAGTGGAATGCGGACATTACCCTCCAATTGGACGCGGGGTTCACTGCCTTTTCCCTCCCCTTGAAGCTGTTGAACGACCCGGGCATTGCGGAGGAACTGCGTACTGCGGCAGAGGACATTGTCTTTACAGTCCGGGTGAACCTGGCGGACGAAAATTTCGTTAAACGCTTGGAGATTTATTTGCAGAATCATGGAATGAAGCGGGAGTCGGATATCGTTCAATGGACGGCGACAGCATCTGTTGACGGGCGCGTAATCGAACTGCGGGATATCGGCATGCATTATGGCCATTATTTGCCGATAGCCAATGAGAGCATAGAGCCCGATCGTTCCACTGTTGCTCAATATGATCCGGCTGAACAGCGGCTGTCCTTCGTCCCATCTGTCTTCCTGAAGACGGAGGTAGGATGGGGGGCGGACTTCAGGCGGATAGGCAGCGGCTTCTATTTGGCGATAAGCCAATCTCGCTCCTTCAGCGATATGGAAGGCCATTGGGCGGAGGAAGATGTGCTCATGCTGGCGAACAAACTCATTGCGGAAGGGATTGCGAATGACCAATTCGCGCCGGAGCTTCCGGTAACCCGTGCCCAGTTTACGGAATGGCTGGTGCGGGTGCTCGGGTTAAGCGAAGCGGGAGCGGGTGATGAGCCGCTCTTTAAAGACACCGCGCCCGGAGACTGGTTCTCCCGATCGGTGGCAACCGCTGCGAAGCATCGGCTGGTCGTTGGTTATGAGGACGGGAGCTTCCGGCCGAATCAGGGGATTACGCGGGAGGAAATGGCCGTCCTGGTCCATCGTGCTTGGACATTCGCAGACGGAAGGGCCTTGTCACAGAGTCCTGTAAACCGGATACCGCAGTTCCTGGATACGGACAGGATCAACCTGTGGGCCATACCGGCGGTTCAACGGTTGGCAGAGAGCGGATGGATTGAGGGAAGAGCCGACGGATTCTTCGAACCGCAGCAGCCGGCAAGCAGAGCGGAGGCGGCGGTCATGCTGGTGAGGCTATTGAGACAGCTTGATTTTATTAAGTGACCGTAACGCCGATCGGGGACCAAGCCTCTCCGGTCGGCGCCTCATCAGTTGTCCTCCGCATAATTTCATATTCTCGGCAGCGCCTAACCTTACGGTTGGGCTTTTTTGGTTGTTTAGGAAATTATGCTCTTTCCAAAACTGTGGATAACTTTGGGTGACCGCAACGGAACACAGGAACCTTATTTCGATCATTTTGGTCAAATTTATCATCTTAGCGGAACACAGCGCCTTTATTTACCGATTTCGGTGGCAATTGAGCGCCAATTGCAGATAATAAGGGCGTGCAGTTCCGCTAGCTTTAAAAAATGGCCAACTTTTTGTTAAATAACGTCCTTCAGTTCCGTTGAGCACGGGAGCATACCTGAAATCACTAACTTATATTGACGCCGACAGGCGTTTTTGTGCTGTATTCGGAGGAGTGAAGAGTCCCGGTTACAGGTGCCGTTACACAACTTTCACGAAAGACATACAATGGGATGAAAACCATTGAGCCCGAACAAGATGTTCGGTTAACAGATAGGCTAGATAGGCTAGATAGGCTAGATTATCCGGGTTCATTGCCCGAAAATCCAAGCAGCGGTTGCTTACGAAAGAGCCGTATATTTTCCGAATCCGGTATGTGAGGGGTTGAGATGTCAAGAAAAGTACGAACAAGAAGAGGCCGGCGCCAAGTCCTCAGCTCCCGCGCAAGGAAGGCTTCAAGCCGCTGGGGACGCAGACGGCAGGGGAAAATAACCGGCTCGAGAAACAGAAGAAGAGGCATCGCACCCAGGCTGAGAAAATACAATCGCGGCAGCAGGGCAAGCCGGACAGCAAGAGCAAAACTCCTTCGCCACCCGGCTCCGCCCTTCCCCGCCTCCGCGATCAGCCGGACGACGGCTATTCTAGGTGTCCAAGAGCCCTATCCGGCTGTCCATTCTATCCTGGATGAGCTGCAGAAGCTGCCGCTTGAGGACATTATTCTCGTCCTCCGCCATTCCGATGACGCTTGGTTCGCTCAACTGCGGGCACATCCCGCCAGGCCGATCCTTGTGCGTGCGCAACCGCTATCGGAATCCGATACGGAGGCCAGGGAGGCCGGCGCGAGGATCAGCCGCTCCGACATTCTGCTCTTTGCCGATGCGGAGAAAGCTGTTCCGGCCGAAGCTCTCGTACCGCTCATCCTGGCTGTGGCCGGCGGGGCGGAGATGGCCGTGCAGAATGGGTCTGTGGGTCCCCCCTCCCTCCCCTACTCTCTCTCTCGGACGGCTGCGGAACGGATGGGGTACGGTCGCGCGGCCGATCCCAGCGCTGCCTTATCTGATGCTCTCCGATTGGGTATGAGTGTACAGGCACCCGAAGCCGCAGGTGCTGCAGAAGCCCCTTCAGGAGAGCAGGAAAAGCTTCAGGTTAGCAGTCATTCGCTCCAACCCCGGAGTGCGTCGGAGCCGCCAGGCACCCTGAGTTCCCGGGATTCGGACGATCTGCCGCATGTCGCAGGGGGAGAACGGCCATGACAATGACGAGCATCATCATCCCAACGTATAATGGCAGGGAACTTCTGGCGGCTTGCATTCAGTCCATCCGCTCCTCTACCTCCTCTCCTTATGAGTTGATCGTGGTGGATAACGGTTCTGTCGATGGTACAGCGGAGTATTGCCGTGTGGAACAGCTTACTTATGTCGGGCTGCCGGATAACCGAGGTTTTCCGGCCGCTTGCAATATAGGGTTGAGGCTGGCGAAGGGAAGCTCCCTGATGCTCCTTAACAATGATGTAGTCGTAACCGGCGGATGGCTGGAACGATTGCTTGAAGCTTTGCACAGCGCCCCGGATATAGGAATCGTCGGCCCCTGCTCCAATCGGGTAAGCGGAAGCCAGAAGGTCCGCTTGGGCTATGCCTCTATGGAGCAGTTCCACCGCGAGGCTCATCGGTATATGGAAGCGAGAAGGGGAATCCGTACGGCCACCCGGCGCTTGACCGGCTTCTGCTTTCTATTCAGAAGAGAGCTGTGGGAGCGGATCGGGGAATTGGATGAGCGATTTACTCCCGGTTATTACGAGGACGATGATTATTGTTATCGGGCAAGGAGAGCCGGTTACCGGCTGCTGATTGCCCGGGATGCGTATGTTCATCATATCGGCAGTGCCAGCTTCCGCAGGCATTCGAAGCGGAGCAAACTGCTTTATATCAACCGAAGAAAATTTATTCGAAAATGGGGAGTTCATCCGCATCGGTTTATCTGATGAAGGACCTGACAGGCAACCTGTCAAGTCCATGACCATAACGGATGAAGGGGAGGAAAGCTTATGAAAGGAGTTATTCTGGCAGGCGGCAAAGGTACCCGATTGGCGCCGCTGACGGCGGTAGTTAATAAACATCTCCTGCCGGTAGGGAAATATCCGATGATCCATTACAGTGTACTGAAGCTGCGCGAAGCGGAAATCACCGATATTCTGCTGGTGACCGGCCGGGAAGCGGCCGGAGATTTCATCAGGTATTTGGGGAGCGGCTCGGAGATGGGGGTCCGTCTTACCTATCGGGTTCAAGAGGAGGCTGCCGGAATCGCGAATGCATTGGAATTGGCCCGACCCTTTATTCAGGAAGGGGAAAAATTCGTCGTTATGCTGGGGGATAATTTATTCGAGGAGAGCCTGACACCTTTCGTCCGCAGCTTTGAACAAAGGGAAGGCGCAATGGTGCTGCTCAAGAAAGTCGATGAGCCCTATCGTTACGGAGTCCCCGTCTTTAGGGAAGGACGTATTATCCGAATTGAAGAAAAGCCGGACCATCCCCGTTCGGAATATTGCGTCACCGGGATCTATTGGTATGACAGCGGAGTATTTGATCGAATAAGGCGAATTGTCCCTTCGGAGCGGGGAGAACTGGAAATATCCGATGTTAACAACCTGTATGCCGAGGAAATGCTTCTTGCCTATGAAGTAATGGCCGATTGGTGGATTGATGCGGGCACATTCTCTTCCTTGCAGGAGGCCTCCAAGTACATGCTTAAACGGCAAGAGTGAGGCTGCCGGTTCTAACGGACCGGGCGCATCGCGGAAGAAGAACAACATTCGGGAAAGGAGCTGCAGATGTCATGAGAAGCGGCAGACAGGCTTCATTCATACGCAGGAGGACGGGCAAAACCAGGCGCTTGGCAGGCGGGCGGACAGAGGACGGATTCCGCGCAGGCCATGCAGACGGATGGAGCGACGGTTATCATTACGGCCGCTGCCGGAAGGTGATGGAACAGGTTCCGGACCCATCCGAAATTTTGTATGACCTTCATGTCGTTTTTGTTCACGAGGCGCTGTTTGCCCTTAATGAAGGCATTCGCAGCGGTCTTGAATCGTTGGTCTCGCGAGTGTCGGTCGTCAATCCGATGCAGGCGGACGCGGCGGCCTATATTGCAGGTCTTGCTCCTGATTTGGTCCTCGTCTTGAACGGAATTCATGCTTTTCCCCCCGAGCAGGCGCAGGCACTAAAGCAATACGGGGTGAAAACCGCGGTATGGTTCGCCGACGATCCGTATTTCACGGACGTCTCCTCCCAAATCGCCCCTTTATATGATTATGTATTTACGCATGAAATGGGCTGTGTTCCCTTCTACCAAGGCCTTGGCTGTCCAAATGTGCACTATTTGCCGTTGGCGGCCAGCCGCAAGGTGTTCTACCCTCAGCCTGTAGGCAGCGAGTACCGGACGGATATTTGTTTTATCGGCACCGGATTCTGGAACCGGATCTCCTTCTTCGATCAAATCAGCCGATACTTGACCGGGAAGAAAGTGATGATTTCGGGAGGTCTCTGGACGAGGCTCAAAGCCTATCCGCGGTTAAAGCATCGGATTACGCTTGCAGGAACGCCCTTCGAGCAGACAGCGGCCTATTATAGCGGAGCCAAGATTGTCGTCAATCTCCACCGGGCTGCGGAAGACAGCCAGCATAATAAAAATTCCCGCCGGCTTCCCGCGCTGTCCGTCAACCCGCGGACATTTGAGATGGCGGCCTGCGGGACTTTGCAGCTCACCGATATTCGCCAGGACCTGAACGATTTCTATATTCCCGGCAGCGAGATAGAAACTTATACATCCGCACAGGAATGGATCGAGAAAGTGGAATATTATTTAAATCATGAAGACCGACGGCGGGAAGTAGCGCTGCGCGGGTTACACCGAACCATGAAGGAGCATACTTACCGCCATCGGCTGATTCAACTGTTAACGACGGTATTCGGCGATAGACTCGAGTCAGCAAATAAACGGTCGGAGGTGACATCATGAGACGTTCGCCGGGAAGAGCCCAGCCTCGTTATACTGCGGGAAGAATGATCGGTTATCAGCAAGGACTTATAGAAGGTCGCCACTATGGAAGAGCATTGGCGTTCAAGCAGCAGTTCGCCGCGATGCACCAACCGCGGTTATGGAACAAGCGGGTTCTGTTCGTAACAAGTGGCAAAGGCTTCCCCTACTCTCCGCTGGACGAGGCGGTGGCCGCGGCATTGCGTAAAATGACGGCCTATTGCGAAACGGCTCTGCCTAATGATCCGATTCTCGGCATTATCGATCGGGTGCAGCCGGATCTTGTGCTGGTATTGGAGGGGATGGTACTTCCTCCGGACGTTATGAATACGATCCATTCGCGGGGAATCCGAACAGCGCTATGGCTGACGGATGACCCTTATTATACGGATATTACAGGCCGAATCGCCCCCTATTACGAATTTGTGTTCACACTTGAAAAAAGCTGTCTCCCGTTTTATCAGCAAATGGGCTGCTCCCGTGTCCATTATTTGCCGTTGGGAGCCAATCCCGATGTTTTCCTGCCGCGTCCCGTTCACCCGTTCCGGCGCCGGGAGATCAGCTTTATCGGAACCGGGTATTGGAATCGGATCGCCTTCTTCAATCAAGTGCTCCCCCTTCTTCATCACCGCAATTTCCTGTTGTCCGGCTGGTGGTGGCATCGACTTAGGCGGTTCCGTACGTATCGCCGCAAGATTCAGCTGGGCAGATGGATGGGGCCGCAGGAAACTTCGGAAGTCTATTGTGCTTCCCAAATCGTCATCAATTTGCATCGCGCCTTCGATGATGAGTCCTATAATTCCAACAGCCGGAAAATTCCGGCGGTATCCCTCAACCCGCGGACATTTGAAATCGCCGCTTGCGGGGCTTTTCAGCTAACAGACGAAAGATCCGACCTTGCAAGCTTCTATGTTCCCGGAGAAGAAATCATTACTTACAGCTCTCCGAGCGATTTTGTCGAGAAGGTGAACTATTATTTAAGCCGGCCGGAGGAAAGAAGGGATATTGCGCTGAGAGCTTTAAAACGGACCCTGCATGAGCACACCTACGAGCAGCGGCTGAATCAGCTCTTTACTATCATCTTTGAACAAACGCCGGGCTGACGGGCGCGGCCTGTCGCCTCAATTTTACAGAAGGAGGTCGCATGACTATGGCAGCTCATTCTATGCGGGCAAGACGAAGGAGCTTGCGGAGCCGCAAAGCTTCTCCGATACGGCTTCATGCCAGACCGGCCAGAAGAAGAACGGCGCGCCGGAGAAACGGTTTATCCTCCCGCCGGTCCATGTTCCGTCGGAAGGGTAAGGCTGCACGCGGACGCAGACGGCTTGGAACGAAACGAACAAGAAGTTACATCCCCCGCAGAACCGGCCCTTACTGGCAGGGCTATCAGCTCGGATACCGGCAGGGCTTCGATGAAGGGGCGGCACAGGGAATGGCGGAGGGAGCCGAAGGGCTTCAGGCTACCGCATGAACATGTTCTCGCCGTTTCCAGAGCCTAGCCGTTTTTCCGGCAGAGTCCGAAGATGCTGAATTCTACTTTATGTCCTTAGCGAAGGCTTCCCTCGAGCAGGGAAGATCCTTCCATCCTACGGGGACAAGCCTTTACTTTTTCTCTATTCTTCTTCTCCTATTTCCTCTCTAATGGCAAATTCCATATTTTCTACTATTCTATGATTCTTCTCTACGAAAGATTCCTGTTGAATTACGAAATGACCGGCCCTTTTTTTGCTAGTGAAAGAATTGCCTGAAGATAGATGTCAAGGTCATAAGCCCCGATGAAACAGGGGATGGACGACCGCCAATTTTTTTCAAGATAGGTTTCTGCTTCATTTATATGAAAAGAAGACTGCATACTATGTATCCTAGTAACACTTATCCCTTAAGTTCTTTTACCCCTATTCCGACGGCTCGACATCACTCCAAGCATGGCTAGCATCAGTCGCATAAAATTACGAGTTGCGCCAGTTAACTTGATGTATTCATTAGGGGACTTGTGAACAACTGCCAGATGGAAAGGAGAGAGCTGCGGATGAAGGTCGTCATTATGGCCGGAGGCAAAGGAACCCGATTCTGGCCGAGAAGTGTTGAGCGCAAGCCTAAACAGTTTTTATCCCTCACCTCGAAGGAAACAATGCTGCAGGTTACGTACGGACGGTTTCGCAAATGGCTGCCGCGGGAGAGCATTTATGTAGTTACAACGAAAACCTATCGATCCCTGGTAGAGCAGCAGCTCCCGGACTTGCCCGCGGACCATATTATCGAGGAGCCGGCCCCTCGGGATACCGGTCCTTGCGTAGCTCTGACGGCGAATTTTTTCTTGAGGAGAGAAGAGGATGAAGTGATCGTGACCGCTCCGTCCGACCAATATATTCCCGATGACGAAGCGCTGATGAAGGCTTTGTGGAAGGCCGAGCAGAGAGCGGAAAGCGATTTGGCCATCGTTACGCTTGGAGTGATCCCGACCAGAGCCGAGACCGGCTACGGGTATATTGAGGCGGAGGAAAGCGCAGAAGGCATCCGGCGGGTCCGCAGATTTATCGAGAAACCTTCTCACGAGAAGGCCCAGGAGCTGATTCTCCAGCCCAATATGTATTGGAACAGCGGGATTTTCATCTGGAAGCCTTCTACGATTGCCTATTATATGAAGCTCTATCAAGCATCAATCTGGAAGAGAATAGACCTGCCGGGGGATACCTGGAAGGAAGGCTATTCCGAGCTGCCTAAAATATCCGTGGATTATGCGGTGCTGGAGAAAGCCGATACGATCTGGACGGTACCGGTCGACTTCGAATGGGATGACGTCGGGTTGTGGACGTCTTTGGAAAGAATTCACGGTACGGATGAGCACGGCAACTTGGCGGAGGGCCCCATCCGATTTTTACATTCGTTCAACAACATCGTCTTTACGGACAAAGCGAAGACGGTCGTCATCGGAGCCGCAGACCTGATCATCGTCTCTACCGGGGAAGGGCTGCTGGTATGCCACAAATCGGATGAGCAGCTCATTAAACAGGTTCTGCAGGAGTGGGAACGCGAAGAAGAAGGAGGAAGCGAGAGAGAATGAAGGCATTGATTACTGGAATATCGGGATTTGTAGGAAGCCACTTGGCCGAGTATTTGCTCGGCAAGCAGGTGGAGGTGACGGGAACGATACGCAATCGCAGCCGAATGGACCATATCCGTCATCTTAAAGATATTCAATTGGTCGAGTGTGAATTGAGGGATCCTTTTTCGGTGGAATCCTTGCTCGCGAAGGTTAAGCCGGATCTTATTTTTCATCTGGCCGCACAAAGCTTTGTTCCGACCTCATGGAATTCGCCTGTGGATACGATCCACAATAATGTGGCCGGACAGGTGAATATCTTTGAAGCGGTGCGCAAGCATGATCTGGACTGCAAAATTCAGATTGCCTGCTCCAGCGAGGAATACGGGCATGTGGAGCCTGACGAGGTGCCGATCAAGGAAACGAATCCGCTCCGCCCGCTAAGCCCTTATGCTGTAAGCAAAGTAGCCCAGGAATATTTGGGCTATCAATACCACAAAAGCTACGGGCTGAAGGTAATCCCGACCCGTACCTTCAACCATACCGGACCGCGCCGCGGAGAAAATTTCGTAACCTCGAATTTTGCCAAGCAAATTGCGGAAATCGAGAAAGGCATCAAGCCTCCGGTACTTATGGTCGGCAATCTGGAAGCGAAGCGGGATTTTACCGATGTTCGCGATGTCGTCCGGGCTTATTGGCTCGCTTTGGAGAAAGGAACACCCGGGGAGACCTACAATATCGCTTCGGGCAAATGCTGCACCATACGCGAGATGCTGAATCTTCTGCTTTCCTTCAGTAATAAGGAAATTACCGTTCAGCAGGACCCCGAGCGGCTGCGTCCATCGGATGTCGAAATTTTGCTTGGGGATTACAGTAAATTCCATCAGGCCACCGGATGGAAGCCGGAAATTCCGTTCGAGCAAACGATGGAAGACCTGTTAAATTACTGGCGCGAGCGTGTTTAAGAGCGATCGTAGAAAGGAGAGAGAGTCGGAATGGCTATCCTGAAGCCAAGAAAATGGTCGGCAGGACGCCGTACTCGCCTTAAGCGGAAGCGGCGCAGAAGGAATATCATTCGCCGATCCATTGCCGGATCCGGCAAAGGAAGGCGCCTTCTGATCGGCAGAAGGCGCAGAGGCTTGGCGTCCGGGCATCGCAGGAGGATCCGTGTTCGCCGCCATCGGCTGCCTATACTGCCTGCCGGCGTCAATCTGATCGGCACGGGAAGGGCGGAGAGCGGAATCGGAGAGAGCCTGCGAGCGGCCGCCCGGGCGTTGACGGCCGCAGAGGTTCCTTTCGGCATCATCGAGATTCCGGGATCTCCTTCGCGGACGTCGGATTTATCGTGGATGCATAAGGAAATGAGCGAGCCTGTCTTTAGAGTCAACGTGCTCCATATGAACGCGGATTTTCTCAAGCCGTACCAGATGCATAACGGGCAAGTCTTTCATAACCATTTGAACATCGGGGTTTGGCACTGGGAGCTGTCCGACTTCCCCAACGAATGGTGCGACAGCTTCCGGCTTGTTCATGAAGTATGGGCACCGTCCCAGTTCGTACTGCAGTCCATTGCCCAGAAATCACCCGTATCGGTCGTCCACATTCCCCATTCGATCGAGGTGAGGGTTCCGAATGAACTGACACGCGCCCATTTCGGACTGCCGCATGATCGCTTCCTGTTCCTGTCTATGTACGATACGTTCAGCTTCGCCGAGAGGAAAAATCCTCTTGCAGCGATAGAGGCGTTCAAGCGGGCGTTCGATCGGAATGATCCGCGGGTGGGGCTGGTCATCAAGGTCAACAATCCGCATGCCGATATCATTTCCAGCGCGGGGATCGAATTGGCGAAGCTCAGAGGGGCGGCGGAAGGATGGCCGAACATTCATCTGATGGAGCGGGTGCTGGACCGGAGAGAGATCAATGCCTTGTTCAGTTTGACGCACAGTTACGTTTCCCTCCACCGTTCCGAAGGGTTCGGCCTGCCGCTGGCTGAAGCGATGTTCCTCGGCAAGCCCGTTATCGGAACCTATTATTCGGGCAATGTCGATTTTATGAACCATGACAATTCTTGCCCCGTCCAATACCGGCTGATCCCGGTCGGGCAAGATTACGGCCCGTACAAGGCTTATCAGGTGTGGGCCGATCCGGATATCGAACAGGCAGCGCATTATATGCGCCGGCTGGTAGACGATCACCCTTACTATCAAATGATATCCGTTCAGGGAGCCCATACGATCTACAGCCAATATTCTCCGGCTGCTGTTGGCCAGAGAATCAGGCAAAGATTACAGCAGCTCCATGTTCTTTGAATCCCCTTCGAAAAATGCTTCCGGCGGCAAGCAGAAAGAGACCTTGTCTTTTGGAATCTTGTCCTGCCGCCTCACCAGGGAAGCTCCGCAGCTCAGGAGCTAAGCGTCAGGTGGAGCGAGAATCTCCACCTGATTTCCCGATGCTGAAGGATCTTCCAAACGGCATCAGCAGGATGCCTTCACTTTCAACCATGGGGAGGCGATGAAATGAACATGTCCCGACTTACCGTTCCCGTAGTCCTGTTTATTTTTAAAAGACCGGATGTTACTGAACAGGTTTTCAACGCCATACGGTCAGCCAGACCGACGAAGCTGTTTCTGATCGCCGACGGTCCCCGTCCTGACCAGCCGGGCGAAGCGGAGTTATGCTCCGCAACTCGCGCTGTTGTCAGTAGGGTGGATTGGCCATGTGAAGTATCGACCTTGTTTTCCCCGGTTAATTTGGGGTTGAATCAGCGGATAACATCTGGCTTAAACTGGGTGTTCAGTCAGGTGGAAGAAGCGATCATTCTGGAGGATGACTGTCTTCCGCATCCGACTTTTTTTCCGTTCTGTCAGGAATTGCTGAACCGGTACAGGAATGATGAGCGGATTATGATGATCTCCGGCAACAATTTTCAGAAGGGCCGCGGCCGGCTTGAAGCCAGTTATTATTTTTCCCGCTTGTTTCATATCTGGGGCTGGGCGACCTGGCGCAGGGCCTGGAACCACTACGATGACTCCCTCCGCCTGTGGCCGGAGATCAGCCGTAACGGCTGGCTGCAAAGTGTGACGAGCGATCCGAATGCCATCCGTTTCTTCCATAAGATGTATCAGGACCACCTGGACGGCAAGCATGTATTGTCGTGGGATTACAAGTGGAATTTGTCCTGTTGGCTGCAAAACGGGCTGAGTGTGATGCCCAATGCGAACCTGGTAACCAACATCGGGTTCGGCCGAAGTTCCACTTATGCGCATGATGCGGATAGCGCGCTTGCGCATCTGCCGCTGGTGCCGATGAGCTTTCCGCTCGTTCATCCGCCGTTTATTATGGCGGACTCCCAGGCGGATCAGTATACCATGGAGCAGCAGTTCTATCTTCCGGAGCCCGATTCCGGGCCTGCTGCCGATGCCGGTGCTCCTCCCGTTCTGGAAAGCCCGGTTACGCGGCTCGCCAAGAGAAAACTGCGTCGGCGAAGACGAAGAATCCGTCGGGCGGGCATTTCCCGGAGACAGGCGCGGAGAAGCGGCAAGGGAAGAGTCCGTTCGGTACGCTCGACGAGGAAGGCGGGAGCGGCCGCGATGTCCGGGCGAAGGAGGATGCGGCGAAGCCGGAGGAGAAGGGCCGGCTGACAGGCAGAGAATGCCATTCAGGCCGAAGGTCGGGTGTCCGTCTGTACAGAGGACCTTCTCCAGCCGGCTCTTTTATGCACAATGAAGTCCGAATGTACCGCTTCTATTTATAAGAGAGGGGAGAGTCCTTTTGGGTTTAGTCGATTACATGAAGGCGCAGCCTCTATATCATTTGCTGGCCAATCAGGCTTCGATACTGGAAGGAAATCTGCTTGAATATAACGATCCCGCAACAGCCGAGTCCCAGGTGCAATTTCTGCGGTATGCTCTGGCGAAGGCAAACCCTCGGAGAGTGCTGGAAACGGGAACGAACAAAGGGTATTTTTCTTATGTTCTATCGCATTTGGTAAGTCAGGTCGAGATTTTTACTTTTGATATGAATCCTCAATCCCAGGATTGCGTTCATCTGATCAACCAGCATCAATCCAATGTGCGGGTTCATTTTACATTCGGAGACACCAGGGTTACCCTGCCTTCGTTTCATCAGCCTGGAATCGGCTTCGCCTGGATTGATGGAGGCCATGATGAAGATACGGCGTACAATGATCTATTCCATGCGGTCCGGCTCGGAATTCCATATATTGCGATGGATGATGTGAAGCAGTTTCCCCATCTGGCCCACCCGATTGGCATGATCCTGACGAATTTTCCCCAATACCGTCAAGTGTTCAATCCGTTCTATGAAACGGATGCCCGCGGAGCCATATTGTTGTCGACTGTATGGAATTGATTGATTACGGATTGTGAGGAGGGATGAAGCTGTGGGAGCCATGGTCCGCAAAGCGGTCATTCCGGCGGCGGGTCTCGGGACCCGTTTTCTTCCGGCCACGATAGCGATGCCCAAGGAGATGCTGCCGATCGTCGATAAGCCGGCTATTCAATATATTATTGAGGAAGCGGCGGCCTCCGGCATCCAGGATATTATCGTTGTGACGGGCAAGAGCAAGCGTTCCATTGAGGATCATTTCGACCGTAATCTGGAGCTGGAGCTTCTGCTGGCGGAGCGCGGCAAGGATTCGTTATTGCATAAAGTAAGGGAAGTAGCACAATTAGCGGACCTCCATTATGTCAGGCAGAGGGAGGCAGTTGGTCTTGGGCATGCCATATGGTGTGCGCGGAAATTTATCGGGGATGAGCCGTTCGCGGTCCTGCTGGGAGATATGATCATAGATGCACCGGTTCCGTGCCTGAAGCAGTTGATCGATGTGTATGAGCAGCACGGACATTCCTGTCTGGGAGTGGAGCAGGTCCTGCCATCGGAAACGGAGAAGTACGGGATCATAGACGGAACACAGTGCGGGGAACGCCTCTATTCGGTAGATCGCTTGGTGGAGAAGCCCATGGAGAATCCGCCGACGAATTTGGCCATCTCGGGAAGATATATTTTGGAGCCGGACATTTTTCCAATTCTGGAACGAACCCAGAGAGATGCAGGGGGAGAAATTCAGTTAACCGATGCGCTGCAGATGCTGGCGAAGCATCATACGTTACTAGCTTATCAATACGAAGGAAGATTGTTTGACGTCGGGGATAAACTTGGATTTCTGAAGGCAACGGTGGAGTTTGCCGCCCGCAGGGAGCTGCTTGGAACGGAATTCCGCCATTTTCTGCGCAGGTTCGTTCTGCAGACGGAGGAAGAAGGCGACGGAAGAGGGGAGAACGGATGAAAGCAGTCGTAACGGGAGCGGCAGGCTTCCTGGGCTCGGAGCTTACCCGGCAATTGATCCGGGAAGGGTATCAGGTGATAGCCATCGATAATTTGAGCACCGGTCTAAGGGAACGTCTGCAGGAGCTGGAGGCGCATCCGTCCTTCCAGTTTATTAATGCGGATGTGTCTTCGCCGGAAATGGCCGACCTTGAGAACGTGCAGGGGGTAGAGGAGATTTATCATTTGGCCTCCCCTGCATCTCCCCGATTCTATCAAGCTTATCCGTTGGAGACAATTGCCGCAAATACGCTGGGAACGAAACGGATGCTCGATTTCGCACGAACTTGGAACGCCAAGCTGCTGTACACGAGTACAAGCGAGGTTTATGGGGATCCCGAGGTTCATCCCCAATCCGAGGAATACCGCGGGCATGTGACGACCATGGGTCCCAGAGCCTGTTATGACGAATCGAAGCGGCTGGGGGAAGTGTACTGTTATGAGTATTATTCGAGATGGGGAGTTCGGGTTGCCATCGCCCGGCTATTCAATACTTATTCGGCCGCTCTGCGTAACGATGACGGAAGGGTAATTTCCAACCTGGTTACGCAGGCGCTGACCTCACAGCCGATGACGGTATACGGGGATGGCAGTCAGACCCGCTCCTTCTGTTATATAGATGATACGATTCGCGGGCTTCGTTCCATGATGAGGGAGGCTGCGGCCGATGGAGAGGTCATAAATCTTGGAAATCCCGGGGAGATTTCCATTCTCGATTTGGCCCGGCTGATTCGGAAGCTGGCGGGATCGGATAGTCCGATTATCTTCCGGCCGCTTCCGAAGGACGATCCGAAGCAGCGAAATCCCCGTATCGATAAGGCGATTAAGCTGTTGAACTGGAGGCCGAGCGTCACATTAGAAGAAGGCCTCAGACGGACGATCGCCGCTTATCGCTCTGTCCTGTCCAAGGAGGGAGCGGAATGAAGATAGTCTGCATCGGAGCCGGTTATGTGGGCAGCGTAACTGCGGCTGCATTAGCGGCGTTAGGTTACAAGACAACGGTTGTGGATATGGACCGGATGAAGGTCGAACAGATAGCCTTGGGAAACAGCCCGATCTATGAGCCGGGGCTGGGGGAATTGATAAAGATGACAGCAGGGAGGACATTGTTCTCCTCGATGTCCTATGAAGCCGTCCGGGAGGCCGATGCTGTGTTTATCTGCGTCGGAACTCCCGCGGCTCCCGGGGGCTCGGCCGATTTGACTTATTACCGTCAAGCGGTATCCTCCATTGCACGGCATCTGGATCCCGCTAGGCTGACGGTGATTGTGAACAAATCGACTGTGCCCGTAGGTACGGCAGGGCTTGCGGTTTCCTTGCTGGAAGACGAAGGATGGGAGGCAGGCAGGCAAGTATCCGTCGTCAGCAATCCTGAATTTCTGCGCGAAGGCTTGGCCGTTGAGGATGTTTTCCATCCGGAAAGAATCGTCGTCGGGGTGAGCGACAGGCGGTCGGGCGAAATAATGCGAGACTTGTATCTCCCATTCATAGAGCGACGCTATCCCGAAGCCCTGCAGGCCTTCCTCAAGGATCATTATCCCCGGAACAAGACGCGGAGCGCATATATGGAGACCGATCCGCGGAGCGCCGAGCTGATCAAATATGCCTCCAACGCTTTCCTGGCGGTGAAAATAAGCTACATTAACGAAATTGCCCAGGTTTGCGAAGCGCTTGGAGCCAATGTCAGGGAAGTAGCGCGGGGAATGGGGTTGGATTCGCGGATCGGCAGCCGGTTTCTGCAGGCATCCAGCGGGTGGAGTGGAAGCTGCTTCCCGAAGGATACGTCCGAGCTGCTGGCTACGAGCGCCAAATATGGCTGCGAGCTGACGGTAGTGCGAGCGGCCGTAGAAGCCAATCAGGCGATGCATCGTTACGTGGTCGCCAAGATCCGCCGCCGGCTGAGAAGTTTGTACGGCAAGACGGTAGGGATCCTGGGTTTGACCTTCAAGCCGGATACCGATGACGCGCGGATAACCCAGGCGGCTTCTATTATCCGGCAGCTGGCGGAGCTTGGGGCGGATATTAAAGCCCATGATCCCCAAGGCATTCCCATGTTCCGGAGAGTGAACCCCGATTTGCCTGTCCGGTACTGCACATCGTTAGAGGAAACGGCGGACCGTTCGGATGCACTCGTCCTTCTAACCCATTGGCAAGAGTACATCGAACCGGATTGGGAGCAGATTCGTTCCCGGATGAGGGGAAGCTATCTGCTGGATACCCGGAATGTATGGGATGCCGGTCAATTAAGGGAGATGGGCTTTCAGTATGAAGGAATCGGGCTTGGGGATTCGTCGGAATAGGGCTGTTGTTACGTAAAAGTCGTTTAACCTTTACAGAAGTACTATCATAAGATAATGGTGTGAGAATAAGGGGGGATCGGTATGCAATCTCGAGTGACCGCCATAATCGAGCATATGGCCAAATCACACGGAGAACTGGCGGATATTATCGAATCTGCCCGTTATATTACGGTCAACATGGCTCAGGTGATTGAGGCCATTCCCGATGTTCAGATGAATTTTCAGGGAGTGGAGGCCGTAACCCAGCATTCTCTTGGAGTAACCAAAAATTTGACCTCCTATCTTAACATATTAGCTGATCTACAGGAGGCTATCGCGGATAATTTAACCGTTGTGATGAAAGAAATAGAACCGGCGGGCGAGGAATAAGGTCCAAGGAGGGGAGCGTATTGGAGAGGTCGGACTCTTACTTGTATATGCTGGATTCTACGGCCAAGATGCAGCATAACATCTCGGTAATGCTGGAAGCGAAGGCCGTTGAAGCGGAAAAGTCCAGAAAGTGGATTAATCAGCATATTCATCCTTCGTATTTCGAAGAGGATCATGAATCCCAAGTGAAGCTTTCTCTTGAATTTCATGAACAGGTGGTTGATTTGCTGAGTGGAATGACCAAGCTTGAAATGGGGCTGGCCCGAAATTTGCGCATTATACTGGGCCATGAAGGGAATGAGCAGCCCGCATTCGGGGGAGGATTTTTTGACATGGGCGGTAACGGACAATGACTTTTCTGGAAAAGAAAAACGAGCTTAAGCTGAATATTCTGGAATCGCTGGTCCGCAGCCAGGGGGCGGTAGCAGCCATGCTGGAAGGCTTGGCCGAAACGGCCCGTTGGACGGGCGGGGATACCGAACTGGCGGAGAAATATTTGAAGGAAATTGCCGGCTACCAGCGAGTGCTCGCGGAAAGGCTGCTTACTCTGAAAGTCCGCGAGGTGTATAGAGGCAAGCCGGCATCCCCCTGGCTTGCCTCGGAATGTATGTGCCGCAGAGATTCGTGAAGGCTACCACGGGGTGCGCAGCACGATTTTACCGATATTTTCGTTGCGCTCCATTCGCTCATGGGCCTCGTTAACCTGCTCCAGCTCCCAGACGGAATCGATGACAGGCTGCATTCGTCCTTCCGCGAAGCGGCGGGAGGCGAATTCGTTAAATTGCCGGGTGAGCTCGATTTTTTCCGTTACCGGACGGGAGCGAAGAGTCGAGCCGATCAGCTGAATTCTGCGCATCAACAGCCGGTTTAAATCGAGATTTTGAATATGGCTTCCGCCCATGAGGCCGATTAGAACAAGGCGGCCATTGACGGCAAGGCAATCGAGATTCTGCTCGAAGTAGGAGGCTCCAATCAAATCCAGAATCAGGTCGACGCCTAGTCCCCCGGTAGCCTCCTTAACTTGGGGAGCGAAGGGTCCCTCCTTATAGTTGATCGCTTTGTGGGCTCCAAGCCGAAGACAAGCCTCTAATTTCTCAGGGCTCCCCGCCGTGACGATCGACACGGCGCCCGCCTCCCGGACAAGCTGAATGGCTGCGCTGCCGACACCGCTAGCTCCCGCATGAATCAGTACGGTGCTGCCTTCCCTTAAGCCTCCCAGCATAAACAGGTTCAAGTAGGCTGTCAGGAAGACCTCGGGTACGGCCGCCGCTTGTTCATAGCTCCACCCGTCGGGAATCGGCATGGCCATTCCTGCAGGAATGCTGACCTTCTCCGCGTACCCGCCCCCCGGCAGCAGGGCGAATACCCGGTCACCCGGCTTCCAATCCTTGACGCTGCCGCCTACTTGCACCACTTCTCCGGCCATCTCCAGCCCCAGGATAGGGGAGGCTCCCTTAGGCGGAGGGTATAAGCCCCTCTTTTGCATCAGATCCGCGCGGTTTAACGCCGTTGCTTTCACCTGGACGATCAGACCGTCTGCTTCAAGAACAGGATCCTCCCATTCCCGGATTTTCAAGAGACGAGTTTCGGGATCCAACCATACAGCTTTCATTGCTTTCCTCCTGTTTAAGCTTATTGAAGCCTAATCATTATCTTTCAACTATTCTACCCTTCCTTCCTTATTTCGCAAACTTAACAGGAAGTCCTCCCCATCGGATCAACAGGCCTGCTTGGACAAGCCCGCCGCCAAAGCCGTACAGCATTACGCGGTCACCGGGCTTTATTTTGCCGTCCCTTACCGCTTGGTCCCAAGCAAGAGGGATGGTGGCCGCGGAGGTGTTGCCGTAATGGACAAGGCTGTACAAAGTTCTGTCCATCGGGAATCCGCTCTTCTCGCAGATGGATTCAATCATTCGCAGGTTGGCGCTGTGCGGAATGAACCAATCCACATCCTCAAGCTCAAGTCCGCTGTTCTCTGCTACTTTCCGCATCCCGGCAGGAACAGTGGTAACCGCCCATTTGTACACTTCGCGTCCGTTCTGGACGAACAATCCGGAATCCTTGAGCGGATTACCGTTAAGGTTCTTCGCCAGGCCCGTTCGGTAAACAAGAGAGCCTCCATTTCCGTCCGTATCAAAATGATAACCGAGAAAGCCGGATTCCGGCTGTCTCTCAACAAGCGCTGCGCCTGCTCCGTCTCCAAACAGGATACATGTGGTCCGGTCAGTATAATCGGTAATTTTAGACATGGTGTCTCCAGCGACGACCAAAATTTTGCGATGCATTCCGGAGCGGATCATTGTATCCGCCAGGTGCAGCCCATAGACAAATCCGGCGCAGGTGGCATTCAAGTCCATGGCTCCAGCCTGTTCAATGCCGAAACGGCTCTGCAGCATGGAGGATACCATAGGGAAAGGCAGATCGGGTGTATGGGTGCAGGCGATAATGAAATCGCAATCCCGGACTTCCTTATTATACTGCTTCATCATATGTGCCACTGCATTAGCACACAGGTGGCTCGTAAACTGATCCTCGGAAGCTATCCTGCGTTCCTTGATTCCCGTTCTCTGCACAATCCATTCATCGCTTGTGTCGATCATTTGTTCCAACGCCTTATTATCAAGAATTCGTTCCGGGACGCTGCTTCCGATGGCCGTAACGGCAGCATGATGGGACATGATCATCGCTCCTTTTTCTCTACATTAATTTGAAATTCCAACCTTTATTGGGACCAACTATTATCACTAGGTACTAATATTAGGTTACAAAAAAATCACACCATCGTCAATTTCTTTTTAAAGCGTCCCCGGTTTACCTTCCACTCGCCAGACATAATTAAGCATATTTTTCCGCTGAATGCACAAACTACGAACGACTATTAAGTCTAAACACCATATGAAGGGGCTGATAAAGTGAATCTATATCCTGTTAAAAAAGTGGCGCTGACCCTCGTTCTGGTTTCGGCTGCGGCTGTGTTAAGCTTAACCGGCTGCGGAGCAGAGACCAGACAAGGAGCGACTCCGATTAACCAAAGGGGACTGGATCAAGCTAATCCGTATGGAGAGAATCGGGTGGGGGACGGAACGATCCCCAATGCGACGACGACTCCGTACAATACTAACGACCGGGTGATGGAAAGAAGCCGGATCAATGCCAATTCCACGATGGAGATGAGCCAACAAGTCGCCGATGCCGTCGCTTCCTTGGATGAGGTGGAGACCGCCAATGTGCTCATTACCGATAACAATGCCTATGTAGCCGTAAACCTGCATACGGGCTCCTCAGTAGCGAACACCGATCAGGCCAACCCGTCCATCATTGGAGACGTCACTCCGGAAGTGAAGCAAAAAATAGCCGATAAAGTTAAGTCGGTGAACGCCAATGTTAAGGACGTTTATGTTTCGGCCAATCCGGATTTTGTCGAGCGGATGAATGTATACGCGAAGGATTTTCAGGAAGGCCGTCCCTTGAGCGGTTTCGTGAAAGAATTCAGCACGATGGTCGAGCGTATTTTTCCAACGAGAGTGACTACCGATCAACCGGCTGTGACGCCTTAACGGTCGCCTATTTTTAGGGAACAAAGCACCAACATTGCTAGCCTTTCATAGTATAAATTTGACTGTATCCCTTTACCTTGTAACTTATATAAATCCCGAGCAAGGAGGGGTGACACATCTATGAAGGGCAGCGATCATAAGAGCAAGTTTTTGTTAACTCACCGTGAACGAGAAGTCTTTGAACTGCTGGTCCAGGATAAAACGACCAAGGATATCGCGCAGCAGCTGTTTATCAGCGAGAAAACTGTGCGAAATCATATATCGAATGTCATGCAAAAATTAAATGTTAAAGGTCGTTCACAAGCGGTAGTTGAGCTCATTAAGCTAGGGGAAATAAAAATTTAAGGGCAAGCCATGCAAGGCGGTTTCGGCCAGAAGCCTTTCCTTCTGTTCTCCCGTTCCGGGGGGGAGAGCAAGGGGAAGGCTTTAATTTGTCCGATTTTCGAGAGTATAGCAGCCTGACCTCCTCTTTTCGTTTGGCGCGACTTCAACTCCTAAACCCCCCCTCGAGCATAAGCTAACAGCAGAACTTTATCCAAAACGAGTATGACCCTAAGGGAAAAAGAAATGTGCTCCGATGTCATTCCATTTTACCTTTTCCGATTACCTCTCCATCGCGATTCCGATTGGTTCCCCCGATGCCTTCGGACTATTATCCCCCTGCCTCAGAACAGGTTGAACATTCCGGATTCCAGGATCCCGATTGGTTTTCCCGATGCCTTTGGACATTATCCCCTTGCCTCAGAAAAGGATGAACGTTCCGGATTCCATCGATTCCGAATGGTTTCCCCGAGTCGACCTTTGGACAATTATCCCCTTGCCTCAGAACAGGATGAGTACTTCGGATTCCATCGATTCGAAATGGTTTCCCCGAGTCCTTTGGACATTATCCCTTTGTCTCAGGACAGGATGGGCACTTCGGATTCTATCGGCCGGGCTCCAAACAGCGTTCATAATTAATACAGATAACCCGAAATAGTCTGCTCCCCACAGGTAGCCACAACCAATATTCTCCCCAGAACATTCTGAACGAATGGGATAACCGTCAAAAGACCCGAGAATGAGACGATTCAACATGAGCGTTACTGAGCAAATGGGATAACAGTCAAAGGGGCGATGAAGGAGGTACAGGTCTAAGTACAAGAGCTACTGAGTGAACGGGGATAGCGACCGAAAGGACAAAGAACGAGGGACTGAGAAACTGAGTAATTCCGGATAACCGTCAAAAGACCCGAGAATGAGACGATTCAACATGAGCGTTTCTGAGCAAATGGGATAACAGCCAAAGGGTGGTTTGGAAAAGGAAGGACGAAATTCGTGAACGAAGAGTAGGGCGATCAGTGCAGGCTTTTGGGAGAGAGGCAAATCTCGTTGCCGGGGCTGAAGATTAACGGTACAATAAAAGGTAAAACCTACTGGAAAGTACAGGAGAATGTAACATGACAGAATGGTATGAAAAAAGCTTCGGGGAAGATTATTTAATGGTTTACAAGCACAGAGACATGCAGGAGGCCCGGGAGGAGGTCGGACGAATGATCGGCTGGCTGGACCTGGAGCCGGGGGCTTCCGTATTTGATCTGTGCTGCGGAATGGGGCGTCACTCCTTGGCTCTGGCCGATCTGGGATTCCGCGTGACCGGTATGGATTTGTCCGAGGCACTGCTCCGTGAGGCGAAACGCCGGGACACGGAAGGCCGCATTGACTGGCTGCAGGGAGATATGAGAGAGGTGCCGGCAGACGGGGGCTACGATGCTGTTGTCAACTGGTTTACCTCCTTCGGCTATTTTAATGATGACCGGGAGAATACCAAGGTGCTTGGCGAGATTAGCCGTTTGCTGGTGTCGGGCGGGCGATTTCTGATCGATTATTTGAACGCGGAGCATGTCGCCCTTAATCTGGTTCCGCATTCCGTGCGGGAAGAAGCGGGATTAATCATCGATGAGAGAAGAACGATCGAGGATGGATATGTGCGCAAACAAATCACCATCTCCGAATCCGGGCGCAGGGACCGGAGTTATATGGAACAGGTCAAGCTTTACCGGCTCGAGGATTTTGACCTCATGTGTAAGGAAGCCGGACTGATGATCCAACAAGTCTACGGGGACTACCAAGGGGCGGACTATGATGAGAAAACCTCTCCTCGGCTGATCATGATCGGGCGGAAAGCAGGAAGTGGCCGATGAGCCGTATAGATGATCTCTTAGCGATGGACCCGCCCGAGCCTGGAATGCCGATTCGGGTGAAAGTACCTCTTCCCTTCCCCCTTAGATGGGTTAACAGCTATCTGGTTCGGGGACGTGACGGCTATACTTTGATTGATCCCGGTTTACATACCCCCGAAGCGGAGCAGGTGTGGGAGGAAGCATTAAGGAAGTACGGAATAGGCTACGGCGATATTGAGCGGATCGTTCTGACCCATCATCACCCCGACCATTACGGGTTGGCCGGATGGTTTCAGGAGCAGAGCGGGGCTCCCGTATGGATTTCGGAGGAAGGTCAACGGCAGGCGGAACGGATGTGGTCCGGTAGCTTCCCGATGAACGGACAAATTTATGATTTGTTTATTCATCATGGAATGGATGAGGACACAGCGGCCAAGCTTCACGGGCATTTCGAAAGCTTCCTTCCGCTCGTCCATCCCATGCCGGCTCAAGTAAGCTTTTATAACCTTGAGCAACCGTTCCTTATAGGGACACGGAGTTGTGAAATGATTCATACCCCCGGCCATGCTTACGGCCATGTCTGCTTTTATGACCGGGAGCGGCAAGAAATGTTCTGCGGTGATCATGTTCTGCCGAGAATCTCTCCCAATGTCAGCTTCATTCCCGACACGGAGGATAATCCTCTGCACTCTTACCTGAACAGCTTGTCTGAAATGAACAGGTACGAAGTGAGATGGGCTTACCCCGGTCATCGGGATCCTTTCGATTCGTTCGCTGAAAGGGCAGTGACCTTGATCAAGCATCATGAAGAACGTCTTGCGGAGATGGAGGAGCGCTTGCGGAGTACGTTAACGGTCTATCAGCTGTGCCGCGAGGTCTTCGGAGAGCGGCTGACGATGCACCAGCTTCGCTTCGCCATGGCTGAAACGCTGGCTCATGTTATATATTTGCACAGGGCCGAGCGTGTAGCCGAGCAGACGCAAGACGGCATCCATCTATATACAAGCAGCAAAAAATAAGTCTGGGAAGGCGTGTCCCCAGACTTATTTTTTGCTATATTTCCGATCCGTCCGAAGGCTCCGCCTGTTGGGCGTTCTTCTCCTCCGCAATCTTCTGTTTATTATGGGCGATGCTGCTTGCAGCGGACGCTGCGATCGCTCCGACGATATCATCGAGGAACGTATGGACCATCGGGCCGCCCTTTTTGTTCAGTTTGCCGATGATTCCCGGCTTCACTTTATCCAAATATCCGAAATTGGTAAAGCCGATACTTCCGTATACGTTGACAATGGATAAAGCCAGCACTTCATCGCAGCCATACAAGCCTTCATCATTCTCAATCATATCCTGCAGAGGGGAGAACAGCTTGCCCTGATCCGCTAATAAATCCAGCTGGATTCCAGTCAGCACGGCATTCTGAACTTCCCGCTTGGCCAGCACTTTCTCCACACTTGCCAAGCATTCCTCCAAAGTCAAATCGCTATAATATCCTTGCTGAAGATACATAACCAGTTCCGCGATGTCCGTCCTTTGCACGCCCCGTTTATGAAGCCAGTCATTCATGGCTTGCTCTACTTTCCGGCTGTCCAGACTGTATTTTTTCATAACCGGATCCCCCTTCCTCTAGTTCCTTTTCTATCGATTTCGGCACTATAGTCCATTAAGGCTGCCAGGGCCGCCTTCTTCCGGAAACACGTTTTACTATTGTGGACAAAAAGTAGTTATAAAATGCGGGACAGCTCGTATACATATTACTACATTAACCACACTGGAGGAGGTAAAAACAATGGCCGTAACGAAAGGGGTGCGCAGGGCTGCCATTACTGGAGCCATCATCTTGCTGGTCACGGGTTGTTCCGCTAACAAGTCGGAAGAGAGCCAATTTATAGATCCGCCGCCGGTTAGCGCCGAAGAGATGATGAACCGGACGGTTAACGAAACGGCAGCTCAGGAACAGGCCGGTAATACGTTCAGGGCAACTTTATATTTCAAGGATGACAAAGGGTTTGTCGCGCCGATCAGCTTGAATCTTCCCTGGGAGGAAGGGATTGCAAGAAAATCGCTTGAGTACATGGTGGAAGGCGGACCAGGAGAGGCGCTTCTTCCCGAAGGCTTCTCCGCTCTGCTTCCGGCAGGAACGCAAATGACGGTAAATATCGATCAGGAAACCAAGACGGCTTCAGTAGATTTCAATAAATCGTTCCAAAATTATAAGAAAGAGGATGAGCGCAAGCTGCTGGAGGCCATTACTTGGACGCTGACCGGATTCCCGACGGTTGAGCAGGTGGAATTGAGCATCAACGGCAACCCGCTAACGGAAATGCCGGTCGATCACACTCCGATCAATGGGGCTCTGAGCCGGGATCTGGGCATCAATATGGAGGTCGCAAGCGGGGTCAATCTTGGCCGCTCGACTCCGGTCACTCTCTATTTCCTGAAAAAAGCATCCGACGATTTCACCTACTTCGTCCCTGTGACACGTATGGTAGACCGGACAGACAACATCGTTCAGGCCGCCGTGGAGGAGTTGATTAAAGGCCCGGGTGCCAATAAAGGAATGCTGCCGGTGCTGTCCGCCTCAGCCAAGGTGTTGGAAGTGGAGAACTCGGAGGATAACGAGCTCGTAACGATTAATTTTGATGCCAGTTTGTTGAATGAAAACGACAAGACGACTCCCGAAGCGGTCAATTCGATCGTTCTGTCGGTCACTGAAAATACGGGAGCCAGCCAGGTTCAGATTCTGGTCGATGGCGAAGCCAAGGTCAGTGCAACCGACGATCAAAACTATGCAAAGCCGGTCAGTCGTCCTGCCCACGTCAATGATCTGAAGATGTAATGATGCGGCGAAAAGGGGAGTTCGGGCTTCCTTTTTCGCCTTCGGATGATTTTCCTCATAGGCTTTGGTAAAATGAGGTATACTCTAATTGTGTAATTGTGCTATCTAGCAAGCTTAGGAGGACTTCATGAATGAGAATTGACGGAAGACAGTACGACCAACTTAGACCCCTGTCTCTGACTCCCCATTATGTTAAATATGCGGAAGGATCTGTGCTCATAAGTGTCGGAGAGACGAAAGTGCTCTGCAACGCTACCGTAGAGGACAGGGTTCCTCCGTTTATGAAAGGGCAGGGCAAGGGCTGGATAAATGCCGAGTATTCGATGCTCCCGAGAGCAACCCAGGTCCGTAACCAGCGGGAATCGGTGAAGGGCAAGCTGGGCGGCCGGACGATGGAAATCCAGAGGCTGATCGGGCGTGCTCTGCGCTCGGTCGTTGATTTGGAGCGTTTGGGTGAGCGAACCATTACGCTGGACTGCGACGTCATCCAAGCGGATGGGGGCACCAGGACGACCTCAATTACCGGAGCTTTTGTCGCTATGGCCATAGCGGTTGATAAATTGTTCAAGAACCAAGCATTATCCGCTTACCCGATAACTGATTTTCTGGCTTCGGTCAGTGTGGGGATCGTCAACCAGCAGGTTTGCCTGGATTTAAACTATGCTGAGGATTCCTCGGCCAAGGTAGATATGAATGTGGTGATGACGGGCTCCGGCAAATTCGTAGAAATTCAAGGGACCGGGGAAGAGGCCCCATTCTCCAGAACCGAATTGGATGGGCTGCTTGCAGTGTCCGAAGCCGGAATCCGGCAGCTGATCGAAGAACAGAAGAAGGTGCTGGGCGATATCGCCTCCCGCATCGGGGTGGGAAATCATGCAACCAGTTAAAGAAAAGACCTTGGTCATCGCCACCGGCAATCCCGGCAAGGTTAGGGAGTTTGCCAACTGGTTTCAACCGCTGGGATGGACGGTGCGGAGCCTGGCCGATTACGACCGGCTGCCCGACATTGTTGAAGATGGTGAAACGTTTGCCGATAACGCCTGGATTAAGGCAAGCACCATAGCGGACGTTCTCCGGATTCCTGTCTTGGCGGACGATTCGGGCCTATGCGTCGATGCTTTAGACGGTGCCCCCGGTGTATATTCGGCGCGTTATTCCGGAGAGAATGCATCGGATAGCGCCAATAACGCCAAGCTGTTGTCCGAGCTGAATAAGCTTGCAGCCGAAGCATCCCCGGGAGACGGGCATCCCGAATGCCTCAGTGAAGCCAGCTTCGTCTGTGCGCTTGTGCTTTACGATCCCGCCACAGACACGAAGCATCAGGCGGAAGGACGCGTGCCGGGTTATATTCTGAAGCAAGCCAGAGGGGATGGGGGATTCGGTTACGATCCCTTGTTCTACTTGCCGGAATATCATTGCTCCATGGCGGAATTGTCCCTCGATGAGAAAAACCGGATCAGCCATCGGGCCAGAGCATTGCAGAGCTTATTCGAGCAATTGAAAAAATAAAGCATGAACTCGCCGATGATCATTTTTACACTCCAAAGAGTGCAGCAGCAACAAGAATATCAAGGCTGGTTCCACTTTAGGTGCCTGCCCGCCGTTCAGCGAGAAAGGTCGGCTTACGGACGATCATGGTTCCGCCCAGGGTGTTAAAGCCCGGGCGGTTTTTTTTGTGGATTCAGTTTCTGTCTCGTACTTTGATCGATGTAACATTTCAAGCTTCTTCCATTCGGCGATCGGTCTCTCCCATTTCTTCGAACATAGCGGAAGAACTCGCCATAGGAATTGGCTGCAGATGCTTTTCTCATAAAAATATGCATAAACCAGAAAGTTCATGTCTGTCCATGCTACAAAACCCTTTCGGCCCTCAGCCGGCCACCTCCAAGCTGCATTCCAACCGTTTATTGACACTGGTGGAAAGCGCTGAACGGGAAGCAGATCAGGGCTCCCGACGAATGATGTGGCTGTTGCCTTCTGTGAGCCTGGAGGCGGGGAATATTTTTCGCACCGGCAGTACAATAAGAGCAGCTGCGAATGCTTTGATAGCATCACCTGGCAGGTAAGGGTAGCAGCCGATCGCGAGCGCTTTGCCGAAAGATATTTTACTTGAATAAGCAAGCCAAGGGATACCCGTAACGTACAGCAAAAGCGAACCGAATGCGAACATAACTACGAAGATCAGGATGAATGCGGCCACACCTCTTCCCTGAATTCGGTTGACAAAGAAACCTATAAGCAAAGCGGATATCGGATATGCCCATATAAAACCGCCGGTGGGCCCAAAGATCAGTCCCGGACCTCCCGCTCCGTGCAGCAGTGGAAAACCGAGGGTGGTTAACACAACTACCGTCCCGATACTTATCAATCCATAGCGGGCGCCGAGGATGGCACCTGCCAGCATTACGGCGAAATTTTGCAGAGTAATGGGTACAGGGGAAAAACCGGTGTAAATTGTTACAAAACTGAGGACGACCAATAAAGCAGCGAACATTGCGCTGAAGGTCAACCCGCGAACCGTAACGGCCGAAGTTTTCATTGCATATTCTCCTTTCATTTGTTAACCTTGTTTATGTATTTAATGGTTAACAATTCGCATTTTATCACAAAGACTACATATGGAAAAGAGGTTCCGGGAAAATCGTGGAATCGGTGGACGAGAAGTTTTTGCTAGAAGGAGCATCGGTATATTTTCGAAAAGGGAGCGGAAGTCATGAAGTGCTCTCCAACATTCATATCTCCATCTCTAAAGGAGAATGGATCGGGATTGTTGGGCGCAATGGCAGCGGAAAGAGCACTCTGGCTAAAGTTCTATCCGGTAGCTGTCCTCTTTCGGCGGGTACGATAAAGCAGGGATGGGTCAACGGAAGGCGGATAGGAATGATCGGGCAGCAGCCGGATGCGCAAATCGTCGGCGAAACTCTATACGAGGATGTTTGTTTTCTTATGGAAAATGAGGCCGTAGAGCCTGCAAAAATGCCGGACAAAGCAGAGCAGGCGCTCAGCCGTGTTGGTTTGAATTTGCCTCTCGACCATCCGGTTGGAGAGCTATCCGGAGGGCAGAAGCAGCTGCTGGCTGTAGCCGGCTGGTTGGTTACGGATACGGCTGTGCTTGTCTTTGACGAAGCGACAGCCATGCTCGATCCGGCTTCCCGGCTTAATGTGCTTCATATTGCGCAAGAGCTTAAGCGAGCGGGGACGACCATCATCTGGATTACCCAATGGATGGAGGAGCTGGCCTGGGCGGATCGGGTAGTAGCGCTGGACCGCGGGAAGCTTGTGTTCGATGGGACAGTCCCCTCCTTTTTCTACGGAGAAGATGTGACAGCGCAAGACAGAGACAGAAGCCGGGAAAATCATTCGCATGCGGATGACGTTACCCCCTGTCAGCGACTAGGGTATGAGCAGCCGTATGCCGTACAAGTGGCCCGGTCCTTGCGGAAGCGGAACATTCGCCTTCCTTCGTGGCCTGTAACTGTGGAACAACTTGGCGAGGCGGTGGACAATTATGGATCTACGGCTTGAAGGCATCGGCGTTACTTCGCCGAAGCATAAGGAGACATGGCTGCTCAGGGAAGTTACGTCAACCTTGCACAGCGGATCTCTAACTTTGCTGGTAGGACGTACAGGCGCCGGAAAATCAACGCTGCTGGATATTGTGGCCGGATTGACGGAGCCATCGGAAGGGACGATAGCGTTAGGGGGAGAGCCTTTCTGGAATAGGGGCCGGATAAGCCGGGACATTCTCCGCAGAAGCGCCCTGGTATTTCAAAGCCCCGAGCAGCAGCTATTCGCCAGGACCGTTCTGCAGGAGTTCAAATATTCGTTGAAACCGCTCCGCCTGTCACCGGAGGAAGAAAAGCGAAGGATAGCCCAGGCGCTTTCGATAGTTGGCCTTTCCGAAGAGCTTCTGGGAGAAAATCCGTTAACGCTTAGCGGGGGGCAGAAGCGAAGAGTTGCTCTGGCTACAGCCTTTGCCTGCCGCCCGGAGTGGCTCCTGCTGGATGAACCGACCGCAGGCCTGGATGGGGAAGGGCTGGGATCGTTTGCCCGTTACATTGAAACGTGGAAGAGAGAAACCGGTGCCGGAATAGTACTGGCTACGCATGATCTGGATACTTTCCTCCCTATGGCGGATTTTGTATGGATTATCAATGACGGAACGGTATCCGCGACAGTACCCGGCGAGGAATTGCTGCGCCGCCCGGAGCTGCTGCTGGAGGCTGGCTTGCTGCCGCCGGACGGGCTGCGGGCGGCCGAGCTGCTGAAGCGGCAGGGGCTTAAGCTGCCGTCAGGCTGGCTTGCGCCGGAGCAACTGGCCGCCGCAATCGCGCTTGCTCTTCATGCGCGGGCAGGAAGCGACGCCGCCGCGCAGGAAAACGGCCCGTCGCCGATAGCCGGTGCCACTGAGCAAGAGTATGACCCGGCACTGATAGTGGGTCCTACCGCGCAAAACGGCCTTGCGCAAGGAGATAGCACCATCGCACAAGGCAAAAGTAATGCATCTGTAGTCGGCACTACCGTACAAGGCACCAATAATGCATCTGTAGTCGGCACTACCGGGCGAGGCAAAAAGCCCATGCCGGGAGTCGGCAATGACCCGCGTGTCGCCAAGCCTTTTCCGGCTGCAACGGAAGCTTCCCGGGAAACGGCAAGCGTGACGAAGCCGGCCGCCGGGGCCCCGGTCAAGAGCTGGCTGCAAAGCTGCGATCCCCGTTCCATATGGGTCGTATATATGTTAATATCCGTAGGGATCTTGCTGCAGCGCTCTTGGGCGGGGGTTGCCGCCGGGTTAATCATTACGGCTGCCGCGCTGGCTGGGGCAAAAGCCGGGTGGAGGCCTGTCCGCCGACTGGCTTCAGGCTTTTTACTGTTTATGGTCCTCTCTTCCGTTGTGGCCGGGTTACGGCTATCCGTGCATGGAACTGATGGATTTCATCTGTCCATCGGCTTTTCCATGCAGGCTGCTCAGCAAACAATGCTGCAGCTTTCCCGAATCTGGTGCCTGCTGCTGATCGGAGCCCTGCTCCCCTTGGCTGTCGGCTCCATGAGAATGAAGCAGGGATTGGAGCAAGGTTTGTCCTTCTTGAAACGTATCCGGCTTCCGGTGGAAGCCTTGGCTCTGTCCGTTGCTCTGGTCTTTCGATTTATTCCTCTAATTTTCTCGGAATGGGAACGCTTCTCCAGAATTGCAAGAGCAAGAGCGAAATCCGGGAGCAAGCCCGGACGAATAGCCTTGCGTGAACTACCCGCAGTTCTTATCCCCTTGCTTGCCTCTTTGCTTCATTTGGCTGATCAATTTTCATCGGCGATGGAGATTAGAGGATACACCGGAACCGGGATGAAGCGCACTTCCGGTGTTATGCTGAAAATAGAGGCGAAGGATTGGACTTTCATCGCTTGCGGCCTGTTCATATTCGCCATGCTTTTCCTCATCCGGCTATGGAGTTAACAAACATACAATCCTGCGAGCAAGAGCCGCAGGATTTATTTTTGCCGGTAATCCATACATACTTCAGTCCATTGACAAAAACTATATAAAATATATAATTGTATATGATCATATGTTCATATTTAAATATACTCTTTGAAAGAGGGTCATGAAAATGTTGAAAAGAGATGTGGATGTTCTTGTTATTGGAGCGGGACAAGCTGGACTTGCTGCGGGATATTTTTTACAACAAACCGGCATCTCCTATTTAATCATAGACAAAAACGAGGAAATAGGGGCAGTTTGGAAATCAAGATACGATTCTCTGGTTTTATTTACTCCGAGACACTACAGCTCCTTGCCCGGGTTAGCAATGACAGAAGAGGGGAATGGTTACCCAAGCAAAGATGAGGAGGCTCGATATTTACAAACTTATGCCAACAGGTTTTCTCTCAATATACAGCTAAATACGGAACTTATTCGTTTACAGCAGGACGGTTCCGGGTTCCGTTGTTGGACTGCTTCCGGAGTCATTCAGGCAAGAAGGATCATAGTCGCCACAGGCCCTTTTCAACGCCCTTATGTTCCCGACTTTTCTCAGGAAGTTCCGATGTCCGTTAGGCAGTTGCATTCCGCCTCTTACCGTAATTCAACCCAATTGCAGGAAGGCACCGTCCTTGTTGTCGGCGGAGGAAACTCGGGGGCACAAATCGCTGCAGAATTAGCAGGGGAGAGAGAAGTTTATTTATCGGTGGGTCATCGAATGAAATTCCTTCCGCTTCAGTGGTTGGGAAAAAGCGTCTTTTGGTGGCTGGATAAGCTGGGCCTATTGAGAGCGGATGGAAATTTATTCTGGGGACGAAAGCTTCGGCGGATGGAAGACCCGGTATTCGGAAGCCCCATCCCCCAGTTGATCCGAACCGGACAAGTCCGCATGAAACCAAGGGCAGTAAGGATTAGTTCTGGAAAAATTGAGTTTGAAGATGGTACGAAGTTGAGCCCGGATAACGTCATTTGGGCAACCGGCTTCCGTCCGGATTATTCATGGCTGGAGATACCCGGGGTATTAGACGAGAATGGTCGTCCGGTCCATAGCCGGGGGGTTAGTACAACGGTTCCAAATCTATATTATGTAGGATTACCTTGGCAATATAATCGCGCCTCCGCCTTGTTAACCGGGGTTGGGAGTGATGCAGAATATATCGTTACTCATTTGCGAACTAATATGTGATACGTTTGCATACTAGTCTGTCAACCATTGTCTGGTTTCGCGAAACTGGGTAAGATCGGTATCTCCATGCACCGCGCTTGTTCCTTTTCAAAGTGCAACTCATTCTCTTTAACCATACCTTTTGTTGAATTCTTTGCCCAGAAATATTACATATATCCCTTCTCGCAAGCTTCTGACTGTTATCCCCTTCGCTCAGAAAATAAACGGCGCGACGTTCTGTTAGATAGTAACCATCAACGACCCCAACTAACCAAACTAACCCAACCATTGCAACTTTGGCATTTCGTCAGAAATATCCCAAGATCAAATGTGCAACATTAATAAAAGAATAAATTTACATACTTATGAAAACTAACTATATCCCCCTGACCACACATAAAAGCTCTGAATGCACATCAAACCCTGACTACACATAAAAGCTCTGAATGCACATAAACCAATCCCACCCCTATGATCAAACCGAGTCATGGGGGATAGGATACTCTCTTTTCGATGTTTATGGCCTTTCCATCGATGTCCTTAAACAAGCACGGGCGAGATGATCAAAAATTGGGACGTTCTGCAATTGTAAATTCAGACGAAAACAGAATTCATCTAGGTAATGCTGTAAATATTTCGGTCCGATCCCGTTAAATACTCGATTGGTCCACGCTCTCGCTTTGCGCAAATAATTCCGCAGGAAAGGAACGCGTTGATAATGGTAGCGTCTCGTCTCGATATCCACATCGAGTGCATCCGGGCTGACATGCTCCTTGATGAAGTGCTCGCCCGCAGACCGATAGATTCTGCCATCCTCCATATCTTCCGGACGAACGGTTTTGAT